>JAZKFT010000025.1:0-313124 GCA_040386335.1 Bacteroidota bacterium
CCAAGCTCATAGTGGACTTGCACCACCTAGCTATTACCCATGCCGGGCACACACAGAAAAGAGGCTGACTCATCGTTTTGAGTCAGCCTCTTTTTTCTTCAGTGCCCGCAATTTGCCTTGATGTTTGACTGCTAATACGCTGCTCCTTTTCAGTCCACTGCCGTATAATGCAGCTTCCAGCCTTTGCCATGGTTGGTTTCACTGCTGATAAACCAGATCAATGCCATATTACCCCAACTGGTTACAATAGGTGGAGGTTTTGGCCCACTAAAAATGGCGAGTATGGTCGCATTGGTGTGTACGCCATTGAAAATATACAGCTGGTCCTTTTTAATCTCAAGGTCCATTTCGGTGAATTCAAATTTTATCTTTTTCCCCTCCGGCACTTTGATCAGCCATTTGCAATTACTACGACCGGTGTAGCCCGCTGCTCCGCTCCCATCTTCTATAAAGCCTTCCGTGCCTTCAATGTCAATGGTGCCGTTGCAATATAATATGCTGCTATCTGTTGTTTGTACTTCGTAGTACCACCATGCAGGTGTAGTTACCACCCCGGTTGCTGCTGCCTGTTTTTCCACCCATATTTTTTCTGCCCGTAACACCAATGGGTAAAGCATTTGTTTTGGGGTAAGTATCGTGTCTTTTGTTGTTTCATTGTGCCGCCACTTAATATGAACATCGTGATCTATTACTGTTCCGGGTGGCATCATCAACCTAATGTCTTTATAATTTCCAACAGGTGCAAGCGTGTAGTTTTTACCGGCAGTTAATGAGGACAGATTGAGGTAGCCTTTGGGCTGAGTAAATGTGGGGGCGCTCTCACCATTTGTAAGATAATCAACCATACCCTGAGCCTGTATAATGCCAGCCCCCATTTTACCGCTGTACATCCAGTTGATACTATCTAATGGTTTCGCAGAATTTTTGATCACCCTATCGATGTCTGAAGCCAATAATTGTGGGAATGCGCTGCTTAATGCTGCTATTACGCCTGCGGCTAAAGGGGTGGCTGCAGAAGTAGCTGAAAGATAAGCGGGTGGCTGGTCGGGGCCCAAATGTATAACGACCAGTGAATCGCCCGGGGCTGCAATATCTATGCCTTGTCCAAAGTTGGAAGCTGGTTGTTTAAGCAAATTCCGATCCAGAGCGGCTACGTTTATTACCCATGGAAATGAAGCGGGATACTGCGGTTGTTCGTACAAAAAATTTCCTGCCGATCCCACCATTATTACACCCTGTTGTTTTGCCTTTTCGAGTAGCGACTGCTCACTTTCTTTTAATTCAAAAAAAGACCAGCTGGTAATAATCATGTCCACCTTCATGGATAGTGCATATGCTATGCCTTTGTACCCTTCAGTGATATAATTATTCTGGCTAATATCCGCATTGGCTTTTATAGGCAAAATGCGTATATCGAGCCGGGGATTTTCTAATATGCGGCTAATAGTCTGTATAAAAATATCAGCCACTTTGGTACCATGAACAAGAGGTTTCGATTTTGACGGCGGGGGCTGAACATTGTTATCATTATCCGCAAAATCCCACCCCATGTAATCATCAGTTTTTCCATTACCGTCATCATCGAAACCATTGCCAGGAATTTCGGCATAATTGGTATCTAAAAAATTCAACAGGTTTGTTTTATCGATATCAAACGCGTTGTCTATAATGGCTACCCTGAAGATTTTTTTGCCGGTTACCTTTTTAAAATTACTGTCTATACCTGCAAGGCCATAAGCCCAATCGTTCGCCTGCACAAGCATCTTTTGAGCAAAGGAAAACTGGGAGAGGCACATACAAAAAAATACCATGATGCCAGCAAGTGCCATCATGGTCAATTGTCTTTCCTTAAAAAAAATCATTGCGAAATGGTTTGCGTTTCGGTGCCACTTTTTTCGCCCAAATCACGGGGGGTAAGGCCCGGTCCCTGGCCAAAGTGCATCGCTGTTCTGCCCCTCAGGTCAGGCAAAGCAAACGTCGTTTGTCCGTTTCCGCCATAAGTGGTACCCAACAAAGAAAACAGCCCCGTGTTTTGGCCAATGGGCAATAACTGTCCATCACAATAAGCCCAGTATCTGGGTGGAAAATTGAAACTATAAATGGCAATTTCAGCTAAAAACGGATCTATTCCATTGCGGCTTGGAAATATCCCATTCAGGGCAATGCAATAATTCAATACAAGGAAAGGCTGCATCTTGTAAACGGTATGGGTAAAGTGTACCGGCGCAGGTTGCTTGTTTATCCAGTTTACACCATCCCAGGATACCAGGTCACCATTTGCGGTGCCCGGGTTGATTGCTATGCTATCAGATATAAGGGTAAGTGGCAATTTAACAGGCGGCGTAATATGGGTCCATTTAGCACTGTCCCAATAATATTGACGGCCTGTGACGGAATCAGCGACCATCAGGCCTCTTTCTGTTTTGGTTAATGAGGCAGCAAGGGTAGTGCGCTGCGCCGGTGTCATCCTGGGCGGCAATACACCCCTGGTGGTGGATCTTATATCCAGCATTGCCCTGGCGTTTGGCGAATTGGTACCCAGTCCGACTTGTGCTTTAGAAATAAAAACGGACAAGAGTGTTATCAAAAGAAAAAAGAAAACTTTTGTATGGTAAAAATGATTTTTCATGAGCCTGATTTTATGCTGATGTAAAGTGGAAAAAAGAATTAAAAATGAGTGGATTTCACTGCGTTATTGTGAGATGATCTGTGATTCGGTCCCACCGGTTTCGCTTAGAATACGGGTGCTCAGGCCGGGTCCTGTACCGCGTTGAACCGGCACCCGGCCCCTAAGGTCGGGCATGGCAAAAGTACTTACCCCATCACCGCCATACGTGGTTCCAATAAGGTTAAAAAGTGTATCATTATCGATTATTGACAGCAATTGACCATCGCAATATGCCCAACCCAGTGGACTAAAATTAAACCCGAAAATTTTTATTTCGCCTACAAAGGGTTGGTCGTTTTGGGCGGGAAATATGCCATACAACGAAATGCAATAATTAACAGCGAGGGCAGGCTGCATATGACTGACGTTGAAGCTAAACTTTACCGGAGCCGGTTGTTTGTTTATCCAGTTTACACCATCCCAGGAAATAAGGTCGCCGATGGCAGTGCCAGGGTTAAAGACGATACTATCTGAAAGTAATTTGAGTGGAAGTTTGAGCCCCCGCGTGTTGTTGGTCCATTTGATACTGTCCCAGTAATAACGCTTGCCGGTAACTGAATCAAGTACCATCATTCCACGCTCTGATTTGGTCAATGAAGCTGCAATGGTTGTACGTTGGGCAACTGTCATGCGGGGCAACAAAAGACCCTTATTGGTGGCTCTTAATTCGAGTATTGACTTACTGTTAGGAGTAGTGGTGCCAAAGCCCAATTGTGCATGCACTTCGCCTGTCATCCAACATAAAAAAATCAGGAAAAAAGGAATTCTAAAAAATAAGACCGTCATTTTCATGATGTAAAGTACTAAGAATGTTCCTACCTACTTTATTTTCCCAAAGCAAAAACAATGCCTTTTTGCGCTTATTGCATCAGTTCTTTAAGTTTATTAGCCAGCGATTCGCCGCGCAGATCGGTGGCTATTATTTTCCCTTCTTTATCCAGTAAAAAGCTCGCAGGAATTGATTGAATGCCATACTTCTGCGACACTTCATTTTCCCAACCTTTGAGATCGCTAACCTGCGTCCATACAAGTTTGTCTTTTTTAATGGCAGCCAGCCAATCTGATTTATCGTCATCCAGCGATACCCCAAGAATATCAAAGCCTTTCGACTTGTAAGCATTATATGCGCTTACCACGTTGGGATTTTCGGCCCGGCATGGTCCACACCAGCTTGCCCAAAAATCTACCAGCAGGTATTTGCCCCTGAAAGAAGAAAGAGAAACTGGTTTGCCGTTGATGTCTTGCTGGGTAAAGTCCATCGCAGTCGCCCCAATCATTGTATTTCGTTTGCTATCCAGCTTCGATTTTAAATGGCGGCCGGGATAACTGTTTTTCACAGGTTCGGCAAGCGCATCAAAGGTTTTAGCGATATCATTGATATTTTTGTTATTCGCCATATTCATCCCCAATAAAAAAACCGATACGATCGAACCCTTATTACTAGTAGCATAGTCAATAATATACTTGTTGGCTGCTGTTGCTAAAGAATCAAATGTTTTCTGAATTTTTTCGGTGGTAGCAATGTCTCCCTTTTGCCTGGCTTCGCTGAACCGTTCATAGTAGGGATTGGCCTTTTCAAAAAAACTAATGTAGTCTCCATAAGCTTTTTTATACTCTGTTTGAGTTGGGCCGCCAGTTACAGCCGCTTTGTCCAGCGAATCAAGGGTACCGCTAATACTAATTGTTCCGGGGTCAGCAAAAAACAGCAGGGAGGGGCCATCATCCGTTCCGGCAATGCTTAATACATAATGCGTAGGCTCTTTCAACTTTGAGGTAAAAGTAAATTTCCCATTACCGGATTGTATGGAATCTGTTTTAAAACCGCCATCTTCGAACCGGGCCAGCGTTAAATAGCTACCGCTACCCAGGCCGGTTATGGTGCCGTTGATGGTTAAGTCACCGCCAGCCATATTGGTAACCCTATTTGTAACGGGAACCTCTTTTTTATCATCGGATTTGCAGGCCGCAAATAATAAAATAGCGATAAGGAGGATAATATTTTGTTTCATAATTCGTATTTAAAAAAACCAGCAATACATGGTTGTGTGTTTATGCAGATGTTCATTTTCAGCGCTGCAAGTTATTCTTATTAGACAGGCGGTGATGCTGTCGTTTTCTTAAAACTCATTTACTTCGTTGTAGCCAAAATGCTAAGCAGCCACTCATCTGTATCCCAAATTGGAAATTGAAAATTGGCTGTTGATTATTAAACATTACCTTCTTAAAAAAACAGCATCTCATTTATCCAAGGTTCACCCCTACCCTTAACGCTTTTAATTCTGAGACACCCTGAACTTCTTCCAGTTCCAGGAATTCCAGGTCGTTGTGCAAGACGCCTTCGCCCTGTAGATACCTGATATACGAAATGTATTCATCAGCCTCTTTTTGGTTGAAATACACCAGGGCTATTTTTTGAGGTTGCGTCAATCTTTCACTGCTGTCCTTCAGGTGTACTTTGTCTATTCTTTTCTTGATGATATGATAGCGGATATTATAAGCCCCTTCTACATCAAATCTCTTTTCATCGGGTCTGAAACGGATATCAATGGGATGCGAATGAATAAAGATCAGCTGGGTGGTTTCAACAGGTGTCGCCAATTCAGGCAGCAACGCATGGGTATATTTGGTAACGGCAGCCATAGATGACAACTGCATCAGCCGGAGATTCTTCAAATAAATATCACTGTAGGGCCTGCCGGGTGTAATACTCTGGCCAATATAAATATCATACTCCACCCCATCGGTGCGGAATTTCTCGAAATAACAAGGATAGGCCTGCTGAATCTCATTTCTAAACAAGTCAAAATAATTGTTCACAGAAGAAATGACTGTGGTCATAGAGGCCTCCAGGGCCCGCCGGTTTTGATAGGCTATTCCTGTTCTCTCATCGATCGCATTAAAATACGTTTCAGCAATAGCAAATAGTTCAGGTTGTTTATCCGTAAATTTTATGAGAAAAGGCACCATATCATTCTCCAGGAAATCGTTCAGCTTCACCTCCTGGTTAAAAAGGGAAGCATTGGGGCTAACTTTTTCAGCCCATTGCTTCGCTGCATAAATCTTCTCATCCAGCAGCCCAAACCCGGTGTGTTTCTTCAATTGCTGAAGCACAGACAGCAATACATCAAACTGTACCACCAGGTCTTTGTTTAAGGCAGCATTTCGTTCAATAGTAGAGTTACGGACATCTACCGCCCCATACAGTGGATACACATTTTCAAAACTGATCTCTTCCGGTTCCTGCTGTGCGACGCCGTCTTTTCTTTTTTGTAAATAATGCCAGGCCACTTCGTTGAATTTCCATTGAACCGATGGTTGAAGGCTGGTAAACTTTTCCTTGGTTACTGCTTCTATTTCATCATCAAATGCCGTGATGGTATTTTCTAAAAGTTGTGCCAGCAGTTCACGGGCAGGCTCCATCGTGGCCAATACCTTTTCGTTGAGTGCGCCTTTTATTTTACTAAAAACCTCAATCGCACCCACCAGTTTCTTATTGTAAAAAACCGGCAGCAATGCAAAGGAACTCACACCTGCATTGTGCATAATTTTTGCAGCTTCCTTCGAAGTTGGCCCTTCAATCTCAATATCACTGTAATAAACCAGTTTCGGATGCTCCACAAACTTTTCAATCATAGAATGAAATAGTCCGCCATTTACCTGCTTTTGGGCATCGCAGGAAAAAAGAATGCTTTGACAGTAAGCAGACAGATCATCCACCACTTTTCCATTTACCTTGATCAGGGGCAAAATATTAAACTCTACATCATTGCTTCCCACGAGCTCTTTTAAAGATTGAACAATTTGTGGGAAGCCACGATTCTCAGCGCCCGATTTGTTTTTTGTAATGTTATCCCTGATGGATTCGAGTGCGTATTGTGGCGTGACATCGGAAATGGTGAGGATGCTAAAGCCGGAAAACGTGAACATATCAATCGGCAATATTTCATGCAGAACAGGCATTGCATTATCGGCCATGGCCTGGTTCCGCATTAGTTCCACATCCACTTTTGGTAATGGTTTCTTTGGGGTGGCATCTACAAAACTGGTGTTGACATTAAGGCTGAAATGCCGCGTAAGACCTGTAACCGGATCTGGCATGCTCCGCACGATGTTTCCGTTTGCACGAAACTGTATGCCATAGAATTTCTTGAGAATGTAGTTGTAAAAAAGCTCTTGTTTACTCTTAATAAATTCTTCATAGTCTTCGTCTTCCAGGCCGCATTCACAATCGTGTGTATTCGCCAGGTCCAACATCTGGTAAAATGGGTCTGAACCATAAAAAACAAGCGGCGTCATCGGTGAACAGAGGGCCCAATATATCTTCGTTTCATCTTCCACTACGCTGGTCAGCACCACATGAAGGAGGTCGAGCAGGTGTTTGTATTTTGGCAATGTATCCAGCTCCACTTCACCTTCCAATTCGGGATAAGGGCTGAATTTATCCAGCACCATTTGATAGATCTCTTTTTTGATGGAATTTTCTTCCTGCAGCCGCAGCCGGACATAATCCAGGAATGGTTTAAAGGAAAGGTGGGTGTCGGCTTGCAACTTGAACCCTGTGTCCTCCCCCATCGTGTTGATTAATTTCTGCTGCATAGTGTTAGTATTTGAGTCGACCGTCGACCGTCAACCGTCGACTGTGGACGGTCGACGGTTGTTGACGGTCAAAACCGGAACCCCATTGTAAAATAAGGTAACCAGCCTTCCTTTGAGTGACCCATCACCAGGTTAAAAGCCACCAGGGAAGCTGGTGCAAAATAGATACCAGCACCTGTTCCGTTATGCCATTTACCAGAATTGTCATTGTTTTCCCAAACCCGCCCGATATCCCAAAAGCCGGTGATGCCAAATTGACCCGGCAAAATATAACTGGCGATGTCGGCAATCTTGATCCGGAGCTCCAGGTTGTTGTAAAAACTATGTTGCCCGGCAAACCGGTATTGTCGATAGCCGAGGAGGTTTTCGTGCCCGCCAATAAAAGCAGATTGGTAAAATGCCGCTTTGCCCAGGGTTACCGTACCACCGATCCTTTCGGCCAACACAATATTTGATTGTGCATCCAGGCTTTTATACAGTGCCAATTCAGGAACTAGCTGTGCAAAATCTCTTGCGAAGCTGCCCATGCCTTTATAAGCCTGCACCCGCACATTTAAATAAGTGCCCCACTGTGGTATTATTTTGCTGTTACGCCTGTCGCTGGTAAACTGCGCCGTAAAACCCAGGTGTAGTTTGTCTTTGCTGATAGTGGCACTATCATAAGAGCCGATGGATTGTTTGTTATTAATGAACCTTCCTTTATTATCATCACTATCAAACAGGTAATAATATAAAGACGGTCCAAAGATCAGATAAGGACCCTTTTTACCATTCCATCGCAGAGCGGCATCTGCCTGGTAAGTGCTGAACCTCGTGCGGTAATGACGAACATAATCCCCATGCCTGTCGAGAAAGGTTTCGTTGCCCCGGCCAAAAAAATTGGTGGTATTTTCAGGCGCTTTGGCCAACAAAGTCAGTGTGATATCTGCCTTGCCTGCTGCCTTTGTCCACTCGCTATTATACCCAAACTGGTAGGCTCCCGTGCTAAAAGAATAAGTACCGTAAAAATAATGCCTGCTTGCAAAAGGGGTTCTTCGAAAACCTTCCTGCTTAATATAGGTGAAACCAGAACCCAGGATAAAGCCGTCATCAAGGTTCATACCCAATATAAAATTCTGGGTAAAAATACTATAGAGGTTTACGGGTGCAAACGCTGTATTCAGGCTATCATCGCTGATGTGTTTTTTAATAGCGCCACTGTCACCGATAAATACCGATGCATTGCTTCTATCATAGAGCGGAATATGGTGTTTCGAAGCGATCACATTGTATACCTTACTATCCTTGCCACCGATGATCCTCAGGCGTATACCTGATTGACTCGTATTGATCACCACGCTGTCTTTGCCATTGCCGATATACAATCTTATCTCCCTTGTAAGTGCTGCGTCGTAGGTTTTGTTCATCAGCTCATCCTTTATTTGCCCCTCCTTATTCAGCTTGTTGATGCGCAGGTTCAGGCCACCGTCAGCACCATCAGTTATTTCTACATATTCGTTTTTATCGCTGGTGGTGATGTCTGCCACTTTCTGGGTAAAACGGTAATAGCGGTCCATTACGTCAGGCAGTATTTCCCTTCTTGCCTGCATTTTTTTAAGCAATACGTCGTGCCGCAAATCGTAGGCTGTTTTGGGTAAATGCCTTAATGCCGTTTCCAGTACCGAATCGGGAATGGCGGCGGCAAATTTCTCTGCCTGCTGTTTCCACTCTTCCCGGCTCAGCTGAAAACCCGGGTAAGCATTTACAAACCGTGTTTTAAAGAGCAACCATTTTACCTGGCTCATATTACCGTCAAAATGCCGGAGTGTAGGCACCAGCGTTTGTTGCGCCGCCAGGCTGGGTAATAGGCCTTGTGTAAGATGAAATACCTGGTCCCTGTCCCGCGGCACAGCGAGGTATTTTTTTTCTTTTCCTTTATCGTTATCGAACCAGCGCCACTGGTCTTCGTGGCGGTCCCAGTCGCCTAAATAAGCATCCAGCATCCTGGCTCGTAACACCTCTTTTCCTTCGACCGTATTGTCGTTGTCCTTTTGCAGGTTCTCTTTCAATTTTTCGCTATTATCGCTTTCCCCCAATGGTTCCCGTTCTTCCAGTAAAACGATCATATGGTTGAATGTTTTGCCATAGGCGCCGAGGTTTTTATCGGGTGAAACCACGCCTATTACCGGGTTTGAGTGCGGCACTTTTACTGCCTGGGCAATGGTTGGAACAACGAGTGCGGCATAGGGATGCTGGGCACTGGTAACATCGTCCAGCCAGTCTTTTGCAAATGAGCGACGCAAGCCCTCCGGCAGTATGGCATCAACGGATTTTTCCACGCTGCGCATCACCCATTCCTTTCCCGCGGCGTCTTCCAACCGAAGCGACTTCGATTGCATACCGCCACCCAGTTGCAGGGGTTTTAATCCACCATGTAACTGTGATATTTTAATGACGGGTAAGGTGGTTAAGCCTGCCCATTCCTTACGGTAATTTTCACCAAACAAAAGACGATGAAATCTTCCTTTCTTATTGTAGCCCGGCCGGATGCTTACGGTAACACTGTCGGTGGCGATTGCCGGCTCTGTAGTCTCATTTTCGCCGAGCATTTTTGTATAAGGCTGTTGGTAGGTAAATGCCAATTGGGCAGTATCATTTTTGTGTATATAAAAATTAAACCGAAGACTATTGTCTGCAAGCAGATCCGCCGTTACAAAACCTTGTGTAGCATCAGCAAACAAAGAGCCTTTTCCCATTTTTGCATTGGTATGTTTCGCACCGGCACCGCTCACTACCTGCAGTCGGTCATCGTCTGTTATCAATTGTAGCCCATGCTCATGCCCTGCTACATAAGCGATGTTTGGAAACCCCTCAAAAACACTGCTGACACTGCTTATCATGTCCTTGTACAATGGATGCTTTATGTCCTCCGGATGACTAGCCAGGTTTCTTAAGACTGGATATAATGAACCAATTACGGGAAGCGGTATATAAAGATTTTTATTAAAAGCCGTTAAGGGGAACAGGTGGTCTTTAAAGGTAAAATGCCCGCCATGTTCTCCATAGGTTTTGAAAGGATGATGGCTTGCCAGGAGTATCATTCTATCCTTGTTCCTGTTTCGTAATTCTTCCAGTTTTGCCACCACATCCTTCTTTGTTTTACAGGCGCATCCGGTGTCGCTGTTCTCTTTGATAAATGGGTATAGCCACCACTCGCTATCCCATGCAATCAGCGTAAGATTTGGGGCAAGCTTTATCTCCACCGGGTCGGGGCATCCGTTGGCTGGTACCATTCGCAATGACGTATCATTTTGTTGCTTTAAAAACTGGCTTTGAGCTATTATTTTGGCCAGGCCAAGAGGGCCGCTTCTGTCCCAATCGTGGTTGCCGGGCACAAAGTAAACAGGTGCTGCTTTTGAACGCATGGGAACGAATTGGGAACGAAGAATTTCCTTTGTAGTTGCCTCTTCCGGGCTACCGGGTAAGCCCATGCCTCGTGGATAGATATTATCACCAAGATAAACAACAGAAGTTTTGCCGGCAATGATCTGATTCGAAGCCAGGCCAATAATATTTTTTTGAAGCGGGTTTATTTCACCTGCATCGCCAATAAAAATGACACGGTACTGAATGCTGTCCTGTGCTTCTGCTGCGAAGCCAATAGCAATAAAAAAAAATATGCTGAGTAAAAGCCTTGTCATTGAGGTTGCTTGAGGTTGCGTACAAACTTCAAAATATTTCCCGCGCTTAAATCGTCGCCTTCGTTGGAGATGTACAGGTTGCCTACTGCATCAAATGCAATACCCTCCGGTTGATTGAAGGTGTTGCCGTTAAGTGGCCAGGCTTCTTTCACCTGCCAGTTTGCATCGGTTATTACGAGTAATTTATTGATGGCCGAAATGATGAACCATTCGCCGGTAACCGGGTTTTTTGCCAGGGCCGATGGCTGAAACCTCGATTTCAATTTTTCGTTGTTCACCGTAATATCAGCCTCGCTGATGTAAACATTTTCCACTTCGTAACCACTATCGGTAATACCCACTGATGCGACAGTAACCTTACCACTATTCTTATCGGAGTCGCATTTTTTACAAAGTACATAAAGCTTACCTGAACCATCCGCACTCATACCTTCATACTCCCCGGATGGCAATAACTGTGTACTAAAGGCAACACTGTCGGCGTCTTCATGTTGCAATTGTTCCATTGGAAAATACACCAGCACGCCATTACTTTTAAGCACATACATTTTGTTGCCTGCAATCGCCAGGTCCTCAAAATCACCATCGCCTGCAAATTTCGTATGAGACTGTTTTTTATTACCCCACACCAACTTGAATACCTTACCCTGTTCGTCCTGTATGGCGTAGATGATATCGTTCGCTCCGCTATCAAAAGTGATACCTGAAATTTCGAGCAGGCTTCCGGGCATATTAAATTTTTCAGGACTACCTAAATCATACGCAGCAGGGCTTTTTATTTTCCTGTTTCTATTCCTGCAGCCTGTGGCAGCAACCGAAACGGCAACTATGATAACTAAAAATATTTTAAAGTAAAAACGGCCCATGTGCTATTGCTTATTTTGTAAATACTGGTAAATGGCCTGCTGTGAACGAACAGGTTCCCTATCGTCCTGAACCGGCTTGTTTTTCATTGTAGCCTCTATCCATACGGATTGTGTATTATCCCGTATTTGTAAACTGATGATCTGCTTCAATTCTTCTCTGACAGCCGCATCATACACCGGGAAACAAACTTCTATGCGGCGATAGATATTCCTGTTCATCCAATCGGCAGAACCAAGATAAATTTCTTCGTCGCCATTGTTGCTAAAAATAAAAACACGCCCATGCTCCAGGTAGCGGTCTACAATTCTCCTGACGCTAATATTTTCGCTTTGCGCCATCACTCCCGGTACGAGGCGGCAAATGCCACGTACAATCAACTGCATATGTACACCAGCGTTGGATGCTTCGTATAATTTCCGGATCAATGTTTCTTCTTCAAGATTATTCATCTTGATAATGATGGAAGCCGGCAGACCAGATTTTGCATTTTCTATTTCCCGATCTATCAATTCCATGAACCGGCTATGCAGGTTAAATTGGGCAACCAGCAAATGCTTAAATATTAGTTGATCCTCCGCCTGGGGCTTTCTTTTTTTTGCAAGAAAACCAAAAAGCTGTTCCATTTCAGTAAGCATCGCGGTATGTGAAGTGAGCAAGATATGGTCGGTATAAAAACGTGCCGTGCTTTCGTTGAGATTTCCGGTTGCCAACAGCCCAAGATATGGATGGGTTCTGTGTTTCCGCTTTACCAAAGCTATTTTGGCATGTACCTTAATGGCATTGTCGGTGTAGACGATTTTCACGCCATTGGCCTTCATTCTTTTGGCCCAGTTAATGTTATTGGCTTCGTCAAATCTTGCCTTCAATTCCACCAATACCATCACTTTCTTGCCATTTTTTGCAGCGCTGATCAGGGCTTGTACTATCCTGGAATCACTTGCTACGCGGTAAAGTGTTGTGTAGACTTCCTGCACCGCCGGGTCGATAGATGCCTCGTTAAAAAACCGGAGGATGGTATCGTAGGATTGGTAAGGTGTATGTACTACAGCATCTGTTGCAGTAATATGATCGAACAGCGTGCCCGGCATTTTCATGTTCTGTAAAGCAGGCCAGGGTGGATAAGAAATGGTGCTGCCGTTTATGGGCAATGAGGCCAGGTCTTTAAGATTATGGTGTTTCCCGCCTTGTACTACTGACGCCTTTTGCAGGTTAAATATGGATATGACGCCATATAACAGGCGTAACGGTATGCCTGGTTCGTATAGCAGCCGGCTGGCAAATCCAAGGTCGCGTTCGGCCAGTTGGCCCTCTATTTTTTCAGCCTGGTCATCACCATATTCATCTACAAGGTTCAGTTCGGCATCACGGGTAATTTTGATATTGTACGCCCCTTTTATTTCCATGCCAGGAAAAAGATGACGGAGGTTAGCACGAATAATATCCTCGAGGAAAATAATATACTGGCCTTCTGCTGCTTCGGTTTTATAGAATCTTGGCAGCACATTGCAAGGAATATTCAGCAATACCATTTTTTCCCTGTCTTCCTTTTCTTCCAATTGAACAGCCATGTACAACTGGTTGTTTTCAGGAAAGAAAACCGTTTCATTGTTTAGGGAAACCAGCTGTATCAACCCGGCTACTTGTGTAAAAAAGTATTGTTGAATTGTAGCCGAAAGCTTTTCGGGAATGGGTTCGTGGTACAAAAAATGATAACCAAGTTTTTGCAATCCGGGTAATATATCGCTGATCAGAACCTGCCCAAATGTCTGCAATTGCTGGTTTACCATCGCTGTAGCCTGGTTATAAACAGATTGCTCTTCCGGGTTATTATCCCTATTGTTTTGCAAAGCCACCAGGGGCATGCGGACCCTATAAAATTCATCCAGGTTAGACGAGTAGATGGACAGGAACCTGATTCGCTCCATCAACGGCACTGTATTTTTTGCAGCCTCCTGCAGCACGCGTTCGTTAAAGTAGAGCCAGCTAATATCACGGTTAAAAAAAAGGTTGTCTGTCATCACACAAAAAAATTGTTCTAAAAGAATATTTCAGCTATTACAAATGCCAATACAGAAACGATGATGCCAAACATGAACACATTGTAACCGATCCGCAGCAGGCGGTATTTACGGCCAAGTACAATGCCCTGCGAATACACGTCTTTGGTGAGGCTGCCATATAAAAAATCCCGGTCATTCATCATGGCAGCCATGCCTTTGCTGTATTCGTCGTAGGTCATCCTGTAAAAATTACCAAAGAACAGGAGATTTACTTTTTTGCTGTCTACATCCTGTTCGGTAAATCGGCCATCGGGTAGCGATGGCCGGGTAGCTAATATTGCAAAAACCATGGTAACCACGCAAACGGTCAGCAGCAACAGCGTCGGGATCACGAGTTGGGGATTGTCTTCCAATTTTCGCAGCAATACGCTCAATAAAACAGATAAGATGATGGACGTGGTGGTGATCATGATATTGGCTTTGTTATCGGCCATATCGCTTAATCGCTGGTGGTTGGTACTGCTTATCCTGAACATGGTTTCAATACCACGGTCGGGCCTGTCTGATTTTTCCTTTTTTACCGGTGAAGATTCCACTGTTTTGGGCAGGTTTTCAATTGGAGTCACGGGCCGTATGACCGCTTTTTCTGTGACGTTTTCTTCTGCTTGTTTTTGTCTTATGCGATCCAGGTTTTCCTGCTTTTTCTCATCCAGTAATCCTTTGGCATAATCGGTATGATAGTGGTGACCTTCAAGCAGCGTTACAGCTCCTTCCCGCCAATCTTGTTTACTGATCTTTTTACCTGTCCGCCACTCCACTTCCTTCCGCATTTTTTTATTCATTTCTGCAAACTGGGGCGTTCCCAGGTGGTAAAGATCCGCGTCACAAACAATCTGTTCCAGCAAGCCATGAGGTTGTTGCGGCATTTGCGTAGCCATAATGCAGCCCTTTATTTTCTGTATGCTTTCATCATCCAGCCCCTTGCTTTTCAAAAAATTTTCAGCTAGCTCAGCCCCTCTTTGCTCGTGGCCAACGGGCTGCCCGGTGTAGTAACCAACGTCATGGAACCAGGCAGCTGTGACCACTGTAAAAAAATCCCTGTCGTCCAGCTGGTAAAACCTGCCAATTTCGCCAGCCCGGGATACTACATTTTCGGTATGTGATATATTATGATACACACAGCCTTCTTTTGTATGGGCATGAAACAAATGGGTTAATTCTTGTTTTACATCTTCCAGCAGCTGGACATAGTTCATATTCTATCGGGTTTTTAGGTCATTGAGACTTCGGGTCATTGGTCATTAAGTCAATAGTCATTGATGTCGTGAATTCAGCATTGAAGTTCAAACATTTGATGTAAGATAAAATGTTTGGTGCAGATGCCATGTCGTGTGTAGGAAAAATTAATACCGGTCTATGATTTTTATATTGGCAAAAATCTATCAGACAGCGGGAGCCAATTCTTTTCGTATGCAAAAGCCCCGCAGAACGGGGCTTTTAAAATATTATCTGTACAAAATGACTAATGATCCATTAACTAAAATCAGCCTGCTATAGAAGTTACTTTTACTGAATTCTTCACCATCTCTTTTATAGCGGCAACAATAGCATTGGCGTCATAACCACACTCTGCGTGGAGTTCTTTAAGTGTACCATGTTCCACAATCCGGTCGGGGATACCAAGCATTTTTACTTCGGCGTCGTAGTTATGTTGTGCCATAAATTCAAGTACAGCGCTACCAAAACCGCCAACAATGGTTCCATCCTCCACAGTCAATATCTTACCGTACCTGGCGAATACTTCGTGAAGCAATGGTTCATCTATGGGTTTTACAAAACGGATATCGTAATGGGCCGGGTTAATACCGTACTGCTTTAGTTCGCGAATGGCCGAAGCGGCAAAATTTCCGGGGTGACCAAATGATAGGATGGCGATCTCCTCCCCGTCTTTCAATTTGCGGCCGGTGCCAATTGCTATTTCCTTCATCTCGGTGCGCCACTCAGGCATTACACCCTCGCCACGCGGGTACCGGATCACAAAAGGATTCTTTGTAGTTTCCAATTGAGACGTGTACATCAGGTTTCGCAATTCGCTTTCGTTCATAGGTGCGCTTACGATCATATTGGGTATGCACCGCATGTACGGGATGTCGTAGGCACCGTGGTGTGTAGGGCCATCTTCGCCTACCAACCCCGCACGATCCAAACAAAGTACAACAGGCAGTTTTTGGATCGCCACGTCATGCACCACCTGGTCGAAGGCACGCTGCATAAACGATGAATAAATATTACAGAACACCCGAAGTCCCTGCGTAGCCATACCGGCACTGACGGTTACCGCGTGTTGCTCACAAATCCCTACGTCAAAAGCACGGTCGGGCATCTTATCCATCATGAATTTTAGAGAAGAACCACTCGGCATAGCCGGGGTAATACCCATGATGGCCGGGTTCTTTTCTGCCAGCTCCACGAGGGTATGACCAAATACGTCCTGGTATTTTGGAGGTTGAGGCAAATCGAATTTCTTTTTAAAAATTTCGCCGCTTACTTTATCAAAAAGGCCCGGTGCATGCCATTTGGTTTGATCTTTTTCAGCAAGGGAGTACCCTTTGCCTTTTACCGTAACAATATGCAGGATCTTCGGACCCGGTATCTTTTTAAGATCTTTAAGTGTATCTACCAGTTTGGTAATATTGTGCCCATCGATAGGGCCAAAGTAGCGGAGCTTTAATGCTTCGAACAGGTTGCTATGGCTGCTCAATGCTCCTTTTAAACCATCGGTTAGCTTGTGGGCCATGCCACGGGTGAAGTTCTTACCAACCGGTAATTTACCCAGGGCTTTCCACACATCGTCTTTAAACTTATTGTACGTAGGTGAAGTGGTAATATCGGTAAGGTATTCCTTCAGGGCGCCAACATTTGGATCGATGCTCATGCAGTTATCGTTGAGGATAATAAGCATATCGGCATCTGCCACACCCGCATGGTTCATGGCTTCGAAGGCCATGCCGGCAGTCATGCTGCCATCGCCGATTACGGCTACGGATTTACGGTCTTTTTCACCTTTATACTTGGCCGCAATGGCCATTCCCAGGGCCGCACTGATGGATGTGGAAGAGTGACCCACGCCAAAAGTATCGTACTCGCTTTCGCTGCGTTTCGGGAAACCGCTCAATCCATGATATTTCCTGTTTGAAGGGAACTCGTCCCTGCGGCCGGTCAGGATTTTGTGACCGTATGCCTGGTGGCCTACATCCCAAACCAGTTGATCGTAGGGTGTATTGTACACGTAATGCAGCGCCACACTGAGTTCTACCACGCCGAGACTGGCAGCAAAGTGGCCGCCGTGTACACTTACCACGTCAATAATGTACTGACGTAATTCTTTACAAACCTGGTGAAGTTGCTCCTGCCCTAACTTTTTGAGATCGGCGGGATTGTTGATATTTTGTAATAATGAACCGGGAGTTATTTCCATGGTGTGATGTTAATCGCGGCAAAAATACGAATTGGATGACGATTTCGGATTTATGATTTGCACACATCCTGAACCTTCAAGAGATTTGGGTTCAATGAAGTTTAAATGGGCTTAAAATGCCCTTGTTGCCGGCTTTTTCGGGGCATACATCCTTTTATAGCCTTCAAAGTTTAACATTTTCCGACATTCTGTCTTGCTGCAAACCATTAGCACCATTATTGTCAACTTGCTTTATCTTCCAAGTTTAAACACCGAAATTTAAAATGAAACTCCTCTTACAATATCTTAAACCTTATAAATGGCTGGTGGCTTTAGCGCTTTTGCTGGCGGCTATCAACCAGAGCTTTTCCTTAATGGATCCCTTCTTTTTTGGAAAAATGTATGACAAGTACGCTTTTCATGCCCATGAAAAAGGGACTTACAAGGACGCAGAAAAACTAACCCCTGCGGATAAAGTTGCTGTCGCGGATGTGGGTAAAACCAAAGGAAAGGTATGGGTAACAGATCCTGTGGACCCGGTGAGAAGCCAACCTGAATTTTTATGGGGTATCCTGGGATTTATAGGTATTTTGATGGGAGTAGCCATGATCTCAAGGATAGCTAAGGCGTTCCAGGACTATTTTGTGAATGTGATCGTTCAGAAGTTTGGGGCAAAGTTGTTTACAGATGGATTAAAACACTCTTTAAAACTTCCCTACAGCGATTTTGAGGACCAGCGAAGCGGGGAAACACTCAGCATTTTAACCAAAGTACGAACCGATACCGAGCGTTTTATCGTGTCTTTTGTGAACATTTTGTTTGGCCTGCTGGTGGGCGTTGTGTTTGTGTCCATTTATTCGTTTTCACTGCATTGGTCTATTATGCCTGTCTATTTTTTAGGTATCGTTTTTTTGAGTTTACTCACAGGCTTTTTGAGTAAAAGAATAAAATCCATCCAGAAAAATATCGTAAAGGAAACCACTTCCCTCGCCGGTACCACAACCGAAAGCCTCAGAAATATTGAATTGGTAAAAAGCCTTGGATTGACCGAACAGGAAATAAAACGCCTCAATAACAACACCTACAAAATATTGGGCCTGGAGCTCCGCAAGGTGAAAAGCATCCGTACCCTCAGTTTTATACAGGGCACATTTGTAAACGCCCTTCGGCAGGTAATTATGTTTATGTTGTTTTGGCTGGTGTTCAAAAATGAAATCACTCCCGGCCAGGTGCTAACCCTCACTTTTTATTCCTTCTTTATTTTTGGTCCGCTGCAGGAAATCGGTAACATTATCATCACCTACCGTGAAGCCGAAGCCTCGCTCAACAATTTTCACAACCTGATGGAAAAGAAACCGGAACCCAAACCGGATATGCCCAAGAATCTTACCGAGGTGGAAGAACTTGAATACAAAAATGTTTCGTTTAAGCACCAGACCGCCAGTACTTATGCTTTGCAGAATATCAGCTTCGATGCCAAAAGCGGCGAAACCCTGGCTTTCGTGGGGCCGTCCGGTTCTGGTAAAAGCACACTGGTAAAATTACTTGTAGGCCTTTACCGTCCCGAAAGCGGATCGATAGAATACAATGGCGTGGATGGAAAGGATATTGACTTTGACCAGCTCCGCAGCCAGATCGGTTTTGTAACACAGGACACCCAGCTTTTTGCAGGCACCATTAAAGAAAATCTTTTATTTGTAAACCCGCAGGCTACAGATGAGGAAATGCTCGAAGCCCTTCGCAAATCAGCCAGTCATGGCCTTTTAGGCAAAGCCGATAATGGCATCAACACGTTGATCGGTGAAGGCGGTATTAAAATTTCCGGCGGTGAAAAACAACGTTTGTCGATTGCCCGTGCCCTGCTTCGCAAACCAAGACTATTGATTTTTGATGAAGCTACATCATCACTGGATTCCATTACGGAAGAAGAGATCACCAATACCATTAAACAGGTAAGCCAGTTGGGCGAACAGATCACCGTATTGATTGCCCACCGCCTCAGTACCATTATGCACGCCGATAGAATTTATGTACTTGAGCGCGGTGAAGTGGTAGAAACCGGCAGCCACGAGCAGCTGTTGAACGAAAAAGGCCTGTATTACGCCATGTGGCGTCAGCAGATTGGCGAACGCAAAAAAATGGATGACGTTGCAAAACCGGTGATGAACTAAGTGTAAGTTAGATGGAAGTTAGATGCAGCTACGCTGCTGTACGAGGCGTTCCGCCTCGTACAATGTATTATGTCGGCTGTGCCGACACCCCTGGCTAAAACAACATGTCAATTTCAATCAGCCCTTTCTTCCCTTCATAAATACCAGCACTCGAATAAAGATAATCCACCGCATCAGCTACAATCCCCGCCCGTACAGGGTTTTGATGGATGTAATTGAATTTACTCAACAAAAAATCCGAAGTGTAAATAGCTTCCGGGTGATTATCCCCTGACCATACCTTAAAATTTTCGTTGGCATTTGTTTTATTGGCAAAAAACCGAAACATATATTCCAGCCATTCCCTTCTACTCTCGGGTTCGGTCTTCATACTTTCAAAAATGGCCTTGCTGGTAAAGGTTTTAAAGTCCCGAATGATGTCGCTCAGGTTGCCACGGGGTGCCGTCCATATAACGTGAATATGGTTCGTCATGATAACAAATGCACCGATTTGCAGGCCTTTGTTTTTACGGCAAAACGCAAAGCTTTGTAAGATGATATCACGGTATCGCTGACGGCTGAAAACATCGATCCAGCCAACGATAGTAAAGGTCAGAAAGTGGGTTGCAGACTGATCGCGAATTTTGTAACCGCCAGCAAATTCGTAGCTCATGATGAGGAATATTGGTTTTTTAAATGTAGGAATTGTTTATTGGTAAAAAGAAATGGATCTGGTACAGTTTGTTGCCAGAGGCAACAGAATATATTGTACGAGGCAAAATGCCTCGTACAGCCTGCAAATGCCTCGTACAGCCTGCGAAAAGTACCACACAACCCCACCATAGTACCAATCGCCCTGCAATAAGTTGACAATATTTGCAGCATGATATTGATAGCCGGTTATTTAGGAGCAGTACTCATGGGGTTAAGCCTCGGGCTTATTGGCGGTGGCGGCTCTATACTTACCGTACCGATCCTGGTTTTTTTATTTGGCTACAATCCGGCCATGGCCACTACCTACTCACTGTTTGTGGTAGGCAGCACCAGTTCTGTCGGGGCTATCAGCCATTTGCAACTGGGCAATATTAATAAACGTGCGGTGCTGTTATTTGGCTTGCCATCGGTGATCAGTGTTTTTATCACCCGCAAATGGCTGGTGCCCCTAATACCCGATCATTTGTTTAGCATCGGAAGCTTCGAAATAACACATGCAATAGCGCAGCTGGTCATATTTGGTGTCTTAATGCTGTTTGCCGCGATTACCATTATCAAAGACAAAAAAAAGGCTGAATGTGTAGAATGCACTGCCAGGTACCAACCAGTAATAATCAAGGGCTTGTTCATCGGTGTCATTACTGGTCTGCTGGGTGCTGGTGGCGGTTTTTTGATCATTCCCGCCCTTGTATTATTGTTGGGTTTGGATATGAAAAAGGCAGTTGGAACATCACTGATGATCATTACGATGAACTCCCTGATCGGATTTGCAGGTAGTCTGTCCATCGAAAACCCCGACTGGAAATTTCTCATCAGTTTTAGCCTGGTAGCCATTGCAGGGATTCTTTTCGGTTCCTTTCTTTCAAAGAAAATAAGCAGTGAAAAACTCAAGCCGGTATTTGGCTGGTTTGTATTGCTGATGGGTAGTTATATTATTATTAAAGAACTTTTTATTCGTTAAAAATCATGACCAAAGTGATCAGTTATTTTCAGCGTTGGAGTGCCGTGCGATGGGTGCGGCTGGGATTTGGTGCCTTGTTTGTAGTGCCTGGTATTGTGCAACAGGAGTTGGCATTGGTTGTCATTGGCAGCGTATTTGTACTGCAGGCTATTTTAAACAAAGGTTGCAGTGGCGACAGTTGCCCGTTAGGTTAGCCATTGGCCAAAAAAAATATTCACAAAAAAATTATTAAGATGACATTTTCTGAACTGATACAAAGCGACAAACCGGTACTGGTAGACTTTTTTGCAACCTGGTGTGGGCCTTGCAAAATGATGCCGCCGATACTGGAACAGGTTAAAAAGCAGGTTGGCGATAGCGCCACGATTGTAAAGATCGATGTAGACAAAAATACTGCCGCAGCACAGGCATACAATGTGCAAGGCGTACCTACTTTGATCATTTTTAAAGCGGGCAAAATACAGTGGCGCCAAAGCGGTGTAGTACAAGCGGCCGAACTGGTGCGTCAATTGAAAAATCAATAAACGAATGTTGAAAGCACACCGGCCATGCAAAAACCGGGAACCCTAAAAAAACTCTTATGCAAGTAGAACAAATCTACACGGGCTGCCTGGCGCAGGGTGCCTATTATATCGAATCAAACGGTGAAGCGGCCATCATAGATCCGTTGCGGGAAACAGATGCTTACCAGGAACGGGCTGCCCGCGATGGTGCCGTTATCAAATACGTATTTGAGACACATTTCCATGCAGACTTTGTAAGTGGCCATATTGACCTTTCGAAAAAAACCGGGGCTACTATTGTATATGGACCTACTGCTCAATGCGGTTTCGATTGTCACACAGCTACCGATGGCGAAGTGTTCAGGGTGGGAAATGTTTCCATCAAACTCTTGCACACGCCCGGCCATACCATGGAGTCGTCCTGCTATTTATTAAAAGATAAGAGCGGTAAGGATCATGCCATCTTTACCGGCGACACCCTCTTTCTCGGTGATGTGGGTCGCCCCGACCTGGCGCAAAAGGCCGGCAACGTGACCAGCGAAGACCTGGCTGGATTACTCTACGATTCCCTGCACACCAAAATAATGCCCCTGGCAGACGATGTGATCGTATATCCGGGTCACGGTGCGGGTAGTGCCTGCGGCAAAAACATGATGAAAGAAACGGTAGATATACTGGGTCATCAAAAGCAATTTAATTATGCTTTATTGGCGAAAGACAAGGCCGATTTTGTAGTTAAAGTATTGGACGGATTAACGGCTCCACCTTCCTATTTCCCACAGAATGTGATCATGAACAAGCAAGGTTACAAGAGTTTTGAAAATGTGCTGCAGGATGGCATGCGGCCCCTATTGCCGGATGCGTTCGAAAAGCTGGCTGAAGACGCGGAAGTTATTGTGTTGGATACCCGTGTTGCAAAAAAATTTGCGAAGGGCTATATTCCAGGCTCCATTAATATAGGGCTCGATGGACAGTTTGCACCTTGGGTAGGGGCACTAATTACCAATACCATGCACCCTATTCTGCTGGTTACAGAAAAAGGTATGGAAGAAGAAACAGTAACCCGCCTGGCCCGTGTAGGCTACGATAATTGTCTTGGCCACCTGGATGGCGGCTTTGAAGCCTGGAAAAATGCCGGGAAGGAAACTGATGCAGTACAAACCATTTCAGCTCAGGCATTTGCGGCGATCCTGGAACCTGGAGAAACGGTAGTGATAGATGTGCGCCGCGAACCGGAATACATGGCGGAGCACGTAGCCGATTCATACAATAAACCGCTGGACGACATCAACCGCTGGATCAATACTGTGAATCCGAAAGAGCATTTTTACCTTCATTGCGCAGGTGGTTACAGAAGCATGATTGCAGCATCCATTTTGCAGTCCAGGGGCTTTCGCAATTTTACTGAAGTAGAAGGTGGCTTCACCGCCATTGCCCAAACTGCCGCTCCAAAAACCAATTTTGTTTGCCAGAGTAAACTATTATACTCCCTACCGAATAAAACAGTGCACGATGTAGCCTGAAAAGTCCCCGTTTAAAAATGTTGTAAGGAACAGGTGCAGTTATGCCTTGAAAAAATAAATGACCCATCAGGCTTAACAGTGTTTGACCAATTTCATTTTTGTGGTGTAAGCATTAATGTTTTATTAATTGTGAGGCGGTTCAGGAATGGATACGTTTAATAACCGAATTGTGCCGGATGCATGCCTTATATGCCCATGCATTCCTAAAATGGAAAAATAAAAAATGAACGATACAGCGACCCAAAACCATTGGGAAAATATTTACGCTACCACACAGCCCGCTGAAGTTAGCTGGACACAAACAGTACCCAAAACATCCATGGATTTTATCCACTCATTTGGCGTGGATAAGCAGGCCGCTATTATCGATATTGGTGGTGGAGACAGCAAGCTTGCAGATTATTTACTCCGGGAAGGTTTTAAAAATATCACTGTCCTGGACATATCCGCAAATGCTTTGAAAAGAGCAAAAAAAAGGCTGGGTAAAAATGCAAATAAAATAACATGGATTGTGACGGACATCAATGAGTTTGATCCAGGCCGCCACTACGATGTATGGCATGACAGGGCTACATTTCATTTTCTTACTACCGAAAGCCAGGTAAGCCATTACCTGGCTGTAGCTACCAAAGCGCTTACCAGTAACGGCTTTATCACCATTGGCACTTTCTCAGAAAACGGACCTGAAAAATGCAGCGGGCTCCCGGTAAAACAATACAGCGAAACTTCGCTTGGCAATCAGCTGACAGCGCATTTTATGAAGATAAAATGTATCACAGAAGATCATATAACGCCGTTCAAAACAAGACAGCATTTCCTGTTTTGTTCGTTTAAGAAAAAAAATTCTTTTGAGGGCCATTAAAAAACAACTGCAACGCAATTTTCAAACACATTTCATTACTCTAAATAATCATAAATGCCTTACTGGATTACGGCACCATGGCCATGGTATGTGGCCGGCGTGCTGATTGGTTTAACCGTTCCGGCCTTGTTACTGATCGGCAATAGATCTTTTGGTATATCGTCGTCGCTGCGGCATGTGTGTGCAGCTTGCCTTCCTGCCAATATTTCATTTTTTAGATATGATTGGAAGAAGGAAAAATGGAACCTCTTTTTTGTAACAGGTATCTTATTGGGAGGCGTTTTGGCCGTAAGCTTTTTAGGCAGCAATTTGCCAATAAAAATAGCGCCGGCAACACTGGCAGATCTGGGAAATATGGGGGTAAAAGACTTTAACCACCTGATGCCTGCTGATGTGTTTAGCTGGAGTACCTTGTTTTCTGTAAAGGGTTTTATGTTTATGGTTATGGGCGGCTTCCTCGTTGGATTTGGCACCCGGTATGCCGGAGGCTGCACCAGCGGACACGCTATAATGGGCCTTAGTAATTTACAATGGCCATCGCTGGTGGCAACCATTTGTTTTATGATCGGTGGGTTTGCATCCGCCTGGTTTATTGTTCCACTATTACTAAAATTATAATCAGGATGACCGGTTTTGAATCAATCACACCAGTAAGAGAAAATTCGGTGCCAACAGCATGTGAGACTTCTATCCCACAACCGCCCTCCGAACGGAATTTTTCGCTCATCAAATACCTGCTATTGGGACTAACTTTTGGCATCGTATTCGTAAAGGCAGAAATTATCAGTTGGTTCCGCATACAGGAAATGTTCAGGTTGCAATCTTTTCACATGTATGGTGTTATCGGCACTGCTGTAATAACGGGCATACTGTCTGTCTTTATCATTAAAAAATTTAAGATAAAAACCATGGCAGGTGAGGCCATAAAAATTGCACCCAAAAAATTTAATAAAGGCCAGATCTACGGCGGATTGATTTTTGGCGTTGGCTGGGCGATTACAGGCGCCTGTCCTGGTCCGTTGTTTGCTCAAATTGGGAGTGGCTTTACGGTAACCATTATCACACTTTTAAGCGCATTGGCCGGTACCTGGGTGTACGGATACTTGCAGCCTAAATTGCCGCATTAACACCTATCTTGTGTTACGGGCAAGGTTGATGATTTAAATTTTTTCCGATTTTAATTTATATTGGCCTCCTTCACCTTGTCGCTTGAATCCTGAGCCTTTGAAATCTTTAACTGCCCATGTCAGCCCCACTTAAAATACCCACTTATAGTATTTGCAACCTCATGGGTGCCAATAACTGCATAGCGGAAATATTGGTTCGCAGGTTAAGTGATCATCTAAACAAGCTTAATCATTTTCATACGCCGCACCGGCATTCTTTTTTCCAGTTGCTCATCTTTACCAGCGGCAGCGGCAGCCATACTGTTGATTTCGACGTTTTTGAGATAAAGCCCGGCCAGGTATACTTTTTGGCACCCGGGCAGGTACATAGCTGGCAACTGGATGCGGGTACAGATGGTTTTATTATCAACTTTAATGAGACCTTTTTTACCGCCGTTTGCTACAATCCGCACTTTCTGAACGAGTTTCCTTTTTTCAATGCCATCAGCGGCAAGAGCATGATGCAGCTGCAACCCGGGCAGCAAGCTCCCATTATAGCGCTTACCGAAAAGCTGCTGGAAGAATTTTCCGGGGATGAAGATTTTAAAAATGATTTGTTACGGGCTTACCTGCTGCAGTTACTTATTCAATTTGCACGTAACTGCCGCCCGGAAGGACTATCACCTGCCAATAGGCAGCATTACCTCCTGCTGCGCAATTTTGAAAAGCTGGTGGAGCAACATTATAGCCAAAAAAAGCTGCCGAAAGAATATGCCGAAATGCTCTTTGTTACACCCAGCCATCTGAACGCCATGTGTAATGCCACTACAGGCAGAAGCGCCGGTGAAATGATACGGGACCGTGTGCTGCTGGAAGCCAAACGTTTACTGGTAAACAGCCAGCTTCACATAGCCGAAATAGCCTACCAGCTTAACTTTGAGGACAATGCCTATTTTAGCCGTTTCTTTAAAAAATACACATCAGTAACTCCGGAAGCATTCAGAAAAACACATAAAGTATAATTTGACCATTCCTCCTTTAACGCTCACTTTATTGAAAAATTAAGGGATTTTCTTTTGTAACAACCTCTCATTCAATGCCGCTGATGGCCTTACGGCAAACCGATGAATGGCAATTCTATGCGCGCCGGTTAGCATAATGGCAGCCGGAACCTTAAAAACTATTCCCTTCAATGCTTGCAGGATTCAAACAGTAGTGCTATTTTACCATACTTCCACCTGTTTAAACCCTAAACAATCCTACGATGTCCCCACATGTATCAAAAAATTGCCTGCCCTGTTTACCACAATTCCTTCCCGGTTTTTATTGCTTTCTGAGAGATTATCATACCAGCCGGTTGACCTTGTTTTACCCCGGCCCTTAGTTTAGCCAGGCATGTTTGCAAATGCCTGTTTCCATAAGTGTCATTGACCCGGTGATCCACGATACACGCCCTCCCCTATTAACGACTAAAACAATTTGCCATGAGAAAGTTCAGATATGCCAAAATTGGTATGTTGGTGCTACTATCCTTTATCTTCTTTTTAAGTAGCCCGAAAGTAATTGCCCAATCCTGTAACCAGGTTGAAATATTATATACCGAGCCGGACTGCTTTAAAGAGCGGCACGCGGGTACAGGCCAGCCTTCAGATCAGCGGGGTTGTAAAGAAGTAGCAGCCTGTGTAGACCAGCCATATGTGTACACCTCATCTATGATTGGTGGCGGTTTTACATACTTATGGACAGTAACAGGACCAGGCCCCGTTACTATCAACCCGAACAATACATCCCCCCAGGTTAATATTGTATGGCCATTGGTAGGTAGTTATACACTTACCATCACCGTTACCACACCTGGCGGTACTTTTACTAATTGTATTACTGTGAATGTGAAAGACAAACCCGTTGCAGGATTTACTTTTACACCGAATAATGTCTGCGCCGGCAGCACCATTAGTTTTACAAACACCACCACATTTGCCGGTGGCGGTATCATCTACAGCTGGAACTTCGACGACCCCGCATCGGGCGCCAACAACTAT
Source organism: Bacteroidota bacterium (assembly GCA_040386335.1). Lineage (GTDB taxonomy): Bacteria > Bacteroidota > Bacteroidia > Chitinophagales > Chitinophagaceae > JAZKFT01. The sequence goes on from JAZKFT010000025.1 coordinate 27,130, forward strand.
AGTACAGCGACCAATCCTACACATATTTTTGGTGCACCTGGAACTTACAATGTAATGCTGATAGCCAGCAGTTTTTCTACCTCTGTAGTGGTGGTACAAGGAAAACCCGATACACTGATCACCTCCTGTTGCAGCGACACATTTTCTCTACCGGTTACCATTGTACCCGGCACTTTGGTAATTGAATGCATCAGCACCGTTTGTGCAGGTGACACGGTCACATATTCTGCAGTGGGTTGTTTAAACACGAACTGGCTTCCTCCTGTTGGTGGCACTATTATCAGCAGCACGCCCACCACGGTCACCATTGTTTGGGGCAACGGCGCAGTTCAGGGGCAAATAATTGCGATGTGCCCGGGCGGCTGCACCACGTCGGTTTTAGTACCAATAATTCCCCTCAACCCACAACCTGTTGGCAACCTGATTCCTTGTGACAATGCCACCACCTCTTATTCCCTGCCACTATTACCGGGAACATTTTACACCTGGAGTTTGAACAATATCACCAATGGCAATAATTATGATCCCAATCTTTATACCTATCCTGAAAACAATACTGTTTGGATAGACTGGTCTTTATTGCCACCAGGCGTATACCAGTTAACAGTTGTACTTGAAAACAAACATACCTGCTGCATACAAACCGGAACCATTACTATTACACCAAAAGGCAGGTTCCAGGCATTAAGCAATCAAACCGTCTGCCAGTTTAATGCTGCTACTTTATTCACCAGCGGTCCGGGAAGTTTTGACTGGCAAACATTACCTGCGGGTGGTGTAGCACCTCCATCATTACCAGCTTCTTTAACGTATAATCCAACATTTGCCAACATCGGTGTTTACACGGTAACTGCAACCGAAACAGGCGGAAATTATTGCAACACGACCCACCAGGTAACCGTAACCGTAGTTCCCGCAGGGGTTCCAGGTGTCATCAACGGGCCTGTTACAGTTTGTACCAATAGTACAGCATCTTATTCCATGAGTATCAATGCGCCACCTGGCTATCATTACGAGTGGAGTATTACCGGTGGTGCTGGTACCTTTCAGCCTTTAAATTTACCCACAACTACAGGCGACAACGCAAGCATCCTCTGGACCAGTGTTCCGGGAACCATCAGCGTGGTATTGGTCAGGAACAGCGCGCCACTTTGCCCCTCTGCCATTGTTACTTTAAATGTGAATATTGCTGTTACCGGAACTGTAAGCGGACCGGTAAATGTTTGCGTGGATGGTACATCTGTTTACAATCTAACCGGTGGAACATTACCACCAGGCGAACCCGTAAACTGGACGATATCACCAGCCAATCACGGTAGCATTTTAAGCGGCCAGGGCACCAGTTCCATTACTGTTTTATGGCATGGCCAACCAGGTACAGGTCCGTGGGGGCCGGTGATTGTTAGTGCAACAAGTGCCTGCGGTGCCGCCACTGCTTTACCCGGTATTATGATCTATCCGAAGTTTACGTTCACATTGGCTCAAACATCGGATATATGCCAGCCCGGTGGTGTTACCATATCGGTAGTAGGCGCACCACCCAGCCCCACGTACGCATGGAGCAACGGCGCTACAACGCCTACCATTTCCGTATTATTCGCAGGTCCATATTCATGTACCATTACCAACCCCGGAGGCTGTAGCTATACGGCAAACATATTAGTGGAAGATCCATTTATTGTAGGGCCCGTTACCTGCGGTGTGGGTTATTGCGTAGCCAGCGGCGCTACCAACGAGGTATTGGGTGTGATCATCATCAAGCCCGTTGTGGGGCCATTTACCTATCAATGGTACACCGGAGTTTTCCCGGGCGGTGCTATAATACCTGGAGAAAACGGTCCCGGTTACACCGCACCTGATTCTGGTAAATATTATTGTTTGGTAACCTATGGTAACTGCACCAAAAACGTAGATTTTTCGGTAGCAAAAGTTTGCTGTCCCGATGTTAACAATCCCCAGATCACGAGTATTGTTCAGAATGATTGTTTCACATTTACTTTCACGGGAACAACCCCCAACATAATTGATTCTATCTGGTGGGATTTTGGAGATGGAACCGGTGCGCCAGGTGTTTCTGGTGTGCCTATTTCGCATACCTATGTACATGCAGGCACCTATTGTGTAAAATTCTGCGTAGGCCCACCAGGTATTAACCCGACCAACTGCACCGGCAACTGCATCAGCAGGAATGTTACAGTCCCTATTGAAGCTGCATTTATCCCGGCGCTTTCCTGTAATGGATGTTTAGCGGTACAAAACACTTCCATCATTATCTCTCCTCCGGGATTTATTAGTTACTTCTGGGATTTTGGCGATGGTAATACGTCCATACTGGCAAATCCGCCACCTCATTGCTATGCCCTCGGAGGTACTTATACTGTTTCTTTAACCATTACCTATAACAATGGCGTTCTTGCACCATGCACCAGCACCGCCACCAGCACTATTACCTATACGCCACTTAGTATACTGGTAAATCCTGCGATTGTTTGCACCAATTCACCGGTAACTTTTACCTCGAACCCATCTGGCTTTATCACATGGAACTGGAGTTTTGGTGATGGTTTTAATGCCTTTACACCGTCCACCACGCATATTTACACAACGCCAGCTCTTGGCGTACCGGTAAGTCTTACAGTGCTGGATATCACCGGTGTAACCTGTGTGGCAAAAGACACGATCGACGTGTTCCCTGGTAGCCCCTGCCCCATTTTACCGGCATATATCTGCCCTGGTAGCTTTGCGACCATCAATGGACCGGCAGGTGGCATCAGTTATTTATGGGAGCAGTTCGTAGCCGGCGTATGGGTAGCAGCGCCGGGTGTCAACACTAACCAAAATTATAATACTACTACGCCGGGCCAGTACCATGTTATCGTTACCAATGGCAATGGCTGTATTTGTATTTCAAACGCAGTGCAGGTGCTGGCGGTTACCGCACCAGATGCAGTTATTGCTATCTCGCCTTCTAAAAAATTATGCGGCCCTTCGTTTATAACCTTAACCAGTGTTAATCATTTAACCGGTTATACTTCCAATTGGTATGCTGGCGGCTTCGGTAACCCGATTGGCAGTGGCCAAACATTGCCTACGCCTATTGGAGGCACCACGACTATCATACTGGTACTATTTAACCAGTATCAGTGCAGCGATACCTGCTATGTGCAGGTAGAAGTAAATGCACCGCCAGCGCCACCTATCATAGTTTCCAATCCTGGAGGTCCATTGTGTGCAGGTCAGCCGATCGTATTAACGGTGTCTAACTATCCGAACAATAACAATGTAAGCTGGAACACCGGGGCTTTGGGCAATACGATAACCGTATACAATGCCGGATCTTACACTGCAACATTTACGAGCCCGGTCACTGGTTGCAGCAGCAGCTCATCCATTACCGTCAACGCGAGACCATCATCGGATCTGTATCCTCATAATTGCGACAGTATACCTTGTGAATGTGTCCGGCCGTTTGCCATTTATGCGCCGTTGCCTTTGATCGGGCCATATGCTGTAAACTATAATATTCAATGGTGGAATTCCAATACGAACACGCAGATATTCACCGGCATTGGACCGGGTGGGCTGGTATATCATAACCTGCCCAGTGGTGTACAAACAGGGAGTTATTATATTGTAATGACAGACCCAAATACCGGTTGCAGTGATACCAGCAACAATTATTCAGTAGTCGTGCCTCCATGTGATACCTGCAATTGTGAGGAAAGCTATTGGGGTAACATTACGCTTACGCCTGTTGTAGATCCCGTTCCCGGCAATGAGGTCTCCAATGTGATCATCGTCCCGGTGCCGCTGGTACTTAAATGCGATTCCGTATATACTATAGAATGCAACAAACCTTATATAGTAAACGCCAGCTTTATATGCGGTGGGGATACCAGTAAATGCCCGGGACTGACCACATATGCGTTTACACCACCAGGCGGCCCTACACAAACCGGGAATACGCCTTTTACTTTTGTTCCCACAGTCAGCGGCACGTATACGCTCATGCTGTATGGTTGGTGTAATGGAAAAATCTGCGATAGTTGCAAGATCATTTTCAGGGTCGTATGTCCGCCTGCCTGTGACTGTATTAATAGCCATTGGGGCGAAATAATGATGGTATCAGGTGATCAACAGGCAACCACATTTATTAACTGCAAGCAGGAATACACTCTTCCCTGCAATGTGCCCATTACCATTAATGCATCCTATATATGTGCAGGTGCCAATTGCCCCGACTCCGTAAGCTATGCATTGACCAATCCACTGGGCGCAACAATTACAGGCGGCGGAGCACTGACATTTACACCTACCATCAGTGGTACCTATACATTGGTTTTATACGGCTACTGCGGTAACAAGCTTTGCGATAGCTGTAAGATCACGTTTAAAGTAAGCTGCCCGCCTGCCTGTGACTGCACTAACAGTCATTGGGGTGAAATAATGATGGTATCAGGAGACCCGCAGGTCACCACGTTTATTGGCTGCAAGCAGGAATACACAGTTCCCTGCAATGTGCCTATCAGTATTAATGCATCCTATATATGTGCGGGTGCCCATTGCCCTGACTCTGTAAGCTATGCATTGACCAATCCGTTGGGTGCAACGATTACAGGTGGCGGAGCGCTGACATTTACCCCCACTATCAGCGGAACCTACACATTGGTTTTATATGGCTACTGCGGCACCAAACTTTGCGATAGCTGTAAAATCACGTTTAAAGTAAGTTGCCCGCCTGTCTGCGACTGTAAGGGCAGCTATTGGGGAACGACGACATGGGTATCAGGTGCCGCCGGCATTGTTCACCCGGTGGAATGTAACACAAACGTGACGCTGCTATGCGGTGTGCCGGTCACCATCAATTCCAGCTATATCTGTGCAGTGGCAGGTTGTACCGATTCTGTAAGCTATGCACTCACTAACCCGCTGGGTGGCGTTACTACCGGGCCTGTGGCATTTACGTTTACCCCAACTATCAGCGGCACATACACGCTGATGCTATATGGCTACTGTGGAGGTATACTATGTGATAGTTGCAAGATCACTTTCACCACACAATGTGAACCGCTCTGTAACTGCGCCGGAAGTAAGTGGGGAAATATCATAATGAGCCCGGGGAACCTGCCGGTTAGCGTAAAACTGAAATGCGACAAGCAATATACCGTTCCGTGCAATCAGCCGCTTACGATCAATGCTGCCTATAATTGTGTAGGCGCCAATTGCCCTGGCACAGTAACCTATAAATTGACCGACCCGGGCGGCGTAACAACTACAGGCACCGTGGGCTTTACATTTACCCCAACACAAAGCGGTATTTATACCTTGGTGCTATATGGTTACTGCGGCACCACACTTTGCGATAGTTGCAAGATCACTTTCAAAGTGAGTTGCCCGCCATTGTGTACCTGCAATGGAAGCCAGTGGGAATTTATTAATATGACGAGCGGGGTACCACAGGTTACGAAGCAACTGAATTGCAACAAGCAATATTCAGTTCCCTGCAATGTACCGATCAGCATCAACGCATTATATCTCTGCAACCCGACCAATTGTAACGATACAGTTACTTACGCCCTCACCACACCGGCAGGCGTAACTACCACGGGCAATGTGGCCTTCACATTTACCCCCAACCAAAGCGGCATCTACACGCTAATGCTCTATGGATATTGTGGAGGTAAAATTTGCGACAGTTGCAAGATCACTTTCAAAGTGGAATGTTGTAGCTGCCATGGTAGCCAGTGGGAATTTATTAATATGAAGAGTGGTAATCCACAAGTAACAAAACCTCTGAGTTGCAATAAACAATATGCGGTGCCATGCAATGTGCCCATTACGATCAATGCGCTTTACTTATGCAACCCCACAAGCTGCTCCGATACCGTTACTTACGCTCTCACCACACCAGCAGGCGTAACTACCACAGGCAATGTTGCCTTTACATTTAACCCAACCCAAAGCGGCACCTACACCTTGATGCTCTATGGTTATTGTGGCGGTAAGATCTGCGACAGTTGCAAGATTACTTTCAAAGTGGAATGTTGTAGCTGCAATGGCAGTCAGTGGGAATTTATTAATATGAAGAGCGGCCAGCCCCAGGTGACCAAACAGCTGAATTGCAACAAGCAATATACGGTGCCCTGCAATGTACCCATTACTATCAATGCTCTATACCTGTGCACCCCAACCAACTGCGGCGATACTGTTACCTACGCCCTCACCACACCATCAGGTGTAACTACCACCGGCAATGTGGCCTTTACATTTAACCCCACTCAAAGCGGGATCTACACACTGATGCTCTACGGTTATTGTGGAGGTAAAATTTGCGATAGTTGTAAGATCACTTTCAAAGTGGAATGTTGTACCTGCCACGGAAGCCAGTGGGAATTTATTAATATGAGTAGTGGTAATCCACAAGTAACAAAACCGCTGAGTTGCAATAAACAATATGTGGTGCCATGCAATATGCCCATTACGATCAATGCGCTTTACTTATGCAACCCCACAAGCTGCTCCGGTGCTGCTACTTACGCCCTCACCACACCGGCAGGCGTAACTACCACCGGTAATGTTGCCTTTACATTTAACCCAAACCAAACCGGCATCTATACTTTAAAGCTCTATGGGTATTGTGGCGGTAAGATTTGCGATAGTTGTACCATCACCTTTAAAGTGGATTGTTGCAATTGCAACAATAGCCAGTGGGAATTAATAACCATGAAATCGGGAACGCCACCGGTTACCAAACAGGTGTACTGCAACCAGCAGTATACCGTACCCTGCAATGTTCCGATTACCATGAATGCCCTCTTCCTGTGCAATAACAGCAGTTGTAATGGTGCCGTTGGGTACCAGCTTACAACTCCTGCCGGCGTAACCACTACCGGAAATCTTGCATTTACATTTAACCCCACCCAAACCGGCACTTATACCCTAAAACTGTATGGATATTGTGGTACTAAAATTTGTGACAGCTGCACCATCACGTTCAAGGTAGATTGCTGCAACTGCAATGGCAGCCATTGGGACGAGATCATGATGAAATCGGGACAGCCACAGGTTACAACAGCATTGAGTTGCAGTAAACAATATACCATTCCATGCAATGTGCCTGTAACCATCAATGCCGGCTACGACTGTGTTTCTGAGAACTGTGAAAGTCCGGTAACTTACAAGCTTAAAACACCAGCGGGTGTTACCACCACCGGCAACACGTCCTTCACGTTTAACCCCACGCAAACCGGCATATATACCCTTACTCTGTATGGTTATTGTGGCAGTAAAATTTGTGATAGTTGTACGATCACATTTAAAGTGGATTGCTGCAATTGCAACAACAGTCAATGGGAGTTAATAACCATGGCATCGGGTACGCCACCTGTTACCAAACAGGCATACTGCAACCAGGTATACACAGTGCCATGTAATGTGCCGATAACCATGAACGCCCTCTACCTGTGCAATACTAATAGTTGCAACGGTGCTGCGGGCTACCAACTCACTACCCCGTCTGGCGCTATCACCACAGGCAATCTTCCCTTCAGTTTTACCCCCAGCCAATCAGGCACTTACACCTTGAAACTGTATGGATATTGTGGCGGCAAAATATGCGATAGCTGTACCATTAGGTTTGTCACCACCTGCCAGCCTGCCTGTAATTGTAACGGCAGCAAATGGGGCAACATACTGGCAAAATCAGGTACGCCGCCTGCAACCCGGGAATTAAAATGCAACAAGGAATATAGTCTTCCCTGCAATGTGCCCGTAACCATTGAACCCAATTATCTCTGTAATGGTGCAGGTTGTAGTGGCAGTGTAAGGTATTTGCTGACAGCTCCGTCAGGCACTGCCACCAGCGGGAGAGGGTCCTTTAGTTTTACACCAACGCAACACGGTATTTACCGGCTTACCCTGTATGGATATTGCGATGCAGGGGTTTGTGACACCTGTACCATTACTTTCCAGGTAAATTGTGGGGCCATTACAATGGTGCGACCGAAAGGCAAAATGAAAAAATAATAGTCATGAATCCGCTTTTAAATAGTAATGCCCCGCTTGAAAAAACGGGGCATCACTATTTTTAACAAAGACCTAAACAGTCTATACATTAATATGCCCATACACGCCATTCTCCGGCTCTTTACCTGTAATAGCGCCGACCACAATTTTTAATAGACTTACCATCTTGTTGTTCTTCGTATCCCAATAATACACATGCTCCGGCACCACTTTAAGTATGGTTAATTCGGGGTCATCCACCCCTTCGTCAAACCAGGCTTTTGCCCAATTTGTCCACAGCTTCTTTGCCAATTCTTCATCCTTTACAATCGTGGCTTTACCAAATACACTCAGGTATTCGTAGCTGGTATTGTTACTGTAAAACAACTGTACCCGGTGATCTGCGGTGATCTCATCATTTTTATTACTCGTATCCCTGCTAAAGAAATAAATGGTGCCATCATCATCCACATCCCTGGTACTCATTGGCCTTGCAGATATTGGCTCCCCTTTTAAGTTCGTGGTAAACATACACACATCTGCATCCTTTGCTATCTGTCTGAGCTTTTCGATCCCTTCCTGGTTGGCTAAATTTCTTTGTTCTCCCATGATAATATTTTTTAGAAATGAATTAATTTTTATCAAACGGAAAATATCAATATCGGTGCCATTTACCCGGAAGCAGGGTTTGTTGAAGGATTGCCTGTAACATGCTGATTTCTGCTATACCAAATCATATAAAAAGGGATGGACAGCTCCGCCAAAGCGGGAAAAAACGCCCCAGTTGTTGTGTTTTCTACACTTAAAAATTACCAGCAAGGCGGAGAAAATAGTCCGCGGCTATCCCCATGCACGCGCCATGTTATGTTGGAGATGGCAGTTATTCCCCGTCGCGTTGAAAAGTGCTTTTCAGGTAATCTACCAGGGAACTTTTATTAAGCTCTTCCATATCACCTAGTTCTATTTCCATGGCCTTCGTACTGATCTGTATCTCCCAAAGGGAAAACATGATGGATAATGCCAGCGATGCCAGGCTGACGGCAAAAATTACATGGGCCGATTGCTGGTAATTGCTATAAATACAAAACATACATATGAGGCAACATAAAAAGCTAAACGAACCCAGCAACTGCATATACCGGATAATATGCAGCCGCATCCGCAGGTTTTTTATTTGCTGCAGCAGGCTTTCTTTATTTTCTATGGAGCTGTATTTATCGTGCAGGCTGCGTATGCGGCTGCTCAGGCCCAGGAACCGGTTTGTGTATGCCAGCATCAGCAGGGTAATGGCCGGAAATAAAAGCGCAGGGGTATTAAGGGTAAGTTCCATTGGCTAAAGTTATAGATGGAGGAAGAAAAATGGGAACGTTTTTTTGAAGCAATACATCCGGGAAATTGTATAATCCTTCACCTGCACTATTTGCATGCTACTGCCTGGGCTGCAAAAAATTATGATTGGGGTTTAAAAAGTCATTTGGCCATCTGTGATTTTTACTTTTTACTATCGTGTAAGTTTGGTAAAACAAATACCATGGGCACCGTTCAGTTCGACGAAAAAAAAATGGCATTCATCGTACGTTCGGTATTGATATTTTACGGCGACGCGGCCAGTCAGGAAGTTGCTACCAGGGTAGCCGCTGATGTCAGCAATTACTGGAATGAGCCCCGGGCTATCATCGGAGTTGGCAAACACAAACTTCTGGTGCAGTTTCATATTGAAGGATACCATATCCCGGAACTTCGCCCGGAGGATATCATGTACAATACAGACCCTGCCAACAACTATTTCCGTGTAGAAGAACAAACAAATATGGATGTTTCGTTTGTAGATGGAATTGGCAGCAATACGGGTTATTTTAAACTGGCAAACCTGTTGCAGACAGGCACGACAGCCGCACACGAATATGGTCATACCATTGGTCTTGATCATCCTGAAAATATGGACATCAGGGGATTGGGTATTCCGGGCATCATGTACCCACGTGGCACCATTACCGACGCTGAATATTTGTACAACCCCCTGGCGATTGCCGGCGATAACACCAATGGCGGCACCATGAACCCCATCCACCGCCATGTAACAGTAAAAGATATTACCGCATTGAAACTGCACCGGTTACAATTTGACAAGTCCGGAACCGCTATTCTGGGTGCATTTACTTCCATATGGCACAATAAGCATGAGGCGGGTGGCTGGTGGGTGTAGGAGAGAGTAGTTGATTGGTTCATTAGTTGATTAGTTGATTGGTTGATCAGACCTCCGGAGAAAATGATGCACAAAAACTAATCACCAATCAACTAATCAACCAATCACCAAACTGCCTTATTTTTAAACCCTACACCTAACAACACTATAATAATGAATTACGTTTTAGAAATTAACAACCTTAGTAAAAACTATGGCTCGGTACAGGCTTTGAAAAATGTATCGTACAAAGTTCCTGAGGGCACCGTGTATGGCATATTGGGGCCTAACGGAAGCGGCAAAACCACGATGCTGGGTATTGTAATGGATATACTGCGGCCCACCAGCGGTGGAATTACCTTATTTGGCGAAACCCCTACCGATGCGCACCGTCGCCGCATAGGAACGCTACTGGAAACCCCTAACTTCTACCACTATATGAGTGCGGTGGACAACCTGAAAATTGCAGCCGCCATTAAACAGGTCGCCAATCCCGACATTGACGGAGTATTGAAAAAAGTAAACTTATACGAACGCAGAAACAGTAAATTTCAAACCTTTTCACTGGGTATGAAACAACGCCTGGCGATTGCCAGTTGCCTGCTGGGCGACCCCGAAGTGCTGGTGTTCGACGAACCCACAAACGGTCTTGACCCTGTAGGTATTGCAGAAATACGCGACCTAATCCGCCGCATCGCAAAAGAGGGAAAGACCATTATCATGGCGAGCCATTTGCTGGATGAAGTGGAGAAAGTATGTACCCATGTATCGATCATGAAAAAAGGTGTCTTACTGGTGAATGGCACGGTAGATGAAATCATGGCCCACGACGATATGGCCGAAACCGACGCTGCAGATATTAACCAGTTGAAACAGGTATTACAAACCATGCCTGGCCTAACCAAGCTGGAGATCGGTGAAAATGGAAAGGTGAATATTCATTTCCCCATCGGTAGTGCTGAACCCGGGAAAATTAACCAGCATTGTTTTAATAATGGTGTAGTGCTTACCCATTTACTCATGAAAAAGAAAAGCCTGGAGGCTAAGTTTTTGGAGATGACCAACGAGTGATGTTCAGTTGGCAGTTAAGCAGTTGGCAATTGGCAACACCATTTCATAAAACAAGATTCTTACATTTTCAATTTTACAATAATTATGAAAACGCTTTTAGAGATAGAATGGATGAAGGTAAAAAACTACCGGACTTTCTGGATATTGGCTGGTCTGTTTGTGGTAGCAGTAATAGGTATCAATTATATTTCGTTTAGGATCAACGCCGAGGTAAATAACGCCACCAGCGTTTTAGGAGGTACGGGCTCGCCTTTTGATTTTCCTAAAATATGGAACACCATGACCTGGATGAGCAGCCTGCTTTTGTACTTCCCAGGGTTTATCATGATCTTTTTGATCAGCAATGAATTCACTTTTAAAACCCATCGACAAAACATCATTGACGGCCTCAGCCGGAAACAGTTTGTGATGGTGAAACTCAATGTCGCATTGATTATTGCGATTGCTACGACACTTATTGTTTTTTTGACAACCTTAGCCTTTGGGCTCCTGGGAGGCAGCTCGTTTACAGTGGAAGGCATTGAGTATATGGGCTACTTTTTTGTGTGCAGTTTTGTTTACATACTCTTCGCCATGGTAATAGCCCTGTTGCTACGCAAGGCAGCACTATCAGTGGGCATTTATTTTATTTATGGCCTTATCATCGACAATGTGATACCTGCTTTATTGAGGAAGTCGTTTGATAATAAACCTATCGGCAGTTATTTTATGCCGCTGGATGTAGCAGATGGTTTATTGCCATTTCCTTTCTTCAAGAATGTGGTGGAAGCAGCACTTAGAACGCCCAACCAGATGATCTGCCTCGGCATTTGCGTAGCTTGGATCATTTTTTATTATTGGTTTTCTATCAGGAAATTCGAGAACGAAGATTTGTAAATCCACAACTACTTCACCAACTTCTGAATAGCCTCCTCAATGGCCGGCAACTTAAAATGGTAGCCGGCCATTTCTATTTTTTGGGATGATGCAGTTGTACTTTTAAGCACCTCAGTGCTGCCTTCGCCCAGCACTATTTTTAACACAAAAGCCGGAACGCGCATAGGCAGCCACCACTTGCCTTTTATGGCTTTAGCCAAATCGACAGTGAGGGTTTTATTGGAAACCGGGTTGGGCGCCACTGCGTTGTAACTGCCGTGCATGCTTTCATTTTCCAATGCAAAACAAAAGATTTCACAGAGGTCTTCAATAGCTATCCAGCTAACAATCTGTTTGCCGCTGCCCAATATGGCTGCCACGCCCAGCCTGATGGGCTTTTTAAACTCTGCAAGCGCACCGCCTTCTTTGGCCAGCACAATACCTACCCTTATACAAACCCTCCTGATGCCGAGCTTTTCTGCCGGCAAACTACTTGCCTCCCAGAGCCTGCAGGTTTCGCCAAGAAAATTATTGGCAGCCGGCGCGTCTTCAGTAAACCCATCTATCAGCGATTCTGCAGTATCCGGTCCATACCATCCGATAGCAGAGGCGCTTATCAATGCTTTTACGTGATGGTCGTGGGCAGCTAATGTATCCATCAGCAACTTGCTGCTATTTACCCGGCTGTCAACGATCTCTTTTTTATACGCCTCCGTCCACCTTTTTTCCATCACCCCGGCACCAGCCAGGTGGATGATATAATCCGCCTGGAGCAGCGCTCCAATATCCAGTATCTGTGCGCTTACATCCCATGCTGCATAGGTTACTTGGTTACCGAAAGCACCCACTGCGGTGTACTTTTTAGGGTCACGTGTAAGTATAATTACGTGGTACCCTTTTTGCAACAGCACCCTTGTTAAAGCGGTACCTACCAAACCCGTACCGCCGGTTATTAAAACTGTTTTCATATTTTGTTAAGTCTTTTCAGGCATAAACCATAACAAGGTAAAGCAATAATGGTTCGTGCGAACGATGATACAAATGCGGGGAGTTTTATTTAAAGTTTAATGCTCCTTTTTCAAGAAAAAGAAAACACATTTGGATTTTTACCTGTAACTGAGTGATGCTTATATTATTACTTTTGCGCCATGATACATGAAAAAGTCAATTTACTTCTTGCGGATGACGATACAGACGATTGCACTTTTTTCAGGGAGGCATTAGAAGAACTACCAGTAACAGCCTCCCTTACAACGGTTAACGATGGAGTACAACTGATGAAACTTCTGACTAAGAATTTGAATCCAATTCCGGATATTCTCTACCTTGACTTAAACATGCCATGTAAAAATGGATTTGAATGTTTATCTGAAATAAAAAGCAATGACAAGTTAAAATACCTTCCTGTAATTATTTATTCTACCTCATTTGATATAGATATTGCAGACACGTTATTTGAAAACGGAGCGCATTTTTACATTCGTAAACCTGCGGAGTTTCCAAATCTTAAAAAGGTAATTTTGAAATCAATTGCGCTGATTGTAGAAAATAAAAATGGTCATCCCTCAAAAGAAGAATTTGTAATTAGCAGGTAAATAGAAAACACAACCGATTTTTTTATGATAAAGAAAAAAAGTCTCTTCCTTAAAACCCCCACCGGCATAGATGGCCTGGATGAAATTACTAAAGGAGGTTTTCCTAAAGGCCGCCCTGTTCTGATCTGTGGAAGTGCAGGCTGTGGCAAAACATTGTTTGCCATCCAATTTTTGGTAAAAGGAATTACCGAATACAACGAACCCGGTGTGTTTATGAGTTTTGAAGAAACCGCCAGCGACCTGGCGCAAAACGTAAGTTCACTTGGTTTTGATTTAGATAAACTAAAGGCAGAAAACAAGCTGCGTATTGACCATGTCCGCATTGAGCGTTCGGAGATTGAAGAAACAGGCGAGTATGATTTAGAAGGGTTATTTATCCGTCTTGGCCATGCTATAGACACAATAGGGGCAAAGCGGGTGGTGCTCGATACTATTGAATCGATTTTTTCAGGGATGGATGACCTGGCGTTGCTTCGTTCGGAAATCCGCAGGTTGTTTTCGTGGCTCAGGGAGAAAGGTGTTACGGCTATCATCACAGGCGAGCGCGGTGAAAGTTCATTAACCCGGCAGGGACTTGAGGAATATGTTTCCGATTGTGTGATCTTACTCGACTTCCGCGTAATAGACCAGATAGCTACCCGAAGATTGCGTATCGTAAAATATCGTGGCAGCACACATGGTACCAACGAGTATCCATTCCTGATCGACGAAAACGGAATTTCAGTGATTCCGATAACCTCGTTGCAATTGGATTATAGGTCCCCCACAACAATTGTTTCTACAGGTCTTCCCGCGTTGGATAAATTCTTTTCAGGTAATGGAATTTATAAAGCAGGGAGCACATTGATTACCGGCACGGCCGGCACGGCAAAAACAATTCTTGCTTCTTATTTTGCCATGAGTAGCTGTCAACGCAAGGAGCCCGTTCTATATTTTTCCTTTGAAGAATCACCTGATCAGTTGGTAAGAAACATGGCATCAGTGGGAATCAATCTAAAACCACAAATCAAATCAAAACTGCTCCATATTCATGCATCCCGCCCGTCGTTACAGGGTTTGGAAATGCACTTACTGATCATGAATAAATTATTGAAAGAATTAAAACCCAGTACAGTGATTGTTGACCCCATCAGCAGTTTAATTACCATAGGGAACAACAGTGAAGTACGTGCCATGCTGGTGCGCCTGATGGATACTTTGAAGATGAAAGAAATAAATTCGGTGTTTACCTCGCTTACCCATTCGGGCACCTCAGAATATAATGATGCGACCGTAGATGCCGTATCATCCCTTGCCGATAACTGGATTGACATGACCAATGAAGAAAAGAATGGTGAAGGAGTCCGAAGCCTGCTGATTATCAAATCACGAGGTATGGGGCATGAAAATTGTCAACAAAACTTTAAGATCACGAACAAGGGACTACAATTCCTTCAACGTAGTAAAAAATAAACGGTACAATGGCGAAAGAAAAAAAAATGGAACTGCGGCTGTATATAGCCGGACAAACACCAAAATCAACATTGGCATTAAAAAACATTACACGCTATTGCGAGCAGTATTTAAAAGGACAATACTCGATTGAAGTAGTTGACCTTCTAAAAAACCCGCAATTAGCAGAGGGCGACCAGATTTTTGCCATTCCTACCCTGGTAAGAAAGTTGCCGGAACCTATAAGAAAGATCATTGGCGATTTATCGAACGAAGAAAAAGTATTGGTAGGTTTAAACATCCGTCCTATAACAGCTTAAATTTTTAAGATGAAAAAGAATCCTCCGCCGGATGTTATTATTGACGGTAAATTGGTACTTCAACTATATGTATCAGGGATGTCGCCAAAATCCCTCGAAGCGATTCAAAACATAAAACTATTGTGCGATAAATATCTGGAAGATGCTTTTGAGCTGGAGATAATAGACATCTACAAGAATCCTGACCTTGCGACAGAACAAAGTATTGTATTTAGTCCCTCACTTATTAAGCAGCTACCATTGCCGAAAAAAGTTTTAATAGGAACATTAAAAAACAGCGAAAAAGTAATTAAAGCCCTTGGAATCAAGTTCAGAGAAGAAGAATGAAAAAAGAGTTATCCATTGAGGAGTTGCAATTGCAAAACAGCGAGCTTATTAGCCGGCTGGAAGAAGCTGAGCAACTTATTGACGCCATTAGGGAGGGTGAAGTGGATGCCTTCGCCCTCAGGAGAAATAACCAGTCACAAATTTTTACATTGGAGAGTGGTGACCATGCCTATCGTATGCTGGTAGAAAATATGACGGAAGGGGCGGTTAGTTTGTCTGAAGATGGTTTAATCCTTTACACCAACGGATATTTTCACGAACTTCTGGGTGCCTCTTATGAAGTGGTTATCGGTAAGCCGGTTCTTAATTTTATTCATCCCGATTCCAGGGAATACTTTATGGAACTTTTCAGGAAAGGCGTGGCAGGACAAAGTAAAGGAGAGATTAATTTGACCTCAGTAAATAAAATCATTCCGGTTTATATATCCCTCACATCCCTCTATCCTACGCTGCAAACCGTTGGAATGATCATCTCAGACCTTACCGAAAGAAAAAAAGCAGAAGAAGAGATTAAGAATAAAGCGGTTGAACTGGAGAGAATGAACAAAGAACTTCAATCCTTTGCATACATCTCGAGTCATGATTTACAGGAACCATTAAGGAAGATTCAAACCTTCGCAACACGTATTACCCAAAAAGAAAGCCAGAATCTTTCTGACAACGGCAAAGAAATGTTCCACCGCATGCAGCTCGCCGCAAAACGTATGCAGACTTTAATAGAGGATCTTTTTGCCTACTCGCGGACCAAAGTAACAGAACGCCATTTTGAAAAAACGGATCTCAACAAAATTTTTGAAGAAGTAAAGGAGGATTTACAGGATACTTTAAAAGAAAAAAATGCTACCATCGAAGTCACTGAACTCTGTTATGCAGATATCATTCCATTTCAGTTTCGCCAAATGATGCACAACCTCATTAGCAATTCATTAAAATTTTCCAGTCCTCAAAAGACGCCGCACATCAATATAAAGGGCATTATCGCCGCAGGCAAAAATCTTAACAACGAAAAATTGTCTCCACGACAAGTATATTGTCATATAACTATTTCAGATAATGGTATTGGCTTTGAACAACAATACAGCGATAGGATATTTGAAGTATTCCAGCGCCTTCATTCCAAATCCGAATACAATGGAACAGGTATCGGTCTGTCTATTGTGAAAAAAATAGTGGAAAACCATAACGGCATTATCACGGCACAAAGCGATCCAGGTAAAGGGGCGCAATTCGATATTTTTATTCCCACGACATAAAGAAACAGGCATCGTGCACGAGGCTCAGTGGGCTATGGTTTCCGGTCTTTGCGTTAATAACTGCAAGCAAAGCAGTAAGCCATAATCGTTGTTCGTTTTTTTGAAAACGGGTTTTACCTGCAACTGAACTAAATTAAAATTGCTTATACTATGAAATTCGACAAAGCAATTCCTATTCTTTACTCCACAGATGTATCGAAAAGCATCGCTTATTTTACGGAACAATTAAAGTTTGACAATAAATGGGAATGGGACAGCCCGGCAACTTTTGGAGGCGTTTATAGAGATAGCGTTGAAATATTCTTCTGCAAGGAATACCAGGGGCACCCTGCCACATGGCTTAGTTTAGTCGTTGACAATGTTGACGAATACTACGATTTGATAAAAGACAGCGGGGCAAAAATTCTTTCTGTCCCCGTCAGTAAGGAGTGGAATATGAGAGAAATGTTGGTAGAATGCCCTGATGGACACATCATCAGGTTTGGACATAATACAGCTTGTGATTAAATTTCAATATCCTGCATAATAGGCATTTCGATTTGGTTCGGGAAACAGAATTCGTTTATTGACAGTGGCTAAAATCGACGAAATAGCATTAGATTGTATGCCGGTGTTCATTTTAGGCAGAACTCACGATTATGAAATTATTTACTTTTTCCCTATCTTTTTTTTGGACCATCCTTACTTGCTTTGGGCAGAAAGGGAAATTTGACCTTGTCATAAAAAACGCAAAAGTATTTGACAGCAGAACAGGAGCGGTTTCAGCAAACCAAACGATTCTCATCAAAGATGGTGTCATTACTGGCGTAACCAGCAAACAAAAAAACGATCCTGCTGCAAAAACGATTGACGCTGCGGGCAAACTGGTAACACCTGGATTTATCGACACGCATATTCATCCTACTGATGTTTACCGGGAACTTGGAGCATTGCCAGAGTATTTCCCAAAAGACTCTATAGCGTTTTATAGAAAGCGGCTTTCCGACACTTATTTGCCCTATGGTGTTACCACCGCCATGATCATGGGGCAGTCTGAAAAATGGCTACCGCCGGTACTTAGCTGGAATGCTGATCCCCGGCCAGATCAATTAAATGTGTACACCGTAGGCGGGGCCTTGATTTCAAACGAAGGCCGTAAGCCTTATATTAACCACAGTATTGCAGATGCACCTTTGGCGGCAAAACTGAAGGTTCTTGAATATTACAAGTTGGGCATCAGGCATATAAAGCTTTATTGGAAGCTGCGAAGACCAGAATTTGAAGCGGCCTTTAAGACTGCCGATAGCCTCGGTATGAAGGTCTATGGACATGTAGACCAGGATGTCATGTATATTGACTCATCGTTGGACATTGGTTTGAGGAATTACGAACATATTTTAACGTTGGCGAACAGTGTACTGCATCTTCAGAAAGAAGGAAAAGATTTCAATGCAGACATGAAAAAATACTATGCTTCGCACCTTACAAACTTTCCGTTGGTGAGGTTCATAGAGCGGTTGGAGATGTTTCGTTTTATTCACGACAAAAGGCCTGAAGCGATGAACGCTTTGATTGACAAACTTTCAAAAAACAATACCACTTTTTCTACTGGATTTCATCTGCTGGCAGAGCAATTTGGGTTAACTTATTTTACGACCACTAAACCGGACACCTCATTGTCGGGAGAACAAGTGACCAGGTGCAGAGAGAATTTTAAAATATTTATGGACTATGTGAAACAGTTACTTGACAAAGGAATACAACTTCGTATGGGTACAGACTGGCCAAGTGGTGGCAAGGCATTTATTTCTGAGCAACTACTTTTATCAGAATATGGATTTACAATCCCTGTTATTCTACAGATTTCAACGATCAATGGTGCAACGGCCCTAGGTTTGAACGATAAATACGGTTCCATTGAAAAAGGAAAAAATGCCGACTTACTTATTTGGGACAAAAGCCCGTTTGACAATTATAAAAACTTTCTTGCAGGGAAGATCATTGTTAAAGATGGAGTTGTTTTCGAAAAGTACAACAACAAATAGCGGCACTAATTTGGATATATTGAAAAATATTCAGAATGTTCATATTGTAATTAAATCTAACTACTATGCGTCACTTTTCTATCCTAAAGAGGCGTATCCTATTCTTCATGTTTGTCGGTCTGGTGTTTTCCTGCTCTAACAGGAACTCAGATAATTCACAGCAAGTGGACCATTTTACCCACCAGCAACTCAAAGTTGATACAATCGCAGTTTTTGTTGACAGCACGAGTATCGCAATACCAGGGAGCAGAAAGATTTTCATTGCCAGCATAATGATTGACGATAGTCTTCCGAAGGCATATGTTCGGTTTTATTTGAAAGAGAATGAAACCTGGAAGTTGCAATATTCATTTGAAGATGTGACTTGGTCAGGTGGCGCCTTTTTGCCAGAGATGACAGACTTTAACAATGACGGCTATAAAGACTTGAAATATCTAAAAGGAACGGGTGCGAGAGGTGGCAATGGTATCTATAACCTTTTCATCTACGACAAAAAAGGAGACAGTTTAATTTACATCCTTAATTCAAACGAATATCCAAACCTGTACTATAATACGGAGACTAACTCCATTAACTCTAATTTTTTGACAGGTGGAAATGAAACCGTTTTTATGCGACTTGACGGAAAGAAATTGAAACGTTTTGCAAGTATTTTTCAATACGACAAAAAAATTACAGTCACTGAATTTGACAGCAATGGACAATCAAAAATCATTAACGTTGACTCTTCCGGAAAGCATGATGAATTTGCCCGGTTTACAAATTACAAGCCACTGAAGGTTGAAAAATAAGTGGAATCCACATCAAGAGTGCTGCTAATAGCTGGAATGAACGTTGGAACAATCGTTATAAATCAGTTTTCAGTTCAGGTAGAAGTCATTGTTTTACAAATCAGAATAAATTTTTCATCCCTGAATAAATAATGAACTTCGGTTGTAGGTCGGATGTTTTTAAAATCTACCATTACCGGCAATAATAATTCGTATAAGGTGTGAAATTCACAAGGTCTTCATTTTCAAAATATTCGGCCGTTAAAAATATCATTTCAAATGAGAAAATTTACGTTATTCCTGTTGCTTTCTTTAGCCTTTGACAGCCTTGCAGCTCAAAACAACCTGAATGTGGTAAAACGGCTGAAAATTACAATACTCAGTACCATGCTCGCAGAACGGGGCATTGGTGAATGGGGCTTTTCGGCTTTGGTAGAAGCTGATTCAACAAGAATATTATTTGATGCCGGTGCCCGCGAAAAAACGGTGTTGGAAAATTGCAAGGAACTAAATATTGACCTGTCAAAAGTTACGACGCTCGTGCTGAGCCATAATCATGGCGACCATACCGTTGGCTGGCTTCCTTTGCGAAATAGTATGAAAGCCATTGATGCAAAAGCGTTATCCGTTACGCATGCCGGCCTTGGCTTATTTGACACCCGGATTACTTCACGCGGTGACGAAAACCGGAGCCGGCAAAAGGATTCTCTGCTCTACACGCAATCTGGAGGGCAAGTAATTTTGCATGACGGCTTTACCGAAATTGCCCCAGGTGTTTTTCTTACCGGCCCGGTGCCCAGGCCGTACCCGGAGAAAAATTATACGCTGGGCGGTAATATTGTTCGTAAAAAAGATGCATCGGGCAACATAGTAGACGACATTGTTCCTGAAGACATGTCACTTGTGATCCGTACCGAAAAAGGGTTGGTGCTGCTCTCGGGTTGCGGTCATTCCGGCATCATCAATACTACAACCCATATTCAGAATAACCTGAAGCAACAACCGTTGCTTGCCGCCATCGGTGGTTTTCACCTGCTGGAAAATACAAACGAACAAATCAGGTGGACAGCAGACCAATTGAAAAAAACAGGTCTTCGCTTTTTTATGGGTGCCCATTGTACCGGCATAGAACCTGTGTATCAGATAAGGGATTGGGTAGGTCTGAAACGCGGCGAATGCATCGTTGGTTCTGTAGGGGCTGTGTTTGATTTGGAAAAAGGATTTGTAGCAGGCGCGTTGACGAAATAGGTTGACATAATACTTCCAGGTATTAAACGCCCCTAAGAGCACATAAAAATTATTGAACAGTGACTTACACATTGACGAATCCTCCGATTGAAGAAAGAAAAAGGGAATTGTGGCTGCAACATGCAGTTGGATTCATAGTATTATTACTATCAATTTGTAGCTGTAAAAAAATTGACAAGAAAATTTTCATTGGCACTTATCAACGGGACAAATTCGTTCCAGCTGATTCATCAAAAGAAATATTCTGTAAAATTGACAAAAGTGATAGCTGGACAATTAGCTTGAGAGAAAAGGATGTGTTTCAATATCAAGGAACAGATACGACAATTAATGGGAAATGGATAGTTGAAGAGGGCAATTATATTGCATTTCAGGTTGACAATAAAACTGCTGAGGGACGAATAGATGGAACCATTATCTATTTTGACAAACCTAATGGCCTGTTTGACAACGTTTTTGATTATGTTCTTTTTGTAAAGGCGACAACAAAAACTGAATAGGATTTCAACCAATCAACCAATCAACTATTCACTATTTCAGCGTCTGTTGCAAATAAGAATGTAATACCCCGCCACGTAGATTTTTGGCAATGATCTTGCCATCAGGGCCTATTAAAAGATTTTGGGGAATACTGCTTATTTTAAACTGCCGGGCTACGGCATTGCCCCAGGATTGGAGGTCACTTACATGTGTCCAGGTCAATTTATCGGCTTCAATGGCTTTGAGCCATTTTGCCTTATCAGCATCGAGGGATACGCCCAATACCGTAAAATTTTTGTTCTTGAATGCGTTGTAGGCATTTACCACATTGGGATTTTCCATGCGGCAGGGTCCGCACCAGCTGGCCCAAAAATCAACCAATACATATTTTCCTTTAAAATCGCTTAACGATACGGGTTTGCCATTGGGATCATTCTGGGTAAAATTGGGGGCCGGTTGTCCCTCACCGGTAGCCCGCTCTTCCTGTACAAAACCCATGATGGAGGCACCATAAGCACTGGCTTTTACCTTTGGCTGCAGCATGGTGAAGTAGCCATCCAGTTCATCCAGTGTAAGAAGTGGTTTGGTGGTAGTGAGGAGAAAGGCAGCTACGTCGCTGCCGCTATTGGATTGGATAAAAGACGGCAATTTACGTTTGATACCATCTTTAAGCATGGCTTCTTGCATATTTAAACTATCCACCGGCATCCCCTTTTGGGTGAGCGATTGCCGCTGCTGGTTTATTTGGGTCAGGGCGTCAAAATCACCGCCGAAAGAAGCAATCAGCTGGTTAAAAACCTTGAGCGTGCTGCCCCGTACAACGTACATTTCACTGCTCTTACTGTTGAGTTCTATCTCGTAATGATCGTTTTCTAGAAAGGTATTGTAGTAACGGTCGCCCGCCTGGGTTTTACCATCAGTCAATACCAGCAGGTACATATCTGTTTGGGGCAGGCTTCCGGTAAGCACCACCTTATTATCTTTTACATAACCAAAAGGCCCGCGAAACTGCTGGTCACTTTGCTTTACAAGCACGGCAATTGTGCTGTCTTTAAATCCGGTGGCTGCAATGTTTAGCACAAAAGGGGCAGTTGTATCCACCACTATTTCCGGAACTTTAACCGCGTTCACTTTTTGCACCTTTGGTGCGGGTGCTTTTGCTTTGGTACCAGTCTTAGCTTTTGGCTTTGGCTGCGCCATTAGCAAAAAAGGGGTTGCCAGCAATAATGGTAGTATCAATTTCATTTTCATCCTGCATGCAAAGTTTATCTTCACCGCAAAAATAAGGGTTTATGAAAGTAGGAATTTTAGGCGGTGGCCAATTAGGACGGATGTTGTTACAACAGGCTGTTAATTATGATGTGGAAACATGGGTATTGGAAAACGATGACCATTGCCCGGCAGCCCATTTGTGCCATCATTTTGTAAAAGGCGATATAAAAGACTTTGATGCCGTTTTGGCCTTTGGCCGTAATGTAGACCGGCTGACCATAGAAATAGAAAGTGTAAATGTAGATGCCCTGGAACAATTGGAAAAGGAGGGGAAGCTGGTGATCCCTTCAGCTGCCGTGCTCCGGATTATTAAAAACAAGATCACCCAAAAACAATTCTATAAGCAACACGAAATACCAAGCCCGGATTTCGTTGTAACGCAGAATATTGCCGAGTTGATGCATCATAAAGTATTTCTGCCTGCCGTGCATAAAATTGGCGAAGGCGGCTACGACGGCCGTGGTGTACAGGTCATCGAAAAAGAAATAGACCTGAACAAAGGCTTTGATGCGCCCAGCGTACTGGAAAAAAAAGTAGAGATAGCCAAGGAAATAGCCATTATGGTAGCCGTAAATACCGCAGGGCAAACGGCCATTTACCCTGCAGTGCATATGATGGTGGACCCTTACAAAAACCAGCTGGACTTCCAGGTATGCCCCGCCGAGATACCCGAAAAAACCATGTGGCGTATAGAAGCCATCGCCATAAGATTGGTGCAGGCATTTAAAAGCCCCGGGCTGTTTGCTGTGGAAATGCTCGTAGATCGTGGTGGCGATGTGTGGGTCAATGAAACCGCACCGCGGGTACACAACAGCGGCCATCATACTATAGAAGCCCATTTCTGTTCCCAGTACGATATGCTGTGGCGGATCCTTTTAGATTATCCGTTGGGAAATCCCGACGCCATTTGTCCTTCATCGCTTGTAAACCTCGTAGGAGCTGAAGGGTTCAGCGGACCGGCGCACTATGAAGGTCTCGACGAAGTACTAAAAATGGAAAACGCTTTTGTTCACCTGTACGGCAAAGCAGAAACCAAGCCGGGCCGCAAGATGGGCCATGTTACTATCTTGTCAAAAGAAAGGCAGGAACTGAGTTTCAGGGCACATAAAGTGAAGGGAGTGATGAAAGTGAGGACAGTTTAGCTATCCGCAAAAAAATTCTCGATAATCAATTTTCAATAAACAATATTCAAACAAAACCAGCCTCAGGAACCTCTGTCCAGGCGGGGTTTTCACAAGCGGCGGCCTGAAAATTCAACCGGTTTACGTGAAACCCCGACTCATGAACCTCTCCGAAAATTTTTGTTTGCCAGACTCCGGCAGTCTAAAGTGATCATGGATTGCAGGCGTATTTTACTCATATTTTAGACACCTCACACGTCGGGGTTTCACACAAGCCACTAATAATTCCGTGCGACCGCTGTGAAAACCCCGCCGATACTCCCTCCGCCGCGTAAAACTGGTTTTCATCTTCTAAAACATTTTTACCCGCTTAATTGCGGGTATTTTTTTTATTTACACATTTTCGGTCTTGCATAATTGTTTGCGAGTAACTATTTTGTCTGCTAAATGTGTTTTCAAAGATTAAATACCTAAACAAACCAAAACCCTAAAAGATCATGAAAAGAAAAAAGATCCTCAAAGTGATTGGCATTATCCTCGGCATTATTATCGTTGGTGTGGCCGGCATTCTTACATATATTAAAGTAGCGTTGCCAAACGTTGGACCACCTCCCGATCTTAAGGTGGATGCCACCCCTGAACGCATCAAGCGCGGGGAATACCTGGCTAACAATGTGAGCCTTTGTATGGATTGCCACAGTACCAGGGATTTTAGTTTATTCAGCGGACCACTCGCACCCGGAACCCTGGGGCAGGGCGGTGAAGTGTTCGATCAGAATATGGGTTTCCCG
The DNA here is from genome assembly GCA_040386335.1 of Bacteroidota bacterium. GTDB lineage: Bacteria > Bacteroidota > Bacteroidia > Chitinophagales > Chitinophagaceae > JAZKFT01. Next base: position 51,877 of record JAZKFT010000025.1, read on the forward strand.
GGCAAATACATTTCCAAAAATATCACCCCTTACCACCTGAAAGGCTGGACGGATGGCGAAATTTTCCGCACTATTACCACGGGGGTGAATAAAGACAATAAGGCAATGTTCCCCATTATGCCGTGGGATTACTATGGAAAAATGGACCCGGAGGATATAAAGGACATCATTGCTTATGTAAGGTCGCTCGCCCCGATAACAAAGGAAAATGAGGAATCCAAATCGGACTTCCCGGTAAACTTCATCATTAATACTATGCCGCATAAAAGCGAGCCCATGGTTAAGCCTCCAAAAACGGATATAATTGCATATGGCGGATATATGACCAATGCAGCAGCCTGTGAAGGATGCCACACCGAAAGGAAAAAAGGCAAAGTGATTGGTGAAATGTTTGCAGGTGGATTTGAATTTAAAGGTCCGGATGGATCTGTTGTAAGAAGTGGCAATATCACTCCAGATAACGAAACCGGTATCGGCAACTGGACGGAAGAAACCTTTGTAAAAAAATTCAAAACCTTTACCGACAGCAGTTATCACCCCGCCAAAGTGGCTCCGGGCCAAATGCAAAGTGTAATGCCATGGACCATGTATGGCGGTATGGATACGGCTGATCTAAAAGCAATTTATGCCTACCTGCGCACAGTGAAACCACAGAAAAGAACGGTTGTAAAATTTACACCGAAGAGTTAGTCAAGAATACATGATGTTTTATGGCCCCCAAAATGGGGGCCTTTTTTTTATTATCGTGCAGCTATGATTTGTGCCGTCCCTTTAACACCTCAATAATGTCATTGAGGGTAAAGCCTTTGGCTTGTAATAGGATCATGTAGTGAAACAAGAGATCAGCGGCTTCGCCTTTAAACAGGTCGTCGTTATTGTCTTTTGCTTCAATCACTAATTCAACGGCCTCCTCTCCTACTTTTTGAGCCATTTTATTAATGCCTTTCTCAAATAAAGAAGCGATATAAGATTTTTCGGTGGGATTGTTTTTTCGGTCGGTGATGACGGTCTCTAATTGTTGCAAAAAAGCCACTGAAGTATTGGGTTCATTAAAACAGGTATCGGCACCGGTATGACAGGTAGGGCCTTGTGGTTCGGCTTTAATCAGCAAGGTATCCTGGTCGCAATCGGCTTTGATATCTTTTACCAAAAGGAAATTGTTACTGGTTTCTCCCTTGGTCCAAAGCCGTTGCTTCGTACGACTGAAAAAAGTTACTTTTCCTTCGGTCCTGGTTTTGGTCAATGCCTCTTCGTTCATAAAGCCCAGCATCAACACCACATTTGTTTTATAATCCTGGATGATCACGGGCACAAGGCCATCCGTGTATTTATTGAAATCAATTGTCATTTGTTGCACTTGTTGGTGTGTCTTCTATTGTATCCTTATTGCTATCTTTCCTGAGTTGCTCCATAAAATGAAGATGCCGCTCAAGCCTCCTGTCTTTTTTCTGCTCCCTGTTTTGCTTTGCCATGTTGTTCGCATAGTAAAAGATGGCAAGAGACACAAAGGCCGCTATCCAAAACACCATACTAATAGCATTTAGTCATTTAAATAATTGCGAAAAGATGAAGTCACCGTTTATCTTGCTTTATGCTTGTATTTTTCCATAACCTGTTTCAGCTGATCCTGGTGCTGGCGTTGCTTTTTCACATCCCTTTTATTACTGCCAGGTCCAAACTTATACATACCAAGTAACAATGTCACCACACCTCCAAAAACAATCCATATCATAATCTTACGGGTATTTGTTGGCTATAAAGGTAATGCTTCAAGTCCGGTATTGGTATTTCGCCAAAATGAAAGATGCTGGCAGCCAGTCCCGCATCTGCACCTGCTTCCTGGAAAACATCTTTAAAATGCTCCATTGCACCGGCACCGCCTGAGGCGATTACCGGAATATTCAGGGCATCCACAACCCTTTTTGTGATGCTTTTTGCAAAGCCCGTTTTGGCCCCGTCTGTGTTCATGCTGGTCAGCAAAATTTCCCCGGCGCCACGATTGTACACTTCCCTGGCCCAGGCTACAGTTTCGAGGCCAGTGGGTTTCGTACCTCCGTGGGTGAAGACCTCGTCGACTGTCCCCCGTCTACTGTCAACGGTCAACGGTTGACGGTCGACGGTTAACGGCATCTCCTTCGTATCAATGGCCACCACTACAAACTGGCTGCCAAATTCAGTGGCCAGCGCATCTACGAGGCCGGGATTTTTTACGGCGGATGAATTGATGGAAACTTTGTCGGCACCGGCTTCCAGCAGGCTGCTGGCATCTTCTATGCTGCTGATGCCACCGCCAACAGTAAATGGAATATTGATATGCTTTGCTATATCCAGCACCAGTTCGGCAAAGGTTTTCCGGTTCTCATTGGTAGCAGTGATATCCAGGAAAACCAATTCGTCAGCACCTTCTTTTACATAACGGATGGCCAGTTCTACGGGGTCTCCGGCATCGCGTATATTCTCAAAATTGATGCCCTTGACCGTGCGGCCATTGCGGATATCGAGGCAGGGAATAATTCGTTTTGTAAGCATGGCTGGTTTGCTGTTTGGCTTCTTTTATCTGTTAGAAGTTAATGTTCAATATTCAACGATCAACGAACAATTCTCAAATAAATCCAGGGCGTTGAAATTTGAAAATTGATCGTTGAATATTGAGCACTACGTTTTTTCCAATTCGTACAATTCTTTTAAAGTAACGGCTCCTTCGTAAATGGCTTTACCCACAATGGCGCCGGCACAGCCGATCTCTTTTAACTGGTGGAGGTCGTTCATATTGCTCACACCGCCACTGGCCGTGAGTTGCAGGTCTTTGTTTTTATCCAGCATGGACTGGTAGAGTTCAATACCGGGGCCCTGCATCATGCCATCCTTAGAAATATCGGTGCAAAAGAATTGGGTAACACCGGCCGCCAGGTATTTCTGGATAAAATCATGGATGCCGGTATCTGTTGTTTCAAGCCAGCCGCCAACGGCTATTTTTTCATCTTTTACATCTGCACCTAAAAAGAATTTATCGGCCCCAAAACTGGTGAGCAGAAACTTAAACAGCTGCTCATCTTTTACAGCCATGCTCCCAATGGTGGCCAATGCGGCACCGCTGTTAAAAACGATATCGACGTCTTCCAAAGCTTTGATGCCACCGCCAAAATCAATGGTAAGTTGGGTGTTGGTGGCGATGGTTTCCAGCACTTTCCAATTGGTTACTTTTCCGGCTTTAGCTCCATCGAGGTCCACCAGGTGAAGCCGCTGCAGGCCTGCATCTTCGAACATCTTCGCCACTTCCAACGGATGCTCGTTGTACACTTTTTTTTGGGCATAATCACCCTGCGAAAGGCGTACGCATTTACCGCCGATAATGTCGATTGCGGGTATGACTTGAAATTGGGATTTCGGATTTCGGATTTCGGATTTCGGATTTGTATCCATCGCTAAGGGAAGGTCGGGTTTATAAGCTCAAAAAGTTTTTTAAAATTTGCTCGCCCACATCAGCACTTTTTTCGGGATGGAATTGTACCCCATAAAAATTATCCCTGTGCAAAGCACTGCTATATGGTATGTGGTAGTCTGTAGTTGCAATAGTGGTTTCGCCTAACGCGGCATAGTAGCTATGTACAAAATAACAATAGTCATTTTCCTTTAATCCTTCCAGCAGTGGAGATTTCAGATTGGTCAGGCTATTCCAGCCCATGTGTGGGACTTTACCCTGGGTAAATTTCTTCACTGGCAAATCAAAAATGCCCAGGCATTGGGTATCGCCTTCTTCGCTATGGTTACACATCAGTTGCATGCCCAGGCAAATACCCAAAAAGGGTTGGGTCAACGACCGCATCAACTCGTCTAATCCGCGCTCCTTGAGATAAGGCATCGCACTATTGGCAGCACCCACGCCCGGAAAAATCACATGACTGGCATTTTTAATGGCTGCGTGATCATCGGTAACAGTGGCTTGGAGCCCCAGGCGTTCCAAAGCAAATAGCACCGACCGGATATTACCGGCATTGTACTTGATGATGGCGATGTTTGTCATTGTCTGAACCAGGATTTGAGTGGATTAAAAGGATTAAAGGATTTAGTTATGATAGTGAGGGTCATTGATACTGGAAAGCTTAAGATTAACAAGAGCGATTTCATCCTCCTATAATCCTAAAAATCCACTCAAATCCCGGTTCAGACAATCCCTTTTGTGCTCGGTAAAAAATTCTTAAGCGGGTCTCTTTTCACTGCCATTTTAATCGCCTTGGCAAAGGCTTTAAAAATGGCTTCTATTTTATGGTGTTCGTTCTCTCCTTCGGCTTTTATATTCAGGTTTGTTTTAGAAGCATCGCTGAAAGACTTAAAGAAATGAAAGAACATTTCAGTAGGCATTTCACCTACTTTTTCGCGGTTGAATGTCGCTTCCCAAACGATCCAGTTGCGGCCGCCAAAGTCGATGGCAACCTGTGCCAGGCAGTCATCCATGGGCAGGCAGAAGCCATAGCGTTCCATACCTTTTTTATCGGCCAGGGCCAGGGCAAATGCTTCTCCTAAAGCGATGCCAGTGTCTTCAATGGTGTGGTGCTCGTCTATATGCAAATCACCTTTCGTGGTAATCGTGAGGTCAATATTGCCATGCCTGGCGATCTGGTCGAGCATATGATCGAAGAAGTGCAAACCTGTGCTGATATTGGCTTTGCCACTTCCGTCGAGATTGAGCTCAATGCTGATCTGCGTTTCTTTGGTGTTGCGTTCATGCTTTACAGTTCTTAATCCCGACTTTAAAAACTCGTAGATTTTTTGCCAGGAAACTGATTCCAGTGCAATGGTAGTATCTCGCAGTTCCGCGACATTCATACTCAAATCTGTAGCACCCAGCGAAGCATCTTCATTCATCCAGATGCCCTTGCAGCCCAGGTTTTTCGCAAGTTGAATATCCGTGATCCGGTCGCCGATAACAAATGAGTTTGGGATATCATATTGCTCATTGTTAAGGTATTCCGTCAACATTCCAGTGCCTGGCTTCCGCGTAGGTGCGTTGTCGGCCGGAAAGGTTTTATCGATACACACCTTGCTGAAATGAATGCCCTCATTTTCCAGGCTTTTCATTACAAAATTGTGCAGTGGCCAAAAGCTGTCTTCCGGAAAAATATCTGTCCCCAGGCCATCCTGGTTCGTCACCATTACCAATTCATAATCCAGTTCCGCAGCTATCTTCCGCATGTAAAAAAACATATCGGGGTAGAAAGTCAGTTTGTCAAAACTATCCAGCTGGTAAGTGGGTGGCGCTTCATTAATTAACGTGCCGTCGCGGTCTATAAACAAGATTCTTTTCATCCGGTCAATATTTTTTAAATTATAAATTTTCAACCTGTACCAGGCTGTCTGCGTACTCAATTAATGCATCCACCAGTTTCGTATTCTCCGCCTCTGTGCCCACAGTGATCCGCAGGCAATCTTCGCAGAGCATTACCTTGCTCCTGTCTCTTGTAACAATGCCTTTGGTCAATAAATAATCATACACTTTTTTAGCTTCCGGAATTCTAACCAGTAGAAAATTAGCATCACTTTCATGAACAGACTGAACTAATGGCATATCAGTAAAAACCGCTGCCAGCGCATCTCTCATGTCCACCAGTAAATGGATCATATCGTTTACCTGGGCATGATTTTCCAGCGCCTGCAATACAATATCCTGTGTGTGCTGACCAATATTGTAAGGCGGTTTTATTTTGTTCAACACATCAACAATCGCTTCTGAGGCGAACAACATTCCCAGTCGCAACCCGGCGAGTCCCCAGGCCTTGCTCAGCGTTTGCATTACCACCAGGTTCGGATAATCATCCAGCGAGCGGCTAAAAGATTTTTGCTTTGAAAAGTTGATATAGGCTTCATCCACCACCACCAATCCGTCAAAATTATTCAGTACCATTTCCACATCTTCACGGCGGAGGCTGTTACCCGTTGGGTTGTTGGGGCTGCAGAGCCAGATGATCTTTGTTTGTTCTTCCACCAGTTGTTCAATATGTGCGAGGTTCAACTGGTAATCGTCCAGCAGCGGCGCTCTTCGCAGTTCCACATTGTTGATATTGGCGCTTACTTCGTACATACCATAAGTGGGTGGCACAATAATCACATTATCCCGACCCGGCTCACAAAAAGCACGGTATAATAAATCGATACATTCATCACTGCCATTGCCCAGCAGCATTTGTGTAGCGGGTAATGCTTTTATTGCACCCAGCTTTTCCTTAACCTTCCACTGCATTGGATCAGGATATCGATTATACCATTTGGACAATGGCGAACCGAGACTGTTTTCATTGGCATCCAAATACACCGACGCCTCTCCCTTAAACTCATCTCTTGCGGATGAATACGGCGTGAGCGTTTTGATGTTAGGCCTGATTAATTTTTCTAAATCGAACATGTTTTAATTTTTTAATACCGATGGTATCAGGTAGAGATGTTACAGGATCACAGGTCAGAAACAGGCCTCATCCTCTTATCCTTCTCCTCGCGGAGAAGGACGGTGCTTTGGTGCTGATCCAAACACTGGTTCTTCCACATCGTCATCCGTACATTTCCAATCTTCGGCCTAGACATCCTGTATCCAGGTCTCATTTGCACATTTGCATATTTGCTCATCTGCCCATTTTCACATTTTCACATTTCCCACATTTCCCACATTTTCACATTCGCACCCTCACCGCCCCCGCATGTGCCTGCAAACCTTCTGCCATGGCCATTTCTACTACGGTGGGCGCTATATTCTTCAATCCTGTTTCGGTTAGTTTCTGCACGGTAATCTTTTTTACAAAACTATCTACGCTTACTCCACTGTACATCCGCGCATAACCATTCGTCGGTAGCGTATGGTTGGTGCCACTCGCATAATCTCCTACGCTTTCGGGTGAGTAATTTCCGAGAAAAATGGAACCTGCGTTGCTGATTCGATCTGCGATCGCTTCATCATTTTTACAACTGATGATCAGGTGTTCAGCCGCATAGTCATTTACCAATGCTATCGCTTCATCCAGGTTTTCCATTACGACCGCACGGCTATTTTTTAACGCCTTCGCAGCAAATTCCATCCTTGGCAAAACAGACAGTTGCTTTACAATTTCCGCTTCCACATCATTGACCAATGACAATTGACTGCAGACGAGGAGAACCTGGCTATCCGCACCATGCTCGGCCTGGCTCAGCAGGTCTGCGGCTACAAAGGCGGGGTTGCAGGTTTCATCGGCCAGCACACAGACTTCGCTGGGACCGGCGGGCATATCGATGGCGATGCCGTCCAATTGCACCAATTGCTTTGCAGCTGTAACAAATTGGTTGCCGGGGCCAAATATTTTAAATACCTGTGGCACGGTATGCGTTCCATAAGCCATGGCTGCAATAGCTTGTGCACCACCGGCTTTAATGATCTTTGTTACCCCGGTTATGCTCGCGGCATATAGAACCGCGGGATGAACAGCGCCATCCTTTTGAGGGGGTGTACAAAGCACAATTTCTTTGCAACCCGCCAGCTTTGCCGGAATGGCCAGCATTAGTAAAGTAGAAAACAAGGGAGCTGTCCCGCCCGGAATGTACAGTCCCACTTTATCGATGCCTACAGACTTCCGCCAGCATTTTACACCTGGCATCGTCTCTACAATTTCTACCTGCGACAATTGTTTCTCATGAAATGCCGTAATATTTTTTGCGGCCTGTCCTATGGCCTCTTTTAATTCATTGGTGATGAATGACTGTGCTTCCGCTTTTTCTTCTTCCGTCACTTCGAGGATATCCAGTTCTACTCCGTCAAATTGCCGGGCATATTGCCGCAAAGCCATATCACCGCTGCGTTTTACTTCGGCCATGATAGGTCGTACCTTTTCGAATATCACACCCAGGTCCATCGTGGGTCGCTGAATGATGGAAGGCCATTCGGATATGTTGGGGTTGATGAAGATTTGCATGATGGGTGTTTTTTTGGGTCGCATCTCCGGGGGTTGCACCCCACGGCTTATGGATTACGCCCTTACAGGCTGCCAGATTTATTTTTTTTACTAATCAACCAGTCAACTAATCAACCAATCAACTAAACGATCATCTTTTCAATCGGCACTACCAGTATCCCTTCCGCACCGGCGGCTTTTAGTTGTTCGATAATTTCCCAGAAATCATTTTCGTTGAGCACGCTATGTACGCTGCTCCAGCCTGGCTCTGCCAGTGGTAATACAGTCGGGCTGCGCATTCCGGGCAATACAGCGATGATTTGAGCCAGCTTCTCGTTGGGGGCATTCAGCAGGATATACTTGTTGTTTTTTGCTTTTTTGACTGAACGGATGCGGAACAACAGTTTTTCAAGGATGTCCAGTTTTTCCTGCTCCAGGCTATTGTTTCGAACCAGGACTGCTTCGCTTTTCAGGATGATCTCGGTCTCTTTAAGACCGTTCATAAACAGGGTGCTGCCGCTGCTCACCAAATCCACGATCGCTTCAGTTAAACCGATACCCGGCGCTATCTCTACGCTGCCGCTGATCTCATGTATCTCCGCCTCTATCTTGTTTTTATCCAGGAATTGCTGTACCAGAACGGGGTAACTGGTAGCAATGCTCTTGCCTTGCAAAAATTGTGGTCCGATATATTCCTCGCCTTTTTTAATAGCAACTGATAGCCGGCACTTCCCAAAACCCAGTTTCTCTACTGTTGTTACTTCTTTTTCCTTTTCGTACAGCACATTTTCACCTACAATTCCTACATCAGCCACACGGTCTTCCACGTACTGCGGGATATCGTCATCCCGTAAAAAGAAGACTTCGATCGGGAAGTTTTCGGCTTCCGCCTTTAGTTTGTTCATTCCGTTTTTAATGTCGATGCCGCACTCTTTAAGCAGACTGATGGAGTCTTCGTACAGGCGACCCGATTTTTGAATGGCGATTTTGAGTTTCATATACCTGGCCTAAGCCAATTTATTTTTAAGTTCAAATCTTCCGGAAAACAGGCCCCACCGGAAGTTTGGGGCAAAAGAAAAGGCTTACCAAAACGGTAAGCCCTTGTAAATAATTTTATGCTATGCACATAACATCATCGGCTTACCGCTGGTAAGTATGGTGATGATGGTTATGTACGATTTGTTTCATTGAGGTGCAAAAATAGGGGTGCATTTTAATTCACCAAAAATGATTTTTTGAAATGAAGGATAATTGATGGGGTTTGTTTTCTTTTGCGGGAATAGTCTGAACCGGGATTTGAGTGGATTAAGGGGATTAAAAGGAATTTGAAGGAGTTCGATGTTTTGCTTAGGGATTGATTAGAGTGATTAAAAAACGAGTCCCTATAATCCAAATAATCCACTCAAATCCCGGTTAAGAGAAAAACAACCACATGCAAAAAATTATCACCGCCATACAGCAACTCGTAACAGACAAACTTTACACGGAGCCAACCGATATTACACCTTTACAACAAAGCGGTAGCGACCGCCGGTATTTCAGGGTAACTACACCTGTACAGTCCTATATGGCTACCTGGGGACTGAATGTAAAAGAGAATCGAACATTCATTTATTTCTCAAAGCATTTCAAAAGCAAGGGCTTACCCGTGCCCGAAATTTATTGCACCAACGAGGATGAGACCATTTACCTGCAGGAAGATTTTGGCGATGAAAGCTTGCTGAACCGGCTGGAAACACTCGGACATGTGGAAGAAGCAAAACAACTATTTAAAGACAGCCTGCACGAACTCGCCAGGCTCCAGGTGCTGGGCCATGACGAACTGGATTATACCAATTGTCTCACCGCAAAAGAGTTTGGCAAACAGGCCATCAGCAGCGACCTGCTCTACTTTAAATATTATTTTTTAGACACACTTAAAACACCCTACGATAAGCAGGCCATGCTGGATGATTTTGAAGCGCTGGCCAATTACCTTACTCATACTGAATACAAATTCTTCATGTTCCGTGACTTCCAGAGCCGCAATATTATGCTTAGGGACAACAAGCCGCATTTTATAGATTACCAGGGTGGTATGAAGGGCGCACCGCAGTACGATGCAGCTTCGATGATATGGCAGGCACGGGCCGAACTAAGTGATGACTGGAAGAAAGAATTACTGGATGGCTATATGGACAGCCTCGATGAGATACTCGGCCAGAAGATAGACCGGTACACATTTGTAGGACAGTATTATGGATATGTTTTGATCCGCTTGCTACAGGTGCTGGGAGCATACGGGTTCCGGGGATTGTTTGAAAGAAAGGCGCAGTTTCTTACCTCCATTCCGTTGGCACTGCGCAACCTGAAATGGTTTATTGAAAACCGCAGCATGGGCATCAATACCCCAGAGTTTAAACGCATGTTGCAGTATATTGTTAGTGATGAAGTAATTGCACAATTTGAACCACAACAGGCCATCGCAGAGACACCGCTAACGGTACACCTGAATAGTTTTTCTTATTTAAAAACAGGCTACCCTACGCCGGAAAGCGATAATGGCGGTGGCTATGTTTTCGATTGCCGCGGCATACTAAATCCTGGAAGAATAGACGCCTATAAAACCCAAACGGGCCGTGACAAAGATGTGATAGACTACCTGGAACAAAACACTAAAATGCCCGATTTTATCAACAATGTTTTTAATATTGTAGACATCAGCGTGGAAGATTATTTAAAACGGGGTTTTGAAAACCTCACCATCAACTTTGGCTGCACGGGCGGCCAGCATCGAAGTGTGTATGCAGCCGAACAAACAGCAAGGCACCTGCGGAATAAGTACAAGGTAAAAACGGTAGTACATCATATAGAGCAGGAGAAGAAGGGTTGGGTGAATGAGACGTACTAGATGATCTTTATTACCAGCGAGCCTATTCTCTGAAACACCTGAATCGTTTTAAATTCCTGGAGCTACCTTCTGCTTTAAAATCTTAGCTTTATAAAAATTACTGGTATGCAATTAGTACGGGAAAAGGAGACATTGTATTTCATTGCCAAAAGTGAAGCTGAGGCAGCCAAAGCGGAAGCTATTTTAAAACCGCTGTTAAAAAAATTGCTTCCCGATGAGGCTGAATTGGAGAAAAGAACAGCAGACCTGGAAAGATTTGACGAGCTAACGAAAGACTTCCAGGGAGCTTCTAATGCTGAAATTGAGACATTGGCTATTGAGGTGAATGAGGCCATGTGGCAAGACTACAAAGCAAAAAGAAATCTATGATCCTTGTTATAGATGCCAACATCATCTTTAGTGTTTTAATAAATCCAAAAGGTGTTGTAGGTCAAAAGTTTGTTGAATTATCATCCGAAACAATTTTCATAGCACCTGTTTTTTACCGGCAGAAATCAAAAATCACCAGGAAAGAATTGCAAAAATCGCCAGGCAGCCAATTGAGACCATTGATGTATTGAGGAATTTCATTTATGATAAAATCAATTTTTATCCTTACGAAATAATTCCGCAAGAAATTGACCATCACGCTTTAGCTCTGGTAAAGGGCTTTGATCAGAAAGATGTTCCCTATGTTGCATTTGCTCTGTTTTTTAGTGCAATCATTTGGACTGGGGACAAGCCTTTAAGAACTGCGTTAGAAACAAAAGGCTTTAATATTTGTATTTCAACCCTAGAACTTTAGCAACTTATTTATGAACGCTCTCATCCTCGCTGCCGGCCTCGGCACCCGCCTGAAACCTTTTACTGACCTGCATCCCAAGGCTTTGGCTATGGTGAACGGCAAGTCGGTATTGCAAAGAAATATCGAATACCTGCAAGGCTTTGGCATTACCAACGTTATGGTAAACGTGCATCATTTTGCAGACCAGGTAAAAACGGCCATACAGGCTAATAAGGGTTGGGGCAGCACCGTTTCTATCAGCGACGAAACAGCAGAAATCCTGGAAACCGGTGGTGGTATTAAAAAAGCTGCTTCATTTCTAAGGCAAACAGAAAACTGCCTGGTGATGAACGCTGATATTCTCACAGATCTGCCACTCAACGAAATGATAGACGAGCACCGGATGACTATGAGCATGGCTACGCTTGCCACTTCCAACAGGACATCCAGCCGCTACCTGCTTTTTAATAACAGCGACCAGCTTAGTGGCTGGCGTAATGTAAAAACCGGAGAAGAAATAATACCTATACCCGTTGAAAGCGCCTATGGCCTCTATGTGCCAAAAGCATTTAGCGGCATACAGGTATTGAGCAGCCAGGTATTTGACTTTATTAGGTTTAAGGGAAAATTCTCTATGATAGACGTATACCTCGATCTCTGCGGTGACCAACGTATTGCATCTTACGATCACTCCGCTTATAAATTCATCGACATCGGCACCACTGAAAAATTAGAACAGGCAAGCAGGATGTTTGCATAATGTTATGAAGTAGCAGCGAAGCCTTACCTATTTTCGGCACGGTTATTTCTTTTAGCCGGCCAATGAACGGCCACTGTTTATCAAATATCCGCCCAACCAAACCATGACCTTAGCCGAGCAAATCGCAGTTTTTTTATCCGAATCCAAAGACCAGTTATTTCTTAAAAAGCTGGTAGACTGCATACGTCCGCCGAGGCGAAAAAAGGCGGTTGCTGAAGACAAAATCCAGGAACTTACTTCACTCATCAACCTGGATGAAAACCTGCGCCGGCGCATCAATACTGCCATTACCAATTCGATTACCCGGGCCGATCTGCAATATATTTTCAGCGAAAGCGGCATGATAACCGGCAGTGGTTTTTTTGCGGAGCTCAGCCAAAAAATTACCGAAAAAATTCTGCCTACACTCTTACCCGAAAAAGATTTACGCCTCCATGTTAGAAAAATTTTTCCGAAAGACTGGGATTACAAATGGATTAACCAGGTGTCGGAACCAACCTGGATAGGTTTGTTTCGCAGCATCCGGCTGGATGTATCGTTTGATGGGCCGCAACAAAAGCAACAATTGCTGCATGCGGCCAAAGTGCTCTCCTATCGCATTGCCGCTCTGGGGCTCGATAAGCGGATCGTGCAAAAAGCAGCGGAGATCATACAGCCGCTGAATGCATTTACCGAACAAAATAAAGCCTGGCAGTGGTACACCCATGCCATGGAAATGGGCGATACGGCAATGCAGATCGAATATTTTCAGCGACTGAACAACCTCATTGAAAAAGGCCTGGAGCAGGTAAAGGAAATACGACATGTTAAACGCGCCGCCGGTACCAGCCTGCAACAAACATTTATCACCGAAAGAATCTGCCAGCAGCTGGAGCGGCTCAGGATCATTATCACCATTATTGACCCACAGGTGGATGTAAGCACATATGCCTACGCGAACTATTTTAAGGAAGTTGTTGAAAGCGAAAACACGCACAAAAAACTCGGTTCATTCCTATCATCGAACTTTAGTTACCTGGCCTACCAGATAGCCGAACATGGTGGGCGCACCGGCGAAAAATACATTACCAACAACCTAAAAGAATACTGGCAGTTTTTCCGCTCAGCTGCTGTGGGTGGCATTATCATTTCCATTGCAGCGCTGATCAAAATGGAGTTGGGCCATTTTAACTGGGCACCTTTTTGGGCCAGCTTTTTGTTTGGGCTCAACTATGCATTCGCCTTTGTAATTATCCACCTGCTGAAGGGCTCTATCGCCACCAAGCAACCCGCCTTAACTGCTTCCGCCATTGCAAGTGCGCTGGACAATACCAACCCCAAATCGCCAACATTAAACAACATGGCCTTGATGGTGGGCAAAGTATTCAGGAGTCAGCTGGCTTCGTTGCTGGGCAACCTGCTCATCGTTTTTCCACTAACTGTTTTGTTTGCCTACCTCGTTCACCGGTTTACCGGCGAGCACCTGGTAAACCCTGCAAAAGCAGTGCATATATTGGAAGATACCCAGCCATCTGTCCGCAATATCTGGTTTGCTGCTATCGCCGCATTTTTGTTATTTATGAGTGGGATCATCAGCGGCTATTTTGACAACCTGGTGGTTTTTGGAAAAATTCCCCAACGGATACGTGCACACCGCAGGTTCACCTTTATTTTCGGTCCCAGGGGCACCATAAAACTGGCCAATTATATCGATAATAATATGGGTGCGTTAATGGGAAATATCTTTCTCGGGTTCGCCCTGGGTTTCATTATATTCTTTGGCAAAATATTCGCCCTGCCGCTGGATATCCGTCATGTCACCATCAGTACCGGCTTTTTTGGGTTTACTGGTTTTGCCCAGGGTTTTCCATATACCAACATGCAATGGCTGTATTACCTGTCGGGCCTTGTTTGCATAGCATTTACCAATCTTACAGTCAGTTTTGGGCTGGCCCTCTACGTGGCTATGAAATCGAGAAAAGTGCCCACCCGTCAACTGATTCCGCTGATCAAACTTACCGGGCTGTACTTTTTAAAATTCCCCGTTGATTTTTTCTTTCCACCCAAAAAAGAGCGGCTGCCACAGGAACTTTCCCAAACGAAATAATTTGTTGGTAATTCCTGCCTTTCGTTGCCCTTAAAATTTCTACTTTGCGCCCTCCCCGACCCTGTCGGGAGCATAGACCCTGTCGGGATTGGCTTTCACCCCGAAAGGTTTTTACGCACCCACAGAAAAAAGCACGAAACTTACCCAAATGCAAAAGCCCAACAGTCTTCATACCGATGAACGGAGCGTCGCCAATGTCGCCCAATCAAGGTCCAAAGCTGGTCACCAAAAGAGTTTAAAAAACCAGGATATATTCTAAACCCGCTTCATCACCGGGGAACCAAAAAACGATTCGCAACCATGAGTTACAACTACCTGCCCCTCGACAAAAACCAGTTAACCTTTCAACAGGTAAAACACCTGTTGCAATACCAGCAACTGATCTCCATCACATTCGCCGCCTACGACGATATTGAAAAATGCCGCCACTACCTCGACGATAAAATGGACAACAGCGATGCCCTGTATTATGGCATCAATACCGGTTTCGGCTACCTGCAAAATGTAAAGATCGGCGATGCACAAATAGAAGAACTGCAATACAATCTCTTAAAAAGCCATGCCTGTGGTATGGGTGAAGAAGTACCCACAGAAATAGTAAAACTGATGCTGGCCTTTAAAGTAAAAAGCCTGGCCTATGGACATAGCGGCGTTCAAAACGAAACGGTGCAGCGGCTCATGGACATGCACAACAATGATGTCACGCCCGTGGTGTACACACAAGGCAGCCTTGGCGCCAGCGGCGACCTGGCCCCACTCAGCCATCTCTGCCTGCCCATTATTGGCCTCGGTGAAGTATATTACCAGGGCCAGAAAATGCCTACCGGGAAGGTGGAACAGATCCTGAACTGGAAGCCGGTTCATTTAAGGAGCAAAGAAGGTTTGGCGCTGATCAACGGCACCCAGTTTATGGCAGCCTATGGCATGTATTGCCTGGTAAAAGCCGGTCACCTGATCAAGATGGCCGACCTGATCGCTGCTATTTCCTTCGATGGTTTCAATTGCAATATGCAGCCTTTTCATGAAGCGATCCAGCGCATCAGGCCGCACGGGGGCCAGGTGGGGACTGCCGCCAAACTAAGACAACATTTGGACGGAAGTGCCATCGCTTCGGCAACAGGCAAAGAGATACAAGACCCTTACTCTTTCCGCTGCATTCCGCAGGTACATGGTGCCACCAAGGATAGTTTTGAACATGTATTGAAAGTCTTCCTGCTGGAGATCAACAGTGTTACTGATAATCCCAATATTTTTCCCGACGAAGACCTGATCGTAAGCGGTGGCAATTTCCATGGCCAACCGCTGGCACTCACCTTAGACTTTTTAGCCATTGCCATGAGCGAATTGGCCAATATCAGCGAACGCCGCACCTACCAATTGATCAGCGGCCAGCGGGGCTTGCCGATGTTCCTGGTGAAAGAGGCCGGGCTGCATAGCGGTTTTATGATTCCGCAGTACACCGCCGCCGGTATCGTAAGCGAAAACAAGCAACTCTGCACGCCAGCTTCGGTAGATAGCATTTCATCCAGCAACAACCAGGAAGACCATGTGAGCATGGGTGCCAATGCAGCCACTAAATTGCTGCGGGTGATCAACAATGTAGAGAAAGTGTTGGCCATTGAACTGCTCACAGCAGCACAGGCATTAGAGTTCCGCCGACCCCTTAAGAGCTCCGCAGCGATTGAAGAATTGTTTGCAGCATTCAGAAATGAGGTGAGCTTTAATGACGCGGATAGAGTGCTGCACGATGATATGATAAAGGCGGTGGCTTTTGTGCGGAGTTGGAAGGCCTAAACTTAACCCACCCGGCATACAGAAAAATAAGGGAGAAAGTTGATTATCGCGAACTGCTAAATAATGTCAGTGTTCCAAACCTGAGAAGCCACTTGATCTGATTATATTTGGATCCGTCCAAACTATCCTTTCGAAAACACCATTAACCCTGTCATCCTATGACACTCGGAATCCTGTATCCGCGTTCAGCCGTCTATCCCGATATGGGTGTTGATTTTGTCGACGGTCTCAAATCCTTTATTCAAACAAAGCTCCCCGGCAATGCACCACAATTGTATTTGGAGGGTATCGGCTTCGGTGGCGCAGAAAAGGAAGTCTATGATAAAGCGGAGAAACTTCTGCGTTTTGACAAGGTAGATATTTTGATTGCCTTTATCGACCTGCGGGTGCTCCCCATCCTGGAGCCGCTGGTCTATAGCCTGGATAAATTATTAGTTGTGGTGAACGCCGGCGCCAATTACCCGACCAACTGGATACCGCAACCCAACGTAGTATTCCTTGGTTTGCAGCATGCCTTTCTTTGCTGGATGGCCGGAATGGAAGCAGCACATGGGCAAACGCCAAACGCTGCCCTGGCAACCAGTTTTTACGATTGCGGTTACCTGCATTCCACCGCAATAGTCAATTCATTCGTGCAACATGGTGGAAATTTGACGCATAATTTCGTCTATAATAAATCCTACGATGCTTTTGATATTGCGCCACTCACTGATTTCCTGTCGGCCGATAACCATACCAATAAAATATTATGTGTGTATGATACGCTACCGGGCGGTTTATTTTATAGCAAGCTTAAAAATCATTCTGGTGCCACAGGATTGGAACTGTTTGTTTCGCCGATGATGCTGGAAGACACCGCCATCGAAGAACTACGGGCAGGCATCCCTTTCGAGGTAACCGGGTACAGGCCCTGGGATGCCATGCTGGAAGAAGACGCGAACCAGTCGTTCAAAAAAGCGATTGAAACATATTCAAAAAAAGCCGCCAATATTTTTTCATTATTGGGTTGGGAAACGGGGCTTGTTATTGAGCAAATACTCAGCCAGCCAACCGGCCAGCATTTTGATGGCAGCGTCATTGCCGAACAATTGAAGCAGGTAAGCTTATCGGGACCCAGGGGAACGATGCAGCTGGATAATGAAACCCATTATTTTTTATCGCCAATTATCCGATCCACCGTCAAAGGAACGGATATCGTGTCGGAGACGGTGCCGGTAAGCACTGTAAAGCAATACTGGACTGCTTTTACCGCACAACCTGTGGAAGGTATCACAGCAGGCTGGACCAATACTTACCTGTGTTATTAGGCTCACTCGCAGGCATCAGCATCGCCAACCCTTACCCCATATCCTTTATACATGAATGACACCAGGGTTTTATTCCTTTGCAGTAGCAAGCTGGCCCTGCCATGTTTGCAGCAACTCGCTTTTTTGAACATGCTGGCGGCAGTGGTAGTTCCCCGTCACAACGATGAGATGGCAGACAATGTCCGTTTTCTTTTCAAACAATCCGATATCCCGATTATCCTGGTGGACCGGGATGATTATGTAGCTACTATCACCGCAGCCATCCAAACATACCAGGTCACCATGGGCCTGATGGTCACTTTCAGCTTCCTGGTGCCAAAAGAGGTTTACCAGTTACCACCACAAGGTTTCTACAATGTTCACCCCGGCCCGTTACCAGGGTACCGTGGTGCCGACCCCATTTTTCAACAAATAAAAAACCGTGAATCACAGGCAGGTGTAACGATCCATGTAGTGGATGCTGCATTCGATACGGGCCCGGTTGTGATGCAGGAAATGATCCGGCTGCATCCGGCAGACACTTACGGCATCTTAACCACTAAACTGGCACAGGTAGCTGCCCGGCTTGTTTTGGTATTACTGAAAATGGTGACCATGGGAATATCTATACCACAGAAACCACAGGACACCGCAAAGGCCCGTTATATAAAGCGACACACAGCACAGGATGTAAGCATCGACTGGGAAAAGATGGACAGCGCTGCTATCATCGCCCTGATCAATGCCTGCAACCCATGGAACAAAGGTGCCACCACACAACTTAACGGAAAAATCATCCGGCTTTTGGAGGCGGTCATCGTTCCGGCAGATGGTGCTGCGCTGACCCTGCAGGCTGGTACCATCGTGGCTTTCCATGAAAACAAAATGATTGTTTCAACTTGTGACAACAATTGGTTGGGCATTACGAATGTGTATGTAGATGAAGGATTCTTTCTTGCAGGCAGGTTGCAGGAAATGGGGGTAATACCCAATACTGTTTTTCAACATATTATATAAGTATTCAACAGGCATTCCCTGTTTCACATCAATCTGTTGCGGCGATACTGTCTGCTCTATTTTCATGCCCGGTATTTTATCATACCTGCTCATTAGCTGCTGCGTCCCTGGAAATAATTTTTCCGATACAGGATTTTACCGTTTCATTTTCTCACAAAAAAAAAATCCTCTTCTATAGTAGATTATGTTAGAAAGCTATTACATTTAAGGTCGAAACCTATTTATGAAGATGCTTACACATACCCGTGTGTGAGTTTGCCTGGCCAATATAAACCGTCCAATTATTCTAAACCAATAACCATTTACTATTTGGTATAACCACCTTTTTTTCTTTCATTTTCACCATTAAATCCAAACCACATGGCAGAACCTTTCGTTGGCGAGATCCGGCAATGGGCCGGTAATTTCGCACCCGTGGGCTGGTCGCTTTGCGACGGCAGCCTCCTCGATATTTCCCAGTATGATGTACTGTTTAACCTGATAGGTACCACCTACGGCGGCGATGGTCAACAAACATTCAGTCTTCCAAACCTTATGGGCAGGGTGCCTGTCAGCCAGGGTAATGGCTATGTTTTGGGGCAATCCGGCGGTTCGGAACAGGTAACACTCATTCAGCAGCAATTACCGGCGCACACCCATGTGCCACTTTGTAATTCCACTGGATCCGCCGACACGCCCGGAGGCAATGTATGGGCGACCGCTACGAATGCACAGGCTTACGGACCTGCCCCCGGAACTGCGGGAATGAATGCTGCGGCAATTGCGTCTGTCGGCAACAACCAGCCTCACGAGAACCGCATTCCCTTCCAGGCGATCACATATATTATCGCCTACGAGGGCATTTATCCATCGCAGGGTTAACATGCTTATTTACATTATCCAAAAAATAAACATTTTATGTCACAACAATATCTTTCTGAGTTAAGGGTCTTCAGTTTCAATTTCCCCCCAAAGGGTTGGGCCCCATGCAATGGACAACTACTACCCATCAGCCAGAACCAGGCGCTGTTTTCACTCCTGGGCGTGGCTTATGGCGGTGATGGTGTTAGCACTTTCGGTTTGCCCAATTTACAGGGATCCGTTCCCATGCATGTAGGCAATGGCATGGTTCAGGGACAAAAAGGCGGCGAGAACGCCCACACTCTTTTACTGAACGAAATGCCGATGCACAGCCATGCAGCAATCGGAAGTTCCCTTGCTCCGAACGTTGGTACACCTGCCAATAGTTTCTGGCCCAGCGGCAGTGGCTTTAAACCCTATGCCGCCCAGGGCACCGGGATGATGTCGGGACAGGCAGTGGGCATGACTGGCAATAACCAGCCACACGATAATATGGCGCCATACCTCACGCTTAATATCTGTATCGCCGTAACGGGTATTTTCCCTTCCAGGAACTAAGTTTTCGATTTTCAACTTTAAAAAACTAACACTATGTCTGATCAATTTATTGGAGAAATAAGGATGTTTGGCTGCAACTTTCCGCCAGTCGCATGGGCACAATGTAACGGGCAGCTATTGTCTATTAGCCAAAACACGGCGCTCTTTTCGCTGTTGGGAACTTATTATGGTGGTAATGGCGTCACCACGTTTGGCTTGCCCAATTTACAGGGCAGGGCTGCATTGGACCAGGGCCATGGTTCCGGCTTGTCCGAATATCCCATCGGCGTAAGTGGCGGCGCCCCTGCAGTAACGCTTGGTTTGACGCAAATGCCTGCTCATACGCATTCCGCACTGGGTAGTACTGCTGCCAACAATGCCAACCCAACAGGACTTACCTGGGCCAACCCCACCGGGCGGCCCGCACCAAATTACTTTGCGAATGCAGTGGGAACCCCTCAACCGATGAATCAACAGGCCCTGGCCATTGCAGGAAACAGCCAAGCCCATAATAACCTGATGCCGTACCAGGTGGTCAACTTTTGCATTGCTGTGCAAGGTACTTTCCCGCAAAGACCTTAATAGCTGCAGGAATATCTTAGTAATTTGCAATTTGAAAATGGTGTATGAATTTGAATATTGATTATTCTTTTAACCAGACGCCATTGAATGAAAATAGTAGCATAACCAGGACGGTGCAACGGGATAGATTCCGTGCATCGTCCTGTTGGTTTAAAAAAATGTCCGGTTGAAACACTAACTCTTTACGCACTTCCACAACAAATAAAAATCAGTACCATGAATGATACAATTTTACCCATCGGAATCAACGGTCTCTTTAAAAAAATGATCTCCCCGGTCCTATCAAAACACGCATCCGTATTACTTGTATTGATGCTGGCATATACAGGAGTTGCCGCACAAAACTATGTTGTTAACACCACCGCTGATGGCACCAGTTCCACCGGAACCGTTCACCTCAGGGGTGCTATTAATGCCTCCAATGCGGCCGGTGGCGCGCATACTATTACGGTTCCGGCCGGCACTTACAACCTGACGCTGGGACAATTAATATTAGGCGATATTCCTCAAAACATTACCATTAACGGTGCCGGCCCTGCCACCACCATCATCAATATGACTACAACGGCACAAGATCGGATCATGCTGATCAACCCGCCGGGTACCAATGCAAATATCACCACGACGATAACGGGCATCAAGTTTACAAATGGCCGGTTAGTAAACGATAATTTCGGCGGAGGTGCTATCATTTGTGGCGGGCCCAATAACGTGACCACGCTTACCAACTGTGTATTTGACAACAATACTATAGCTGCGTCCGTGGTTAATCCAGACGGCGGAGGCGCTCTCAGTTGCGTTGGGGGAGGTACGCTAACTATCGATCAATGCGTTTTTTCCAACAATATATATTCCGGGCCCGCCAATCTAAGTGGCGGCGCCATCAGATTCAGTGCGTACAGTTATTCTATCGGGGGAGTATATACCTATCCGAACAATACACTGACGGTCACCAATAGCACATTTACCAACAATTCTGCGGGCGCCGGCACCGGTAATGGCGGGGCCATTTTTGTTTCGTCACAGGGCTGGTCTACCACTGAAGCACCCCGGCCCACATTTACGGTAAACATCACCGAAAATAATTTTACCGCGAACACCGCTTTAGGTGGCGGCGGTGCTATCGGTACCGTCAATTCGTTTCATCCTACTAATGTGATGCAGATCCATTATAACCGGTTTGTCAACAATGTTTCCGCCGCGGGAAAAGGCAGTGGCATTTATATGGCCGATAACCAGGGTAGCGTAAATGCCACCGACAATTGGTGGGGTTGCAATGAAGCCCCAAATACCGGCAGTGCCAGTGGCTGCAATAAAGCCTTCAGGGAGGCAGTTGGCTTGCCAGGTACACTCACAACAGTTCCTTATTTGCAGCTGCGGACCAGCGCTTCTGTTGGTGCGCTTTGTTCGGGTGCAGCAGCAACTATCACATCCGGCTTTACCACCAATTCAGCCAATGCTGCTATTGCAGCAAGCAATCTTTCGGTTTTTGTTGGACTGCCCATCGCTTTCAGTCAAACACTCGGTGCTTTGTCCAATCAGCAAACCAGCATCCAGGCCAATGGCACGGCCACAGCTACCTATACAGCGGGTGTCACTGCGGGCGCCGGTACGGTGAATGCTGATGTTGATAATGTAGCAGCAGCCGATGCTGTAGCCCGGGCAACCATCACGGTCAATTCGTTTCCCGGTGTCACCAACCCGCCGAATACCAATACCTGTACAGGCACCACCGCATCGTTTACAGTAACAGGTTCTGGGAGTGGTACACTGAGTTATCAATGGTATAAAGGGGCCACTGTTATCGCCAATGGTGCTACCGGTACCGGTTCCAGCATTTCCGGTGCCACCACCAATATATTAACCATCACCAATCCTGGTGCTGCCGACGCAGTCGCTAATTACAACGTCAGAGTTTCATCCACCTCGGGCTGTACACCTGCACAGTCCGCCAATGCATCGCTGACAGTGAATACCCCGCCAGCCTTTTCTACTGCCCCGGATGATACTACTGCCTGCGCAGGAATCACCGCAACATTTACCGCCAGTGCTACCGGCAGCGGCACCCTGAGTTACCAATGGTATAAAGGAGCCAGTGTGTTAGCCAACGGTGCTACCGGAAATGGCTCCACTATTTCCGGCGCCACCACAAATATATTAACGATTACCAACCCGGTGCCGGCAGATGCGGCCGCGAATTATAACCTCAGGGTCAGTTCCACATCAGGTTGTACACCTGCCCAGTCTGCTAACGTTTCATTGATCGTAAATGCTTTGCCAGCCATCACCAGTCACCCGGCCAATGTAGCCACCCCGGCATGCACGGGCAACCCCGCAACATTTAGTGTCACTGCCAGTGGAAGCGGAACCCTGTCATTCCAATGGTTCAAAGGTGCTACACCTTTATCCGCCGGACCCACCGGCACAGGATCCACCATCGGAATTTCCAGTGCCGTTACCACATCTGCCCTTACGATCAGTAATCCTTCTCCTTCGGATAATGCAACCGACTATAACGTGAGGGTTAGTTCCAGCACCGGCTGCACCGCGGCTAATTCCAATAATGCGACACTCACCATTACTGCACCAAGCCTGCCTACCGCCACCACCAGCGGCAGCAAAACCATCAACAGCGCCAATACACTGATCAGCGATGCCAGTTGCAAACTCATTGCCAATGTGGTACCTTCCGGTGCCAGCCCGGTATCGGGTAATGTAGCGGCTACTGTTACCATTACCGGCAGCGTGCAGACCCTGCCCAATAACGCCCCCTATGTACAACGGCATTACGACATCGTTCCCGCCAATAATGCCGCCGCCGCCACTGCAACGATTACGCTGTATTTCACCCAGGCGGAATTTACAGCCTACAATGCGAATCCCTTTGCATATGTAAAACTGCCGGTTGATGCCGCCGATGCCGCTAATAACAAGCTAAATATCCGGGTGATACAATACCATGGTACCGGCACGGCTCCCGGCAACTATACGGGTAGTTCCGAATTGATCAACCCTGCCGACAATAACATTGTCTGGAACAGTACATACAGCCGTTGGGAAATAACTTTTAATGTTGTCGGCTTTAGTGGCTTCTATCTTACCGCCAACGATTTGGCCCTGCCTTTGGACCTATTGTCTTTTACCGGCTACACGGATGATTTAAACGCTTCGTTGCAGTGGAAAACCGCCAATGAAAAAGACCTGGCTTATTTTGAAATAGAACGCAGCAACGATGGGGTGAATTTTATTAAAACAGGCCAATTGACCGCGGGCGCCGCCAGTTATCATTTTACAGAAATACCCGGCGTAAAAGCCCTTTACTTCTACCGGTTAAAAATGATGGACAAAAATGGCGGGCACCGGTACAGCCACACCATTGTGATCAACCTCAAAAAAACGGTGGTATCGTTACAGGCATTACCAAATCCGTTTACGGATAAACTGATGCTGAATATCAACACCGGCCAGGCAGATATGGTAACCATTAAACTGATGGACATCAATGGCAAAATACAGCTGCAAAAAAACATGTCGTTGATGGCAGGAACCAACGGCATCACCCTTAACGGATTGACGATGCTGGCCAGCGGTATTTATGTATTACAGGTTCATCATGGAAACAGGGTCGAAACCATCAAGCTGGTAAAAACACAGTAGGAGAATATTAAACAGTATTGCATAAAAGCCCGGGAACCAACAGTGACCCGGGCTTTTTACATCTTAAGCATTATGATGGATTTTTTTGGACAAACCTTTACTTTGCATGCCTCAACAGCCAGATTGCCATCGTATCCTTTTAATCCAATTAATCCACTCAAATCATGGTTCAGACAGCGACAAAATACGACCCCATAAAATATGCCACGCCCACCGGCACTACCCTATCCTGCAAAGGCTGGATACAGGAAGCCGCTTTGCGGATGCTACTCAATAACCTCAACCCCGAAGTGGCCGAACGCCCCGACGACCTGATCGTGTACGGCGGCCGTGGTAAGGCGGCCAGGAATTTTGATGCCCTCGACAAGATCATTGCCGGCCTTAAAATATTGGAGAACGATGAAAGCCTGCTGATTCAAAGCGGCAAGCCCGTGGGCATTCTGAAAACCCATAAAGATGCTCCCCGCGTGCTGATCAGCAACAGCCAATTGGTTCCCAATTGGGCCAACTGGAAACATTTTGACGAACTGGAAAAAAAAGGCCTGATGATGTATGGCCAGATGACCGCCGGCAGTTGGATATATATCGGCAGCCAGGGCATCGTTCAGGGCACTTATGAAACCTATGGCGCATTGGCCGACAAGCATTTTAATGGCTCACTCAAAGGCACATTAAACGTAACTGCCGGCCTCGGCGGCATGGGCGGCGCACAGCCATTGGCCATCACCATGAATGAAGGTGTAGCCCTGGTTGCCGAAGTGGAAGAATGGCGTATCGACAAACGTATCGAAACCAGGTACCTCGACGAAAAATATACCGACATCGATGAAGCCATTGATGCAGGTGTAAGGTATAAGGCGGAAGGCGTAGGGAAAAGCATCGGCGTTCTGTGCAATGCCATCGACCTCTTACAAAGATTGATCGATCGTAATATTATCCCCGACACCCTAACCGATCAGACCAGCGCCCACGACCCACTGATCGGTTATGTGCCGCATAACCTTACCAATGAACAAGCGAATGTATTACGCAGCGCCAACCCCGAAGCCTATACCGAACGTAGCTACGAAAGCATGTACCTACACGTACAACTGATGTTACAGCTAATGGATAATGGCGCCATCACTTTCGATTATGGCAATAATATCAGGGCGAGAGCGCAGGAATACGAAACCCTCAACGCAGACCGCTTAACGCTTAACGCCAAAACAATCGTTCAAAATTCAGACCGCCTGCCAGTCCCCCCTTTAGGGGGCGGAGGGGGCAAACCCGGCCGTTGCTTCGATTTCCCCGGCTTCGTTCCCGCCTATATCCGCCCGCTGTTTTGCGAAGGCAAGGGCCCGTTTCGGTGGGCAGCGTTGAGTGGTGATCCGGCTGATATTGCGGTGACCGATGAACTCATCATGAATATGTTCCCCAACAATAAAGGCATGATCCGCTGGATGAAAATGGCGCAGGAGAAAATTGCCTTCCAGGGATTACCGGCACGCATCTGCTGGCTGGGCCAGGGCGAACGTGAAAAAGCCGGGCTGGCTATTAATGAACTCGTACGCACCGGCAAAGTAAAAGCCCCGATCGTTATCGGCCGCGACCATCTCGATACCGGCTCCGTAGCCAGTCCCAACCGCGAAACGGAAGCCATGATGGACGGCAGCGATGCCGTAGCCGACTGGCCGATCCTCAATGCCCTCGTAAACACCGCCGGCGGGGCCAGTTGGGTTAGCCTGCACCATGGCGGCGGCGTAGGCATGGGTTATAGCATTCATGCGGGTATGGTAATTGTGGCAGATGGTACTGAGGATGCCGCTCTCCGCTTAGCCCGGGTGCTACGCAATGATCCGGGTATGGGGGTGATACGTCATGCGGATGCAGGGTATGAGATCGCAAAACAAACAGCAACAACCTTTGGATTAAACCTCGATGAAAAACTGTAAAATGACTACCAGGCAGCCGATAGCAGACTATTAACGGCATTCTTTCGGCATAACAGAGTATTTTGCTTCGAATGCCTGATTTAAAACACATCCGCCTTTGGCTGATAATACCTGCACTGGTATGGGGTGACTTTGTCGCCCATTCCCAGGTTCCCGGCTGTACCGACCCGCTGGCAAACAACTTTAACCCGGCTGCCACGTTGAACAATGGCAGCTGCACTTATAATTCCACCAGCTATACACCCCCATTAAAGGTCAACCCGCTTTCGGATACACTTGTGGAAACCAGCGGCCTTACCGTGGCGGGCAATTACCTGTGGAGTCTTAATGATGGAGAAAATAGTGCGGCGATTTACCGGATTGATACCCTCACCAAAACATTGCTCCAAAGGGTGTATCTCGCAGGAGCCACCAATGAAGATTGGGAAGACCTGAGCTTCGACGGCCATTATTTCTACATCGGCGATTTTGGCAACAATGATAACGGAGCCCGCACCGATTTGAAAATCTACAAGTTTCCTTTTAGCGCTATCCCAAACCACGCCACCAACCCCTTCGCGGTTATTGACTCAAGCCTTGTTGAAATCATTCATTTTACCTATAGCAATCAGCCGCAACCCCCGGTGCCCAGTCCGGATAATAGTACGGCCTTCGACTGCGAAGCCATGATCGTAGACAGTGGGCGCATCCATTTATTTACCAAAAACTGGATCAGTTTAAATACGGTGCACTATATCATCAATGGCATTGCCGCAGGCAGTTATGTAGCGACACCCCAGGATACATTAGCTACCAATTACCTGGTGACCGCTGCGGCAAAAGCACCGGGCCGCAACGTCGTCGTTTTAATGGGTTATCAAAACACGGGTACGGCCAATCATTTTATGCACCTGCTCACCCAATACAGTGGCAACAATTTTTTTAATGGCAACAAACGCAAACTCAACCTCCCCAGTGTTTTAACCATGGGGCAGGCCGAAGCAATAACATTTAGAAATGAATCTTATGGTTATATCAGCAATGAAAAATTTGTTGGAGGAAGCAGTCCATTTATTGTAACGGTCAACCAGCGATTGCGGTCTTTCAACATCGGCAACTATATTCCTGCTGTGCCCACCACTTATGTGTTTAATGGTTCAGGCAACTGGAGTATGAGCTCCAACTGGAATTTTTTCCTGCAGCCACCGGCGGCCACCACAACAGGTAGTCAAATCCTGGTGGACCCGCCCGCAGGCAATTCATGTATCCTGGATATACCATACACCGTAAAGACCGGGAGTGTTTTGCAGGTAAGGCCCGGCAAAACGCTTATTGTAAAGCAAAATCTCATCTTGCAGCGCTAATCTCAACCCCGCAACAGCATGTCTTTTAAACAAAAGGTATATGATCATTACCTCAGTCTGGTGAACGGGCGGGTGCTGCACCTGCAAAAAATACTGGCCGATATAACGGAAAGCGCTGCCAACGAAACGAAAAGCACAGCGGGAGATAAACATGAGACAGCGTTAGCCATGTTACAAATTGAACAGGCCAACACAGGCGGTCAGCTTCAGAATGCCCTCGCGCAGCAATCAGACCTGGCGAAAATAAATCCTACGCAACGGGTTTCCGTGATCGTTCCCGGCAGCCTGATTAAAACCAGCCGTGGCTATTTGTTTTTGAGCGCAGCGTTGGGTAAAGCGATCATTGATGAGTTGCCGGTGATGGCATTGTCGCCACAATCGCCGTTGGGCAAACTGTTGGCCGGCCTTCGTGCGGGAGATGCTACTTCCATCAATGGCATAACCTACCTGATAGAAGCAGTGGAATAAGGCAGGTACACCAGGGAGTTTTACCGGGAACTATTTGCAAACCGGGAATAATTCTATTCACTATACCAGTTTCGGTCATGCTGCTCCTGCCAGGTTTTCATTGCACATGTCAGTGCTATTATTTTACGGTTCCCGACCGGAATTAATATTATTGCACCCTAAACACCATTTTTTATGCTTGGTAAACTATTCAACCTTTTCAAAAAAGAGCCGGCCAGCAAAATAGACTTCTCGCTGGGCTATCCGCGCCTGGCTGAATTCAAAAAATACCTGGCAAACGGAGACTTTAAAACATTTGAATCCAGGTACGAAGAACTTTCCTGGGATGCAAAAACATTACTGAATGAGGGCATCGGCCTAAATAATGCCTTTAGCGGTGAGATAGAAAAATGGGTGGACAAAAATCCGGAGTCGTATATCGCACATCTCTTTTCAGGCGTATCCAAAACATGCCAGGCATGGATAGCCAGGACAAGCGCCAGGGGCTCTGCCGTTTCAGATGAGCGGGCGCAAATGTTTTTGTCCCTTTTGGAAGAAGCTTATGAGCATTTGAATACGGCCGATAAAATTAACCCGGAAGATGCCGAAATATGTGCCAGGATGATACGGGTGGGTATGGGGCTTGGCATGGAGACTGAAGTTGTTCTTGGGTATTTTGAAGCTGCCGCCGAACTGGTGCCCAACCACCTCATGGCACACCTGATGATGATTAATTTTTTAAATCCCAAGTGGCACGGCAGCCTGGAAGAAATGCAGGATTTTGCCGAAGAGCGATATGAAGAAGCCGATAGCAGCCTGCTTATTGCCTTACGGCTTTTTGCTATTACAGAAGAATGGAACTATCTCGATATGCAAGGTGAAACCGAAAAAAGAAAGGCATTTTTCAAAGACGAAAAACGTAAGGGAGAGTTGTTAGACCTGTACAAAAACTACCGGGAGGAGGAAGGCGGTAAATTAATGATCCCATATGTATACAATTATTTTTCTTTCTTGTTGTATATGACCGGTGAAAAGAACCTCGCCAGGGAGATCGTTAAGAAAATTACCGCGCAACTGACCACCTATCCATGGGCTTACCTGGGTATTGACAGCAATGAAAAATTGCAGGCCATTTGATAGCTGCACCCATAGATGATAATTCCTGAAAATAGGTCCTCATAAATTATAAAGGTTTCACGGCGCATTTTCCTGCTGCATCCGGAGGTCAGGCAGCGCCGCGAACGGTCCTGTTTTTTTCGGCAATGCCACGATGCCGGCAATCTCATGCCACGCAATATTTTGGTGAATGTGGCCGAATCAAAAATCTCCGGTACATTCTTACAACCGCCGGCATGCTCACCGAAAGCAGCATACATCCCGCCTGGCCTGACCATGGTCGTCCAGCCTCAACTATCCCGATGCTCACTCTTAAAGGGCAACCAATCACTTTCTGCCACGACAGGCTTAATTTTTGCATCTAAGTTTTTTACTTTTATCCTTAGTTCAAAACACATTCATAACTGTAATCTTTTAGTAATGAGAAAATTGTTACTTCCACTGCTGGTGCTATGCTGCGCTGCAGCCGGGGCCCAAAATGCAGGTATCGGTATCACCATCCCTCTTAGCAAACTTCATATCGCATCTGCCGACTCCAACCTGTTAATGATCAATAACACCAGCACTGCGGCGCCGGGAGAAAATGCAAATATCGTTTTCAAAAACGGGGCTTCTTACACGGGTGCTATCCGGAGCCGGATCGATACCACGATCTTTACCAGCTCCTATTCCAGCCTCTCATTTTACACCTATGCCAATAATAGCCTTAATAATTTAAAGGAAAGAATGACGATCAATGACAACGGGGATGTGGGCATTGGTATCATCAGGCCCATCTACAGGCTGCACCTGGTGAACGCTGCTTCCAACCTGCTGATGCTTGAAAATTCCAACACGCTTGCCGCCGGTACCATCAGCCGCCTCGACATGAAAACCGGCAATTATCACACTGCCGCCCTTCGAACCGTCGGCACTTTTTCCAGTTTTGCGGATTTCCAGATTCTTACCGGGGCAAATACAGATCCATCGGCTTTGGCACCCCGTATTACCGTTACAAATATTGGCAGGGTAGGTATCGGAACCACCAACCCATCCACCACACTCGATGTAAACGGTGGCGCTTACTTTGCCAATACCGCAACCTTTAACGAGTCCATAGTTGGAAACTTTAATATTATCAATAATGGCCCTTCGATATTACATGGAACGATTAGATACGACAACGGAAGTTTCGGTGTAGGAAAAACACTAACAAGCGATGCCCTGGGCTGGGCCAGCTGGCAAACGCCAAACAAGTCAACGCGTGCCGGTCTTGCCACTACCCAGCCGATCGGCGGTAGTCTCACCGACCTGGGTTTCGTGGATAATTCTTCAGGCGCGTTTGACGACATCGGCACATTTGATAATGCCGGACACAGGCTGAACGTAACGGAAGCCGGCACCTATCAAGTGATTCTTAACATCGGGTGGACGGGCGTAAATATTGATGCCGCCGGAGACCTATTTGAAATTCTCATCCTTGGGGCCAACAATACGCAATACCTGCGGAATATAACAAGGTTGTTCCCCGGAAACGCCAATTATTCACAGCAGGTATCCGGCATCATTAAAGTAGCTGCCGGTGGCTTCATTTCAGTACAGGCATACCATCTTGCTACTGCCGCGCAAATAACCTCCAATTCGGCATACACCAACCTGTCCATCACAAAGCTGAACTAATAGTATCTTTCGTCTTCACGCAAAACACCCGCATCATGAAAAACACGATCTTCCTGGTTATTACTGTATTGGCAGCGTTAGCGACAGTGGCACAGATAGAAGAACGCCAATCTGCCGACTGGAAACTAATCGGCAAGCTCCAGTTTGGGGGTATTACCAAGGCAAAAATGGAATACGTAGCCAATGGCCAGGATACTACGTATAACCTGTTTATAAAAGATGTGAGGGAGCAACCAAAGAATAATTATTTCAGCATCAGCTTTAGAAATACCAATGGCACATTTGAAAAACTCTACACCATTTTAAAAAGCTTTTTCCTGCCCGAGAATAAAGACAAAAAATACTCCCGGACTTTTGATTTGGGCAATACCGGTGTCAATGTGCAGCATCATTGGTTACTGTTGAGCCGGGGTATTATGTTTTATACAAGGCAAGGGTACACTTATTGGTCAGAAAGAGATATTGATAAATTATTCGGGATAGAATAATGAGATATGGTATCGCCCGGGATCGTCGCAATCCACCCCTTAGAATGTCGCTTTTACACAGCAGCGATACTAAGCACCCCGGTTATTTTTGTGTTGAAACAATTCATCATCACAAAAACCGATTCCTATGCCGCAACTCAATGCCTACCTCACCTTCGGCGGTAACTGCCGCGAAGCCATGAATTATTATAAAGATTGCCTGGGGGGCGAACTCACATTCATGGTGGTGAAAGATACACCCCTGGCCGGCCAGATGCCACCACAGTACCATGACCAAATCTTACATTCAGTTTTAAAGACGGATGCCTTTGAAATAATGGCTACTGATATGACGCCAGAGACACTTACAGAAGGCAGTTCCATCCATCTTTGCCTGGTTTATAATGATGAGACTGAAGCCAGGAACATGTGGGAAAAACTTGCGGATGGAGGCAACGTTAAACAACCGTTTAGCGAAATGTTTTTTGGCTGGATAGGAACCTTCACCGACAAATTTGGCAAACATTGGATCATAGAATGCAATAAAAACTGATATCACTTACTGCCGCTTTTTGCCAGCAACTTTGATACAAACCTGTAGCTTTAAGCCATAAACTCCATGCGATGCCAGGCAAAATCAAGTGGCCCTCAGCCATTCAGCCGCTCTTAAAAAAATACAAGAAAACCAAACATCCGCTGGATTACGAAAACGTGTACCAGCTGGTTGTTATGGTGGTATTATCGGCACAGGATTCTGACAAGCATATCAACCAGCTGGCTCCTAAATTATTCGAAGCCTTTCCAAATATGAAGTCGCTTTCAAAGGCAACAGAAACAAAACTGGAATCATTTGTAGCTGGCGTAAGAAAGGGAGCCGATAAAATAAAATGGCTGGTAGAAATGGGCAGTGTGATAAAAGACAATAAAAAAATCCCGGACACACTGGAAGGGCTCACTGCATTAAAAGGCATTGGTAGAAAGTCCGCCAATGTAATATTGAGAGAATGGGGTAAGCCTGTGGAAGGTATCATCGTAGACCTCCATGTGGTTCGGGTAGCACCAAGATTGGGAATTGTTACGGTAACCGATCCGGTGAAAATTGAAAACCAATTAATGGAGATACTGCCCCCGAAAGACTGGGATGCCGGTATGGCCATGTCTTTCCTGGGCAGGGAAATTTGCCGACCGCAACCCAAATGCGACATATGCCTGATGAAGGAGGTTTGCGCCTATTATAAAGCAAATGGCGCAGGCACCGGATTAATAAAAAAGAAATAGACACAGGTCCCGGGCAACAAGTGTTTGAAGCCTTCCCGGGAGCAAAAAAATCATCCTTTAAGATTAGCTCCGGTAGGAGCTTCCTGTTTATAGCGACACAAAACCTTTGGCCTTCAAAGGGTCCGTCAGGTGCCTCCTGTGAGTTTAGGCGACTCATAGAACTCGGAGTCTATTATCCTTCAAAATGTTACGTTTTAATAAACAGGAAGTTCCTATGGAGCAAAGACAGGCCTCATGTTCCAAATCGCTAAAGTTTGAGATTTCGAACACTTGTGAGCCTAGGCCACTGCCCCAAAAAACAAATAAGCCAGCAGCACGGAAGTGATGATACCCACCAGGTCGGCCAATAACATCGCCCCTACCGTGTACCTGGTATTTTTTACCGCTACGGATCCAAAGTAAACGGCGATCACATAGAAAGTGGTATCGCTGCTGCCCTGTAAAATACAGCTGAGCCGGCCGGCAAAAGAGTCTGCTCCGTAAGTATTCATCGTGTCTACCATCATGCCCCGGGCACCACCGCCGCTAAAGGGTTTAATAATGGCAGTGGGCAATCCATCGACAAAACGGGTATCGGCACCCATAGCAGCAAACAGCTGTTTGAGACCGTTGATCAGCACATCAAAAGCGCCACTATTCCGCAACATACTGATGGCCACCAGCATACCCACGAGGTATGGGATAATACGAACAGCGGTATCGAAACCGCCCTTGGCACCCTGGATAAATGCATCAAACACATCTATCTTTTTGTAGAGCCCACCCAGGATGATCAACAGGAAAATGACCAATATCAAACCATTGCTAAGAATGCCGGAAAACGATTGTACCCGGTCACTGTCCAGCGATTTTATATACAAGACCAGCCCCGCAATAACCGCCGACAAGCCCCCTACCCAGGCCAGCACCACCGGCTGAAACAAACGGATCTTCTGTTTAAATGAAACGATAAGCATCGCCGCCATCGTGGCCGCAAATGTGGCGATCATACAAGGGATAAAAATATCGGTGGGATTGGCGGCTTTGGTACCCGCCCGCAAGGCTATGATCGCCACGGGTATCAGTGTAAGCCCCGAGGCATGCAGGCAGAGGAACATGATCTGGGCATTACTGGCCCTTTCCTTTACCGGATTAATTTCCTGCAAGCTCTCCATGGCTTTAATGCCAAAGGGCGTGGCCGCATTGTCGAGCCCCAGCAGGTTAGCGCTAAAGTTCATCATCATATGCCCCATAGACGGGTGGCCCTTCGGAACGTCGGGGAATATTTTTGAAAAGAAGGGGCCGATAATTCTTGACAATACATTGATACCACCGGCTTTTTCGGCGATACCCATAAAACCCATAAACAAAGCCATGATACCGATAAGCCCTATACAAATGTTCACTGCTATTTTGCAGGTTTCAATAATGCCATCCACAGGTTTCTGAAGGCGGTTCAGTACCTGCGTGTAGGTAAACACCCGCAAAGCCGGGTATGCAGTCTTTAATTTTCTTACGGAATCGGAGAACGGATTGTCCGTGATAATGGTATTCCAATCGATGGCCTTAACGCTTTTTGTGTAGGCAAATGGATGTACCGTTTTGGCAAAACTATCCGCACTGGCAAAACCGTTGGCTGTGGGCTCCCCTACCGTAGTGTAGATATACGCTTCATTAGATTTGCCCGTAACCATGCGGCTAAAAATATCGCTTTGGCCATCGATGGCAATGCAGCGGATCGTAGCTGCTATAATCGCAATTATGATAAAGGCCGACCAGATTCTGCTTAATGCCATAGGGTTTGTTTGGAAATGCCCCGAACAGCGGGGAAGGCTAAAATAGGTAATAACAGTTTAAAATCGGTGGCAGGCTACAATAATGCCAATACAGATCTACACAACCAGTTGCTGCACCTTTGGCTTATAGACCTGGTTGGCAATGGCCAATTTAGCACGATAGTACTGATTCATGTATTCGTACACCACCATTTCGTGTACCCGCTGCTTGTTTAAGAAAAGCCGGTTGAAATGCATATGTAAATAACTGCTGACCAAAGAACGTAATCGCATTTCACGGTCCGCCCCGGTGTTGAGTTTGTCTATTTCGGCAGCAATATATTCCAGGGCTCCGGCATCCTCCACAAGCATGTGTTTTATTTCCGGCGTAGACAAAGTATTAGTAGTAAAATCATTATCTAAAATTGAAAAAAGCAATCTCTTTACTTCGCGATACCTGTTGTTGATCTGGATAAAAAATGGTTTGTCCGCCTTGAATTCTTTTAGAAATGATTCACTTAAATGAAAAAGCAAACTACACTTTTCGGCCAGCGAAAATCCAAATGAGTGTAACAACATATCGGCATATTGAATACCCCATAGCCATCTTGCTTCATCGCCAGGTTCTCCGGATACAAATTCAAGTATTGCAGAGCTGTTTATACAAAAAACGGATTCTGACAAGCCTATAGTTGTTTCACCATATCGCTCTATTTCACGGTCGTAAGTGGCATATTCAACACGGTTTACCAGGCACTCTTTATCCATTTGCTTAAAATGCCCGTTACAAATTGCAACTATATTCTGTACTTGACCCTGATCGGTTGCTTCGAACCTTATACGAAGATGGTGGCCACCTTCATTGTAACGGATAAAGAACCACTTTTTTATATAGCCTCCCTGCGACAATTCAAACACAAGCGGCCTAATAGTAGTTGCAAGGCATCTTTCGGCCACACCAATACCACAGTACAGTTTTGCATACACCCAGTCGGAACCAGGTATAAATCTTCTTTGAACCGTCAACATCGGAATTGCGTCCGCGTGGCTTACTAAATCTGAAGCCCAATTTTTCTTTAGCCTTGAGCTGCCATTAATTATTGGAGCAATGAATTGACAAGCAAAGCCCGGCTTATTACTATGTAGGTTGCCTGTTTTAAAATATTCTTTTACAACTATCGATTGCCTACCCTTTACGGATTTTATGAATGCATCAATAGAAAGAGGGCAACTCAAATTTATCAAAAGTTCGTTGTCACCATCAACCAACACTGTCAGTGGGGGCATTTTCCACTTATCAAAAAACGCACTAACTGTTGCGTATGATTCAGTTTCATGGCCGCCCGTTAATTCCTCTATATCTTTTCTTTTAAATTGCCAGGTGGCCTCGCTTAGTATGACACGCCCCATTGTTACTCTTGGCAAAAAGACAAACTGTTGCTGTAGTATTCCCCAGCTAAACCTGAAACTTGTCCTTAGATTTTGGCCCTGCAGATCGCATAAAAAGCGATATACGGGAAGTGAACTCAATGAAAAATTATGTGCGGTTCCTAATCTTGGCACTATTTGTTTGCGCAGGCTTATGGAGTATAGCAAAATAGAGCCCTCCTTAACAGACACCAACAAATCATTCAAGGGAATGCGTCCGACGTTACGCTCACCCTGGCTTCCATTTCCTGCAAACCTCGCCAGGAAAGGTATTTCGAAGCTTCTTGATTGAGGCCGTAAAAGTATATTGCCGGTCCTGCTTTCCGGTAAATGCAGTATTTCGGCAAATATGGCATCGGGGTAATTCAGTTGTTCAGTTGTCGTTATTTGATCTACCAATTCACCAATCGGCTCTAACCCACCGGCAAAACGTCCTAAAAGGTTTGCTGCACTTGAACCCATTATTCCATCTATTACCAACCGCTCATTTTCGACAGATGAAAACATGACAGACATAGATGGGGGCAGCTTTTCCCAATTGGGTGGAAATTGTTCCAGGTCTTCCCTAGTGATGCCTACCTCAAAACTTTTGCTAACGGTAGCCTCAACTAATTTTTGCAGTAGCCAGGTCTCGCAACTATTCCACGGAAGCGGAGCATTCTCTTGTTTTGAAGCCGGCAGCATTAATCCCTCTATTAATTGTGAATAGTCATTGGTAATTTCGTCGGCATAGCCAATTCCTATATCGGTATCCAATATTTCATTTAATGGTACCCATTGCTCGTCATATCTCTCTTTAAATTTTTTAGAAAAGTCGTCAAGGTTTTTATTTATTTTATTGGCAGATATCCCTGATAAAAAATCAAAAGCCCCCATCAGTTCATTCTGCCAATCGGGGTCAATAGTTCCCTCAGAAATGCTATGATACATATCTACCTGGAACAACCTGTTTTCATCATAAGGTATATCTAGCTGATCAAGTTGCCTGATAATGGCTTTATACAATTCCATCCGGTCATCTGTAGTACCATCAAGTTTTGCAAGCAGTCTTTTTAGTTCTTCAAGAATTATCAAAATTTCCAGAACCTCTTTTTCTCCACCAGCTATACTTTGCAACAAACCAATAACATAATCCAGTGGCTCTTGCCCTGTAACCGCAGGCTCCAGGTCGCTTACTAATATTTGTGAGGCAATCAGTTCCTGAATAAACGCTTCTGCCTCTTTTTCTCCGTGGCCTTCATTTCCTAAAACCCCTTTTAAACCGGCAATTGTCAGGCCACATACTGATCTTTCAAGGACCATTTCCAAGGCGGTGGAAAACTGGGCCTCGCTAATTTTATAGAGCCTCTTATCCTTAATATGCTCATACTCAATATACCGGAAGCAGCCAGCTATTTTATACAAACTGGTATTTGGATACCAGCTTATCTTGTTTTTGATGCTTTCTTTCCCCGAAAGATGAAATGCCAACTGACACAAATAGTACATATCCAATCTTGTCTGCCTGGAGTGCCCCGAATCATTGATTGCCAGCATATCAGTGTTATGTGTCCTCCAGTTGGCTATTCCGCAGCCTGCAAATAAACCAAATGGGGTGCAACGGCTATACATCCGCTGGTAGTATTTTATGATCGAAATATGAAGATTCTTAACGGCCTTTGTGTCAATAATTTTTCCGTCTCTTAATTTTATACATTGCTTATATAAAACTGGCGAGGCAATATATACAGCCTCCAAAAACTTATCATTACTAAGCAAATGGCAAATTATATTTTCTGGAACGACGTCTATAAATGACAACGCAGGTGAACGAAACACCAGTTTTTCGGTAAAATAAAATGGGTTAGTCACAAGCTGCAAGTAGATTAAATAAACAATGCTTTTGCCCAGTCATTTGGCTTGTTGGATATTGCAGATAAGATAGCAAGGTTCACACCAGGCAGTCCTTCCAGCAAGTTCGTTTCTTTACCTAAATAAAAGCCGGTCTCAATTTCTTTGCTAACATAATCGAATGTTTTCTGAAGCCAATAATCAGCCGCGTCTTTATAAGCCAGAAGACCGGCCGCGTTATACAGGCTACTATAAATTGTTGCTACACCGGCTGCCCCATGGCAAAAATGTGAATCTGTTACCATTGTTGCTTCAACGATCAATCTTTTTGTTGTTTCAATCCCGCATTTATCTGCAAGCTGCCGCCACGTTTCATTTCTAAATTGTTTTGCAGCCTTGTAGAGCAACCAAACAACATTTAAATCACCGTAGCACCAGGCCAACCGCGACGTATAGATTGCTTTGGGTATATTCTCCAACAAAATAACAGAAGGGAATTGCTGGCAATCGCCGGTTTCGTAATTAGGCAAACGGTAGTGGTGCAATAACAATTGAATACCATCTGTAACCCATTTTTCAATATGATCCTTGCAAATACCCAATTTGCATGTATCTAATAAGATGGTAAGGTATCCGCAAAGTCCATGCGATAAACTTAGATTTATCTGCGGCTTTTTCTCGAACCTGCTATTTTTTATCCAGTTGCCGTTATCTGTTGACACTATTCTTACACTCAGAGCTTTTACGATTTCTTCTATGTATTGAAGGATATAATCTTCGTCTCCTCTACAGTTAAAGTATTGTAGCAAACCGACAGCTCCATGCAGTGGATCTATATCGCCATCATTATTAATTTTATCGAGGGCATCCTTACAAAGACCATTATCCAGTTCTCTAAAATTTTCCGGTACATCTATTTCCACAAGGCCTTCCTTCTGTAATAATACGCAAACATACCCCAGTCCGGCAGCCCCGTAACTATAGGCACCCCCTTCTAATTGCCTACTGTCGTTATTCCAATGCTCAAAAACTAATTCCAAATGCCCTACAGCTTTTTCGGCATTCTCCCAATTACCTAACATTTGATATAGGTTGTAGTAATAAAGGCATATGCCAAGTCTGCCGCACAGCAGAGAATCCGTTACAGGGTCACTGCTTGCAATAATACGGTTAAGGTTTTCAAAGAGAATGTTAGGTTCGGCCATGCTGAATATGAATCAGAACTACAAGAAATATTAAAGACAAATCCGTGATCGCACTAGTTAGTGTCCCGGTCTATTATTTGCATGGCTGCCAATACGTTTTCTTTAAATGTAACTCCCAGTGGAATTTCCGTTGGACTACCTTTCAAAATAATAAGATTACCATGAACTTCTTTAACCTTAAGAAAGTTGACAATAAAAGAATTATGCACCCGGATAAAAGGCGGCTGTGGTAACCTGCCCAAAATATCCTTCATATTTAATAATGCCATTGTCTTTTTACCACCTTGATTAAATGATATATAGTTTTTCTCGCCATGGATATAATCAATATCGTCAAAGGCAATTTTGATGAACTTTCCTTTCAACTCTGTTTTCACAAAAATAAAATCCTGCTGTTCTTTTCGTCGGTAAGCCTCCTTCTCCAATAAAGCCAGGGCCTTGTAAATACCGCGCATAAAGCGGACAAATGTGATCGGTTTTAATAAGAAATCCGCTACTTCTTTATCAAAGCCCTGTACTGCATACTTTTCATACGCTGTACATAATATTACTTTACCCTTACCCTTATACGCATCTAAGAATTCCATACCGCTCATCTGGGCCATATTTACATCTAAAAAAATGATATCCACATCGTTTACCAGCAAAAATTCCAGTGCGTCCAATGGGTTGAGGGTTGTGTAGACAAGCCGCAACAGTTTTATCTGTTCAATATGTTCAGATATCAGGTCGATACAGTGCTGTTCGTCGTCGATTACTATGCAGGTAGCCATTGAGTAGGGGTTTGTATTATGCCTTGCTCTATCTTCTTTTGGGTTTTCAATTGTCTTTCGGCCTCAGTTTCCACCATAATGCTTTCTCGGAGTTTGAAAGTGACCCGGTAATAATCATTATGATTTCCATAATCGAAATACTGATTATCCTCGTATTGTAACTTAATCCTTGTGGCCAGGTTTTCTAAACCAAAGCCATCGCTATATTCCACCATCCTAGCCGAACGAACCTTGTTAACCGTAGTAAACACAAACCAGCCATCTTGTATTTCTGCAGTTATTTTTAATGGATCCCCTTTATCGGTAAGGTTACCATGCTTGCATGCGTTTTCAACCAGTGTTACCAAAACATGGGGTACTATTCGCAGGTGTCCCACGCCTTGTCCAATATAAATCTCGGCATGACTGTTCCCCTCAAACCGTAGCTTTTGCAATTCCAGCAGGTTACTAATAGCCTGTATTTCTTCTTGTAAAAGCACCTTATCATCGGCGTCAGGTTCACGAATGCTATAACGCATCATCTCCGTGAGCAACATTATTCCCCGGCCTGCGTTTTCATCCTGGTTCCTTACCTTGCTATAAAAAAAGGCCAGTACATTATAAAGAAAATGTGGGTTGATTTGGGCACGGAGGAATTTGTATTCAAGTTTGAGGTTTTCGGTTTGGAGGTTGTGGTTTTTTTGTTCCAAAAATGAATTCAGTTCCTTCGTCAACCTTAAATTTCTTTCAAAGTCTATTGCTCGTATCCCCAGATAATAAATAAATGCATAAACAGAATACTGCATCCAAACCCAACTGCCGGAGCTAAATGCCTGCCAATAGTTATACGGATATGGAAATCTATCACCTAATAATCTGGAACTTTCAGAATAGATCATAAACCGAACTGTATTGTGCG
Organism: Bacteroidota bacterium; assembly: GCA_040386335.1. Classification (GTDB taxonomy): domain Bacteria; phylum Bacteroidota; class Bacteroidia; order Chitinophagales; family Chitinophagaceae; genus JAZKFT01. The sequence goes on from JAZKFT010000025.1 coordinate 92,134, forward strand.
CAAACAAAGTTACCACGACAATCCATGCTCGTCTTTTCCTATCTTTAAGAAAAAAAGGAACTACTAAATGAAAACAGAGATAAAAAAAACCGATTGCAAAAGAATAGTGCAAAAATAAATTGAGAGTCCATTGAAATGCGTTCCTGCCAAAGTGTTCAACCGTCGATATCAGATAGTCAAATCCGACATATAAAGTCCAAACAACGAACTCGCCTACTTTCCTTCTACTAACATCACTTTTTCTTTTCATCGGTTTCCAAATAGTTTTTCACAATTTCAACCCAACTAGAATATTTATCAAAATTCAATTCAATATCTGTTGAAAATCCAACATAATCGATTTTCCCAATATTACAGTATCTCATTGTAGGGCAGTTGAAGTGGAAAAAATCAGACGGCATTCTCCTGATATCCAGCACATCCAATGTGTTAAACATACCAGCCGTACTATTCCCCATCTGGACAACCTTTCCACTCATTTTCCCATAAAAAACCAAATGCTCTCCTGAACTGACTACGCCTTTGTCTGTAAGTATTACAATACGCCGAGGGCTTTTGTAGACAGTATCGGGGACAACTAACCTAACGGAATTAATATCGACCAACTTTCCAACATTCTCCATCAAAAATTGCTTGTGCCTATTATAGTCCTTGTTATTTAAAGAATCACGATAATAGGCGTTTAGATGCATAATAATATTCTCCTTACTAGCTTTAAATTGAAGAGAAGGCATTTGATAAGGTTTGTCAAAAATCAGTGGTAACAAATTATTAAAACAAGAGCTGTAACCACCAGTATTATTTCTCAAATCTATAATTAAATTTGGCCTCTTTAAGATTTCGTTTTGATAATGCAACAGTAAGCTATCAATTATAACTTTTTGATTCATTTCGAAGTTGGGGAAATAAAAATAGGAAGTACTATCAGAAAGTAATTTCAATTGTGCATTCTCACAAAATGAAAAATCAACATATTTTGCATCTTCAATACTAGCTATTTTTTTAAAGACATCGAAATTAACAACTGTTAGAACACTGTCTGCATACGAATAGTCATAAGGCTTCGTATTCAAGATATGATCCTTTCGATATGATAAAATTTTCCCTGTTTTATAATTTTTTTTGGACGGGTTAATGTAAAATCTTGCCTGTTTCTCAAACCAAAAGACGTTGTCACCTTTTAAAATTGTACCAATATACTTTTCTTTTTCCTTTATTATCTCTACCACATAGCCATAGCCCTCGGACACAAATATACCGGACAACTCTCCTTGCATCTTTTTTTTGCGGCGTAGGTCAATTGGAAAGTCTGAAAAATAGTCCCTATAAATAGATTTTGTTTTTTCACTTGTCCTTAATGAAACGGTTAGATGTGGGTCTCTAAACCATCTCATATATGTCCTCAAAATTTGGAAGCAGGAATAAAAATGATTATTCACTAAAGCAGAGTCCATCTGTGTCTGCTTGAATGAATTATATACTGATTCAGAGGAATCTTTAATTTTTTCTTCAAAAAGTATATAATTATCCTCAACCGAATTACTAAGAAACGTTAGATTTTCAATACAATTACAAGCTGGCTGTGAAAAAATCAACCCACCTATATTAACAAAAAGCAAAAGAAAAAACAATCTTAACATTAGTTAGTAGTTATAGTTAAACACGCAATTTCGTTTGGTTCTTCTTGTCTCGTTCTACAACCATTCGACCCGCCTGGAGGTTCAACTTCTTGACCATAGTTAAGGGGCCACTTTGGTGAATATGAAAGTTTTAAAACTGTCTTTCTCTCCAACTCTAATTTTCCATCATTGGTTTTTTCAATTTGGTTTTTCATGATTTTTTTGGGGGGGGGTTGGTTAATAATTTATTCACGTAAATATAACATCCTCATTTATTCAATCAAAAAACTTTTACACCGAATGGCGTTTTGCAGGTACCTATTTAATATTCTGAAATGAACACGTGCTTTTGCAGCTACGGCAGTATTAGTGAGTATTTGAAGCTCTAGAATAATCGTCTTTCAAAAGCCTCGTCTAACTTTTTGCTAAGATGAATTGAGGTCTTGGCTTGTACCGTCTGTAAGTGAGCTTACAAAAATCCTCAAAAACATCATTAAAAAAGCCCCCAAAACGGGAGCTTCTCTTTGTGCCCAAGACTGGATTCGAACCAGCACAACCTTGCGGATGCTACGACCTGAACATAGTGCGTCTACCAATTTCGCCACTTGGGCATCTTTTATTATTCAGGATGGCAAATGTAGGGGCTTCGCTTATTTTGGCCAAAGCAATTTTTTAAAATGGGTATCACCAGGCGATTATGCTTACGGTTGTAGCCGGCAAATGCAGCATACCCACAGATGCCTTGAAAAAATGTGCAGGGCTGTTACACCCGTTTCAGAATCTTTTCCTGCTTGCCTGTTTTCCAATTTATCTATCCCTATTGGGTTCTGTCTCAGTTTGAATTTCCAGTGTCGTCCTTTTTCATGATGATGTCTGCATTTCATTGTACCAGGTAAACCAGGTTTGGTACTGTGATAAAACAGCTTGTGCTTCATTAGTTTTCCGCAGTCTAATTTTTCACAAAATCGCCGCTGTAAGTTTTTCTTTTGTAATAAATATTTTTATTACAGTAAGTATTTAGTGGTGTAATAAAAAATTTACTTACAACAATTTTTATTACAGATTTTTAGAAGGAGCGATCATGCTCCGCTGGATATGCTGCGTGTAATAAAAGAATGGGCGGTGCCACAGCTTTACTACAACCGGCAAAATGAGGAGATTGAAGCAACAGCATGCAAAGGTGACAACAGGAATCTGCGGTGCAAATTTTGGGTTAGCTGTCACCTGTATTTATCTACACAAAAAGATTGAAGTGCATGATGGGCGATCTGCACAATTTTATAAAAAATTGAGATGCGTCTTATTTAAACGAATCCAGCTTAAAATATCCCAGGTGTATTTCATCTGCTTCACCGGTAGGATTCGCAGCAACAAGAATGCGAAACTGTTGCTTTACTGACCCGCCCAGCACATCTTCAATTTCAAATACATCATCTACATCAATTCCATACTTATCATCAATATGCGACGTAGCACCTTTAAAACCGGTGTGGCGAAAAAAGGCCGTTTCCTTTGATAGTTTAATCGCTGCTGCTTTACTGCTGGCAGCGATCAGCATTTTGTAATGAAACTCTTCAAATTCATCCTTTTTGTACCCGCCCAGGTTGATAAAAAATAAGCGGGCATTACCAGCAGGTAAGACTGCGGCGGCCGGCACTACTTTCACGGAATAACCATTCACCTGGGTTATTTCACGCCAGGCATCGAAATGTAGTTTTCCATTTGCCTCAGGCCAAAATGCCAGTGCTGCGGGCACCAGGTCCTTCATCGTTTCGCCAACACCAAAGAATATATCGTGTTGTTCTGTATGCCGGCCGGCGGGCTTACAGCCAATCAGTATCATGAAAAGTTTAGGCATCAGGTTATTGTTTTTTGGTCAAATTTATAAGAATAGGATTAGGTATTTTATGCGCATACGAATAGAAACAGGTTTATAATTGATGTTTTTTCTTTTTTTTCTTGATAAAAAAAAGAAACAAAAAAAATCAAGGCTCCGAAATAAAAGCTAAAAATTATGCTTAAAGCCTAAAGCCGGCGAACTCGCCGTAAAAGTCATTCAGTTCATAGACCCTGCTGGCTCAAACAGCGCCGGCTTCTTAACGGCTTTAAGCATAATTTTCTTAACGCTTTTCTTTCGAGGCCAACCCAAACCAGCGGTTGCGCATAAAATACCTACTCCTAAAGAAGAAACAGTCCGGCAGCTTTTGATAAATCCGCCGTGCCAGGCATGCAATATCGGCAGCTTGTTCCTAATTGGACCGGTCTTTGTGCTGTTTTTAATGTTGAAACACCAACATGAATTCATTACCGCATGAACACTGATCCAACTTTATCCATAAAATACTCCGTTTTAGACCTTGCCGGTGTAAGGGATGGCTTTAATGCTGCCGATAGTTTCCGGAACAGCCTCGACCTGGCGCAAAATGCTGAGCGACTCGGCTACACCCGATACTGGTTTGCCGAACACCATAATATGGCAGGCGTTGCCAGTTCAGCGCCGGCTTTACTCATTGGCTATGTAGCAGGTGGTACTTCTGCCATGCGCGTTGGATCTGGTGGTGTAATGCTGCCCAACCACGCACCGCTGATCGTAGCGGAACAGTTTGGCACTTTAGCATCTTTATACCCCGGCCGCATCGACTTGGGCCTGGGCCGTGCACCCGGCACCGACCAACTAACTGCTAGGGCTATCCGTGGTGAAAATTTTGGCGCAGAACACAATTTTCCGCAAGACATTCAGCGACTGCAAAATTTCTTTTCAGCGGAGAACCGGAACAGTAAACTAAGGGCCATACCCGGCGAAGGTTTGAATATACCCATTTGGGTATTGGGCTCCAGCACCGACAGTGCAAGGGTAGCCGCGGCCATGGGTCTTCCCTATGCCTTTGCCAGCCATTTTGCACCCGCTTATTTCATGGATGCCATCCGTTTGTACCGGCAGCATTTTCAGCCTTCAGCGCATTTGAAAGAGCCTTATGTGATGGCGTGTGTAAATGTTGTGGCCGCAGATACAGATAAAGAAGCTACCCGTCTTGCAACATCGGTGCAACAATTGTTTTTAGGGATTGTAACCGGCCAACGCAGGTTATTGCAACCGCCATCCGACTCCATGGACGGCATTTGGAACGAAGCAGAAGCTGCAGCCGTAAAGCAAATGTTGGCGTACTCTTTTATCGGCAGCCCGGCCACCTTAAAAACTCAGGTAGCAACATTTATTGAAAAAACCCAGGTTGATGAGATCATGGTTACTTCGCATATTTATGACCACGATGCCAGGGTGCACTCTTACCGGTTATTCGCTGACTTGATGCAGCAAATAAACCAAACAACTTAAACCAACCATTAGCCCTGCTTTCGTACAAATTTGGTCAGAATTACAATTACCTGTCCTTCAATCCGGCCTTCTATCTGATCAGTATTGTCCGGAACCAGCCGGATATTTTTTACAACGGTCCCCATTTTTGCATTTAGGCTGGTGCCTTTTACATCGAGGGATTTGGTAAGTATGACTGTGTCGCCGGTTTGCAATAACTGGCCATAAGCGTCTTTATGCAAATCAACCGCGGCATCACTATCGTGCTCGCCGGTGGCTTTGGCCCAGGCCAGTCTTTCTTCATCCAGGTACATCATATCGAGGTTATCCGCCGCCCAGCTTTCATTTCTAAAACGGTTCAGCATACGCCAACTCACCACCTGCACACCCGGCACTTCGCTCCACATGCTCTCCGGCAGGCAGGCCATCCAATGTTTGGTATCGGGTTCGGCTTTCTTCTCAATTTGTGCCCGGCAGGCTTCACAAATCATAATGGTGCTGTCTTCATAGCTACCTGTTTGCGGCAGCACTTCGTACATGGACAGGGCTGATGCTGCTTTGCATATTTCGCATGTATTACCGCTTCTTTTTACAAGAATTTCTTCCAGTTTCATTAGGGATTGTTTTGTAGAGGCGGCGAATATAGTCGTTTGGATGGCTGGTCATTCAGCTGTTTTATGCCGGTATAGTTTTGAATTAACTTTATTGTCTTCATCTAAAAAACGACAAAAATGAACCCTTTACTGCAAATGCTCCTGCTACTATTGGCGGCCGGTATGATCCATGCACAGGGTGTCGGTATATGGACCAGCACTCCGGGTAACAGTGCTATACCAGATGTGACGGGTTCGAATAAGGGTAGGGAACATCTTTGCTTCTAGAGGTTGTCGCAAACCACCCTTACAAAGTCGTCTTTATACCTTCCAATTTTCATTTTACTTCAAGACTTTTGTAATGTAAAAAAGCAAACTATAACGATTAAAAAATTGACAATCATGGAAACGCAGGAAAAGAAAGTGATTACGGTAAAGGCAACCGTAAATGCCCCGGTGGAAAAAGTATGGGACAACTGGACCAAACCTGAACATATTACCCAATGGTGCAATGCTTCTGACGACTGGCATGCACCAAGGGCAGAAAATGACTTGCGTGCTGAAGGTCGTTTTGCTACCCGAATGGAGGCCAAAGATGGCAGTATGGGTTTCGATTTTGGAGGTACCTACGATGTGGTGACACCAAATGAATACCTGGAATATACCATCGACGACGGCCGGAAGGTAACGATCAGTTTTTCTGGTGATGGTGATACCACTGAGGTCGTAGAAAGTTTTGAAGCGGAGGGTACGCATCCGGCGGAAATGCAGCAGGCCGGCTGGCAGGCGATACTGGACAATTTTAAAAAGTACACAGAAGCGAATTAATCAGTGAGGCATTTTACCTGCATAGCCTTCAGCTCTGGCCGGGCTATGCAGGTTTATGATGTTTTGAAAAACTAATTACGGGCTATCAATCCACGCTGCCGTAGCTCTGACCGCCACTAATATTGGTAACCAGGTTACCTGTGCCCCCTGTTACAGCTTTACCAGCTGCTCCGCCATATGAACCAAAAGTCAGGTTACCAGTTCCATTTTGACCAGTCTGTCCCCTGTCGCCTCCATTGCCACCCATAGCACCACCGCTGGTGCCAATTCCGCCAGGCCCTCCTGAAATATTGGTACCAGGCGAACCAGCTACACCAGTTCGGGACGGAAAGCATCCGAAGGTGTTGCTGACATACCTGCCACCGGGTAATCCACCTGGTCCTATTACCGTTCCGGCACCACCGCCACCACCGCCGCCTACTCCATTGGGATTACCACCACTGCCGCCGCCACCCCCACCGCCGCCGGAAATGATGCCATAATTTTTTACTGTAATGGGAATGCCGGCTTTGGTAGCTATCGCACTTCCACCCGGTCTTCCACCCGAAGCAAAACCTGACAGTCCGGAACAACCAAGTTCAAGTGTGCCATCTCCCCCACTGCCACCTGAGCCTGCAATAGTGCCTTTGTTGTTAATGGTTATGACTGCCGAGAAAGGCATATTCGAAAAGGTCAAAGCGGTGTCGCCGGGAAGGCAACCACTGACTATAACCCCCGGCAGGATATTGATGAGATAATTTTTTGCAGGGTTTCCCTTGGCATAGGCATCGTAAAAATCCAGTTTACAAATGTTGGTGGTTATATTAATGACCACTGTTTTACAATTGTCGCAATAACAGTTCCATATCTGGAAAACAGAATCGAAGACGTTAAGACAGCGCTCATCAGTGTTGAAAATATGTAGCCCATCAGGCACCTCTGTTATTGCATTTCGCTGCTGCGTAGTCATCTTAGGAAAAAGGACACCTTTGGTGGTCGATCGTATATCAAGTACCGACTTTCCGTTTGGGGCATTGGTTCCAATACCAACCTGGGCATTGGATTTTACATTTAAGAGATGGATGCAAAAAATGAATGCAACCAGGACGGCTATTTTCTTCATGTAAGTTCGGTTTTGATTGTGGGGCATTTGCTTAGTAACCATACCGGACTTAGGGTAGTTTAAAAATAAGCGTTTTATAGCAATGGCATAGGGGTGTAAAAATCAATTTTTGCTGATCAATTTTCAAATTTCAAATATGCGGAGCTACTGCTATACAATTTTCTTTAACCGCATGGGCTGTTTTTTCCAATAGGTAAGGCTGCGCCAAACCCATTCAAAGGGGCCAAAACGGAAAAACCTAAGCCAGATACTGGAAAATATCATCTGGAAAATCCAGATGGCAAGCACAACATAGTATAGTTGATAAAAACGCAACTTATTATAGTAGTCAAAGCCGTAACCAAAAAAGAACCAGGTACAAATAATACTCTGCATCAGGTAATTTGTAAATGCCATTTGTCCCACATTAGCTAACGCCCTCATCAACCAGTTTACCAGGCCGCTTCTATACAACAGCATCAACAGGCTGGCATGCCCTACAGAGATAAAAACCCGCCGGACATCGTACAATAGGAAATGCGGTACACGCCAGTTATCAATATAAGTTGAAAAATGGCGAACCCATTCCACCTGACCGTTTATAAAAGCCAGCCAGCCAATAGTAATGCCGACAATATACCCTACAAGTGCCAGCATTCCATAAGTAGAGGTTGCTAATTTATTACTGAAAAAGCCCATCCAAAACAGGCCCATCCCAATCAGCATCATCCCTATAAAATCCCAGATACCGTGGTACATACCCCATATTTCATTATTCGCATTGTCGGGGATGAAATAACTAAAAATAGTACCATATCCCGAGTGCATTTTGCGGATATTCCTCTTGCTCCTGGCCGTGTCCGGCGTTTGGCTTTTTTCGATCTCCTCCCACCTGCCCATGGCACCCTGTTGCGCTTCTGTCAGCGGCTTCTTTTCCGCTATGGCGGCTTTTGCTTCCAGGTAAGTTTTGCGTGTTTTTTTGGTATCGCCAAACCAGCCCATGGTTTTATACATATTTATGGCAAAGCACAAAATACCCAGCCCGATAAGCAGTTTTGGCGATGACTTACGAAACGGGTATAGCAGCATGCCCGCAAGGCCATAATAAAAAAGAATATCGCCTTCCCAAAGCAAGATATATGCATTGAACACCCCAAAAAGTACCAGCCACAAGAGACGACGGTAATAATATTCTGCTACAGTCGGCCCATCAGGCTTTGAAGTTTTATTGAGCGTAAACAGCACCATTCCCACGCCAAACAGCATTGAAAACAAGCCACGCATCGTTCCATCCGGAAAAATATGAATAAATCCCAGTGCCTTAAAATCGGCATTTTCTGAGGACCCTTTTAATATTTGGCTAAATGCACTTTCGTCTAATCCAAAAATGGGAATATTCATAAGCAGTATACCCAGGAGCGCAAAGCCACGTATCATATCCACTGTGTGAATGCGGTCGGCTTTGGCCACAGGTGCCGCGGTGGCAACAGTGGCAGTTTCCGGGGCTAAGGGCTGGCTATTTTCAGCAGGTGTTATAGAAGTCTCCATTGCGGAAGTTGTAATTAAGAATAATAGAAAGGGTTTCGGTTTCAGGCAGGTGTACTGGCAATATCGCCTGGCGGGGCAATTGCGTGAGGCGTTTTAAATGGCAGCCACTTTTTGGCGATAGCACAACGCCAAAGCCATTCGGCCGGGCCCTGCTGGTAACGGCGCAACCAAAATACACTGAGCACTATTTGCATGAGCATTACCAGCAACACAAAAAAATACATTTGCCACTGGTTTAGTTTTCCAAAATTGCCGCTTCCTGCCCCTGTAAAAAACCAGCTTAGAAAAATGCTTTGTAACAGGTAGTTGGTTAACGCAATGCGCCCCACTGCAGCAAAGCCTTTAGTGAAAAACCGGAGAAGATTTGCTTGTAGCAGCCACATCACCAGGGCTGCATAACCCAGTGCCATACTCAGCCGCTCTATGGCTATAAATTGTGTATGCGGCACCCATTTGTGTGTAATATATTTTTCATAACCCCGCAATGCAGAGTTGTGAAAATACAGCCTGAACCACCCAAAGAAAAGGCCGATACCAATGGCGATAATGGCTAACATAAAATACTGTCCCCGGCGGTAGCTGAATGCAAAAAATCCCATTTTTAATAACGCCATCCCTAACAAAATACTCATGCCCAATTCCCAAACACCGGTACGGTAAGTCCAGGCAGCTTCACGCCCCTGGGTCATGTTTAACATATGATCCCATAGTTTGCCATAACTGGTTTCGCGGACTTCATTTTTCTCACCTTCATCATTTTTTGGATCAAAGACGAGGTTTTTTACAAGACCTTCCCAGGCAGCTTTGTGGTCGGCCTGCTCTTTGGTAAGGGTATCCTTTTTAGCTTTAGCCAGGGAGTCTTTACTTGCACTGGTTTGAGTACTGTCTTTTATCCCGGCAGGCTTTGCAGGGTTGGCTATTTTGGCGAGGCTATCTTTTATATGCCGGTCGGCACTGTCTTTGGCAAACTTTTTTTCCACTACTGTGACGGCCAGGTATTTTTTGTAAACGCCTTTATCATCAGCAAAACGCCAATAGTTTTTCCCACAAAAAATAAGGAGGCAAATAGTGGCCGCCAGCATGAGTTTCTTAGGGCTTAAACGTAGAAAGGGGAAAACTAATATTCCCATGGCACCTAATTGGAACAGCATGTCGTTGGGCCAAAGAAAATACATGGCATTCAGGAGTCCGAAAGCCATTAACCACATTTGCCTGCGTATGTAGAAGTCCGCTGCGGGCAGGGTTTTAGACAGTTCGCTTTTGGCCATGTACAATAACAGTCCGGCGCCAAATACAAGCCCGATCAGGGCCCGCATCTTTCCATCGAACAATACGGATACAGTGGAATAAAGCCGGTAATCAAAACCAGTGGCCTTGTTGATGATACCAAACTGCCTGCCATTGCTGAAACCTGCAAACAGCCATACACTCACCATCAGGCCGAACAAAATGCCGATGCCCCGCAACACATCGAGTGGCTGGGGTTTGCGGTAGGAAATGGAATCTGTAATAATAATGGGTTCAACGGTATCGGCCGGGAGCGGGTTAGGGGTAGCTTCCATATATAAGTTGATTGAAAAGGTTGGTTTGGTAAAATAGCCTTTTACCTTAACAATCAAAAATTATGGCGCAGAAAATGTATAAATGGTCGGAAGTAAGTATTTCTCATGTCAACGGCACTGCAACATGGATCTGTTTACCGAACCTACATAGATTATTTTTTTAGTATCTACATCAATTAAATTCAGGCATTCCTTTCCTTCCTGTTGCCTTCCTTTTCCCGGATATTAGCTTTTGGCTCAGCAAGTTTTCCGCGGTTCTTAATGATCAGGCCATTAAGAAAATTCCGGAGTATCTGGTCTCCTGCTTCCACATACCCCGGGTGATCCTCGTTTCGGAACAGGTCGCCCAACGCTCCTTTAGAAATATTGAAGTCAGCCAGGGCCAATATCTCAATAACATCCTCATTTTTCAATGACAAGGCGACCCGGAGTTTTTTTAGTATATCGTTATTGCTAAGCATGGTATTTTTTGTTTTATGGCATTACAGAATGGTTAAATGTAGGGTATAATAGGACTGTGGAAGTGACCGCATTCCAAAATCTTTTACGATGCGGATCCCACTTATGTTCACTTTCAATGAAAATGTCTTGTTCGCTGTTTGCAAACAGCGAACACATCTAACTACCTTTCATTTATTTTTACCAAAGCAAGACGAAGAGACATCAGCACAGCAACTTCTCCTGACAAAACGCTTTACCACATGAAAAAAAGTTTTATCCTGCACATTTTTGTTACCATAACATTTCATCTTCACTCGCAGCCGGATAGCCTGCCTACCTCAGGCAACCCTATTGTAAAAGGCTGGTATGCGGATCCGGAGGCTGTCATCTTTAATAAACAATACTGGATCTACCCAACGTTTTCGGCTCCGTACGATCAGCAGGTTTTCCTTGACGCTTTTTCGTCTACCGACCTGGTGCATTGGAAAAAGCATGGGAACATTATTGACACCAGCAATATCAAATGGGCAAGACGTGCTGTATGGGCGCCTGCCGTTATAAAAAAAGACAAACAGTACTTTTTGTTTTTTAGTGCCAACGATATACAAAACGACCAGGAATATGGAGGCATCGGTGTAGGCGTTGCGGACCAGCCCGAAGGCCCCTTTAAAGATTGGTTGGGCAAGCCGTTAATTGACAAGTTTCACAATGGTGCACAACCAATCGACCAGTATGTTTTTAAAGATGCCGATGGAAAATATTATATCATCTACGGCGGCTGGAAGCATTGCAATATTGCCCGGCTAAAAGATGATTTCACAGGATTTATACCGTTCGCTGACGGATCTGTTTTTAAAGAGATCACACCTGAAAACTATGTGGAGGGACCCACCATGTTTATTCGAAATGGTAAATATTATTTCATGTGGAGTGAAGGTGGCTGGGGCTTACCAAATTACTCCGTGGCTTATGCGATCGCCGATGCTCCATTTGGACCATTTAAGCGGATTGACAAAATTCTACAGCAAGACACCGCTGTCGCAACCAGTGCAGGACACCATTCGGTGATACACAATGGAAAAGGAGATAACTGGTATATCGTGTACCACCGGCGGCCATTGGGTGAAACAGATCGAAACCACAGGGTTACCTGTATCGACAAAATGGAGTTTGACAAGGACGGATTGAGAAAGCCGGTAACCATTACATTTAAGGGAGTGCCCAAACAAAAACTATAGCTGCATCCCGGTACTATTGCTTTATCACGCCAAAATTTTGTATCCATTGGTGCAGGCCTTCCTTTTTGCCGGCGGATAAACAGGACACATGTGTCCATTGTTTGTCAAGTAAATTGTAGCGGTGCCCATAGCCAGGGATTCCGCAATCCATCAGCAACTGCAACACGGTCTCCCATGCATCATTTTTGGGACTGGAACCTGCCAGGTTTTCATTGCCAAAACGCATGCGTGGAGAAAATTTGGTGATCCTATCCCAGGGGTGATCACCCTTGCTGCCGGTATGTAGCAGGGCCCAGTGATGGGCATCCTGGTCGGCAGCAAAAGACTGCATGGCCAGGTAAATGCCACTATCGGGTTGCAGCACCGATAGCCTGTTCATCGTTTTGAGATCTTTCAAAAGAGAGCGTAGCGCCTTTAATTCCTCTACATTTTCGTAGTTCCATGTAGTATCTATTTTTTTCGATTCTTTACCTTTAATGGTGATCGTGCTATAAGTCAGGGCATAATTCCTTTGCCCCTTACCCCTTGTTTTAAGCGTCATCACCGACCGCTTAATGATGGAATCAATTATGGGAACCCAACTGCGGGGATTGCTCCGAACACTGTTTATCTCATACACCATTTCCCGTTCCTCGGGCTTCATATACAAGCAATTCTTTGCTGTGTTCAGTGAATCGATAAGCTGGGCATCCAGCCTGGCTGCAGTTAAAAATAGCAGTGGCAACAATAGTTTTTTCATGGTCACGGGGTTAGGTAAACATACAACGTTTACAATGCCTGGGTTATTCTCTTATCAACGGTTAGGATCTTGCGTTTTACATTTCTCCCTTTTCTTAGATCCTTAAGAAAAAAGACCGGAAAAGGGTGCTGCAAATCCACCCGGGAAACCATCGCCAGCAGGACCAATGAACAGCAGCCAGTAAAAGAATATGCAATCAGGGTACAGTATTTGCCAGATACCGGTAACTGTATGGTGCTATAAATAGTGCTGTAACAAATGCAGTAGTCATTTCAAAAAAAAATTATGAAAAAAATTATTGGGTTCCTCTCGCTGATTACAGCATTTACCATTACAGCCTGCACCGATAAAACTGAGGAAGTTAAGACAGAAGTAGTCACTGTTCCTGCACCACCGGTAGTGGTAGTGAAAGAGCGGCCTGTAGTTGTTATCAAGGATACTCCTCAAAAATCCACTACCGTCACTTTTGATAAGAACGGAGTAAAAGTGGTCACCAAAAAGAATTGATGATACGGTAAAACAGCTGTACCCGGGTGGCTTAAGTTCCCGGCTACATTGTTTTATTTTTCTGTTGAATTGCCGGAATAAATCGGGCTACACGCTGTCCATTAAATTCATCCCATTTTCCCGAAACGAGGAAAATCATTCCAGTTAACAAGAGGTTAACTTTTAAAAGCTTTCTTTTTTCGGGCAGATTCATATTTGGCACAAAATTTAAGGTGATGCTGTTACATTATTTTACCTTAATAAATATTGAACATGAAAAAGGCCTTCAGCATCTCAACACAACAAAATCTTTCGGGAAACAACATTCATAGTCAACAAAAATTTCCTGGTCATTTTTCACAGCGGGAAAACAGGGATAAAACGGAAAAATTACTGTCAGGCAAGAACCAGTACGCCTATTTAAACCAGCAGGAAGATGAAGATGAAATCCAAAGCCGGTATTTCATGAACTGGTCTTTTATGTAAGATGGTACTACCAGGTGTATCCGGCAACATATTTGGTTTGTCTTTACTGAATCATTAAATTTCAAGATCATGGCTAAGTATTCAAAAGGCGCACAGAAAGGAGTAGAATCTGCAATGAAGCGTATGGAAAAAGGCACATTGCGTAGTGGTAAATCCGATAAGAAAGTAACCGATCCAAAGCAAGCGATTGCCATTGGCTTATCTGAAGCAAAGAAAAAAGGCGCAAAAGTGCACGACAAAAAAGCAGCAACGAAAAAAGCCGCTCCAAAAAAAGCGGCCGCGAAAAAGGCAGCTCCCAAAAAGGCGGCAGTAAAAAAAGCCGCTCCCAAAAAAGCAGCGCCAAAGAAAGCGGCGATTAAAAAAGCAGCTCCCCAAAAAACAGCCACTAAAATCGCGGCAAAAAAAACAGCGAAGAAGCCTGATGTAAGCCCGCAAAAAAAAGACATTTCTAAAAAAGCGCCGGTTAAGAAAGCTGTTGTAAAAAAGGAAACTCTTTTAGCAACAAATGAAAATAAAATAGTGCAGGGGGAACCAACTCCAATGGCGGGCCATGAAGAACAATTTCCGGTGCATGTTCAAGCACCTGTGCCCGTTGCGCCTTCAGATCGTAAATTTTATGATGATGTAGTTCCAAAGAAGGAACCTCATACAAAGATTCGCCTTTCAACCAGTAAAAGTTCTATTAAACCGGTTGGAAAAAAACCGCTTTGGAATTAAATGCGAGGGCTTAAAGTACAAACAGGCTGGCATTACTGCCAGCCTGTTTGTTATTACAAAACCATCTATATTCTCCCTAAAGTTCCCTTTGCTATTTGAGTCGTCTGAGGAAGGAAATATTCCTATTTGCCCTGTTTTCTGCTATTAAAATCTTTGGGGCGACATGTGATTACTTGCTGAAAATGATGCTTCATTTTATATAAGCCAAATGCATTACTGTATTGTTACTCCCGCACTCGCAAACCCGTTGAATGTATAAGCGGCCAAAGGATCAGTTGTTGTGGCAGAAAATGCCAATAACAAACGACTTCCTGCAGGTACAGCAATGGCGAGACCGGTTGTGGTTTCAGAACTGACAGTACCCTGCACCGGAATCCCGTAAAAGGGCCCAAGAGTCAGGATAGCAGGTAAAGGAGAAAAAATATTATTGGGTAAAGTGGAAATGTATAACCGTGCCGTGACAGTTACCCCTGAAGACCCAAGTGTTGTGGAAACAGCAGCAGAACTGAAAAAAGCTGAAACAGACGTAATGATTCCAGCCCGGGGTACGGAGAATGCGTAATTAATTTTATCATATCCGGGAAAGCCGGTAAGATTAATATTTCCAGCCGAGGTTATAACACCGGAAACATTATTCCCAAAACCCAATAGCGCCATATCGGGTGCTTCTCCATACGCCTTACTTAAAGCAACCTGGCTGCCCGAGGCGTAAGGAATTATGGTACCGCTATTGGTTATTTGCTGATCGGTCCAGCCGCTGGCAAGTCCATTACCGTTGTGTATCCATAAACTATTAGTAGTTGTATCATACAACATCAATCCCTTTGCCGTATTACTGTTTAATGCAGTACGCGTAGCATTATTCCCCCGCGGTATCAGGAGGCCCTTGTTAGTGGTTGATTTTATTTCCAGCGCTGCATTGGCATGAGGGGTGTTGGTGCCAATGGCGACCCGCTGGCTTATTGCCGGGAAGCTTAGTGCCAGGCAAAGCAGTGATAAACCATTTCTTTTCATAGTAGAAGCTATTAATAAGTGTGGCAAAATAACAACTGAGTATGAAAGCTAAGCAATATCAATTGCTTTTTCAAGATACACATCCTGGATGGCATTCAACAGACCCACACCTTCGGCCATGGGCCGCTGAAAAGCCTTACGACCCGAAATAAGACCCGTGCCTCCTGCCCTCTTGTTGATAATCGCCGTGATAACCGCCTCTTTTAAATCCGACGCCCCCGCCGATGCCCCACCAGAATTGATGAGTCCTGCACGGCCCATAAAACAATTGGCAACCTGGTAGCGGCAAAGATCAATAGGATTAGAGGAGGACAAAACTGTGTACATCCTCTCATCCAGTTTTCCATAGCTGCTGTTGCCTGAATTTAAGGCTTTAAAGCCGCCATTTAATTCAGGTAATTTTTGCTTGATAATATCAGCCTGTATGGTTACGCCAAGATAATTGGCCTGGCCCGTTAGATCAGCAGACACGTGGTAATCTTTGCCCTCTTGTTTAAAAGCATCGTTTCGCAGATAGCACCATAAAACGGTGGCCATTCCCAGGTCATGAGCAACTTCAAATGCCTTTGCCACTTCCACAATCTGCCTGTTAGATTCGGCTGACCCGAAGTAGATAGTAGCCCCCACTGCAGCTGCGCCCATATTCCAGGCATCCCGCACAGAACCAAACATTACCTGGTCGTACTTATTGGGATATGTCAACAGTTCGTTGTGGTTGAGCTTTACGATCAATGGAATTTTGTGCGCATATTTACGGGCAATGATGGCCAGGCCACCGACAGTAGATGCCACTGCATTGCAGCCACCTTCGATTGCCAGCCTCGCAATATTTCCCGGATCAAAATACTGTGGATTCGGAGCAAAAGATGCGCCGGCACTATGTTCCACACCCTGGTCTATGGGGAGGATGGAAAGGTAGCCTGTACCGGCAAGCCTGCCGTGATTGAAAAGGCGGGCAAGATTGTTAAGCACCGGGATGGTTCTGTTGGAAAGGGCGTAAACATTATCCAAAAAATCAGGTGATGGCAGGTGCAATTGCTCTTTAAAAATAGTGGAACAGGTATGCGTTAACAGCTGCTGGTTTTCATTGCCGATCAAAGCAATTATTTGTTCATAGGTCATAATGGTGCGTTTATGAACCTAAATTTAATCTTATTCCACACAGATCTCAGGCATCACAGATATATGGCACATAAAAAAGCGGCAGAGTGGATACCCGCCGCGATGTTTAACCCAAACTAACATCATGAGAATGTCAGGTTGTTTTCTTTATAGAAGTGTGGGGGCAAGCCCCACGGCTACTGCTAATCATTATCCTCTGAAACTATTTCGAGGTCCATATATTTTTTATACTTTTCGGTAACGCTTTGAGACTGTTCTTTATC
Source organism: Bacteroidota bacterium (assembly GCA_040386335.1). Classification (GTDB taxonomy): domain Bacteria; phylum Bacteroidota; class Bacteroidia; order Chitinophagales; family Chitinophagaceae; genus JAZKFT01. The sequence goes on from JAZKFT010000025.1 coordinate 109,184, forward strand.
ATTGATAAAAAGTTTACCGTCCTTCCAGTTGATATTCATCTTTTCTCCTTTTTTCACCAAGCCGTCCTTTTCCATTTCGGTAAGCATTTCTTTCATCTGACCCAGCTGTACTTTAGCTTTTTCCATCTCGCCACGTGCTTTTAATAATTCGTCCTTCATACCAACGCGGCTTTTTTCTATTTCCTCTTTTGCTTTAGACATTTCCTTTCTTACCTCATCCATATTCACTTTTTTCATCTCTTCCATTGACAGTTTCACTTCCTTCATAGCATCGTTGATCTCTTGCTGGATGCCCTTCCAATCCACTTCTTTCATAGCCTTATCTGTCTCGGCTTTTATCTTAACCATATCTACTTCCTTCAAGGCCTGCTGCACTTCCGCTTTTATTTTTTCCATGTCCACTTCTTTCATGGCCTTACTTACCTCGAGTTGTATTTTTTCCATATCAACGGCTTTCATAGCCAGCTCTACACTCTTTTGAATTTTCTCCATGTCTACAGCCTTTAGCGCATTCTCTATTGTCTCGCTTATTTTCCCGAAGTCCTGCTTGTCCAGTTCCGCCATGGCCTTTTCAAGTTCTGCCATGCTTTTTTCAAGGTCTCCGTTTTCTATTCTAAACGTCCGGCTGTTCCGATCCACTGTAATGGATTTCCGTTTACCTGTTGTACTGTCTCCGTCTTCTTTTGTGGTGGTATCTCTTTTTGATTTTTGGGCCTCCCCCCGAAAGGGTGGAAAGATGAGAAAGGTGGCAGTGGTTGCAATGGCTACTCCCATGGCCATCCATTTTTGTTTTCTTGTAAAATGCATACGATTGGTTTTTATGCCTGACCGGGTGGCAGACGGTTAAATGATGTTCTACGATTGATTTCGTAAAGATATACGATTATATTCGTAGATTGTTACTTTGGGCCAGAAAAAAAATTGTTAAAGGGATTTTTACCCGGCAAGGTCATGTCGTCAGGAGCTCCGTAAACTGTTCAGGATCAGTAAGATTAATCGCTTTAGATACCTCTACTTTTTGCGGCAATATGCTTTGCTGCTACAAAGCCACTGGTCCACGCATGTTGAAAATTATAGCCGCCCGTAATGCCGTCCACATCCATGATCTCGCCGCCAAAATACAAGCCCGGGTGCTGTTTGCTCATCATCGTATTGGCATCTATTTCGCTTAGGGCAATGCCGCCTGCGGTTACAAATTCTTCTTTGAAAGTGGTTTTTCCTTCCGCTTTCATCTCGTAGGCACAAATGCATTTGGCCAGTTTATTTACCATAACACTTTGGAGATCGGCCCAGCGTTTGGTAGCATCTATCCCGGCTTGCAGCAGCATAAACTCCCAAAGCCTGGAAGGCAAGCCGGTAAAGTTGCCATTGATGGGCTTTTGATTAGCTGATTGATTACGGAGGCTTTGTATCTTCTGTACAAATGTCTGTTCATTGTATTCCGTGCACCAATTGACCAGTATGGTAAAATGATAATTAACCGCCGCCAACTCTCTTGCTGCAAAAGCAGAAAGGCGTAAGATGCCCGGCCCGCTGAGCCCCCAATGTGTGATCAGTACAGGGCCCTGGGATGATAATTTAGTGCCCTGTATTTTAACCAGAGCATCAGAACCAACCACTCCCATCAAGTTATTGAGCGGGTGTTTGGGGAAATTAAAAGTGAATAAAGAAGGCACCGGCTCCGCTATTTTCAGTTGCAGATTTTTGATCCAGTCAAACTGGCTCAGCTTCTGAAACCCGCCACAGGCAAGCATCACAAAATCTGCCTCTATACTTTCGTCATTGGTAAAATGAATCCGGATTGCATCGGCAGTGGGAATGATACTTTCTACCGGCTTGTTCAGCCACAAGCTTACACGCTGCCTTTGGAGTTCACTCATGAGGCAATCAATAATAGCCTGCGATGTATTGGCTTTGGGAAACATCCTCCCGTCTGGTTCTGTTTTCAGCTCCACTCCCCTGCTTTGGAACCATTCAATAGTATCGGTCGTAAAAAATTGGTGAAAGGCTTTTTTTACAAACCGTTCGCCACGGGGATAGCGGCTGGCCATCTCTTCTATTTCGAAACAGGCATGCGTTACGTTGCATCTTCCGCCGCCGCTGACTTTTACTTTCTGCAACACTTTAGCTGTACGTTCCGCGATTATTACTTCTAATGCAGGGTTAAGTCTTGCAGCATTTACAGCGCAAAAAAAACCTGCTGCACCGCCCCCGATAACTACCAATCGTTGTTGTTTCATTTGTTCAAATGTAGTATTACTGTTGGAAGCTATTTTCCTTCAGACCCGGGTCGGTGGTATAAACAGGCTACAACGGGATGATTAGAGTATGAGATCTTCTGATTTTACCTTTCCCCTGAATGTCCAGAAAACAAAACCGGTATAAATGGCCACAAGCGGTGCACCTATGAGCGCAATGATCAAAAGGGTCTTCATCGTTCCTGGAGACGAGGCACCGTTTTGCACTGTAATGCTATTGGCAGCATTATTAGTGGCGTACAACAAATTGGGAAATACTTCAATGGCCACCATCGCCAGCAGCGAAGCAATCGTAACGGCCGAACTAATAAAAGCAAACCGGTACTTTCTCTTTTTCAGTTGTCTCGGAATATTGGCAATGGCCAGGATCATAATAAGTGGCAATATGAATAGCTGCGGATTGCTTCTTATTTTGTCGCTCATATGCGGGATGTACAGCAAAGTGTAGAGCGTGGTAACACCAAAGCTGATCACAAAAAAAATGGTGAAGTTTTTAGCCAATAGAATAAGCTTGGTGTACAGCCGGTTCTCAGTCTTCATAATCAGGTAAATGGCGCCATGCATCATGAACAACGCTAATGTTGTAATGGCGACCATAATCGCAAAGGGGTTGAAAAAACTTAACCAGTTGCCTTCAAATTCTTTGTTTTGATTCAGGGGCATACCCATGGCAATGTTGCCCAACATTAGCCCAAGTGATAAGGCTATAACGATACTGGAAAAACTATAAACAATATCCCAGGTAAGCCGCCATAATATACCGGGCTCCTTACTCCGGAATTCGATAGCTACGCCTCTCCAGATCAGTCCTACCAAAAACACCATAAACGGCACATAAAATGCAGAGAAGATCGCGGCATAGGCAACAGGAAATCCGGCAAACAAAGCACCACCACCAATTACAAGCCAAACTTCATTGCCGTCCCACACCGGGCCAATGGCATTAAGGGCTACACGGCGGCTGTTTTCCTTTTTAAGAAAAAGATGTAAAGCCCCGGCTCCAAGGTCAAAGCCATCCAGCACAGCATAGCCGGTGATGACAGCCCCAAAAATTAAAAACCACCACACATTATAATCGATTCCTAGAAACATGGTTCGTCATTTTATTTGTAATGGATTTTCGTCTTCTTTCGCTGCTATTTCTTCTTCAAAACCATGCCTTACTTTTTTATTGAGCAGGTAAATAAACAGCACGAAAAGCAGGGTGTATACAGCTGCAAAAAGTATCAATGAAAAAAGGACTTCGTTTGCTTTTACAGTTTTAGACAGTGCATCTGAAGTTTTTAGCAAACCATACACCACCCAGGGCTGCCTGCCCATTTCCGCAGTAAACCAACCCGCTTCGTTGGCTATCTGGGGCAAAATAACCGACCATGCAAAAATCAGCATCAACCATTTTTTATCAAACAATGTTCCTTTTTTCAATAGCCAGCAGGCGTAAAGTGTCAGGAAGATCATCATCATTCCGGTAGCAATCATCATGTGATAAAACTGAAATACGGCATTTACCTGTGAAGGTCTTTCCTCCGGTTTAAATGACTTGAGCCCTTTGACCGGGGCATTAAAATTTCCATAGATCAGGAAGGACAAGCCGCCGGGAATTTTTATGCCGCTGGTCGTTTCGTCTTTCTTGTTTACCCATCCCATGAGGTACATATCCGCCTTGGCACTGCTATCGAAATGTCCTTCCATAGCAGCCAGTTTCGCAGGTTGGTATTTGGCTACCCCATCTGCACTCCTATCCCCGAAATATAATTGACTCAACGAAAAAAAAGTAGCTACCACCAGGGCGATCTTGAAAGATGGTTTGGCGATATGCAGGTGCTTGCCTTTGTAAATGTACCAGGCGTTAATACTAAGCACTAAAAAAGCACCCGCAAGAAAGGCCCCTACCAGCACATGCACCAACCGGTCGACACTGGAGGGGTTAAAAACCATGGCCCAAAAGTCGGTCACTTCTGCCCTTGCATTCATGCCCTCACCTACCACCCGAAAGCCCGCCGGTGTTTGCTGCCAGCTGTTGGCCACCACGATCCATACGGCCGAAAACATGGATCCAAAAAATACCATCACGGTAGAAAAGAAATGCACTTTGGGACCAACACGGTTCCATCCGAATAAAAGGATACCGAGAAATATACTTTCCAGCGCAAAAGCAAAAATGCCTTCAGCTGCCAGGGCGCTTCCAAAAATATCACCTACATATTTTGAATAGGTGGCCCAGTTGGTGCCAAACTCAAATTCCATAATAATACCGGTAGCTACACCGATGCCATAGATCAGGGCAAAGATCTTTAACCAGTACTTGGTCATCTGCTCATAGATAATATTTCCTGTTCGCAGGTACATGCCTTCCATAATGGCCAAAATCAACCCCAGGCCAATGCTCAAAGGCGGGTAGATGTAGTGAAAAGCGATCGTAAATGCGAATTGTATCCGTGCCAATATTTCTACATCCATCTTGAAAATGATTTAAAAAAAACAGGCGGCCTGTGGGGCCGCCTGTAAATATTTACAATATTGATTTGCGCATAGTCATGGCTGTAAAATTATATCACAACGGCGGAATAGCGGCAAATTATTTTGCCTGCGAACGATGCTATGTTTGCCATGAACAACCTTATACAGTGATATGCAGGAACAAATTCACACCTTCCATTTCGGCGCCTACCCTGATGTTTTCCCTGCAAACACCTGCCTCTAAAGCCAACTGTATCAAATCATCTTCTGAGCGATGCTGCAGGAACCAGTCACCTATCAGTTCCATATAACTGCGGCTGGGATTTTGGTTGCTGAAATTGCCGATGATGATTTCACCGCCGGGTTTTGTCCAGCCCACAAACTTGCGGATTAGTTTCACAAAGATGGCATCGTTGAAATAATCAAAAAGCCCGGCGCTCCACACCATATCAAATTTCCCGGCGGTATTAAAACGGAAGATATTCTGGTGTATAAATTCTATCTGCTCCTCATTTGTCTTATTGAGATTTTTCGCATACTTGATTGCCGTTTGATCTGCTTCCACACATACCGTTTTAAGTGTGGATGCATCAATCGTTTCGTATAGCTGGGCAAGGTCTCTTGCCGGGCCGCTGGCCACATTCAGCAACTGCATATTACCATTTTTCGAAAGACGATCGGTAAGTGTTTTGATAAAATAATCTTTCCGGTTGCGCACTGCTTTGGATGCTGAATGGTTATTCCAGAAAATATCCCATTTGGCAAAACGGTCGTCTTCTGTTACCTGTTCCTTATAAATCTTATCAATGATCATAAAGTCGCCGGCATAGCCAAATGGCTTTGATTTAATATGGCCGTGCATGGTATTCTGCAGGCTTTCATCGCCAAACCCATTTTGAAGCAGCGCTATTTCATCTTCCTTTAGCCGGCCTGTTTTATACTCATAGGAAAGGGTATCAAATACCTGGTTCAGTGTATCGTACTCCATTGTTTCCGGGCCGCCCTTGGTGATTACCTGTTGCAGGAAATTGATTGATTGAGACAGCGTGCGATTAATTGTTTGCATGATTTTTTTGTTTTATAAATTGATTAATTTTTTAGGTTCTGCCAGTCATTTGCAAACCTGTTGCCAGAAACTGTTTTAGCGGACCGGCATTGATGGTATGGCAAATGACTGAGTGAATGGCGGGATTAGGGATTGGGGATTAGTTGATTGGTGATGGGTTGAGACCCAAACCTTGCGTCTCACTCAATCATATTGTTTCCGCCGTAGTGTTTTCTCCGTTGGGATTAAGATGTAACCTCTAAAAAAAAACGGTGCTGCTACCTGCAACACCGTTTACATAAAGAAGCCTATAGCAGTCTATCTCTTCGACTGGAGCGCCTGAACCTTTTGCTTCAGTTCGTTTATTTCTTTTTTTGAATCTATCAGGTACAAGGTCAACTCTTCTATTTTTTCCATCATACGTTTTTGCATATCGCCAAGGGCTATTCCTTCTTTTTCTACCACTGCTGCTGCGGGGATATTGGGCAGATGTTTGTTTACTTTTATAAATGCTTCCGTTTCTTCCAGCGTCCTTAGTTTATAGTCGTCTGCAAATACGTAGTCGGGCCATGAGCCCACGGCTACTACATTAAAATCGGTGGCGGCTATTTTCCCTTTCACTGCCAGTTTATACGGACCACTCAGCGTTGGGCCAATTCTGCCGCCAATCGTTACATAACCGATGCTATCAACCCAAAGTTTGTCGCTGCCATTGGTGCGTACAATAAAGCGGCCTCTGTCGTTGCTGGCATTTGTTCCAATTTTAATGTCATCATCCACTTGCTGGATGAACGACTTATCTACACCCGATTTCCTGATGCTTATTAAAGGATCATCGGCATCAATAATTACGGTGTGAGCCTGGTCCAGCATATCCTTTATATGTAGGGGAGCCTCAGGGGTGGTATAGGGACTTATACCTATCCTTCCGGTTACGTGAAGCACACCACCCTGGAAACTTCCATTACCTCCGGTCATACTCGTATTCTGTAACCGCATTTCTGTTCCATACTGCGGTCCGGACCACTCAAAACCGTTGATTTTGTGATAAAATTCCATTGAATTGGCACCTCCTTTTATGTTTCCATCATTCATTAGTGCGTTACCGTCTTTACGTAAAAATGTTAATTCAGCTCCCTGATCCACAAATGGTGACTCAAGGGCAAGCACTTTACTATGGCTTCCTTTTATGTGCATCCTGTTATCATTAGGAGTGCCACTAAAAGTTGCTGGATCTACACCAAAGGACGAATTACCCACTGCATCCACAAACATCCAACCGCCATCATTATAGGCCTGTAAAACAACCTTGCCGCTGCTGTTTTGACCATTGGGCCTTAATACCAAATTGTTGCCTTCCTGTTTAATGTAGCTTTTATCTATGCCTAATTTTTGAAACTGCATTATGGGGTCGACATCATCGTTAAGGATAATTGTGTTGCCAGTTGTAGTGCTACCGTCTATATGTAGTAACACTGAAGGGTTTGTTGTACCGATACCGGTTTTACCGGTAGAAATCAAAGCACGTCCACCGGCATTATTTGTAAAATAACCGGCAATGCCTGTAGCATTCTGGCTGGTGCCATTAACGCCAATACCTGTTTGGGTAAAGCCTCGTACGCCGTATCCGTCGCCCAAACTCTGACCAATAATAGCAACACCATTACTGGCAGTATTCGCTATACCGAATACTGCAGTACCGCCATAATTAAACTGGTTGAAATATGGCAATGAAAATGCATCCGTATCACCACTCAGTTTTACCCAATCATTTTGGCGGCGCAGGTAAGTAGCCTGCTCATCGGTTACATATACCGTAAGCCCTTCGGCCGGAGTGGGTATTGCCAGCATGTCTATTTTCCGGAGCCGTGGAAGCAGCAGGCCACGGGTGGCACCACCATCCAGTTCGAGCACGGCGGAAGAAAGTGGTGCAGCAGGTGTACCACCAATTTTTACCTGGGCATTAATTCCTTCAAAAAAAGAAAGGAGAAGACCAATGAAGAGGAAATGTTTCATAACAGCGTTTTTTAGTGTTATCATTTTTTATTGCGAATACTAAGAAACTACTGAAAAAGGCTTCAGAAAGAATTTAATGATGCAATGGCAAATGAATGAGGGAAAGGGGGGCTGGGTGATTAGTTGATTGGATGATTAGTTTATACACCAGAAGCTGGTGTGGGATGTTAGTCCACCCCTTTTCTCATAAAAAACGGCGCTGCAAATGCAACACCGTTTACGCAAAAATGAACACTGTATGAAACCTATTTTTTAGGCTGCAGTATCTGCACCTGTTGTTTTAGTTGTTCTATTTCTTTATTGGCTTCTGCTTTAAAATTGTTCAGTTCTTTTTTGGCATCTATCAGATATAAAGTCAATTCTTCTATTTTCTCCATCATTCTTTTTTGCATATCGCCAAGGGCTATTCCTTCTTTTTCCACCACTGCTGCTGCAGGGATATTGGGCAGATGTTTGTTTACTTTTATAAATGCTTCCGTTTCTTCCAGCGACCTCAATTTATAGTCGTCGGCAAATACGTAGTCGGGCCAGGAGCCAACGGCTACTACATTAAAATCGGTGGCAGCTACTTTTCCTTTTACGGCCAGTTTATAAGGGCCATTAAGGGTTGGCCCAATTTTGCCACCGATGGTTACATAGCCGACACTGTCTACCCAAAGCTTATCGCTACCGTTAGTCCGTACAACAAAACGGCCTTTATCGTTGTTGGCAAAGGTTCCTATTTTCATATCATCCCCCAATAGCTGAATGAAACCCTTATCTCTATCTGCCCCACTCATCTGCCTGAAGTGAACAATGGGGTCGCCGCCTTCCATAATCGCGGTAATGACATTATCCCATATGATCTCGGCAACATGTAACGGGGCCTCCGGGTCTTTTGTACCTACACCCAGGTATCCGCCATTGCCATATTCACCGATACCTAATGAGGCAACGCCAAAGACGGGGTCACTTCTCTTAAGTTCCATTAGCCCGCTGGGACTGAGGCCCCATTTGAAAACATCCTCCTTTTGAATAAACCGCAACTCATCAGTCTCCGCCAGAATTTTGGCGTATTCATTGGGCGTATTACCTGCCTTTTGCATGAAAGTCAATTCCGGTCCTGTGTACCCTGTAGGAGACTCCAGCGTTAGGACATTGTTTTCACTTCCTTTAATATGTACCCTCGAATTGTCGTAGGTACCACTAAAGGTTGCGGCATCAACACCAAAGGATGAATTGCCATTCGCATCTACAAACATGGAAGGTCCCGTGTTATAAGATTGCAGTATCACCTTTCCTGCAAAATTCTGACCATTAGGTCTTAGTACCAAATTATTACCTTCCTGTTTAATATAACTTTTATTCAACCCTGATTTTTTAAACTGGATCACCGGGTCCTGGTCATCGTTGATGATAACGGTAGTATCCGTTGCATTCCGGGTAGCATCTACTTCAAGAAAAGCAGAAGGGTTAAGGATCCCAAGACCAATCTTACCGGTGTCGGTAACCAATGCCTGCCCCACTTTTGAACTAAAATAACCGCCCCTGCCGAAATTGCTGGTTCCTTTTATAGCAAAGCTGCCTGCGGCGGTAGAAAAACCATGTACACCTGCACCTGCGCCAACGTTGGAGGCCCCGTAAATGCCCGTTCCGCCGCTACCAAGATTGGAAAGGCTTAAAACCGGGGCACCGGCCAGGTTAAATAGTCCTGTATAAGGTAATTCAAAATTATCGCTGCTACCGCTAAGCTTGATCCAACTACCCTGGCGGCGCAGGTAGGTAGCCTGCTCATCGGTTACGTATAGTGTGAGGCCTTCCGCAGGACTTGCAATGTCCAGCATATCCTGCTTGCGCATACGTGGCAGCAGTAAACCCCGGGTGCTTCCACCATCCAATTCGAGTACGGCTGATGAATGTGGAGCGACGGGATTACCACCAATTTTTACCTGGGCATTAATAGCCGCGACACCCGAAAAAAGAAAACCGATGAAGAGTAAATGTTTCATAACAGCGTGTTTTTTTTGTTAGTATTTATTATTTGCGTACGCTAAGAAACTAACAGAAAAAGCAATAAAAGAATGTAATGATGCAATGGTAATTGGATGAGGGAGTGGCGGGGTCGTTGATTAGTTTCTTAGTTGATTAGTTCACTGGTTGATTAGTAGATTGCTAGAGAAATAATACGCTATATTATCAGGCGGTTCTTTCAAACGAAAATGCCACCCATTGATATTCAACGGATGGTATTTTCGGAAAGGCGTTTATACCTTGCCTACGTCAGAAGGCAGCTGGCAATATTAATTCTCAATTACAACATAGTTGTAAGTGTAAGAAGTTTGCTGTAGTGGTGCAATGGTGAAATATATCTTGAATGAACTTTGGGTTGAAGCTACATAAAATGACCTGGAAGCTCCGTTCAAACTTGCAGCAGTCACCACCACCACGGGAGCTTTTGAAAACGTTTTATTGAAAGTAATGGTAGCCTGCTCACCATTACTGGTACCTACATTGGTATTAATGGTAAATGTGCCTGCTACATCTGAGCTGAACTCATCAACCGTTCCGTCTGATAACGTACCGGCACCAATGCTGGTGACAATCGTGGGCCTGGTTGTTTGCTTTGACTGCAGGTGGCCGTTGTTTATAGATAAGATGGAGTTGGTTGAGGACGTCTCGCTCCCCAAGGTCACCCTGCCACCACCCTGCGGCACCACTAACGCATAACTGTTGGTTCCACCATAACTATTAAAATAACCGGCTATATTAGTGCTTGATAAACCTGTGTTGTAAACAATGGAAGAAATGCCCTGTGAAGTATGAAATGCATTTTCGTTTGCGCCAGATTTTGAAATGCTTAACCCGGTTGTTGTGAAGCCGGAGGCACCATCAGTTGATGTAACTCCTAAGCTAAGCAAATTAGATTTTGTGAGGGAATTAGAAGACAGCCGAAATGCATTATAATCAGTAACACCATTAAAAGTGAATGTTGTAGCAAAAGCACCGTGGTCTATCTGGTTGTTAGTTGTCGGGTTTTGCAGCCCATCCCAACGAACAGTGTTTTCACTTGCAAGAAGCTTCCAATCGGGCACAAGTGTAGAACTTGTATTGTAGTAGAATCCCGGGGCAGTTCCAAATGACTGATATACCAACAAACCCGGTGCTACCTGCGGTAATGGATTCATTGCCTCCCGTTCCACCTGGGTAACCCTTGGCACCAGCAAACCTTTCTTTTGCCCTGCAAGACCTGCTACACTTATATCAAAAGCCGCAGAAGCATTGGGCGCCGAACCGTTAAAACTAATTCCTGCATTCTGTGCATTTACTTTGTTTAGGCCGATGCCGCAAATACAGGATATCGCGATAATTATTAAAGTTGAATTGATAGCCCTGCAGGTAGCAATCCTGGCATTCAGATGTTTCATAATTTTCATTTATAACACGAAGAAACATCACCAGGAAACGGGACCTGCATAGCATTTAGAAAACGGTAAAATGGTGAGGGAATGGCTCGCAGTTAACTGGTTGACCAGTTGATTGGTATTTAATAACCAATGAACTAATCAACTAATCAACTAGTTGCCTAACGGTTAAACAAGGCATTCACCACTTCATCCTTTCTGCGGCGGCTTACTTCGAGAACGGTACTGTCTTTTAGCACCACGGCCGTCCTGGAAGCCGAGAATCTCTCAATGAATTGCATATTCGCCAACAGCGATTTATGTATCCGCAAAAAGCCATGGGAGCAAAGGATGTTCTCAAATTCTTTCAGCGTTTTGCCGCAAACAATTTTACGGTCACGGGTAAGAAAAAAATGTGTGTAGTTGTTACGGCCTTCGCAATATATAATCTCGGCCGGGGGTATAAAGAAGCTTCCCTCCGCATTGGAAATGATCAGTTTGAAATCTTCTTCAGGCTGTTGCAGGTGGTGCTGTAATTGTTCCACTTGCTGCATTTGTGTAGGCTGGGCCTGCAATTTAGCTTTGGCAATGGCAGCCACCAGTTCATCCGCATCTATCGGCTTTAGCAAATAATCCAGGGCACTAAACTTGATCGCTTTAATGGCATACTGGTCGTAAGCCGTGGTAAAAATGATATTAAAATTAATATCAGTCATTTGCTGCAGGGTATCAAATGCGTTCATTCCCGGCATTTCTATATCCATAAACACAATCTCAGGCTCATGCTGTTTAATAGCTTCGAGTGCTATATAGCCATCCTCACATTCCTGCAACACTTCTATTTCCGGGCAATGCATCTCCAACAGGATACGAAGTACTTCCCGGCAGTGCAATTCATCATCAACAATTATAGCTTTCATAGTTAGAGGTTTAAAATCAGGGTTTAGGGTTTAGGGTTTAGGGTTGCAAAAAGCGTTCAGCGTAAAGCGTTCAGCGCAAAGCGTTTCCCATTTATTTTCTATCAACAATTTTATCGAGCGTAAGCATCACTTCTGTACCCATGGAATTACCTGTCTCGTCCACAAGATCTTTTACAGCAGCTTTTGCATTAATATGATAGGTTTCATTTACGATGCTCATCCTTTCAGCGGTTATCTTCATGCCGTAGCTTTTTTGTTGCAGGGCGGACTTGCTTTTGAGTGCACCCGCTGCAGCCCTTCCTACACCATTGTCTTTTATTTGTATCGCAAGCGTACCATTATGCTGAGTGAGATTCACCGCCAGGAACCCACCTTGCTCTTTACGATACATTAAACCATGCCAGATGGCATTTTCTATATAGGGCTGAATCAGCATGGGTGGCAGTAATATATTCTCAGCGTCTATAGCACTATCCGTATTAATACTGAATTCAAATGAATGATTAAAACGTAAGGCTTCCAGCTGAATGTATAATTCTATTAGTTTCAATTCATTTTCCAGCGATACCCATTCGTTCCGGCTGTTGTCGAGGATCAGCCTCATTAAGCGACTGAATTTGGTAAGATATCCGGATGCATTTTGCCGGTCGTTTTTTAGGATAAAACTGTTGATGCTGTTAAGGCTGTTGAAGAGAAAATGGGGGTTCATCTGGGTCCTTAGCAAGTTCATCCGCACCTGTGCTATTTTACTTTCAAAATCCCGCTTGATGGCCTCTTCGCGCCTTACTTTTTTTACCCTGAACAGGAAAAAACATAAAATGGCGGCCGCCAACAACAACAACATGAGGAAAATAAAGAACCATGTTTTCCAAAATGCCTTACTAATCTTAAAACGGACCGGCTCTGGAGTAGCATACCAATCTTTACCGTTGATAGACGCTTCCACTATAAATGTATAACTGCCTGCAGGCAAGTTCGTATAGCGGGCTATACGTTGATTACCGGCGTATACAAAGCTGGTGTCGAAACCCTTAAGATTGTAGCGGTACTGGATAGAAGTACCCAATCTGAAATCTACCGCCAGGTAAGAAAACGAGATGTTATTTTGATAATACTCAAAGGAATGTTCCACCTGCTTAGGCATACTGATGAGCGAATCCTTTAACTCCATCGCAGTTACAAAAACGCCAAGTGGTTTCTTATCAGACTTTATCTTATCGGGATAGAAATAATTAAAGCCTTCTGAACTTGTTAGAAAAACCTCACCATCGGCGGCCAGGTAGAAATTACATAGCGTGTGGTTGCTTTGTTCCATGCCGTCCCTGGCATCAAAGCTTTGCAGGAGGCCTGTTTTGGGTTCATACCTGGCTGCGCCAATGTTCCCCAGAATCCACATCATGCCGCTTTTATCACAGAGAAGGCCCACTATGTTGTTACTGGCCAGACCATCTTTTTTTCCCAATATTTTCTGGACAGATAAACTGGCTGGTGAAATAATATAAAGCCCTTCCAAACCGCCGGCATATACCATCCCGGTACTGTCAGTTGCCAATACCTGCACCTGCCTGATTAAAAATCCACCTGCTATTTTAATCGGGTGTAAACTATCTGCCAGCCGGTCATAATAAAAAAGACCATCGCTTTGCGCCAGCCACCAATTGTTTTTTTTATCAGCCAGTGCATAAAAGGTTTGCTTTCTTGCAATTGGCTTCAACTTTGGATGGTTAAAAAAAGTCTGCATTTTTTTGGCGACCGGGTCAAAAAAGGCAAAACCGGCGTTGGTGCATATAATAAAATTTTCATCCCGGTCTTTGGTTATTGAATGAACATCAACATTTGGCAGTGAATGTTCTTCATCGGCCGTGTCCGGGCGATATTGTTCATAGTGGCCGTCTGGCATTAACAATCCCATACCGCCTCCGAAAGTACCGACCCATTTCCTGTCCAGCTTATCGGTAACTACGGTGCGGACAGTTTTAAATTTTTGAGGCCCTCTTTTTAAATCATAGAAGGGATAGTACACACTGGTATTTGTTTGCCGGTCCCAAAGTGCGAGGTGTGTATTGGTACCTATCCAGAAGTTTTTTTTCCGGTCCTGCACCATAGAAGTAAAACCTGCATCATATTTTTCACCGGCCTTATTGATAAGGTATTTTTGTCCATTAAACTGTGTTGTATGTAGCGGCGTGTAGGAAATACCCCTGCTTGCTACGAACATAGTACCGGTTCGGGAAATATATAAGCGCCGGCAGCCATTTGCTTTAAGCGAGGATGGGTTAGAAGGATCGTGGTCCAGTACCTGTATATTCCGTTTTGCAAGGTCCAGGATGCAAACTCCATAGTATCGGCTCGCCATGGCAAATTTCTGATTGCCAATCGGCTCAATAGACCCAGGGTATCCTACCATGGCCTCACTATTGGAGGCAGGCCAGTTGTTCACGCCTTCCATATTACCGTTGCGAACGTTTACAAGCCAAACAGTATCCCTCGCAAAACTGCCAGCGAGAATGGTACTATCATTCACCTTGGCGGCACACCATACATACAGAACCGGAAGTTCTTTTATTAATGCCTGTTGTTTCACATTTACCAATAGCAATTTATCCCTGAAACCCATCAGCCATTCGTCGCCCTTAAAATGTTGAAAACAATATAAAGTCTTGTATTGCTTGTAATACTTTTCCAATCCATCCAGTTTTACAACCTGCCGGTCTTTCTTTACCAGGTAACAATTGTTGCGGCTTGCAATCAGCAGTGTACTATCGTCTGCCTGGCTAAAGAACGGGGCATCACTAAAGGGAATAGCACCAGACTCCAGCCGCCGGAAACGGCTGTCGTTCTCATCTTTATACCTGATGCCGGATGGTGTAGCAATCCAGATCGTTCCCCGCTTATCACAATAAATCTGCTGCACATTATGCGTGTTTGCGAGGGCACTGTCTGGCGGCGTGAAACTGCTAAGTTGATACCCATCAAAAATACTAATGCCTTCATCTGAGCCTATCCAAAGGCGGCCCTGGCGGTCTTCAGTGAATACCAGGCGCAAATCGCTATGTAAACCTTCGGCTGTGGTGAGGTGCCTGAAGGCATAAGACTGGGCATAACCAACATAATATGCGGCGGCAATACAAAAAAATATGAGCCCTCTTTTTATCAAGATATGTAGTGTTTCAGATTAAAATTAACCGTTGCGGCCTGAAAATACCACTTCATTGATGGAACGGCGAATAGATGAGAAAGTGGTAAACACACAAAAACCCGGAAAACTTATGCTATACCAGGGTTTGCTCACTAAAAACGGAGCTATACTACCTGGAAAATTAAGCGTAGAGGGCCCGTGTCTGCTACAAAGCGATACCCAATATCGCTCTTCAACATGCTTTCATGGGTTTCAGAATACCCGGGCCCTATGAATGTTGGCTTCGTATGTCCGACTAAAATCTGCGGGTTCCTGCATGACAACACACATGGGCAGGTCGGAAGCTCGCCTGAGATGCTGATGATCGAAGACTCATGGCGGAAGGAAATGCTACCGCTTTCCTGAATTGATAGCGGTAGCATTAGTGCATTTACTTAAAACGCAATGCGCTTATTCTCTCACAAACCTGATTGTTTTGGATCCGTTGCCGTCATTATATTGTAAGAAATAAACCCCTTTGCTCATATGTTCCACAGAAATCGGGATGCTATGACTTCCTACTCCAATGTCTGATTTCCGGGTCAACACTGTGCGTCCGATAGCATCAATAATTTTGTAATCTAATTGCATCGGAAATTCCGTTGCCACTTGCAGGTTTAGTCTTTGTCCGGAAACGGGGTTTGGATAAATGACAATCCTGGTGCCCATTTTACCATCGCGTTGCAGCAGGATAATTGCCGAGTAGCTAATCGTTCCATTCGGCTCTATCATTTTCAGGCGGTAGTAAGTTGACGCCATAGGCGTATTGTCAGCAAAATGAAAACCATAATTGCAGTCTTGCGGGCTGGCTTTAATCGTTCCAATCGATTGAAAATGGTTGCCGTCGGCGCTGCGTTCAATGACAAATTGTACATTGTTGCTGCATGATGCTTTCCATTCCAATTGGTTGGCAATAATTTCTTTTTTACCACTAAAAGATTCGATATGTATGGGCAAACTGGAATTGGCTCCCGCGATATAAAAACTGGAAAACGATGTAACTGTTGTAAGGAATGCATGATCACCGCCCCACGGAATGATGGTAGTAGCGAGTTTTTCCACCGGGTTAATAATCGCCGGAGAACAACCATCGTTATTCTTAAACAGCGACAAACCACCGATGCCAACAATGCCGGAACCAGGTGTATTCTTCAAAGATTCGAACTCACTGGTTTTGATGTAGCATCTTACATTTACCGGGTTTGTAAATGGATTAGCAGCAGTAATCGTAAAATTACGATCCAGGTAATAAGCACCATCTTTTTGCCGGGTTGCACCATTATGTACATAATAATTTACGGCTACCAGCCCAAGATTCTGTCCATTGGGATAAATCTCCGCTACTGCATCTCCCTTCTCGTTGGTGAATTGTATCCATTTGGTATTGTTGGTGGCATCTACAACTACAGACGAGCCCGCGGTAACACAGTTGCCCGGTGTACCTGGCGCAATCAATGCCGGTGCCAGTTCGAGACCGGTAATGGTTTCAACATAGCCGCCATTGATGCCGTCGAAAAATGTTTTTGGCGTAAGAATATTGTCGGTGATGTTATATTCAAATAAACTACCGTGGCCATACAAGCCATCATAAATGGTAATACCATACAGGCAGTTGGTAGCACCATTATACCTTAATTTATTAAAGGGCGTGTTACCTGTGGTATTTGTAAAAACGCCCTTTTCGGCGTAGACCCCCGTGTTGATATCATACTCAAAAAGATTTCCATTGCCACCGGTTCCGTAGAACTTGTTGGTTCCATACAGTTTACTACCAACGCCTGTTAACCCGGCTGGTTCAAACCCAACAAGGATGTGGTGTAGTGTGGTAATACTATTAGTAGCCGGATTGAATTCAAAAATGGTACCCCTGTTATTGGCCCCACCATAGCCGCAAGTGCCATACATATGGCCATTATAGTAAATTAATCCTGCAAGAGGATTCTTGCCGGTGACCGGGTCGTTAAAATTTGCCTTAATAGCATAGGCATTGGTAGCCGGGTCAAATTCAAAAATAACACCATCGGTATTAGTGCCACCAAAACTGCAGGTGCCATAAAATTTATTATTGTATACCACCATCTTGCCAAACGACCCTCCTACGCCACCTTCAAAAGTGAATATTTTAGTAAATGTATGGGCACTAATGTCGTATTTATAAATGGCCGTACCGAAGTTTGTGGGCATGGTTCCGTAAATATCTCCGTTGTACAGAATCCCGCCTTCATACTGAGGTCTGGGTCGTTCATCTGTTGCCATATTGCGTCTTACAGTATACACGCCGGTGCTTAACTCGTACTCATAAAATACACCTGCACCATTTGTTCCCCCGGATGTCCCAAAACCATATAATTTCCCGTTGTAATAAAGAGGGATGCCAACAGGCGTATACCCTTTATTCGTGTTCAGCGCTACCTGGGTATTAAGGGTATTACCGGTTGGATTATACTCGAAAAGTACGCCCCCGTGAGAAGGGCCGTCCGCGTTAAACGTACTATATAGCTTATTGTTATAGGCTGCCATGGTAACCCGGCTGTATGAGCCGGTGGCTTCTGTAATGTCCTTTTTCTTGGTGATAGTATTGTTGGCAGGATTAAACTCTATAATCGATCCGCCGGAACCACCACCACCTAGTGAGGTGATTGTATACATTTTAGCATTTAACAGGGATAGACCTATCCCTAAAGAATAGCCTGTTGTTGTTGTAAACTCATCAAGATTGGTGAGCGAGTTGCCGGCAGGATCAAAATGAAAAATAAGGCCCTTGTTAGAAACACCACCTGAGCTAGTTTGCCCATATAACAGGTTATTATATATTACAAGTGAACCTACCGGGCCCGAACCATTATCGTTAAGGCCAAACGTGTACTTGGTGACATAAAGATTTGAGCCAGGATTGTATTCAAACAATACGCCCGAATCAAACGATCCTCCCGTGCGCATTACGCCATATAGCTTAGCGTTGTATAGTACCATAGTGCCGCTGGGAGCGGAACCTGAGCCGGATGCAAGCACTTTCAGCACGGCGAAACCGTTGTTCGCCGGGTTAAATTTATAGATTACGGTGTTACCGGCATATCCATAGAATTCGTTGTTGTACAACACCAGGCCGCCGCTGGGACCACCCGGCACGCTTGCAGGGAAATCAAATTTTTTCTTTAGTTTGTTAGTTGATGGATCATACTCAAAAATAATACCCGCACTGTTTGTACCGCCATCAGCCACCCCATAAAATTTATTGTTATAAACAACCATGCGTCCATGACAGTCATTCCCGCCAATGGAATCCATATCGGCCATTGCTGAATAGGCATCGGTGGCGGGATCATACCGGACCAACAGTCCATTATCCCTTAAACCACTACGGGAACTCAGTACGTACAGTTTACTATTATACTCAAGAAAATCTGATAATCTTTCAAAATATCCGGGTGATGTTAGTTGCATAAGCGAACGGTTGGTCAACGCGGTGCCATCAGCTTTGGTTGTGTACACCAGGCCTTCATCGTTGCTGCCACCATGATAACCATGCCCCCAGAACTGGTAAATGCCCTGGCTGCAGATATGATTGGTTGTACATGCAGTAAGTGTAACCAACACAAGTATGTATACTTTTTTCATCTTAGAATGATTTTTGTTTACATTGAAAAAGCTAAGTAACGATGCAGATGCCCCGGAAACCATCTTAAATGAGGCAATGGTGATTTTTTGATTTAATGGCCGGCCGTACTGTTTTAAATATTTGCGTGAATCCCGTAGCCGGCAGACAGGGCGGGGCCATCTGCTGATGAGTTGCTTTGTCCTAGTAAATGCGGCGAGTCCCGCAAACCACCCACACAAGGCCAGGGCGGAGACGCGCCTGAGAAGCTGACGATCGGAGACTCGTTTAGGATGAAGCCGCCTGGTAAGCTGATGATCGGAAACTCGTGACTGAAGAAGGTTACTCATCTTATCCATTGCTCAAAAGAATCATTACATGCATTGAAGGCTTTGGGCTAAATTCGTGAGGATGACTGCATGTTCCCAGTTAATAGTTTAGCAATGAAAAACAGAACGCCCGGAAATGTCGTGAACTTTATGCTCCTTGCGTGTCCAAAACTCGTTGGCAGTTTTTGCATTTTGTTGGGGGTCTCAGTCGCCGGTTTTACACAGGTTAAAGATTCCTTACCTCAGCCCTTTGCCACCAAATCTGCCATTAATTTCAGCCGCGCCATTGGGTGGAAAAATGGCCGGACACCTACAGCGCCGCCTGGGTTTAAGGTTACTCTTTATGCCAATGGTTTTGAAAATCCAAGATGGATGTATGTCACGTCCAATGGCGATATACTGGTGGCGGAGAGTAATTCCAACTATAACATTTGGGAGCAAATTGCAGGAACGATACTAGGGGCAGCAAAATCCAAGAACCTCAGTCACAGCAAAGACAGGATCATTTTGTTAAGGGATACCGACAAAGATGGGTTTCCTGATTTCAGGGATACATTTCTCACGGCCAAATCGGGCCTGGAGCAGCCATTCGGAATGTTACAAATCGGAAATTGGCTATACGTTGCCAACACCAATGCTATCCTTCGCTACCCCTATAACCCGGGAGACTCAAAGATCACGGCTGTTGCCCAAAAGATTGCAGATCTGCCTGCTGGCAAGCATAACAAGCATTGGACAAAAAATATTATCACAAATGCTGGTCAATCCAAATTGTATGTAGCCATCGGATCAGCGAGCAATGCTTTAGGACACGGAATTAACGAAGAGATACTCCGCGCCTGCATACTTGAAATGAACCTGGATGGTACCGGCCAAAGAGTATATGCAGACGGGCTGCGCAATCCGGTTGGGATGGACTGGGCACCAGGAACGAACACATTGTGGACCGTTGTAAATGAGCGTGACAGACTTGGTGATGACCTGGTACCCGATTTTTTCACCAGTGTAAAAGACGGCGGATTCTATGGCTGGCCTTATGTGTATTGGGGCCAGCACCGCGATCCAAGGGTTAAGGACCAGGAATTGGCAAAAGTAAAAAATACGATCATCCCCGACATAGATATGGGCTCACATAATGCCTGCCTTGGTTTGGCCTTTTATACAAAAAACAAGTTCCCTGAGCGATACAGGAACGGCGCATTTATTGCCGAGCATGGCTCTTCCAACCGAAAGGTGCTGTCAGGTTATAGAGTCGTCTTTGTTCCATTCAAAAATGGAAAACCCTCCGGACCTCCGGAAGACTTCCTGCAAGGCTTTATTGCCGACCTTAAAAAAGATAGGGTATATGGAAGGCCGGTGGGTGTAACGTTGCTTCCTGAGGGTTCTATGTTAGTCACCGACGACTTTTCAAATATTATCTGGAGGGTGGACTATGGAGAATAACCATCATTCCTATTTCCACTTAAATCCGGGCATCACAAAAAACATCACATCCCAATAATAGCCTAGCGCAAAATATATTTTCATGGGTCCAACAAAATGTAAAATCTCACCGCTTTCCATGATGGCATCATATTTAATGGCGCCCTCGGCGTAAGCCATTGCTAAACCTTGTTCTTCATCCATGTCGTAGCTTACCTCGTCAATGATATAGTCATAGTTTTTGAAAGAAACAAACGAATCAAATACGTGCTGTATCCGCTGTATTACTTCTGCCTGGGTTAAAAGTTGATGTGGGTCAAGGGGTATGTTGTCGCCCAGCAAAAGTTCAAAAGCTTTGATGTCCTGCTGTAGCCATGCATTAATAAATTTACGCGCCTGCTCTTCTATATCATAGGCATGGTTTGGGTGGAACTCTTCGTAGATAAAATTACAAATCATGCCGGGCATCATAAAACTACTGTCGGTTTCATGTTCCAATAATTCGCCGGTCATGAATTCGTATTTGATCCGATCCGGATAATCGGCTACAAAATTTACATTGTAGCCGTGCTCCTGGTAATGCCGGTTTACCTGCTGAAGGGCTTCTGCAAGTGCGTCGTTGGGCAACGAAGCGCTATCAGTTAACTCAGGATTCCCGATCAGTTCCTTTACTTTTTTCATCTCTGGCTGTTTGCCGGCAACGTGATTTTCAAATTGCAGGACATTTTTCAGGAATTGGTTTTCAATTTCAGGTGGCAGATTTCCCGACATGTTACCAAAGTCGCCACCAAACTGGGCCGCTAGTTTCATTTTCAAAAACTCGTTCTCCATGCGAAAGTTTTCTTCAGGGTTGTTGCTGAATTTTTGCAGTTCTACACTCATAACTTTTTGTTTTAAATGTGAAAACCTTCCGGAATGACCGAAAGGTTTTTAAAGCTATGATGCCAGTCTAAATAATTTGAAACGGATACACTAATATCCGGAAAACAAGTATGGATTTGCTTTTTCGGCCGCTTCAATGGCGGCAAAGGAACTGAGTATATCGGCCTTGCCTTTTTGTATGCATACGTTGTGTTCGTAGTGTACGGAGGGTTTGCCATCCTTTGTTTTGATAGTCCAGCCATCTTCGTCGGTGTAAACTTCCTTCTTCCCAAGATTGATCATCGGCTCTATCGCAATTACCAACCCTTCTTTCAGCTTGGTACCATCACCCCTTTTGCCAAAGTTGGGTACCTGAGGCTCCTCGTGGAGCTCACGGCCAAGACCATGACCTACGAGGTCTCTCACAACACCATATTTATTCTGCTTTTCAGTATAGTCCTGTATCGCATAAGCAATATCTCCAGTCCGTTGGCCGGAAACGGCCTTCTCTATTGCTTTGTACAAAGATTCTTTGGTAACCTTCATCAGTTTTTTTACCTCATCACTAACATCGTTAAGAGCAAAAGTGTAGGCACTGTCTCCATGATAACCATTCTTAAACACACCTACATCCACACTTACCACATCTCCCTCCTTTAGTTCGTTATTGTTTGGGAAACCATGAACCACCGCATCATTTACACTGATGCATGCGGCAAAAGGGTAGCCACGGTAACCCAGGAAGCTTGGAACGCCGCCATTGTCATGGATAAACTCATGAACCAGCGTATCTAATTGCATCGTGGTGGCTCCCGGCTTAATAATAGCAGCAACGGCAGCAAGGGCGTCGCCAACCAGCAAGGCGCTGTGCCGCATTATTTCTATTTCGTCTTTTGTCTTGTAAAAAATCATATTCGTTTGCATATCATTTCTGCAGCATCATGCTGCAGAGTACTTTTCTTTTTAAACCGAAACCCCGTTTCTCCTACAAGTAAAAAAACCTGCCAATTAATACTGACAGGTTTCAATTATTTCATCCGGGCTAATAACAAATCAGCTACTGCTGTATTATCCTGCCGTTGGTTTTTTAATTAAATAGGCGAACTGGTCGTTGCCTGGCGGCCCTGTATCCTGCCACCGCTCATCAAACCATCATACTGGCGCATCAGCAATTGTGTTTCTATCTGCTGGAGTGTATCGAGAACAACACCCACCATAATCAACAAACTGGTACCACCAAAGAAACTACTAAAGCCAGATGTAACACCCATTTTTTGTGCGATACCGGGAAGGATACCCACCATCGCCAGCAATATGGCACCTGGTAAAGTGATCTTATCCATTACTGAACCGATGTAGTCCGCCGTAGGCTGACCAGGCTTAACACCCGGAATAAAGCCATTGTTCCTCTTCAGGTCTTCGGCTATTTGCTTTGGGTTAAATATCAAAGCTGTGTACAGGAATGTGAAACCAATTACAAGTACAGAGTAAAGCAGCATGTACCAGATATTGCTATGGTCGTTCAATATTTTCATCAAACCACCGCTGGTATCGAACCGGGCAAAGATCGTAGGGATAAAAATGATCGCCTGTGCAAAGATGATCGGCATTACACCACTGCTGTTCACTTTCAGTGGAAGGAACTGCCTGGCACCACCAATCTGGCGGTTGCCAACAATTTGCTTGGCGTAATTAATCGTAATTTTTCTAACCCCTTGAACCAGCACAATCAAGCCCATGATGATAGCAATCAGTACCGCGATTTCCACGAGGAATATCAACATACCGCCACCGCCTTTAGCTTGCTTGGCCACAAATTCCTGAATGATAGATTGTGGAAGACGTGCCAGGATACCCACCATGATGATCAGAGAAGTACCATTACCAAGACCTTTGTCGGTAATTCTCTCACCCAGCCACATTACAAACAAAGTTCCAACGGTTAAGATTACAACTGTGCTCAACCAAAAGTAAGGAGCGTAAGATGCAATCTGGGCCTCTTTATAACCTGGTGTATTTAAGTATGCGATATAAGCGCCGGCCTGGAATGCAGTAACGATCACGGTAAGATACCGCGTCCATTGGTTGATTTTTTTGCGGCCGCTATCACCTTCTTTCTGAATTTTTTGTAATTGAGGAACCAGGATGGTCATCAACTGCATGAAGATAGAAGCTGAAATGTATGGCATGATCCCGAGGGCCAAAATAGAAGCCTGCGAAAACGCACCTCCGGCAAACTGGTCGAACAATCCGAGCAATCCACCAGCCTGGCCTTTAACTGCATCCAATTTGGTTGGGTCTATACCAGGGAGTACGATGTGGGTTCCAAAACGGTATACCAGCAACAACAATAATGTCACCAGTATTTTCTGCCGCAATTCATCAATGCTCCAAATATTCTTAAGTGTCTGAATTAATTTTTTCACAGGGTGTCTTACAAGTTTTTTCTTTGAACCTCAAATGTAATTAAAAACACAAACCCTTCTGTGTTTGTCAGTAAGGGTTTGCAAAAAGGAGCTTTTATTATTTCACTATTTCCAGTGTGCCACCTGCTGCTTCAATCGCTGCTTTGGCTTTTTCGCTGGCAGCATTTACTTTGAAAGTAAGTTTGGTTTTCAGTTCACCATTAGCCAGGATCTTTACAGTATCCGTCTGGCTGATTAAACCGTTTACATACAGGTTCTCCAAAGTAAATTCTGTGATCGCATATTTCTCAGCAAGCTGATCAATTTGTCCCAGGTTAAATACTTTAGCTTCTACACGTGCATGGTTTTTAAATCCACGCTTAGGGATACGACGTTGGATAGGCATCTGTCCACCTTCGTGGGCCATTTTGCTCTTATAACCAGCGCGGCTCTGTCCACCCTTGTTACCTTTTGTAGAGGTACCACCTTTACCGGATGCTTCACCACGGCCAATTCTTTTTTCTTTGTGCGTTGCGCCTTTTGCAGGCCTTAACTCATGTAATTTCATCGGTTGTATTTGATTTTGAACTTAACGGGGTATCACCCCTCGCTGTTAAATGTGGAAATGTGAAGATGTGGAAATGTGAAAATGAAAAGCCATTGACAATATCCAATTCATCTTTTAATTAGGCATCAACAACAGTCACCAGGTGGTTTACCTTAGTGATCATGCCGAGGATTTGCGGTGTAGCTTCTACTTCTACAGAACCGTTCATCTTTTTGATACCCAAAGCGATCATAGTCCTTTTCTGACGTTCTGGACGGTCGATGACGCTTTTTACCTGTGTAATTTTTACCTTTTTCATATTATTAGTCATTGGGTCAATAAGTCAATAAGTCAATAAGTCAATAAGTCAATAATGGGACTGACCCAATGACCATTGACCAAGTGACCAATTTTATTTATCCGTTAAATACTTTTTTCAAACCGATGTTGCGTGTTTTGGCAACTGCGATTGGTTCCCTCAGGCTGGCCAAAGCTTTGAATGTAGCTTTTACCACGTTGTGAGGATTGGCAGAACCCAGGCTTTTTGCAAGAACGTCGGTAATACCAACACTCTCCAAAACCGCCCTCATGCTACCTCCGGCAATTACACCGGTACCATGAGCTGCTGGCTTCATGAAAACCTTAGCTGCGCCTTCTTTGATCCATTGCTCATGAGGAATAGTACCATGCATGATCGGAACTTTAATCAGGTTCTTCTTTGCATCTTCTATACCTTTTGTAATAGCTTCCTGAACTTCTTTTGCTTTACCAAGACCATGACCTACTACGCCGGCTTCGTTACCTACTACTACCAGGGCAGAAAAACTAAATGAGCGTCCGCCCTTTGTAGTTTTAGTAACACGGTTAATAGACACCACCTTGTCTTTCAACTCCAGGTCGCCTGCCTTAACATAGTTATAAATTAATTTCGACATTGTGATTTACGAATTACGATTTACGAATTACGATTTCTTCTAACCAATTTGCAGCTCCCGACGGATCGGGACAAGTTTTGCAAATTTGCAGATTTGCAAATTCTTAGAATTGCAGACCGCCTTCTCTTGCACCATCAGCTACACTTTTAATGCGGCCATGGTAAAGGTTACCACCACGATCAAAAACGCAGGCAGTAATTCCGAGTTCAGTAGCTTTTAAAGCTATTGCCTGGCCTACCAGTTTGCTTTTTTCAACCTTAGTTATTTTCTGGGCAGCGATATCTGCTTGTCTTGAAGAAGCTGCAGCCAGCGTAACGCCATTTGCATCATCAATCAATTGCGCATATATATCTGAATTGCTGCGATAAACAGAAAGACGTGGTTTTGCGGCCACACCGTTCACCTTCTTACGAATGCGATAACGGATCTTCTGCCTTTGTACGAGTTTTGAATTCATGTTGTTTCTATTTAAACTCCCGATGCTGCCGGGTGTTAGTTGATTTGTTGATTAGTTTACTTGTTGATTAGTTGAGTGATAGTGTTAGTTTCTGTTTTACCAGTAAACTAATCAACCAATCAACTAACAAACTATTTACCTGCTGCCTTACCTGCTTTCTTACGAACGATTTCACCTGCATAACGAACACCCTTTCCTTTGTATGGCTCTGGTTTACGTAAGCTGCGCAGTTTTGCTGCAACCTGTCCGAGTAATTGGTTATCGATCGCTTCCATCATGATCTTTGGGTTCTGACCTTTTTCCTGCAGTGTAGAAACCTTAATTTCACTAGGTATTTCGAAAATGATATTGTGAGAATAACCTAAAGCAAGATCCAAAACATTTCCCTGGTTGCTGGCTTTAAAACCCACACCCACTAATTCAAGATTCTTTTTGAAACCCTCAGTAACCCCGGTAACCATGTTACCAATTAAAGAGCGGTACAATCCATGCATGGCACGGTGACGGATCTGGTCGGTAGGACGCTTTACTTCGGCTACACCATCTTTTACTTCTACAATAATATCACGGTCAATTGCCTGCTTCAATTCGCCTTTAGGCCCTTTTACTGTCACCACGTTATCCTTATTGATAGTGATTGTAACACCATCGGGAACGGGCAGTAATTTTTTTCCAATACGAGACATGTCGGTTTTAATTTATAATGTTCAAATTCAGGTTCGTGTTCAGCCACGACGGGGGCTTAATTGTCAAACCCGTTTATCTTCAATCGGCGGTAGTGCTTAGCTGATATAGCAAAGAACCTCTCCACCAACATTTTGAGATTTTGCTTCTTTATCTGTCATTACACCTTTAGATGTACTGATGATAGCGATACCCAAACCATTAAGAACCCTGCGGAATTCAGCAGGACTTGCGTACTGGCGAAGACCTGGACGGCTTACCCTTTCCATGCTGTTGATGGCAGGTTGCTTTGTGTTGGGATCGTATTTCAAGGCGATCTTGATCATACCTTGTTTGGTATCCTCTTCAAATTTGTAACGGAGAATGTATCCTTTTTCGTAAAGGATCTCAGTCATACGCTTTTTCAATTTTGAAGCAGGGATTTCAACGATACGGTGATTGGCCATTTGGGCATTGCGAATCCTCGTAAGGAAATCTGCTATAGGATCTGTTACCATGTTATATTCAATGATATTTTTAAAAATGTTGTTACCAATAATCCAACCGTAGTTCCTTCAGACTTATCAACAGATAACCCGAGGCTTTCGGCTCAGAGCTTTTGGCTCAATTTTTCCTGCCGGATAAAACAGGCTGTGTGCTTACCAGCTGGCTTTCTTAACACCAGGTATTTTACCACCCAGGGCCATGTCGCGGAACATGTTACGGCATACACCAAAGTGACGCATGTAACCTTTAGGACGACCGGTTAGCTGACAACGGTTGTGCAGGCGAACGGGTGAAGCATTCTTCGGAAGCAAATCCAAAGCCTGGTAATCACCGGCAGCTTTTAAAGCAGCGCGTTTTTCAGCATGCTGGGCAACCATCTTCTCTCTTTTACGTTGCCTGGCTTTAATTGATTCTCTTGCCATGTTTGAGTATTTAAATTTTAGTATTTAGTACAAAGACGAAAATTCGCTTTGTAGCTATCCACAGTTTTTTTAGTTTGTTTCTTCTTTTTTAACCCCTTTGAACGGCATACCCAATTCTTTAAGCAATTCAAATGCTTCTTCGTTGGTGTTTGCAGTGGTAACAAAAGTGATATCCATACCAGTGATCTTGTTCACTTTATCGATATCAATTTCAGGGAAAATGATCTGCTCAGTAATACCCAATGTGTAGTTACCACGGCCATCAAACGCTTTATCGTTGATACCTTTGAAGTCACGTACACGTGGAAGGGCCACACTTACCAGGCGATCAAGGAATTCGTACATTTTCTCGCCACGTAAAGTAACTTTTGCACCAATGGGCATGTTCTTACGCAATTTGAAATTGGAGATATCCTTTTTAGACATGGTAGAAACCGCTTTCTGACCAGTGATGTTGCTCAGTTCATCCACAGCAATATCAACCAGTTTTTTGTCGGTTACCGCGCCGTTAACACCACGGTTAACACAGATTTTTGTAAGCTTGGGAGCCTGCATCACTGTAGTGTAACCGAACTTTTTCATCAGTGCCGGTATCACTTCTTTTTTGTATTTGTCCACTAAACGTGGCGCATAAGTAGTTGTAGCCATTATTTTATAACCTCCCCGGATTTTTTAGATACACGAACTAATTTCCCTTCAACACGGGTACGAGACACCTTGGTGGCAGCACCGGCTTTGGCATCCCAAAGCATTACGTTAGAAATTGCGATAGGTGCTTCCTTTTTAACGATACCACCTTTGGTGTTCTGAGCCGAAGGTTTGGTATGACGGGTCTGGATGTTAACACCTTCCACCAATACTTTAGCCTTGTCAGGAAACACAGCTAATACGGTGTGCGATTTCTTTGGATCCTTGTCATCACCGGCAATCACCACTACGGCATCGCCTTTCTTAATGTTGAACTTAGGTTTGAATCTGTTTACCATTTTATTTAATGCTTGAAGCTGAACGCTAAACGCTGTACGCTTAGCTTAAATTTTATTTTTTGCTTTCGGCTTTCAGCGTTTAGCGTCCAGCGTACTGCGTTGTGCTTATTTTAAAGAACCTCAGGAGCGAGGGAAATAATTTTCATATACCCTTTATCACGCAACTCACGGGCTACCGGGCCGAAGATGCGGGTACCGCGTGGTTCGTCTGAGTTATTCAACAATACCACGGCATTGTCGTCGAAACGGATATAAGAACCATCCTTGCGGCGTAATTTGTTTTTTGTACGAACAATAACGGCTTTGGTAACGGTTCCTTTTTTGATACCACCGGCAGGAATTGCATCCTTAACAGTAACAACAATCTTGTCTCCTATTTTTGCATAATCCTGGCCGCTGTTTCCCAATACACGGATACAAAGAACTTCTTTGGCGCCGCTGTTATCTGCTACGTTTAGCCTGCTTTCTTGCTGAATCATCTTTTTTAGCTTTGAGCCAATAGCTATATGCTATGAGCAATTAAAACGATTATTTCAGAGGCTGCAACCCAAACCTTAGGTATTGGTGAATACAGCTTGAATACTTTATTATTATTTTACTTTCTCAATCACTTCCACCAAACGCCACCGCTTTGTTTTGCTCAGCGGGCGGGTTTCCATGATCTTTACTACATCACCTTCGCTGCACTCGTTAGTGCCATCGTGGGCGTGAAGTTTGGTAGTCTTTTTAATGAACTTACCGTAGATAGGGTGTTTTACTTTACGTTCTACAGCAACAGTAATGGTCTTATCCATTTTATTGCTTGTAACAACACCTGTCCTGGTTTTACGCAAATTTCTTTCTTCCATTGTTGGTTTTTTTTTAGTACGTAGATTTTAGATTTTAGTACAAAGACCTGAACCTTTCCTGTCTGTGTACTTTGTACTAATTTCTTTGTACTATATTCTTTGTACTAAATACTTTTTACTTGATTAAGCACCTAACTGACGCTTACGCAATTCTGTTTTCATACGGCTCAGGTCCCGGCGCATATCGCGGATACTCATCGGGTTTTCAAGCGGGGTGATGGTATGGGCAAAAGACATTTTTTTGATCCTTACTTCATCATCCTGGATACGGGCCTGTAAGTCTTCCTGTGAGAATTCTTTCAGGCTGCGGTTAAAATCTATTTTCTTAGACATCTTGTTTAATATTTGGTATTTGCAAACCCCGGTCGAACGGGATTCTTATGCGATATAATCACGGCGAACAATGAACTTGGTTTTGATAGGCAATTTATCGGCTGCCAGTTTCATGGCGTCAATTGCCACCTGCATCGGTACACCATCACATTCGAACAGGATACGTCCTGGTTCTACTACGGCTGCCCAATATTCAGGATTACCTTTACCCTTACCCATCCTTACCTCTGCAGGCTTGGCAGTAATTATTTTATCAGGAAAAACACGGATCCATACACTTCCTTCCCTTTTCATAGCACGGGTCATCGCCTGGCGTGCACTCTCAATCTGGCGGCTGTTCAACCATACCGGTTCCATTGCTTTTAAGGCAAATGAACCGAATGAAATAGAAGCCCCGCGTTTTGCCACTTCACGTATGCGACCTTTCTGTTGTTTCCTGTGTTTTGAACGCTTCGGTTGTAACATTTATATTCAATTTGAAATTCTAAAATTTTATTTCGGTTGGTATTGAGGTGATAACCATTAAGATTATCTGCGACCTCCACCTCCGCCGGCACCACCACGGTTTCCACCGCCACCGCCACCACGGTTATCATCACGGCGACCACCACGGTCTCCACCGCCACGTCCGCCACGGTCATCACGGCGATCGTCTCTCCTGTCTCCACCCGGACGTTGCTGATCCTGTCCGCCACCTTCTTTACCACCGGCAACGATGTTCGGGTTCAAATCTCTCTTGCTCAATACTTCACCTTTACATATCCAAACCTTCAAACCAATTTTACCATAAACAGTCTGGGCAAAAACGTTGGCGTAGTCAATATCCATACGGTAAGTATGAAGCGGAACACGGCCAGCTTTGATCTCTTCGCTACGGGCAATCTCAGCACCACCCAAACGACCGCTAGCTTTTACCTTGATCCCTTCGGCACCCATGCGGAGCGCAGACTGGATAGACATTTTGATAGCACGTTTGAAGTTGATACGGTTTTCTATCTGGCGGGCAATAGTATCAGCTACGATCATAGCATCTACCTCAGGACGACGAATCTCCAGGATGTTAATCTGAACGTCTTCTTTGCCGGTCAATTTCTTTAATTCTTCCTTGATACGATCAACCTCTCCACCACCTTTACCAATTATGATACCTGGCTTAGACGTGTGAATCGTAACGATCAGTTTATTGAGGGTACGTTCGATAACGATCTTGGCGATACCACCTTTATTGATACGTGCCATCAGATACGTGCGGATCTTGTGATCTTCGATCAGTTTTCCAGCAAAATCTTTTTTTGTACCAAACCAATTGCTCTCCCAGCCACGAACAATTCCGAGCCTGTTACCGATAGGATTAGTTTTTTGACCCATGTTTTTATAAAATTGAAATTGGTTAAAAGCTTAGAAACAGAATTTGTATGATCACGCCTTCGTTCCCCGGCTATTTTTCTTTTAGTTTTTAGAATCAACAATTACGGTTACGTGATTGCTGCGTTTCTTGATGCGGTAACCACGGCCTTGCGGGGCGGGGCGCATTCTTTTAATGCTGCGGGCTTCATCAACCATGATTGTTTTCACAACCAGGCCGCTTTCGTCTGCACCATCATTTTTTTGCTTCCAGTTGTCTACTGCACTTGCTACCAATTTACTCAGCGGCACTGCACTATGCTTTGCATGGTGATCGAGGATGGCCAATGCTTTGGTCACTTCCATTCCACGAACCAGGTCAACCAGCAAACGCATTTTGCGTGGTGAAGTAGGGTTATTTCTTAGTCTTGCTACAGCTTCCATTTTATTTGGTTTAAGGCGTAAGGTGTAAGGTATATGGTGTAAGGAAATCCTTTGCCAAAACCCAATCCCTAATTCCTAATTGTTGATACTAATTACTTTTTGCTACCGCTATGTCCACGGAACTGGCGGGTTGGTGCAAATTCACCAAGTTTATGGCTCACCATAAATTCAGTTACATAAACCGGAATGAATTTGTTACCATTATGTACGGCAAAGGTTTGTCCTACAAATTCGGGTGTAATAGTAGAGCGGCGGCTCCAAGTCTTAATAACCCCTTTTTTAGTTTTGCCCTCGATGACGTTGGTGATTTTCTTCTCCAACTTTGCATCTACATAAGGACCTTTTTTAATCGAACGACCCATTCTATTTAAGATTTACGATTTACAATTTTCAGCCACTCGCTACTCACTCTTCACTACTTACTTGATCTTACTACCGTCGCGGCGCTGGATGATCAGTTTGTTTGAAGATTTGGTACGTGTTCTTGTTTTTTCTCCCTTAGCATACTTACCATTACGGCTGCGTGGATGTCCGCCGGATGCCCTTCCTTCACCACCACCCATCGGGTGATCTACCGGGTTCATCGCAACACCACGTACACGTGGACGACGGCCCTTCCAACGGTTAACACCAGCTTTACCCGCACTTTCCAGGTTATGATCGCTGTTGGAAACAACACCAACTGTTGCATAACATTTGATCAACACCTTACGCAATTCGCCACTTGGCATTTTCAACACTGCGTATTTTTCTTCCTTATTGCTCAGCTGGGCACTTCCACCTGCACTGCGTACAAGTTTACCACCCTGGCCAGGTTGCATTTCTATGTTGTGAACCATTGTACCCAAAGGCATAAACTTGAACTGCAAAGCATTTCCAAGTTCAGGAGCTACGTTATCACCACTGATAACTTTTGCACCTACCTGTAAACCCTGTGGGGCAATGATGTAACGCTTTTCGCCATCAGCATAATTGAGCAAAGCAATAAATGCTGTACGGTTCGGATCGTACTCGATCGTAGCTACGGTAGCTTCGATACCTTTCTTATCACGTTTGAAATCGATGATACGGTACTGGCGTTTGTGACCACCACCAATATATCTCATGGCGCGACGTCCCTGGAAGTTACGTCCACCCGTTCTGCCTAATGGTTCTACCAGGCTCTTTTCAGGAACGTTGGTAGTTACTTCAGCATAAGCATTTCCAATTCTCCAGCGTGTACCGGCGGTCATTGGTTTGTACTTCTTTAAAGCCATTGTATTTCTTTGAAGTTTCTTGTTTCTACTTTAAGCTAATCTTAGCGGTGTTAGCTTTTCACCATACTTTTTGATTTGTGATTTCGGATTTCAGATTTACGATTTGTTTAAACTCACCGTTGTTCTTTAATCCTCGGTCTTCCTCCCCCAGCGGGGGTCGGGGGGCTTTAAATCTCTCCGTACAGATTGATTTCTTCGCCTTCTGCTACCTGCACCATGGCTTTTTTCTTAGCTGGTTTGCGGCCGCTGATTACGCCCGATTTTGTCTGGCGGTTTTTAGCTTTAGCAGGAATTACCAGTGTATTTACGTCTACAACGCTTACACCATAAAACTCTTCTACTGCCTTTTTGATCTCCAGCTTGTTAGCTTTGCGATCTACGATGAAAGTGTAACGGCGAAACTTTTCAGTTTGCTTGTTTACCTTCTCGGTTAAAATCGGCTTTATTAATACATCTGTCAGTTTCATCTTATTATAACTTAAACGTTATTTGATCAATTATGCTTCGGCAACTTCTGCGTCGCTAAAAATCTTTGCTGCACTTTCGGTAAACACCATTACATCAGCGTTTACAATACCGTAAGTGTGAATGTCGCTTAATAAAGCACCTTCTACTTTTGGTATGTTACGTAAGCTCAGGAAAAAATTATCGTTGTATTCAGGATAAACCACCAACGCTTTTTTACCAGTTGCGTTCAGACTTTTCAACAGTGTTAAAACAGTCTTGGTTTTTGGAGCGTCCATTTTAGGATCTTCAATGATCACGATGGCGTTCTCTTTTGCTTTGTAGCTCAGTGCGCTGATCTTGGCAAGATCTTTCACTTTACGATTCAGCTTAATGTCGTAGCTGTGCGGTTTTGGGCCAAAGATGGTACCACCACCTTTGTACAAAGGGTTACGGATATTACCTTTACGGGCTCCACCTGTACCTTTTTGTTTGTGAAGTTTGCGGCTTGCACCCTGTACTTCAGCACGGGTTTTTACTTTGTGCGTACCGGTGCGTTGTGCAGCCAGGTAAGCTTTTACGGCTAAGTAAACCACGTGATTGTTAGGCTCGATACCAAATATATCTTCTGGTAAGTCCACTGTTCTGCCGGTCTTCTGGCCTTCTATATTTAAAACGTCGATTTGCATTTCTGTTTGTTTTATTGATCCGTAATGATTGTTGTAATTCTGATTTTTGTAGAGACGCATTGTATGCATCTGTCCGTTTATTTCTGAATTAAAACGATAGAACCATTATGGCCGGGAACCGAACCGGTAACCAGGATATAATTTTTGTCTGGAAATACTTTTAATACTTTCAATCCTTTCGCTTTCACCCTGTCGCAGCCCATGCGGCCACCCATGCGCATGCCTTTGAATACACGGCTTGCATCGGATGAGTTACCGATAGAACCTGGTGCACGCTGACGATCGTGCTGACCATGCGATTGCTGACCCACACCCTTGAAACCATGGCGTTTTACAACACCCTGGAAACCTTTACCCTTGGTGGTTCCAACAACTTCCACTTTGTCGCCTTCAGCAAAAATGTCAACAGTGACAGTTTCACCAAGGTTCTTTTCAAGTGAATACCCGCGAAATTCTTTTACAAAACTTTTTGGAGAAGATTGTGCTTTAGCGAAGTGATTTTTTTCAGCTTTTGTAGTATGCTTTTCTTTTTTATCACCGAAAGCCAACTGATGTGCGGCGTAACCATCTGATTCGATGGTTTTAACCTGCGTAACTACGCAAGGGCCAGCTTCTATAATCGTACAAGCAGTTTGCTTGCCATTGGGATCGAAGATGCTGGTCATTCCGATTTTTTTACCAATAATTCCTTTCATTTAGATCGGTTTGTGCCCGGCAGAGTTAGAAGGACAGTAAGGTAGTCGTTGGTCAATGGTCACCGGGGGGTGGTGACGGACCTTGATTTATTTACTTCAATCCCAGTTTGCTAACGACCTTTTCTTTTTGTTTGATGCTTTCTTTGACTTGCTCAGATGCGTATCAATTCAGAAGTACCGTTAGTAAACAAACCCTGAAAGGCTTGTTCATATGTACCCCGGTTTTTATGCCGGGATGTATGTTTTAATATCAGAGCTCTTTTATTTCCAATTGGAAGTTGAGAGATGACGAAATGTTTTTAAGAACTGTGCTGTTGCATAAAGCTTCCAGCGTTTTGCGTCAGGCTTATGGCCTTCCGTCTTTTATGCTTTGATTTCCACTTCAACACCACTTGGCAGGTCCAGCTTACTCAGAGCATCCACGGTGCGGCTGCTGCTGGTGTAAATGTCCAATAAGCGTTTGTGGGTGCTTAACTGGAACTGTTCACGTGCCTTCTTGTTTACGTGTGGCGATTTCAATACTGTAAAGATCTTTTTGTGGGTAGGCAGTGGAATAGGTCCTGTTACTACTGCTCCAGTACTGCGTACTGTTTTCACAATTTTTTCAGCAGATTTATCAACCAGGTTATGGTCGTAAGACTGCAACTTTATTCTGATTCGTTGTGACATATTCAAAGACCCCGTTTTCGAATTGGGAGTGCAAAAGTAGGGGTCTGATACTTATCTGACAAGACTTTTTTGAAGTTTTTCTAAAAAATGTTGGCAAGATGTGGGAAAACCTGGGGAGGATACCTTTCAGATGCCTTGTTATCTAATTCTCAGCGTGGCCGAAATGCTTATTCACACCAGCTTAGACACAGTTTGCTGAGCTATTCGGCCGGGCTTATCTTTTTTTGAAACCACTCCAAATAATTATCCAATTGTGAAACGAGAT
The DNA here is from genome assembly GCA_040386335.1 of Bacteroidota bacterium. Taxonomy (GTDB): domain Bacteria; phylum Bacteroidota; class Bacteroidia; order Chitinophagales; family Chitinophagaceae; genus JAZKFT01. The sequence continues at coordinate 144,557 of JAZKFT010000025.1, forward strand.
AGTAAGGAAGGCTCAGCAGGTGATACTTTTTACCGCCTGCTGTTATAATTTCTGTGATGTCTATTTCGCCGCTGTAAAACCGTATGGCCATATTATGCGGGGCCATATCCATAAACAAATGCAGCGATTTTAATTTTCCAGATACGCCTGATTTGACTTCCACCGGAATTAGCTTGCCTTCGAATACATACAAGAAATCTACTTCAGCGGTGGAAGTAGATTTTTCCCGAACCCAATAATTAAGTCTGCTTAGTGATAGATATTGGTGGGATAGTATTTCCTGACCCACCAAATGTTCAATCATTGTTCCCTTATAAACGCTGCCTAAGTCCTGTGTTTGAATTATTTCAGACTGTATGGCGGCGAAATAATTAAGCATCCCTGTATCTAATACTTGTAGTCTTGGCTTTTTTTTGAGGTCAGGTGCCAGCGGTAAGGTAGCCCCCGTTTGCGGAAAGATTAGTTGAATCAGAAAAGCCTTTTCCAGGGTCCGTAGCGCTTCTCCCATGTCCCTCGAACGATATCCTGAGTTGCCAAACCCTTCATAAGTGATACGTTTCCCTGCCTCTTGAAAAGAAGTAGTTATCGCATGCCGGATCAATTGTACCTGGTTGGTTGTCACTGCATATTTCTCTACGTCATCGAGGTAGGCTGTAATTAAAGAATCATAAATAGAGGAAAGCGCGGTAATATCCTTGTATTTGGCGTAATGACTTACTATTTCAGGCATACCCCCAATTATGGCATAAGTGTGGAATAACTTCAATAGTACATTATGTGCAAACACAGGAAGCGGAATTTCCCTGACCTTCTCTAAAACCAGCTTTTCGTCTAATGCGCCTAAAAATTCAACAAACGACGCCGGCCTTAAAACCTTAAATTCAACCCTGCCAACCGGAAAATGAATATTCTTGTCAAACAGTGATTCCAATGTACTGCCAGCTGCAATTACAGGAATTTCAGGTTGTTGTTCAAAAAAATACCGGAGCATATTTAACGCGGGCGGGTATTCCTGTATTTCATCTATAAAAACCAATGTGTGCTGCCTTTCAGAATAGTGTTTGTTTTTAATCAAAAATATAGTTTGAATGAGCGTCTCCATCGTTGTAAACTGCTCAAAAGGAATTTTATCTTCAGGCAGTTCAAGATTGAGGTAAATAAATTGCTTACATAATTTGCCCAGTTCTTTAATTATCGTAGTCTTACCTACTTGCCTTGCGCCTCTTAAAACAAGGGGTTTTCTATTATCCTTTTTTATCCAGGCAGCCAGTTCTGTGGTGATATCCCTACTAAACATGTAACAAAATTAGGGTAAATTTTAATCATTTTTGTAACAAAATAAGGGTAAGTTACAGAATACTTGTAACAGAAATGGGGCAATTTTATCAAAAAAATGTAACAAAGCGAGGGTATTTTACAACATACCGATTTTTAAAGCAGTCCCAAAACTTAAAAAGCCACCCCAAAAATGGAATGGCTTTTTGTCAACTAAATATTTACTTAGATAATCAACATCGCATCTCCATACGTAAAGAAGCGATACTTATCCTTAATGGCTTTTTTATAGGCTTCCATTATCAGGTCGTAACCGGCAAAGGCACAGGCCATAATCAGCAGGCTGGTTTTGGGCAGGTGAAAATTGGTCACCAGGCTATCGGCCACATTAAAATTATAAGGCGGGTGGATAAAATGGTTGGTCCAGCCTTCTGATGGTTTCAGCAGCTTTTCGGCACTGAAAGAGGTTTCCATGCAACGCATGGTGGTGGTACCGATAGAACAAATGCGGTGGCTCCCTTCTTTTGCTTTGTTTACGATACGGCAGGCCGCTTCGTCGATGCGATAATACTCAGCGTCCATCTTGTGTTTGCTCAGGTCTTCTACCTCGATAGGGCGGAAAGTGCCAAGGCCGGTGTGCAGGGTAACTTCTGCAAAACGGATCCCTTTAATTTCGCAACGCTTGATCAATTGCTCGCTAAAGTGCAAACCGGCAGTTGGAGCCGCTACTGCACCTTCGTGCTTGGCATATACGGTCTGGTAACGCTCCTTATCTTCCTGGTCGGGTATGCGTTTAATGTACTTGGGTAAAGGAGTTTCGCCCAGGAAATCGAGCATGTTACGGAAAGCCTCGTCGGTATCATCCCACAAAAAGCGGATGGTACGTCCACGGCTGGTGGTATTATCGATTACTTCTGCTACCAGTTCGTCGTTTTCACCAAAATATAATTTATTACCGACACGGATCTTACGGGCCGGGTCTACGATCACATCCCAAAGACGGTTGGGCTTGTTCAGCTCACGAAGCAGAAACACTTCTATTTTGGCACCTGTTTTCTCTTTGCGGCCATACATACGGGCCGGGAAAACCTTGGTGTTGTTTACTACAAAAACATCCTTATCATCATAATAATCGAGAATGTCACGGAAGTTCTTATTGTCCATGTTGCCGGTTTTACGGTCGATGACCATCATGCGGCTGTCTTCTCTTTTCTTGGTGGGGTTTTGGGCAATGAGGTTGAGTGGAAGATCAAATCGAAACTGGGATAATTTCATACCGGGCACTAAATTTTAGATGTGATGTGCCGGATAACAAACCCTGGTAGCGGTACAAAGGCGGGTTGGTTTTCAGTAAACCTGGCTTTACGGAGCCAGCATTTGTTATCGTGTTACGGCACGATGAATTTCGAAAGTCTGCGAAGGTAAGGGTATAGTGGTACTTTTCGGGATAAATTTTGCTGAAAACAGGCAAATTGAGCCTGGATCTGCCCTGTCGATACCAGTTTAGCTGACAGAATGTTCCATTATCAACAAACAACAATCAAATTTCAACGATTGCCTGCCACCGGCTTCTAATGCACCTCATAATTTTTTTCACCTGCTGTAATAGCAACAGAAAGCTGGTTTTGAGAAGGAGGTATCGGGCAGGTAGCGTACGGCGTAAAGGCACAGGGCGGATTATAAGATTTATTAAAATCAATGACCGTCTTTCCATCAGGACCTGGCCTTTTTACGGCTAAAAACCTTCCGGAAGCATAGGTTGACACCCCACTGGTCCCGTCTCCGAAAATGATAAACAGATCCTCCTCCCCTTCATCAAGGGCATCCAGTGAATATTGTTTTTTATCGATGGTAAAAATTAGTTTGCCGGGTGATACCTGGTAGGTTGTTTGACCCAATACATTGGTAATTGGAATGCTTGACTGCAGCAGGTTCTTACTCAACACAGCCGGCAGCCTCCAGTTGGTATCGGCCGGAAATCTTTCAATGCCCTTGAAACGGGTCAGCATCTCACTTTTTAAGTCGCGTAAACGAATGCCTATTTTGTCTTCACGACGGATGACCGTCCATTTTAGATTTTTATAAGTTAAGACAACAGGGTTGCGGCCTACGGAATCGAGGTGAAAAATGATCGCTTCGGCAGACGGCTGGCCGTTCACTAAAACAGGTACATTCTCGGCGGCAACCATTTTAACCGTGTTGCCTGACCATTCAAAATACCCGGCTTTTGCATCAATCGTTCCTTCCGGAAAAACCAGTTTATTTTCTTTACTGCTGCCAAAAGTGTTTTTTCCTTTGTCCAGCCAATACAAGCCTGCAAGATTGAACCAACCGGATTCTGCTGTGAGGCTTTTGCGCCGCTTGGCATCCCAATCGGCTATTTCCTTTTTATAGGTTGAAGAAGTTTGCGCCAGGCCAGTCATTTGCAATACCAGGCAACATATTACCATCATACCCCATTTCAAGTATTTTCTTCCCATTATTGATTTGATCTTTTTTTGAAAAATCAGGCTTCCAGGTCACTTCATTGCCGCCTGCCCAGGCATTGCTGCAAAGATGGTCCCGTTTTTAGATGATCATCTAAAAAAGTATTACTTAAAAAAAAGGGTAGATAAAAAAAGGGTAGCTCTATGCGGCATTTCAGGCCACTTTTACCCTTTGCAAAACGCCGACTAGCGGCTTTATAACTGTAACCGAATGTCTTACATGCATGGGCATTTTGTAATAGTCACCTGCTTTTAACCTGATCAACTGGTTGCCGACCCTGCATTCACATTCGCCTTCAAGTATCAGGAAACTTTCCTGTGCGTGATGGTGTTCCTCCTCAGCCATGCCTTCTATGCCCCATATGGCGATGATCATACATTGCCCGTCGTTGCGAATGATGGTGCTACAGTCGGTGGCGGGTAATTGAGCGGGTAGCTTTTGCTTAACTAATTTCAACCATTGGGTGCGGTTAGAATGTTGGTGAATAAGCGGCACTAAACCTTGTGCAAATTCATTTTCTTCTTTGTCGATGAGCTCCAGGGTGGCCCAAATGCTTGCTTTAAGAGCAGGACCGGCTGTTTTGCCCATACCGGCAGCATATTTATTCAATGACCGGCTGGTGGTATCTATCAAAAACTTTATCCCGGGGTGGAGATTGGCCATAGCCTCCACCTCCGCAGCGGCAGCTTCGGTCAACAGGCCCAGGCAATACTCCTCCACCTGTCCGGATTCTAAAAAAATATTTACATCATTCATTCCCATAATGCGCTCTCAAAATTTGTAATCTCATTCTGGCTCGGGTCCTTACCGTACCCAGTTTGAATATTCAATAGTTTACCCACTTCGTCCCGTGTATATCCATCAAAATAAATCAGGTCTATTATTTCGCGATACTTCGGTTCAAGGATACCTACGAGTTTATTAAGACCAAATGGATTCAACAAGTAAAGTTTGCGAAGATAGCTGGTGGAAATCCTGAACTTCTGAACCCGATTGCAATTTATGTGTCTTGTGTTGCTTGCTTCGTAAATAGTTCAACGCCAGGTTTCTTGTTATATTCTGAAACCAGGTAAAAAAACTGTCTTTGGTGCGATCGACAGCTGCAATGTTCCGCCAAACTTTTACAATGGCTTCCTGCAGCAAATCTTCGGCCACATGTTTGTCGCATACAATCCGGAATATTATTCCCATCATGGCGTGGCATATTGATCGTACAAGACACTGTAGCCTTGCCGATCTTTTTGTAACAGCAGGTCCACCAGTTGATCGGTATTTACAGCACTGGCGGTCATGGGTAGTGACAAAGAACAAATGCTTTTGCAACAACAGAAGAAATCAGCGAAAAATTACTGTTTCTTGACAAGCTTTACATTTTTCAACTTAATGACAACGTTTTCTTTTGCCTTGATCTTAGGATCCATTTGCAGGTATTGGATCGTGCCGCCAGTGGCAGTAAATGAATTCACATTTTGCAAGTTAAGATAGCCAAAGCTGGAGTTGACAGCAGTAACATTTAATCCTGGACCCGGGCGGGCCCGAAGCACAGAATAATTTCCAAAATTACAATTGGTAAAGGTCGTAGGAGAAGCGCCCCAGATGTCTATGGCCCCGGTACAATTTTCAAAACTACCGCCATCGCATTGCCCGCCGAGGATATTGCAGTTTTTAGCTTTAAGAACGGCCGATGTCTGGTATAATTTAAAACTACTGTTGCTGATCACAACCGGCAGATTGGGTGGGTTGTTTTCCATAGTAAATTCCAGCGGGGCTACAAACCCTTTTCCGTTTTCCAAAACATAGAGATCGGTCGGTAGCACCTTAACGCCATCCATTTCAAAATACAGCCTTTGCCCTAACACACCGCCACCCGAATAATGATGCAGTGCCAGGTGCAGGCAATTTTTGACGGTGAAATTGCTAAACCTGCAACTTACATTAGGATGGATGTACATGGCATGACCTTCTGCGGTACGTCCATTGTCGTTGAATATCGCGGTGGCGTTAGCGATTGAAGCAACAGAACCGTTTTTCCATTCAAAATTTGCCGTATTGGGAGATATAATTCCGGTGACCCTGCACTGTAGTTTTTGTAACACCAGTTTTACCTTATTCCCGGGTTTAAAAAGTTCTCCGCTTAGCGGCCCTGTTACCAGGTGAAGCAAGTTGCTGCCTGCAGTACTGTGGCCTGCCTGCAATAAAAAAGTCTCCTTATTGGCAGCGTCTGTGATGTACACATCAAAGTAATCGATCGTGGCTTTAATTACTTTATCTACCTCTATGTCTTTGGTATTATCGAAATTATTGACCAGTTTTTTCAAGTTACATTCAATGACATCTTCAATGGTAACTAAGGGAACCCTATCGTTATCGGATGTGTAACTATTAAAGTCGTAAAAAGAGAACCCGGGGGTATTAATGGTCAGTGTATTCCTGTTTACGGTTGCCGCGTTTTTGTACTTCCGCATGGTAGGGATACCGCCGCCATCGAAATTGGTATTTTCAATTAAAACCTTTTTGGCTCCATTCACCGCATTTGCATTTTGAGTGGGTACCTGGGCAAATACGCTCAGCAGACCATAGTTACTCCAGTTACAATTGCGGATGGTATATTGGCAAAAATCCTTTACGGTTCCATTGCTGTTCCAGCGTCCGCCACGGCTCGTTGTAAAGCCATCATCGAAACCGGCTTTGCCGTCGATATCTACCCGTTCCCATAAAACATTCATTACCTGGAAATCGGCATAGTTGGTGCGGCAAACAGCATTACGGTTTCTGATAGCAGTGGAGGCACGGTCTGCACCGATGATGGTAAAATCACGGAAAGTTTTAGATTCTACAGGCCCGTTTGGCACCGCATCCAGATAAAAAAGATCGAACTTAAATTCTTCCTCAGGCTTCAGGTAAACAAGGTCTTCGGCCCCGGTTTTGATTTTTGTTTTGGTGGTACCAAGTCCTTTTATTTCGATATTACCCTTCACAATAAACCCGGATGTATTGCCACCACCATTACGGCCATGACTCCTGCAGAGGTCGCTAAAAAAAGGAACGACATATGCAGTTCCGGTATAATTCAGTAGTAATTGCTTTTTGCCTTTGGCAAAGCAATCATCCAATGCTTTTTGTATCGCATCAAAATTATTGGTGCCCATTAAAGCCTCCACATTTTGCACAGTAACCGCCTGATTTTGGTGGGGGCTTTCAATGATTGCCTTACCACTTTTCACTTCTTTAATTACGGCATTTAGTGTAAGCGGAGTGGAAGAATAGGCAGTGTAGGAACGGCCCTTTTTGATGGCGATAATCTTACCGATATCGACCGTAGAAAACTGGTAACCGCTGGCTGAAACAGTACTACCCTGGAGCGAAACGGTGATGCGTTGAAAATCGGCTTTAAGACCAAATTGCATCACATCTACAGTTTGGGCGGTAACTGTATTAAATATGAACAGGCAAAGTAGAAGGAAGATTCCCGGGATGCTTTTTTTCATGATCGATAGTGCTAATTCCGCGCAATTTTTTTTCAAGGTAGATGCAGGTTGATGAATGAGGAGTGGCCTCACTCCGTCCCCTCTCCTCGCGGAAAGGGGTGACTCTCCGAAATGTTGACTATTTACTTCAAACATTGTATGCTTCCAATTCAGAGCTTAGCATTAACCTGGCAGAACAAAGACAGCTATTACTATGTCAATTCCATATTTCTGATTACATCAATCATTTCTTCCACCATATCCGGCCATATATCCAGGTGAAAAACCATCCGGATAGAAGTTTTGGAAATGGGCAGGCAAAGAATGTTGTGCTTCTTTAATGCATCGATCATCACCTGTGCCGTGTACGGCTCCTTCAGTTCAAAAATCAGGATATTGGTTTCTACCGGTGTAACGGACTTTACAAATGATTTTTGCTGTAGTGTTTCGCTAACCAGTTTCGCATGCTGGTGGTCGTTTGAGAGTCTCTCCACATTATTTTGAAGCGCATAAATACCCGCAGCTGCGAGGTAGCCTGCCTGGCGCATGCCACCGCCAAACTTTTTACGAACACGCCTGGCTTCCTTAATAAAATCCTTTTTGCCCAATAACAAACTGCCTACCGGCGTGCCCAGGCCTTTGCTAAGACATATGGAAATACTGTCGAATGCTTCGCCATATTGTTTTGGCGTTTCACTTTTGGCCACCAGTGCATTGAACAGTCTCGCCCCATCAAGATGCAGCGCCAGCTTATGTTGCAGGCAAACCTCTTTTATCTCCAGGATATCATTAAAATCGTAGCAGCTGCCGCCACCACGGTTGGCGGTATTCTCCAGGCTCACCAAACTGGTCCTGGCTTTATGCAGGTCATCCGGGTTAATGGATTCTACAACCTGGGAGGCATTGATGCGTCCGCGATTGCCTTTGAGGGCCCGAACCTGGGCGCCGCTGTTAAACGCAATGCCACCACCTTCGTAGATGTATACATGGCTGAGATCATCACAAATCACTTCATCTCCGGGACGGGTGTGCACGTTGATTGCTATCTGGTTGGTCATGGTTCCGCTGGGGCAAAATAAGGCGGCTTCCATACCAAACATTTCAGCACCCATGGCTTCCAACTGGTTAATGCTTGGATCTTCACCAAACACATCATCCCCTACTTCAGCTTTAAACATCGCTTCCAGCATTTCGAGGGTTGGCTTGGTAAAAGTATCGGAGCGTAGATCGGTCATACAGATTTATGATTTGTGATTTGTGATTTGTTATTAGTGATTTGTGATTTTTGGTTGGTGACCCACATTTTTTTTCGCCAAATATTCAACCGTGTTATTAGGAGTTTTGCAATAGTCTAATTTGATGAGCAATGGAATTTAGAAAGTCAATTTTAGAAACCTCAATTGATTGGTTCACGGTCATTTCAAAGTCAGATATTGAATTGCAATAATTGCCGGGATTTAATGGATTGACAGAGTGGCCTTCAAGATGAGAAAACCCGTAAGTCAAAACTACCTGATCTCCCTGTCCCAAAACCCTTATGCACCCAGTATACTCGTCTGAAAAGTCAATGGGTAAATAAATGGGTCGATCATCTTTTGCATTTTGTGTCTCCATCGCCCAATAATTCAAAAGGTTTACAACAGCATTTTTTATCTCCCGAAGATTCTCAAAATCATCAATTTGTACGGCAAAAAAATAAGTGTCAAATTCCTGCCTTTCTATAAGACCTTTAATACTAAATTTTAAGTCCCTGTGCCTACACTCATTGTTCTCAATAATTTCCAGTTGCAGTAGCTCTTTCATAAAAAATCAAATCGCATACGGGGCCAAAACTTTCAAAACGTTTTTCATGGTAGAATAAGATTTGAATGGAGCCCCCAAAAAATCGAGGCCGCCAATGCTGCTAAACAGATATTCAAATATTGGGCTCAAAAAAATAAATACGGGCACTTTGCTTGTCTTCTTTTTGCCCCCGTCCCCTAGAGGGGTGACTCTGTGCAAGTGAACTATCTATCATTTACCAGAATAACAACGACTTGTCTATTTGCACATTTGCAAATTTGCCCATCTGCATATTTACACATTTCCACACTTCCACATTTTCACATTTCCTCATTATTTAAACCCAAGTTGCTTACTATCTGCTTCACCCATTTTACCAATAAATTCTTTAAAGCCGGCGTATTCTGTTACAGGTACCTGCTCTTTTAAATACTTTACTTCACGGGTGGCAGTGATACGGTCAGGCTTTGCAGGATCAATGGCAAAAGTCAACGTATAACTCATAGCCGGGCAGCTGATGCTTACATTCTTTGGGGCTTCAGCCAACTTTTTTCCGGCTGGTAAAATAACGGTCATCACTTCCTTGTCCCTGGGAGTAGTACTGAAACTCCAAAGGTTGAAAGGATATTTCCTGGTTTCGAGGCTCACAAAATCCAGCGAACCGTAGCTGTCACTCCAGGGCAGTTTAAAGATCTGCATGCCTACTATCTCGCTGCTAAAACTCTCCACTGAAAACTTGTAGTTCATATCCACTGTGTCTTTCAGGTTGTCCAGGTTGGTCATGCTGAAAGATTTCAAATTCACTTTTTTATTAAACTCTCCGCTGAGTGATTTCAACAGGCCCTTGTTGCGGTCTTCCTCGCCCTGGTCTTTGTAAGCGCCTCTTGTAACCGAAGCTTCTGCACCAATTTTTTTCGCTGCCCTATCCACTTCAATATTATTTCCTTTAAAAACAACAGTGCTTATTCTGTCTACAAAATTCACCGGCCTGTTAGGGGTGTTGAGTTTTACCAAAGCCGCATTGCTGGCGGTTTCGCCTTCTTTGGGTATGTACAGTCCGTTGGCGCCGAGATCACCATAACCTAGCGCACCAAAGGGCAAATGGTTGTTGGTTAATTCTATCAAATAATTCTTGTCGCCTGTTTTTAGCTGGGCAATGCAGTGGTTAAAACCGATGGTAGGCAGGTCAAGGTTCATATCGCCGTTGTCGCGGGTATCCACCAACACGAGGTTAGCATTCAAACCCACTTCTTTGCCAAGAGCCACAAACAAAGTGCTCAGGTCTTTACAATCACCCAGTTTGGTAGTGATGGTGCGGCTGGCACGTTGTGGTGTTAAAGCGCTATGTAAAAATGGCACTGCGCTATAATTGTAATTATTCTGGATATAATCGTAAATCACCTTCGCTTTTTGGAGGTCGTTCAGGTTTTGTTTGCCGGCAAAAATCTCTTTGGCTTTTTCTTTTACTTCAAAATCGCCTTTTGCTTTAATGCTGCTCAAGTCGCTGTACCAATTGGCTACATAATTCCAGTCGGGTATCGAGGTCACCACTACCCTTTCGGCTACATCAGTAAAAGGCGGCATATTGGTTTCGCCGGTTACCCCCGGGCTCTCCAGCTTTTCCCAAACATTCAATTTGTAGTCGTCTACATCGCTGATTGCTGGCTTTATACTGGTGTTGTACATCCTGTATTGGAATTTTTTATCCTTTGGTACCAACAGGCTATACCGGGCAATTTTGATCGGGTAGCCGCCATTGAACATAAAATCTTCCCAGAAATGCTCGGCGAGTTTGCCGTAGCTGCTGCTTTCCAGTTTGTAGCTGATATGTAATGCATCGCCTATTTCCAATGATGAAAAAACCAGTTGGTTATCGTTGGTTTCAGCCTGCACTTTGCTGCCGTCTTTTTTAAACAATTCGGCTTTATCTATAATGAGCCGTTGCGTGTAGCTGTTGTAGGGCAGATTGAGTTCCTTCCAATCGTCGATGCCGCTTTGGTTGAGCACTTTTATCAGCAGTTCATTCCGTTCTTCAGATGCCCCGCTTTCAGGATACACGATCTGCTGCATGTCTTTCAGCAGGTAGACACTGTTGTCGTTAGGATAATCAGCCTGCTTGATATCTTTTTTTACCAGGGTGTTGACGTCTTCTGTTTTAAAACTGGCAAACAGGTCTTTACGGCCTTCCAGCTCTCTTAATTTTTTTCTTGCTTCGTAGTTGTTGGGGTTAAATTCAATGGCTTTTTTAAGTTCGGTTTTAGCATCGCTTTTATTTCCCTGTGCATCCAGGATCAGTGCTTTGCTGTAATGCATTCCACCAACATACGGAGCCATGCCTATTGCTTTTTGCTGCCATTCCAAAGCACTTTTATAGTCCTGCTGATCGTAATATTTATCGCTGAGGCTAGTCATGCGGCCTACGGCAAATGGCTTGTCTTCAATCATCTTTTTTAGCATTTTCATGCCGTCATCCTTCTTGCCCAGCTTCATCAGGTTGCTGCTAACGGTCTCTGTAATTTCTTCATCGTAATGATCCTCGAGGTAACCAAGTAGTAAGGCATTTCCTTTCTTCATGTCTTTGGTTACATTTTGCATAATGCCATATTGCATCACCAAAAAGGTACGGCTGCCGGGGTATGTTTTATAGGCATAGTCCAGTTCCTTCAGCAGTTTTTCTATTTCTTTCCTTTTGCCCATCAGGTCCATGGTCCTTATCTGCGTCTCTTCGTTTTTGCCATAGGTGGCCATGCGTTTTTCCAGCAATGTCTGGGCTTCGTTATAATCTTCTTTATTAATCGCATCGCTGTATAGCAATGCAAGCCCATAAAGGCTTTCAGGGTCGTTTGACTTTACGAATTCCATCTCTTTGGTAAGATCTGTATTGTTATTGTCGCGTGCATAGGTCTCTACAATTTTTTCCGAAACGATGGTGCTTTTTGGTGCCGAAGCTTTTAGCAGGGCGGCCATTTTACGACTTTCGAAACGCTTGTCGTTGTGGTTGTACGTATTCACCAACATCATCATATCTAAAAAACTACCTGCATTTTTCGCCAGCCGGTTTTCAAAAAATTCTTCCGCAAACATGGCCAGTCTTTTTACTTCATAGGGTTGTGCTTTTGTGTAAGATTGAAGGGTTGGTGATCCGGTCATTGGCATTACCTGACCATCGGCGCCAATAAAGCGCAGCATGAAATTGCTATTATTTATTTCGCTGCTGCCAATCTGTACCAGGATACGGTTAAAGCCCTGATTCAATTTTACTTTATAGTTGTAAACATCTATATCGGTATTGCGCTCTTCGGCTTCCTGTGCTACTACAAAATCGTTGATCCAAACTTTAAATGAACCCGACAAGCCGAACATCATGGTCACGTCTTTATTGGCATCGCTGCTTACAAAAGTTTGTGCGTAAATGATGGAGTTGTTAATGTCGTAATGGTATTCAAAATCGAGCCAGCGGTCGTTGCGGGCATCGGGAATATTGAACCAGGTAATATTCGCGCCGCGGCTGTTTTTAAAACTATAATCTGCAGCGGGATGCGCCAGCACGCCAAAGTCCTTATTGAAACCACTGGCGCTCATATTTTCGAAAGTGCCGACTGTACTCCAGCCTTTCACATCCCCCATTTTGTTCCAGGTTTCTTTCGATTGTTTGATATCGCCTTTGCTCTGCTGACGGCCGGCCAGGTTATCCCAGGCCATGGCCTTAATGGTGGCATTGGCTTTTGGATCGGTGGCTATTTTTTCCATCAGTTTCTTTACCTCGTTGCTGGCCTTATCAGTACGGCTAAAAATGCCGGTATTCCAAAAAGCATATACATAAGGGTAAGGATCGGGCGCACCATTGAAAAACTTTTGAAAATGGGTAAACGCATCATCCCAATGCTCGTTGGATGATTCCAATAATACCAGCGCCAGGGCGGCATCACCCGCTGTGGCTGCATCGCCTTCCAGTGCCAGGAGGGCAGTTTTGGCTTCAGCTCTTTGATTATTGTTTAACAGCGATAATGCCTGTTGAAAGTTTTGTGCCTGTGAAAAAACGCTAACCAGCACCAGGGTAATAATGATCGAAACACGTCTCATGTAGGGTTCTTAAAATTTGAGTGTCAAACGTAGTCTAAAAAGGGATTTGAAAGGTTTTGGAGGACAGGGTTTGTGATTTTTTTGTTTGGCAGCAGGATCTGCGATCCGTTTTTTCTTTGGGCCGGGCGAAAACTGTAACCTGATTGGGCGACATTGGTCCCGTACGTACGGGATTCATCTGGTTGCGGGTATTGAACCATGTGGAACCCAGTAATTCATTTTTATCGGCAAGTAGGAGACGCCATAAATGGACGTCTCTACAAATTACCCAATTATATTTGCTGCCGCATGGTAAAACACATTTGGCATGGACAAACATTTTGGCTGCATCCCAACCGGTTGATGTATTGGGAGGAACAGAACATTCTTATAGGTAGTGACCTCCATTTGGGGAAGACGGGGCATTTTCGAAAGGCCGGTATTGGTATTCCCCAGCAGTTGTATAAGGAAGATTTACAACGACTATTTGCCGCAATACAGCATTTTCGCCCCAAACAATTACTGGTGGTGGGCGACCTATTCCATAGTGAAGCCAATAAAGAGCTCGACTGGTTTACAAGATGGAGAAACGATTTCCATACGATTGATTTTCATTTAGTTAAGGGCAACCACGATATACTTAAAAAAGACTGGTACGAAGCCAATGGGTTGATAGTAAGTGGTGAATTGCAAGTAGGTGGATTACGGTTTTTGCATGATCCGTTGCCTTTGGCGTTGACCATTGAAGATCAACCATCGACTGAGAGCGAACCGATTCCTACCGTTTCCGGTCACCTCCACCCAGGCATCTACATCAGTGGTGGCAGCAGGCAGGTGCTTCGGTTTCCCTGCTTCTATTTTACCGAAACACAATGCATCTTGCCTGCCTTTAGCGTTTTCACCGGCTTGTCGTCAGTTAAACCAAAACGTGGTGAAGATGTTTTTGCCATAACACCGTCCAATGCCGGCAAAGGGCAGCAGGGGACTATCATTAAAATATAAGACATTGGTCAATTGTCATTGAGTCAATAATTCATTACTACTGTCGAAAATGACCTATTGACCAATGACCTAATGACCTGCGTGACCAACGCATCAGACATCATAAATCATACATCCGAAATCAAAAATCACCTTTGTCTTTTATTGCCTATCATCCCATCTATGCTCATCCACTGCCCGAAGGCCACCGCTTTCCGATGTTGAAATATGAGCTGATACCGGCACAGTTGCTTCACGAAGGCACCATTGAGCCGGCAGACATTTTTGCACCCGAACCCTGTGCTGAAGCAATCATTTTGTGGACCCATGACAGGGATTACTGGGAGGACCTCAAAAACCTGCGGCTGAGTCCACAGCATATGCGCCGGATTGGTTTCCCGTTGTCGGAGCAGTTGGTGCAAAGGGAGATCATTATTGCGCAGGGTACCATTGATTGCTGCCACCTGGCTTTGCAACAGGGCGTGGCTTTGAATGTTGCAGGCGGTACCCACCATGCCTTTACCAACCGTGGTGAAGGCTTTTGTTTACTCAATGACATGGCTATCGCCGCAAACTATTTGCTGCATCATCAGTTGGCGCATCAAATACTGATCGTTGACCTGGATGTACACCAGGGCAATGGCACAGCACAAATATTCCGGGATGAAAACAGGGTATTTACATTCAGCATGCATGGTGGGCATAATTACCCTTTCATTAAAGAAAAAAGTGACCTGGATATAGCCCTGCCTGATGGAATGGGTGATGACGAATACCTGGCCTTGCTGGATAAAAATCTGCAGCAACTCATTGATCAAACAGAGCCGGATTTTATCTTCTTTTTAAGTGGTGTGGATATTCTCAGCACCGATAAGTATGGTAAACTCAACATTAGTATGGCCGGTTGTAAAAATAGGGACGAGATGGTTTTCAGCTATTGCAAAAAATATGGCATACCGGTAACAGTGGCCATGGGCGGGGGTTACAGTGCGGATGTGAAACTGATTGTTGAGGCCCATTGTAATACCTTTCGTTTGGCCAGGGAGATGTATTTCAACTAAACCTCCTGGATAGCAGGAGAACTCCAACATCTGGAGGACGCGGCGCTATGCTTTGCCAGGCCTGGTCCTGATCCCGATTAGTCATCCTCTTCATAAACCATGTCATCTTCGTAAGGATCTTTAATCCGGGATTGCTGCCACATAAAACCGGCAATAGATAGGGCAATCCAAACCAGGAAAATCGTGATGGCGTTGGGAAACGACTTGGTAAACTTAAAAATACCAATGGATAATGCCAGTGCCCCAACCACGCAAGACATCAGTATAATGCAGACATCGTATTTGTGAAATGAGAAAAAAGCAGCTACAGAACCGGCAATAAAAAAGATAAATAGCGGAACAAAGGAATCGTCAGCAAATTGTACCTGCTCATTGATAAACCCGGCTAACATGAGCCCGAAAACGAAAAAAACGGTTATCGCTATAACGAACTTTTGAAAAAGAAAAGATAGCAACATAGCCACCAGCCCTATGCAACCGGCGAGCGCAAATTCCTGCCAATCGCTCCAGTTGATCATTCCGCGGATGGAAACATAAGAAATCAGGAAGCCGCAGATGCCCACTGCTACCCAATAAAATTTCTTACCGGAAAAAAGGCATAGCAGGCCAAGAATTGTAAGCACTACTGCTACTACAAAAGTAAAAGTGCCAAAAGCTGTCTGTATTAATTCGTGGAGCCTGTTCATAGATTGCGTGGAAATGTACGCTGTTTTTTTGCTGTTGGCTTGATGAATCTATTTGAACGATGAGAATCAGCTGTTCATCCATGCTTCCCTCTCGTCGGGATTAAATTTCCAGGGGGCAAAGTTGTTCTCAATATTGCCAAACATGGCGTTCCATTCCTGGGGGCTGTTACTCTCATCCAAAATAAGGTAGCGCCGCATCTTAAGAATAATGTCCAAAGGTGAAATGCTTACCGGGCATTCTTCCACACAGGCATTGCAGGTGGTACAGGCACGGAGTTCTTCCACCGAGATATAGTCTTTCAGCAGCGATTTTTCATCAGGTTTAAATTCACCGTTGACATTGATATTTTTCCCGACTTCTTCCAGCCTATCTCTTGTTTTCATCATAATCGTACGCGGACTCAGCAGTTTACCCGTTTGCGTGGCCGGGCAGGCAGCGCTGCACCTGCCACATTCCGTGCAACTATAAGCATCCATCAGGTTTTTCCAGGAAAGGTCCATTACGTCTTTGGCGCCAAATTGAGCCGGTGGTGTTTCGGGCAAGGCTGCTACTGCCGGAAAAACCGAAGTATCGCCGCCCATGGCCAATATCACTTCCCGCTGTATTTCTGGCATATTGTACATTTTTCCTTCCAGTTCCGGGCGGGTATAATATGCATTGGGGAAAGCCAGCAATACATGCAGGTGTTTGGAATAAGGCAGGTAATTAAGAAACGCAAAAATGCCCACAATATGCATCCACCAGCACACCCTTTCAATGGTAACCAGTGTGCCATCGCTAAAACCATTTAATAAAGGCATCAGCCAGCTGCTTACGGCAAATGGGCCAGTTAAAGCCTCACTGTAATGCTCCACGTTACGCTGCTGTAAAATAGAATCGGATGCGTTCATGGTAAGGAATAGTGCCATGAGCACGATTTCGGTGATGAGAATATAGTTGGCATCGCTGCGGGGCCAGCCGTCCAGGTCTTTGCTTACAAATCTTTTGAGTTTAATGATGTTACGGCGAATCAAAAAAACGACGCACACGCTAAGTACCCCCAATGCCAGCCATTCAAATGCATTGATAAGGAAAGAATACAAACCGCCTAAAAACGGTGCAAACATCCGATGCTGCCCGGTTATACCGTCCAGCACGATCTCCATCACTTCTATATTGATAATAATAAAGCCAGCGTAAATAATAAAATGCATGAAGGCCACCAATGGCTTTTTGAACATCTTCTTTTGGCCAAAGGCCAGCAGCAATACATTATTGATCCGCTTACGTTTGTCGCTTTCAATCACTTCATCCCGACCCAACAATATATTGCGTCGTATGCGGCTGATGTTTTTAGCAAAAAGCCAGATGGCAAATGCGGCCAATGCAGCGAAAAGTATTTGTTGTACCAATTGCATAGGATTTATGATTTCGGATTTCGGATGTATGATTTCTGATTTCTGATTTATTGCCCCTACCAATCACTCACTTGCTTCCAGCTATTATTACTTGCTTCCTGCTACCTGCTACTCACTCCTCACTACTTGTTAACCAAAACTAAGACCTTTCGTTTTTCAAATGTGGGTTAATGGTTAATATTGTACAGTTATTGATTAAACAAACTTTCGGGAACATTTGCACCCAATACTAATAATTTTTACTGGTGAAAAAATACATTCTGAATAAAGAACTGGCTGGCCGCAAGCTGGAACGCATGGCTTTGGAAATAGCGGAAAGAAATACAGACGCCGACCATATAGTGCTGGCGGGCATCAGGGAAAGTGGCAGCGTAATGGCAGCCAAACTATTGCCGATGCTGCAAAAAAATTTTGTTGGTAAAACCGACCTGGTAAAAGTACTGCTGGATAAGAAAATACCGGACACTGTTACCATTGAGCCTCTTACGGATTTTAATAACAAGGTAGTGATCATCGTGGATGATGTGGCCAACAGCGGTAAAACCATGACGTACGCCATCAAACCATTTCTCGATTTTTGGCCGCAAAAAATTCAAACACTGGTGCTGGTAGAAAGAACCCACAAGGCATTTCCCATTTCAGCGGACTATGTAGGTCTTAGTATCGCTACTACTTTGCAGGAACATATTTTTGTGGAGACGGAGGGGGAGGAAATTACGGGAGCGTATTTGCTGTAGATAAACTTTCCAAACTTTAATTTTTTAGTCCCTTATACAGCGCACAGAAAAACCCCATGTTTTTTCAAAATATCCACTTAACGCCTGTGAGCTGGTGTAACTCAGATAAAAGTGCCATGCCTGGTTAGCGTTAGAGGCATTCGTTGTATTGCTCCACCAATAACCGAAGCCGTTAACATTTCCAAACGTACCTTGAAAGTTACGATAACCGCCGGGCAAGCCGGTGAATCCGCTTGCATTCGTTGCGCCTAAATTGGGGCTTGTCCAATGCACTGTCCCTGCTTCTTTCATTTTACCACCTGCATTACTCCAGCCTCCCAAACAATCAAAAATTTCATTCCATTCAGTTTCACTTGGTATATGCCAACCGGCAGGTAATAAGCCCCTGGGGTCATTAACAGCATACCAATTATATAGAGGACCATAAATTGCCCCATTTGCGGGATCGTTATTAATATAACAATATGCCCCGTAGGTTAAATTCTTCCAAACATTAGGATCGGTTACAAGCGGTATGGGATCGCCGTTTCTATAAGTTGTTACATCCAGGTTCCTGGTGGTCCATCGATGGTTGCAAATCAAAATGCTATCAGCATTCGTCTCATACATATTTACTTTTCCGGAAAGTGTAAACTGTATACCAGGTGCTACAATTAGTTTGGTACGGGTGGCATTTAAAGAAGCTCCTTCTGCGATTGTTTGATTGATATCTAATAGACAAGTGTCGCCACTCGCAGCATAAAGATAAATTGAAGATCCGGATGGAAGTATAGCTGGTGGCACATTGCCATTACTCCAGTTTGCCGGGTTAGACCACAGCCCATTTCCGGTAAATATGTAGGTTTGTTGCGACGAAGCGCCGCCTGCAATAAATATCAATAGAAGTACAAAGAGAGCAAGCTTCATAATTCTTATTTTTTAGTCAGAATCCCTATAAAAATATCCGTAAAAATGCTGATTATCATGTAAAGTCTAATAAATCTTCGCTTGCCTCAAATAATTCCTTACATAATCGTCAATGCCATCTTCCAAACTATAAAATGGTTCGGTGTAACCTGCATCCTGTAATTTCTTCATGTTGGCTTCGGTGAAGTATTGGTACTTGTCCCTTATGTCTTCGGGCATCGGTATAAAAACGATATTCGGTTCCAGGTCCATGCCACGGAATGTAGATGCAGCGAGATCGTAAAAACTGCGGGCTTTGCCGGTACCGAGATTGTAGATGGCAGACGGAACCGGGCGATATATGATTTCTGATTTATGATTTATGATTTCCGGGTCTTGTGTCTTGACACTTGATTCTTGATACTTACTACTGTTTTCCATCAACCAATACATCACTTTCACCACATCCTTTACATACACAAAGTCACGAAGCTGTTGGCCATCTTCAAAATCGGGGCGATGGCTTTTAAAAAGTTTTACCTGCCCATCTTTATTGATCTGGTTAAAAGAATGCCAGATAACGCTTGCCATGCGCCCTTTGTGGTATTCGTTGGGGCCATACACATTGAAAAATTTAAGACCCGCCCAGAAGGGAGGGACCAGGCTAGTGTTTCCCGGTACGCCATTACCCTTGCGTTCTGCGTTTGGCGTTGAGCTCCCGGCCTGTTCTAAAGCCCATTTATCAAATTCATTCTTGCTAATGCCGTAGGGATTGAGGGGTTGTAATTGACCGATAATATCGTGATCATCGTTATAGCCCAGTTCGCCACTACCGTAGGTCGCAGCCGAAGAAGCATATACCAGTGGCACTTGTTTTTCTGTACAATATTTCCAGATCTTTTCAGAATAATCCACATTCAATTCCTGGTGTATACTATAATCAAATTCGGTAGTATCTGTCCTGGCGCCAAGGTGGAAAACGAAATCGATTTTTTCGTCATACAGTTCCAGCCAGTCGAACAGGTTGTAACGTTCCACAATATGGCTGTACGATTTGGCCTGCCAGTTGACTCTTTTCGATTCCGCACCAAAATCATCAACGAGTACCAGGTTTTCAAATCCTTTTTCGTTAAGATACTGCACCATGCAACTACCTATAAAACCAGCGGCACCGGTAACTATTATTGTGTTTGATTGCTTCGCATTCATATGGTCGCAAGGTAAGTTATAGGTGCAATAATTAAATCAGCAACCCACGTATCACCAACTGTTTTATACTGTTCAGAGAATGTTTTTGACGCCTCGCAGTGTTTCGTTTGCAAGATCTCCGTGACTGGAACAATTTTGCACTACAATTCAATTATAACCATGAAACAAAAAATTTTCCTCCCCCTGTTTTTTGCTATTTTGATATTGCACATGGCCAGGGCCCAAAACGTGGGCATTGGCACCAATAACCCAGCTTACAAACTAGATGTTGCTGGCCGGCTACGGCTACAAAACACGGCGCAATCCGCCGGTATTTGGTTCGATGGCACTACTGCCCCCGCCCGTTCGTTTATTGGAACTTTAAACAATGATCATGTCGGCATCTATGGCTCTGGCAGCAGCTGGCAATTTGTAATGAATGTAAACAATGGCCATATAGGCATTGGCAATACGGCACCCAGCGCCAACCTGGACGTGAGTGGAACAATGCGGTTCAGGGGTGATGACTTTCCGAACCAACCAAGAGTAGGTGCCACGCTGCAGGCATTGGATGATGCCGGCAATACCGAGTGGCAACGCCCGGTTAACTTTAAAACAAATGGCATGAATGGCGATGTGACGCTAGACGAAAGTGTTTGGACAAAAGTGTTGTTTAAGAGCAGTGGTCTTGAAATAAATGAGGGCTTCTACTTCGATCCGTTCAGCTCTGTTTTTAACGCACCTGTGAAAGGTTTCTATCATTTCGATGCCAGTGTGTATGCCAAGTCCACCACTATTCAAAGCCACATGAGGCTGGTGGTGGTGCGTAACGGATCATTTCTAAAAGAATATCGGAGCCAGCGTCACCTCAACCTGCATAATGCTTTTGCTACAGATGAGATAAGTGACTTTGTGGAAAATAATTCCAAGATCAAGTATGTCAATTATATGGTATCCGTAAGTATTCTTCTTGAAAAAAACGACCAGGTTTGGATGGAATGTTATCGCAGTTCGTATTATGGCGAATCTGTAGCTAATGGCTATCCTTCTGTATTTAAAATAATCGGCGATGCAAACGGTACATGGTTTTCCGGCTTCCTGGTAAACAGGCTTTAGAAAGTTGGGTAGCGGAGCGCTTATGGAATGAAGGGTTCAAGGCTTACAAGGAAAGCCAGGACTCATAGTTCTCCCCATAAAAGCATCTAAATAAAATGGCTGCCTCAAAACTATGAGGCAGCCATTTTTATTTCTTCCGGTTGTTTATTATAACGGATGCAAAGGATGTTCGTTTTCTATTCCTTTCAGCATGTTGCCAATGGCGTTATCATACAAATCTTTCCACACCTCAATGCCACCCCAGTTTTCCTCCCCAATGATCAGTTCATCAGCGGTCACTTCTCCTAAAATGCTGTAAGCAACAGACGCCGGCTTTAATGCATTTTCCAAAGCTGCTAATCCATCCTGAGAAACAGAAACCACTACCCTGCTCTGTGCTTCGCCAAACAGGTAGCTATCCATTCTCACTGAAGTATCAGCAGCTATCTTAAAGCCAAGGTTCCGGCTAAAGCCACTCTCACAAAGGGTTACAAACAAACCGCCTTCGCTGATATCGTGTGCAGAAGCGATGAGTTTCTGGCTGATGAGTGATGCAATGGTTTGTTGCAATGTAAATTCTTCGGACAGGTCAAAATGCGGGGCGGGGCTAAATTCCACTCCATGAATCTTGTGCAGGTATTCGGATGAATTGATATCGTTACGGCTTTGCCCGATCAAAACGATGATATCGCCGGCTTTCTTAAAATCGAGCGTCATCTTATTGGTCACATCTGCCAGCAAGCCTACCATACCGATGGTTGGGGTTGGGTACACAGCGCCATCCGGTCCCTGGTTGTAGAAACTCACATTACCACCGGTAACCGGGGTATTGAATTTTTTGCAGGCTTCACCCATACCCTTGATCGCCTGTACAAACTGCCAATACACTTCGGGATCGTAGGGGTTGCCAAAGTTGAGGCAGTTGGTTACACCCAAAGGCTCGCCGCCGCTGCATACAATGTTCCTGGCACTTTCGCTCACTGCGATCATGGCGCCTACATATGGGTTTGCATATACATACCTGCTGTTGCAATCCACGCTCATCGCAATTCCTTTCTGGCTGCCTTTGATGATGCTGATGGCCGCATCGGCAGGTTCATTGGTGGTAACGGTTCCGGTTCCCACCATGCTGTCGTACTGGGTGTATATCCAGCGTTTGCTGGCAATATTGGGTATTTGTATCAGTTGTTCAGCAGTAGCTTTCAGATCTTTGGGAAGTTCAATGCCATCAATATTATAGTTCAATTGATTGGCGATGTATTTAGGCTCTGCAAAAGGCCTGTCGTAAACAGGGGCGCCGCCGCCAAGTACCAATACCTGCGCGGGGATCGAAGCTTCCAGTTCGCCATTGCTGTAAAAATTCAGCAAGCCATCACCGGTTACCACGCCAATTTCTTCACAGGGCAGGTCCCATTTTTCAAACACTTTCAGCACAGCTGCTTCTTTTCCTTTTTCCACGCATATCAGCATCCGCTCCTGGCTTTCGCTGAGCAGCAGTTCCCAGGGCTTCATATTTTTTTGACGGGTGGGCACTTTGTCCAGGTCTATGTGCATGCCGCATTCGCCTTTGGCACTCATTTCGGCGGTGCTGCAAATAATACCGGCCGCGCCCATATCCTGCATACCCACAATGGCGTCGGTATCCATCAGTTCCAGGCAGGCTTCCAACAATTTTTTCTCCTGGAAGGGATCTCCTACTTGCACGGCGGGAAGATCTTCAGCACTGTCTGCAGTAATTTCCGCCGAAGCAAAACTGGCTCCGCCGATACCATCTTTACCGGTGGCACTTCCCACAATAAATATCGGATTGCCAATACCTTTGGATACGGCACTGATTGTTTTTCCTGCTTCTAAAATCCCCACGCTCATGGCATTCACCAGCGGATTGATGTGATAACAATCTTCAAAATACACTTCCCCGCCTACGGTTGGCACGCCAAAGCAGTTGCCATAATGGCCAATACCGTCCACCACGCCAGCCATCAAATGCTGGGTTTTGGCTTCTTTTAAATTACCAAAACGGAGGCTGTTTAACTGGGCAATCGGCCTGGCGCCCATGGTAAAAATATCGCGGTTGATGCCGCCAACTCCCGTGGCCGCTCCCTGGAATGGCTCCAGCGCCGAGGGGTGATTATGACTTTCAATCTTAAATACAACACCGAGGCCGTCGCCAATATCCATAAGGCCGGCATTTTCCTCACCTGCTTCTACCAGCATTTTTGCACCGGTACGTGGCAGGGTTTTCAGCCATTTAATGGAGTTTTTATAGCTGCAATGTTCGCTCCACATGCCGCTGAAGGCACAGAGTTCATTAAAATTGGGAGTACGGCCAAGGGCCTTTTTGATGAGTTCGAATTCTTCGGCAGTTAGGCGAAGTTGCTCGGCGGTTTTCGCGGTAATTTCCATATTGCTGCGAAGGTAAGGGGATGGCGTTAAGGGTTTTTACG
The DNA here is from genome assembly GCA_040386335.1 of Bacteroidota bacterium. Classification (GTDB taxonomy): domain Bacteria; phylum Bacteroidota; class Bacteroidia; order Chitinophagales; family Chitinophagaceae; genus JAZKFT01. The sequence continues at coordinate 168,108 of JAZKFT010000025.1, forward strand.
CCTGCAACAGTTAGTGAAGAAAATGTTCAATAAGCAACAGGCAATTTTCAATTTTCAATGGAAAACTGTGGAAAAGTTGACATAAGAAGTGATTGGGAACGGAGCATTAGTACAAATCCTGGCTGTGGTCCCGCTATTCGCAGTACACCACCTAAGCCACTGCTATTGCGGGTTCGTACTGCGGGGTACTTGCTGCTATCGCGGTTAAGGTGTTCGGCAGTGGAAATGCTATTGATCTTTTTTATTCGCAACAACCTTCTTGGAAGTAGCTTTTAGTGAAAAATCAGTACACCCGGTAGGTAAGAGTAAAGGAATTCCGCCAGGTTTTACAACTTTTGGATTTCAAAAGTCCATTGTAATAGTATTCATAATCGTATTTAAAAGGCTCTAATCCATTTACCACCGTGGTTTTTATAAGGCTTTTGTTTGCGTTGTATTTATTGATCATTTTACAGGTCACTTTTGAGCTATCAGCTAAAAAACTTTGATCTTGCTCTTCTATAACGTTGTCAAATTTGTCGTAATACTGTTTTGTTCTTAAACACAGGCGTCCATTTGAAAAGTAGGACGTAGATATGAACTTATTGGGTAGATAAAATACACTATCAATTCTCTGAGTGCCTTTTTTTGATTTGTGAATGATGCTTTGCAGCAACTGGCTTGAACTGTCATATTGATACTCCCATTTTGTTTCATCTGTCAACTCAATGACTGAATTAAAAACCAGACTCCATGTTTTAAAATCATTGGCTCTTTGTATTTTTTCTACCAATTTACCGGCACTATCATACCGATAAAACTCATGAGCCTTCGGCTCCTGATCAATAAAATATTCTACCTGCTCTAATTTTCCTTCATTATTGTAAGTGTATACGTTATACTGAGGCTTAACGAGAGGATTTCGATTTATAAAATCCTGCCTAACAGCCCTTACTCTATTGGCTTTTAAAAGGTCTTCCGGAATTCTAAATTCATTAAAAATCTGTGCCGGTAATCGCAACCCAAAAAATGAAACGATAACCAATAAAATGATTCGTTTCAAAAGTTTATTGTCATTGCCTTTTACGGTTTCATCCTTCATACGCCTTCTAAATTTGAGTCGATCCTTACATAAAATCCCGGTCAATAATAGACAATTTTCTATCAGTTGCTCTCAAACTTTGCTATGTCTGTCACTTCCCCGCAACGGCCATATTATTAGCCTGTACCGTTGGCAAAGCAATAGGCTCCCCTACCGTATGCTCGGTCTCAAATTTTTGCCCCAGCAGCATAGCGATTGTGCTGGCTATTTGTTTTTGAAAAATGCGTCCTTCGGTTTTCATTTCGCCCATGGGCAAAATACCGGGCCCCAATAAAGCCATCCAGATCTCACCGCTTCCTTTTATTAATGTGTTGTGTTCGTGCCAGGTGCGGGGCTTATTTCCACGGCCATGGTCGGTGGTGATGATGAAGGTGGTATTGTTTTTATACACCGGGTCTGTTTGCACATAATACCATAGTTCTGCTATCATTTTATCTGCTTTATTGGCCGCATGCAGGTATTGGTCGTACTGGTTTTCGTGGGCAAATTCATCTGTTTCGCCAAGACCAATAAACGCTACTTTGGGATGATGTTGTTTGATATATTCCTTTGCTGAGAGAAAAGTAAGTTCATCGTAACGGGTATGCTTTTTTTCAGCTACATCTTCCTGTACCTTATTAATTAACTGGTAGGTGCTGTTAGAATCAGTTATTTTGTTGGGCTCGTAGCCGCTGTTTACCTCTATGCCCATCCGGCTTTCATTCAGGATATGCGGAAAAATATTCCAGGACGTAAAGGCCACACATTTCCCCTTGTATTCGTCCTGTGCGTTCAGAAATTCGAGGATATTGGTGTTCCTGTTGAGAACGGGTGTGTTCGGTACAAATTTGAGATCGGCATACCCCGTGAAAATTTCGTTGTACCCGGGATAGCTGAACTTGTAAATGTTCTTAACGTTCATATTGTTGTCATACCTGCGATTGCCATAGAGTTGCCCTTTTTTCGCGATCACATTCCAGAAGAACGGCATCAGCAGGCTGCGGCGGCTGGCAGTATCATTGTCCCAATAAAGTTGTTGTAGAAGTGCCGTATCGCTCACATAACGGGGGTTTCCAACCAGGCCTTCGTCAGCGCCTCCAAAAACTTCCTGCCAGCGATAACCATCCAGTGTAATAATGAAAATATTTTGTGCCTGCGGCAATGACTGTCCCGTTGCATACACACCAATAAAAATAAGCATGGAAACCGCTAAAGCTTTCATTGTAATGGGTTTTGCAAAGCACCCACTATGATATAAACTTAATGTAAGGTAAGCGTTAAGGGATTGTTACCGAATAACCTAAACCATAACGAGTAGCAATTCTTAATGAGCAGCATTTATCGCAATTGGCTGTGGTGCACCAGGTCCGCCAGTGTATCTATGTCGGACAAAGGTGATAACATCCAATAAGATTTCTGCGCAATTTCAATATCATTTATGCTATCGGCCAACACAGTATCTGTACTCCAGTTTTTATTGGTGAACAACGGTGAAAATGGAACTTTCAACCCCAACAGATAATAGCCGCCATCGGTGGCCGGGCCAATTACTGCGTCATAAAGACCTAACCTATTAAAAGCATTTTCAATCAAGACCGTATCCAGTTCCGGGCAATCGCTCCCAATGATGATCACATGCTGATAACCCAGTGTAAATACGGTGTCGAATGCTTGTTTCATCCGCTCGCCAAGATCACCTCCATGTTGCAATTTTTTTATGAAATTTGCCTCCTCCCATAAGTCGTTCTCCCCCACACTATCCGCATAAAAAACAAAGCGGTCGCATTGGGTTTGCAGGGCAATGTCATGGGTATGCTGTAACAGGTTCTTGTATACCTGCAGCGCGGCTTCATCGCCAATGTCTTTTGCCAGCCTGGTCTTTACCTTGCCCAATTCAGGATGACGTACAAAAATAATTATGGCTTTTTTCATGTATCCAATTTAGCAACATCCGCCACCATCGTAAAACCAGGTAGATCCTGAAACAAAAATATCCTGTCTGCCCAAAGCAGCCAGTGCAGCTGCGGTTTTATCACAAACAGCCATTGGCTGATTGGGCAGTAATACATGGCCTTTGTTATCGTCAAAACAACTTTCGGCCCCGAAATAAATAGCTGTTTTGCCCGTAAATACACATGGCCCATCTGCAGGCATAGGATCTTTTATGGCACACACTTCCACGCTTTCGATGTAAATCAGTTCGTCTGTATCATAATGCAGTGGGCTTAGGATACGATACGGTCTTTTGGCGCGTATTTCTACCGTTCCAAAACCGGCGTCGGTAATCATTTTTATATATTCCCATAACGGCAGGCAGCCGCTCAAACACAAAGCCCTGAGTGTTTCATCTTCTTTTAATGAATCAGGCATCATGGTTTCGCAGGTAGGGTCGCTCATTACGAGGCGTCCCCGTGGTTTTAATACCCGGTACATTTCAGCCAAAGCCTGCTTCAATTCATCATGTTTAAAAATATTAAACAGGCAATTCTGCGCCGCTACATCTATGCTTTCATCACCCACCGGCAGATGCAGCGCATCACCCTTTCTAACGTCTATAAAATCGCCATTAAACCAGGGATTCAATGCCTCTGCCTGTATGAAATTTTCTCTGCACGCAGTAATCATTTCGTCTACGACATCAACACCAATCACCCCATTTTTTTGCCTGCTGAAATAAGCAAACTGTAACAGCTCCATGCCGCCACCTACGCCTACATACAACACTTTGGGATTTCGTACGAGGTCCCTGGGATGTACGGTACTGCCACAGCCGTAGTTCATCTGTTGCATTTTAACAGGGATATCCAATCCCGGCAATTGCCAAATGGGTGTAGTGGTACAACATAAGCCAATATCAGGTTTTTCGGCAGCTGCTTTATACACATTTTTGGTTGTTTCGAGGTACGTCATAATTACAACTTAAGTGATGAAAAAATAAAATAATACAACATGCTGAATACAATAGCCACAGGCAGTGTTAACACCCACGATAATAATATTTGCATGGCCACTTTTTTGTTATTCTTCCCGGTTTTCAAACCTATCCCAAAGATGGAACCCACACTAACATGTGTAGTGGACACGGGCAAGGCAAAAAAGCTTGCGGCTAACACAAGGCAGCCCGTAATAAAGTTGGCACTGAATGCCTGCCCATGATTCAGGGATGTAATATTCTTGCTCATGGTCCCGGCAATTTTTTTGGAATGAAGCAAACCGCCGATTATCATAGCAACAGCAATACCCAACAGTGCCAACCTCATATCGCTCATATGAAGCAATAATAAAAGCCCTGCAATTTTGGGTGCATCATTCAACCCTCTTGAAAAACAAACTACGGCTGCGCTAAGAAAATGTGCGTTTTTTACGGTTGCCTGTATAGGAATTCCAATGATCTTGCCGGCATAGATCGCTTCGCAACTTTGAGATTCAGCAATTATTAATGGTGAAGAAACGATTGCTATTGTATTCAAATTTGCTATCGGGGCCAGGGGTTTTGCATAACAAACGCAAAGTTCTTTGCTTATTTCTTTTCTTACACGAATCCTATGTAATACCGAATACAATAAAAAGCTCAGCAATCCCGCAACAAGGGGCGATAACAGCAATGGCATCATAAATGCTTTGCCCAGTTTGTCAAAATGTACCTGTGAGCCGGCTGCCAGGAGGCCAGCCCCTACCAGTCCACCAATTAAAGCATGTGTAGTGGAAACCGGCATGCCGATTTTTGATGCGACAAACACTGTAGACGCGGCAGCCATAGCCGTTGCTATCACAAATGAATTGGTATTGATTACATCCTCTGGTAACAATCCCTTACCAGAAAAATTTTTGATAAGGGTAGCCGCCAGTATCACCGACAAACTGGCCCCTAAAAAAGTGAAGACAGAGGTCCACAGCAGCGAAAACCTGTAGGATGCCGTATTGCTGCCATACAAGGTAGCAACCCCTTTAAAATTATCATTTGCACCGTTAGCGTATGAAAGAAAAACAACGGCTGCAATCAAAATAACTGCAATCATATACTACCGGGATTTTATGTAACCGCACCGCCACAGCTGCTCCCAGCCCCGGCGGTACAGCCGTAACAATGCTGGTTAACCACAATGGATCGCCTGGCTAAAACGTCTTTATTAAACTGCGAAATATGTTGCGAACTACAATCCACCTTCATGTCCAGCATCTGGTTAAAATCGCAGTCGTAAATAAAGCCATCCCAGCTAATGCTCAGGGTATTACGGCACATAACGTTAGAGGCCGCCGCAGGGTTATAGGCCGACAGGAGTTTTAGCATGTAGTTCTCGTAGTTACCACTTTGAACCAGGTAATCTAAAAAGCGGCTTATTGGCAGGTTTGTAATTGCATACAACGCATGAAAAGAAATACCAAAGTCCCTTTTTAATGCAGTTTTAAATTCCTTCTCCAATACATCCTGGGATGGAGGCAAAAAAGCACCCGCCGGGTTGTACACCAGGTTCAGTTTCAGATCGCTGCCTTCCATGCCGTAGCCAACAGCATTCAGCATTTGCAGTGCTGCTATGGAATCTTCAAAAACACCATCTCCGCGCTGCCTGTCTGTCCGGTCCTTTGAGTAAAATGGAAGTGAAGAAACAACCTCTACCTCATGATCCTTAAAAAATTGTGGGAGGTCGTGGTACTTTTTATTGGCCAGGATAATGGTAAGGTTACAACGAACAATAATATGCCTGTTTCGTTTTTTTATTTCTGTAACAAACCACCTGAAATGCGGGTTCAGTTCCGGTGCCCCGCCGGTGAGATCCACCGTTTTAAATGATGAATTGGCATCCAGTATATCCAGGCATTGCTGCATAGTTTCTGAAGTCATGATCTCCTTTCTGTCCGGGCCCGCATCTACATGGCAGTGCTTACACACCTGGTTACACATTTTTCCGAGATTAATTTGAAAAATGTCCAGCTGTGTGGCTGTAAGCGGGTATAGGCCTGCTTCTTCCAGTTTTTGTTGAAAAGGGACCAACGCAAAAGAATCATCACGATCGATACCGTGTTCAAGTATTCCGACCTGTTCGCTCACATTGGCCAGTGTATGATGTTGTGCCTGCAAAGACTTCATGCTGTAGTTTCTTAATGATCGTTTATTACATAGCTATTCCTTTCACTTTGTTCATCATCTGCACGCCGTGCACCAGGGCGGCTCCACCCTTGATGGCCGATGCCACATGTATGGCTTCCATCATCTGGCCCTCGCTCCAGCCTTTTTCGTACGCATCGCTGCTATAGGCATCAATGCAATAGGGACATTGTACTGCATGCGCCACGGCCAGTGCCACCAACGATTTTTCCCGTGCAGTCAATTCGCCTTCTGCAAATACTTCACCATACCATGCAAAGAATTTATCAGCCATTGGTTTTTGAAACTCTCCGATATTGCCAAACTTACCCAGGTCGGCAGCGTCGTAATAATGATTTGCCATGTTGTTAGGATTTATAATTTTCAAGAAATAAGGTCCAGTCGTATTTTTTAAAAGCGATTTTAGGTTTTATGTTAGCCGGAATGATGGAAAGCTGTTGCACCAATTCAATCATTTTTTTCTTGCCCCCAAAATCTTTCCTGAACCAGCTCATCAACACAGGCAGCCGTATTTTGTTGGCATCTTTATTATATTCCACTTCACCCGCCAGGTACGTTTTTGTCGCCATGTCCAGTTGTTGGTTAATGGTTTCGGGTTTATAAAAAGCAATAGGCGGACAACTTTTTGCACCACAGTTTAAAGCAAAATGCAGCCGGTAATCCAGCCGGTCAACACGCAACGCCTTTTCTATTTTTGAAGGAAATAATTTATTGAGATAACCCAGGCTCCATTTTACCTTAGAACGGCGTAATATTCCATGTTCAATATTATCAAGGCTAAAGCGATGCCCTGCTATTTCTATCTGTTTACTTCCGAAAAAATGGCCGCGCTTTTTATAGGCATCGGGATTGGCCTTTAAAATAATCTGGGTAAAAGCATTGTATAGGTTGATCCAAAATGCTTTTTTCTCATCGTCCGTTTTTAGTCCCGCTTCCAGGTCATTCAAACTGGTATTTTTTAGGTTGGCCACAAAGGCTGAGGTAGCATCACCGGTTTTGGCGGCGTACATCAATTCTTGCGATAACTGAACCAGTTTATTATTGGAAGGCTGAAGGTCGATGGTCTTGGTATTTTCACGGGAAGTTAACGGTTTGGTGCTTTTCTCATTGTCAGTGCCAGCGCCTTTCATTATACTGCCTTCCTGCAAGTCCAGCCATTTGGAAATGTTGTCACTGGTCATTTCTTCAGGTGAAGGAATGGCTACAATATTTCCTTTTTTTCCAATGACAATGGTGTAGGGGTAAGACGGAGGCTGAAATAGCCTGGTATAATTTTGCTCCTGGTCTACCACTATGGGAAGCATAAAGTTGTTTTGCTTTTTAATAAAATCGTTCAGCTTTGCCTCCGTTTCAATCGACACCAGCACGATTTGGATCTCCTTTTTAAATTGGTTTTGCAATGCAGTGAGATGGGGGATGGCCTTTTTACAGGGTGCGCACCAGGTACCAAAAAAATCGATAACCAGCAATTGTTGATCATTTGCCGGTAATGATGTGAGGGCCGCAGGAGCATTTAGCACTTTTTGAACCGGAATTTTACCCACATGCTTCCCAATCCCCAATGACGTTTGTGCCCCTGTTAATATGGGCAACAGCATCATCCAGAAGAAAAGGGTAAACTTCATGTAGAATATTTTAGCATTAAAAGCCGCTAATAATAAACGTATTTCAGCGACATATGGATTGGCGCAGGCTAAATCATGGGGATTTTTTGTGCAGCATTCTCTTATAAGTGCCGGCCATTTCGGCCTGGCTGGCGCCTTTTTTGTACATGGCTACTACTTTCCTGTTGGCCATCTGCACCTGCCACCAGCTTCGGCCATCATATTTTCTTGCCGATACCAGGGCACTACGTGGCATAATTTTATAAGCTACCCCTTGTTTTCTCAGGCGGTCACAGAATTCATATTCTTCCATGATGATCATTTCACTTTTAAAACCACCCGATTGCTCAAATACCTGCCTGCTTACAAACAGGGTATTATCGCCGCCCATACAAATAAACCAGTCGAGCCGGGTGAACCAGGCATTAATTTTCAATATCCACTTTGGTGAATCAAATTTTGTAAAATATCGCCCCAGGTGAAAGCCGCTTTGAAAAGCCTGGATGATATCGGCGGCAAAAGAGACCGGCGGGCGTGTATCCGCATGCACAAAATATAATATATCTCCTGCTGACATGGAAGCGCCGTAATTCATCTGTGCGGCCCGTCCTTTCTGTGGCGACTTTAAAACCCGGGCCCCGGCGGCGATTGCCTTCGCTGTCGTGTCATCTGTACTTGCGGCATCTACCACAATTATTTCAAGAGATACACCAGAAGCATGGGCCAGTAAATAATGAACCAGCCCCCCGATATGAACTGCTTCGTTATAAACCGGTATGATGATACTTATTTGCATAAATTATGTACGGTGCTCCGCTATTAACTGGTTGCTGTCCAAACATCCATTTTTACCCCTAACCCAAAACCCTTATTTTGCGTTAGCCAAAATAACATTATGGAAGCAGTAACCCCACAAAAACGTAGCAAACTCACTTTATATATACTGGGCGCCATGGTGGCCGGAATGTTAGTGGGCATTATCGTGAACAAAAATGCCACACCGGAATGGGGTAAAGCTTTTGCCACCAATGTAAAACTGCTGAGTACGATTTTCCTGAGACTGGTGCAAATGGTGATAGCCCCACTGGTATTTACGACCCTTGTAGTTGGCATTGCCAAACTCGGTGATATGAAAACTGTTGGCCGGGTGGGTGGAAAGGCGATACTTTGGTTTGTGAGCGCATCGCTGGTATCGCTGCTGCTGGGGATGTTGCTGGTAAATATTTTTCAACCAGGCAGGTATATCGACTTGAGCCAGGCCGATACCGAGGGCCTCAAAGACCTGATGACCAAGAACCAGGGCTTTTCTATCCAGAATTTTGTGGAGCATGTGATCCCAAAGAGCCTGATTGAAGCCATGGCCAACAACGAAATTCTTCAATTGGTGATCTTCTCTGTTTTTTTTGGTGTAGCCACAGCCGCCCTGGGAGATTTTGCAAAACCGCTGGTTAAGGCGCTGGATATCGCAGCCCATGTAATTTTAAAAGTGGTGACCTATGTGATGAATTTTGCACCAATCGGGGTATTTGGTGCGTTGGCCGCAGTAGTGGCGGTAAAAGGCCTGGGTATCTTTAATTTTTACATTATCTATTTTGCCTACTTCCTCGTTGGCATCGCCTGCTTATGGGTGGTATTGCTTACAGTGGGCTATATTATTTTAGGCAAAAGGATGCCGGAATTATTGAGGCGCATCAGCAATCCATTGCTGATCGCTTTTGGTACTACCAGCAGCGAAGCCGTTTTTCCAAAACTTACTGAAGAACTGGAGCGGTTTGGTTGCAAAGACAAGATCGTATCTTTTGTGTTGCCGCTTGGTTATTCGTTTAACCTGGATGGCAGTATGATGTATATGACATTTGCCAGTTTGGCCATCGCCCAGGCTTATAACATTCCGCTGGATGTGCCCACCCAGCTCACCATGTTGCTGGTGTTGATGCTTACCAGCAAAGGTATTGCGGGTGTGCCGCGGGCCAGCCTGGTGGTGGTTTTGGCCACCTGTGCCATGTTCAATATTCCACCGGAAGGGGTTGCATTGATTTTACCCATCGATCATTTTTGCGACATGTTCCGCACCATGACCAATGTGGTAGGCAATGCCCTGGCCACAAGTGTGGTAAGTAAATGGGAAGGTGAACTAACGGGAGCGGATGTTGTTAAAGTCGGTTAGACCATTTTCAGTTACCGGTTACTAGTCGCTGGCTCCTGAAAACACATTTCCAACTTAACGCCAACTGGCTACCCGCACCTTGCTACTTACAACTAGCTGACCCGGAAACATTTAACGTTCAATTTTTTTAAAGCGAACTCTTTATCAAGCTTTACCAATAAGTTTGTAGCCCTAATCACAGATATAAAGCACTAAGCAAACCAACGACGAATGACCATTTTACAAATCCTTCTTGACTTTCACTGGACACAATTATTACAGCCACAATGGTATATTGAGAATGGCGGTCTTTGGCTGCTCGTATTTGTTGTATTCGCCGAAACAGGTTTGTTTGCCGGCTTTTTTTTACCAGGCGACAGTTTACTTTTTGTGGCAGGCATTTTTGCCCACGAAATAAAAAACGTAACGACAAACGTGATGGAGCCTGGACTGAGCTACCAGTTTTTGAACATGATAGGCATGGGTGGTATCAGAAATGTATGGATAGATTTGCTCGTTTTGATAGGATTAATTTCAATTGCGGGCATACTGGGTAACATGGCCGGGTATTGGTTTGGCAAAAAGAGTGGACCCTTTTTATTTCAGCGAAAAGACACTTTCTTTTTCAAGAAAAAATACCTGTTTATGGCAAAGGAATTTTACGATAAACATGGTGGCGGCGCCGTGGTAGTTGCAAGGTTTATCCCCTTTATCAGGACTTTTGCACCGATAGTAGCCGGCATTGTACAGATGGACAAAAAGAAATTTATGTTCTTCAATATAGTTGGCTGTATTGCATGGGTAACCAGCATGATCTTTGGCGGTTATTTTTTGCAAAAGTGGATTCTAGACCTTTTTCAATTCGACTTAAAAGAACACCTGGAAATAATAGTTCTGGCCATCGTACTCATTACTACGGCACCCGTTATCATAAAAATATTTTTTGGCAAAAAGAAACCCAAAAACGATCCGCCGCCCATTCAAAATTCCTGATTGTTTTATAAGCTGATTAAGTATTATTGCCGGATAAAAGTCCGGCAATTTTTTTTGCCAAACCCTAATAGCCCCTGCTTAAAACGATTGTATGAACCAACAAAAACAAGTCTCCATTTTGGCATTGCCGGTGATAGTAGCCGCATTGGGTTACTTTGTAGATATCTACGACCTGCTCATGTTTAGCATTATCTGGAAGCCGAGTTTAACTGATCTTGGGGTGAGTGCCGAAAGGCTGGCTCATGTGGGGGAAAATATTATTGGTATACAAATGGCCGGCCTGCTGATCGGTGGAATTATCTGGGGGACTATGGGAGACAAAAAAGGAAGGCTGAGCGTTTTATTTGGTTCCATCATCTTGTATTCTGTTGCAAACATTCTCAATGGCTTTGTACAAAATGAAACACAATATGCCATTGTCCGTTTTATTGCCGGCCTTGGACTGGCTGGAGAACTGGGCGCCGGCATTACATTGGTAAGCGAAATTGTACCTAAAGAAAAACGTGGCCTGGCCACTTCACTGGTAGCGGGTCTTGGGCTTACTGGTGCAGTGGTGGCCTATTTTGTGAAGATCAATTTCCCCTGGCGTACCTGTTATTTTATTGGCGGCGGGCTGGGATTTTTACTGTTGTTGCTAAGGGTTTCCGTTTTCGAAAGTGGCATGTTTACCCAGGTAAAAAACTCATCTGTCAGTAAGGGCGACATCCTGATGTTTTTTAAGAACAAAGTCCGGTTTAAAAAATACCTCTGTGCGATTTTGATAGGGCTTCCTACATGGTATGTAATTGGCGTACTGCTTACTTTTTCGCCGGTATTCGCAAAAGAGTTTGGCATTACAGATCCTATCGACAGTGGTAAGGCCATCATGTTTGCCTATGCAGCCATCAGTGTGGCTGATGTATTGGCAGGTATGCTTAGCCAGTGGATGAAAAGCCGTAAGAAAGCAATGCTGGTCTTTTACTGCCTCACCGCCCTTTTCATCATATTATTTTTTGTTACCAAAGGTGGCGGATCAGCTACCAATCTGTATATACTTGCAGCCGGGCTGGGCTTTGCCACTGGATTCTGGGCCATTTTTGTAACGATGGGTGCCGAACAATTTGGCACCAATCTGCGGGCCACCGCAGCCACCACGGTGCCGAACTTTGTACGCGGTATGCTGCCTTTAATGATCATACTATGCAATGCTTTCAGGAGTAAAACCGATTACGTAACAGGTACCTGGATGGCAGGGATTATTATTATGGCCATTGCTGTTACAGCTTTATATTTTACCAAAGAAACCTTTGGCAAAGATTTAAACTATGTGGAAGAATAAAGGATTTATGATGTATGATTTCTGATTTGTGATTTGTGTTGTATGATTTTGCAAATGGTTGGGGGGGTAAAAATAAATATCAAACCAACCTGGAACCACGGGCTTTTGCAAAAAAAATCCCGCCGTAGGCGGGATACTATTGTAAGATTTCCATTTACCATTTATCTACTTCTTCAATCTCTGCATTTTTCCGCACAACCGGTTCCTCCACTATAGCCGTTGTTTCGGCTGCTGTCATTTCCTCTACCTCAAATGGCTCTTCAACGATCAAAGGTGCATCTGTTGATAAAGTTTCTTCCACCGGGGTTTCGGCAACAACATCTTCGGTTAATTCAGGAACAGGAATTTCTACATTTTCTTTTGTATAACCACCGTTACTATTTGGTTCATATTCGCTGTTTTCGTGGTTAAAAGCATCAAAATTAAAATCGGGCATCAGGTCGGTCTTTACAAAATCAACCGCTTCTGTAAGTCCCTTTATAAACTTATTGAAATCCTCTTTGTACAGGAACAGCTTTGACCTGTCATAACCGTCATCATCAAACCTTTTACGGCTTTCGGTAATGGTAAGAAAATAGTCGTTGGCACGGGTTGCCCTTACATCAAAAAAATAAGTGCGGCGTTTACCGGCTTTCACCCGGCTGCTATACACACTTTCCTGTCTTTTGTCGTTGTTTTCGTAGGCCACAGTATTCAATTTTGGTTGTTTGGTTCGGTCTTTTTAAAATGCCACACAAATATATAGGGATTATTGAACCAGCCAAATTTTACAGCAGGCTTTACGCTAAACGCCGGACGCTAAACGCTTGACGCTTTAGGCTGAACGCTTGGTGTGCAAGTTTTTTATTACTTAATAAGCTGTTAACTGCTTTGTTTTAGCCCTAAAAATGGTGGCCTTTTTAGCGTTCCGCGTCCAGCGTTTAGCGTCCAGCGTTTAGCGTTCAGCCTCTTCTTCCTGCTGCAGGCTATAGAGTTCGGCGTATGCCCCGTTAGCTGCCAATAGGTTTTCATGGGTGCCGGTTTCTACAATGCGTCCGTCTTCCATCACCACGATATGATCAAATTGCATCATTGAGAAAATGCGGTGGGTAATAATAATGGCTGTTTTGCCTTTTAACTGGTGATCGAGATTGGTAAGTACTTCCTTTTCAGTTCGGGCATCCACTGCACTGAGGCAATCGTCGAAAATGGTGATAGAGCTTGGTTTTAGCAATGCGCGGGCAATGGACAGGCGCTGTTTTTGGCCACCGCTGAGTGTCACGCCACGTTCGCCAACGATGGTATCGTAGCCGTGTTCAAAGCTTTCTATCTCGCTGGCCACACTTGCCATGCGGGCAGCATGTGCCGCATCGCTGTGGCTGGCATTTTCATTGCCAAATTTGATATTGTTTTCCACCGTATCGCTGAACAGAAAAACATCCTGCGGTACATAGCTGACCTGTCTTCTCAAGGTCTGCAGATCCATCACGCCAATGGGTTTATCGTCGAGTAAAATGCTTCCTTTATCCACATCGTACATGCGTAGCAGTAATTGTGCTACCGTACTTTTACCACTCCCGGTTTTACCAATAATGGCAATGCGTTCGCCGGCTTTAATGGCCAGTGAAAAATGCTGCAACGCCTTAATGCCGGTGTGTGGATAGGTAAAGGAAACATTGTTGAAATGAATATTTCCAGCCAAAGGTTCATTGCTGGCAGATGGTACTGAAACAATCGTAGGCTGCGTTTCCAAAAACTCATTGATCCTTTTTTGCGAAGCAGAGGCCCGTTGTATCATGCTGGCCACCCAGCCTATGGCACTTACAGGGAACGTGAGCATATTGATATACATGATGAACTCCACGATGATCCCTACATTTTCTATTTTCCCGCTATGATAATACAACCCACCGATCATAATGGTTAACAGTGTGCTGAGGCCGATCAACAAAAACATGGAGGGAAAATAGATGGCTTCTACCTTGGCCAGACCGATGGCACTTTTGCGGTAGTCGTCACTGTTTCGGTTAAAGAAATTAAGCATGGCTTTTTCCTGCACATAACTTTTAATAACACGGATACCGCTGTACGATTGTTGTGCGTTTACCGTTAGATCGCTCAGCAGCCCTTGTATCTTTTCGCTTTTGCGGTGGATGATGGTATTTACAAAATAAATGGTGACCGCCAGTATCGGCAAGGGCGCCAGCACATACAAGGTTAGGGTTGGTTCGCTGGCCCACATGTTGCCCACCGTAAAAAGAATGGTGGTGAGCAAGTTAATCAGGTACATGATCGCCGGCCCGGTGTACATCCGCACTTTGCCCACATCTTCCGAAACGCGGTTCATGAGGTCGCCCGTACTATGGGTTTTGTAAAACTGGGTATCCAGTTTCTGGTAATGCTTGTACACTTCATTTTTCTGGTCGAATTCAATATAGCGGCTCATTACAATAATGGTTTGCCGCATAAAAAACATAAATAGACCACGCAATAAGGCCATAGCTAGGATAGCAATGCCGCAAAGCGCCACAATACCACCCGGACCATAACTGAGTTCATTGGTCCATGCTATAAAAATATTGATGAGCGGATCGGTTTGAAACGGCACTGGCGCAGTGGGTTTGTGCTCTATGATGTTTTGCACCTTGTTCACCACGAACCCTGTAAGCTGCGGCGGCAACACACCAAAATAGTTGGAAGCGACAATAAATAATAATCCTGCAAACAGCCTGAGCCTGTATTTCCACAAATATTTTCTTACGGCCTTGAGATGGTTCATCAAATCAAAGGTAGAAGGTTTAGGGTTTTGAGGTTTAGGGTTTAGGGTAGACGGCATACGAATTGAGACATAGGTCAACTGACTTAGCAGTGGGTTTTGTACTTTCTGTCTTCTGTTTTCCACCTTAACCCCTACACCTTCTACCCTTCGCCTTGTAAAAAACATTTTATTCCCCTTAACAACCAGCTTTGATTCCTATTCGTTTTCTTTACCATCCAGAAAAATACATCATGACGAAAACGGTTTTATTTTCCATTTGCCTGCTGGCAGCTACCTTTTTTGCGCAGGCCCAGGATGCAGAAACTTTAATGAAAGAAGGGCTGAGATACGAGCAGCAACTAAAGGACACGATGGCCATTGGCAAATACGCAAAGGCATTGCTGATGCAGCCCTCCAATATAAAAGCCGCCATAAAATGTGCAGAAATGAACTGCTCCATTGGCGCCAGGCAGACCAATCCGGCCGAAAAAACAAAGTACTATACCGAGGCTAAAAGGTATTCGGATGCCGCACTGCAACTTGACAGCAACAATGCCGATGCCAACTATATCACGGCGGTAGTGTATGGAAAATTGACCGAGGTGGAAACCAGCAACGATAAAATGGTGGAAGACGTAAAGAACATCAAAGTATTTGCGGATAAATCATTGACGATTAACCCCAACCACGGCAAAGCCTGGTATGTGATCGGCAAGTGGCATTACGAAGTACTGAACCTGAACGTGTTCAAAAAAGCGGCTGTAAAATTATTTTATGGCGGCCTGCCCAAAGCCACCATTGATACCGCTATCGCTTGCTTTGAGAAGTGTAAAACCCTGGAACCTTACCTGGCCATGAATTACCTGGCGCTGGGCAAGGCTTATTACTACAACAAGCAATACGAAAAGGCTTTGGCTGCCCTTCAACAATGTGCCAAATGCCCCACCTTGCTACCGGAAGACAGAACCACTAAAGATGAAGCGAAGAAGATGGTGATAGACTGGCAGTAACTTTCTGGTCATTAGTCATTGGGTCAATGGTCAGTAAGTCAATGAGTAATTGGGTCGAAAAAATAATGCTTTACACAATGCCGCGATATTATGCCGCATCTCACAAAAAAATAGGTCAATGGGTCATTGCTCATTCATGGATACAATTGAATGTGCAATGACCCATTGACTATTGACCTAATGACCTAATAACCTGAAATTTACATCTTCACCACCTTACCACTGCCAGAAGATTTGGTGCTGATATTGGTAGCACTGCCGGTGTAATAAAGGGTGCCGCTGCCGCTGATATGGGCATCAATACTTTTGTTGGCCTTTGTTTTTACATCACCACTTCCGCTGATATGGGCGTCCACTTCGTCGAATGCAATCTGCGATGCATCTACTTTACCACTGCCGCTAACATGTGCATCCAGGTTTTTGCTGGTGCCGTTTTTGATGGTAATATCACCACTGCCGCTGATGGCTGCGTCCACATCTCCAAAATGGCTAAAACCCAGGTTGATACTGCCTGAACCGGCAATGGCCAAACGAGTCTTTCCTTCATTGGTAAATGCGCCATCCCCTTTAATATCACCGCTTCCGGCTACAGACAAATTTTCCACTTTGGTCATCTGCACCCTGATGGTCATTTTATTTTTGCTGCTCAAACCGATTTTATCCTTGCTCCTGATCACCAGTTTGTTGCCTTCCAGTTTTGTTTCAATATAAGGCAACAAGTTGTCGTCGGCCTCCACTTCAATGCTGCTGCTGCTTCCATAACTAATGATCACATCCATAGATCCGCTGGATGACAACGCTGAAAAATTACCGGCCTGGCGTGTCTCTTTTTTGAGGTTGCCGTTGCCTTTAATTTGCTCCCATCCACGGGCAAATACTGAAAGAGAGATGATGGCGAATACGCCGAAAATGATTTTTTTCATGTGGGTGATTTTTGTGGTTAAAGTAAATTGACGCAGCTAGTACGAAACATTTCGGAGTAAGGTTACAGCACCCGAAAATTATTTTTCCGGAGTTTGGATTGGCCCGGAGACCCAACCAATTTACGTGGCTCAGCATGCATTGTCCGCCCTTCAAGTGTTTCCATTTCCTTAAACTGTACATGCCCGGGAAAAGGTTACAAGTCTTTATCTATTATCTTTGGCGCTTTAATAAAATTTGAATGAACGTGAAAGTATTTTTAAACCTGCTGTTTATCCTATGCCTGGGATCTGTTCAGGGCAAGGCGCAGAAAGGTTTTGACAGGTCGGCTTTTTATTCGGTACTGGCCACGGGTAATGCGACTGAGATAGATGCCCAGTTAAGCATTGTAGACGGTTCCTCTATCATTGAAAAAGAGGCCTATTCAGGCACATTACTGATGAAAAAAGCAGAATTGGCAGCCAAGGCAAAGGACAAATTGAAATTCTTCAAATCCGGCCGATCCAAACTGGAGGCCTCCATATCAAAAGACAATGACAACACAGAATATCGTTTTCTCCGGCTCATTATCCAGGAACATGCACCCAAGGTGGTAAAATACAGGAACGAGGTAGAAGAAGACAGCAAACTGATCCGCTCCAACTTCAAGAGCCTTTCGAAAAGCCTGCAGGATGTAATAATCGACTACAGTAAAAAATCAAAGGCTTTAAAAAACCTCTAGCCCATCATTCCCATTGCATGAGTAAAAAAATTCTGGTTCTCTATTATTCCCAGTCGGGACAACTGGGTAATATTATCAACAATCTGACCACCCCACTTACTGAATCTGGCCATACCATAGAAACAGTCCGTGTAGAACCAGCGACCCCCTACCCCTTCCCCTGGTCGGGCAAAAGTTTCTTTGCGGTGATGCCCGATTGCGTTTTGGGTGTGCCTACCGAACTTAAACCATTCGAACTAAAAGAGCCTGCTTACGACCTGGTGGTGTTTGGTTATGCGGCCTGGTTTCTTTCGCCGAGTATACCCGCAAACTCCATACTGAACCATCCTTTGGTAAAAGCGCGTTTAAAAAACACGCCGGTGGTCACTATTACCGGAGCCCGGAATATGTGGATCAGTGCTATGGAACGAATCAGGCAAATGTTTACGACTTTGGAAGTAAAGCATGTGGGAAATATAGCCCTCGTGGATAAACATGCCAATCTTGTAAGTTTTGTCACCATTCTTTACTGGATGTTTACCGGCAAAAAAGACCGGTACCTGAACCTTTTTCCAAAGCCGGGCGTAGCAGATGCTGATATAGAAAACTGTAAAAACTTTGGCAGCATTGTTGAAAAACACCTTGTTACAGGCAATTATGCAGGAATGCAGGATCAACTGCTTGAACAAAAGGCTGTAGTGGTAAAATACAACCTGATGTTTATTGAATCCAAGGCAAGGAGGATTTTTGCCATTTGGGCCAATTTAATTGTGAAAAGAAAAAACAGGACGCCGTGGCTTGTGGCGTTCAAGTATTATCTTATAATTGCGTTGTTTATAGCGGCCCCGATCATTCTTACCGTGGACGCGCTATTTTTTAAACCATTTTTATCCAAGCGAATTAAGAGGCAGAAACAATATTATTCAGGCGTAAACCAATCAAATTAAAATGTCGTTTAAAGAGGTCTATATTAATAACACTTCGTCTTTTTTCCCTAACGAACCCGTGTCCAATGATGAGATGGAAGAGTACCTGGGATATATCAATGACACACCCTCAAGGTCAAAGGCAATTGTGTTGCGGAACAATGGTATCAAAAACCGTTTCTATGCACTTACCAAGGAAGGAAAATCAACACATACCAATGCGCAAATGACCGCGGAGGCAGTTAAAACGCTGTTCAAAGACAATCCTGAGGATATCAAATCGGTGGAACTGATCAGTTGTGGCACTTCCACACCCGATCAGCTGATGCCGTCGCATGGCGTAATGGTACATGGTCATTTACAGGGAACCAACCCTGTAGAAGTGGTGTCGCCTGCCGGCGTATGCTGTGCGGGTATGCATGCTTTTAAATATGCTTACCTGGCCACTAAGGCTGGTGATGTTCACCAGTCTGTTGCTACAGGCTCTGAAAGGTTCTCTGTTTCGCTGGTGTCGGATAATTTTGAGGATGAGGCACAGCGCTTAAAGCAGCTGGTAGAGGACCCCTATATCGGTTTTGAAAAAGAATTCCTGAGATGGATGTTATCGGACGGTGCCGCAGCATTCTTAATTTCTGATACAAAAAATGAAACCGGCATTAGCCTTCGTGTAGAATGGATGGAAGGTTTTTCGTACGCAAATGAACTTGCCCCCTGTATGTACATGGGAAGCGAAAAACAAAAGGATGGCTCGTTGAAAAGCTACCTTGATTATTCGCCCCAGGAGTTAATGGCAGAGTCCATTCTGAGCATTAAACAAGACGTAAAACTGCTGAGCAAAAACATCGTTTTATATGGTGGATATGGTGTAAAAGCCTCTTTGGCCAAACATGGCGTTAAATCAGAAGAAATCGACTTTTTCCTGCCCCATATGTCGAGCGAATTTTTCAAAGACAAGATCTACACCCAATTGATTGCCAACGAAACGGGCATCATGTACGATAAATGGTTTGTAAACCTGAGCCGGGTGGGCAATGTGGGCGCGGCTTCCATTTACTTTATGGTGGATGAATTGTTTCACAGTGGTAAATTGAAAGTGGGTGATAAAATATTCCTCCTGGTTCCGGAAAGTGCAAGGTTTTCGTACATGTTCAGTTTGCTTACGGTTGTGTAGATAAGATTGAAAAAGCATGAAATAATCGCCGCTGTTTTATAGATTTACTTACTTCAATCCTCCGCCATGAAAAAAGAAGATATTCCCCAGGACGATGGTGCGCTTAATAAACTTACCAAGGAAATTGTGTACGCGGTTGACAATTCAGGTAATTACACTACAGAACTCAGCACCGGCTGGCAGGTAAAAACCACCGCCCTCGACCTGGCCTGGCAGGACATTGAACAGAGAATAGAAGATGCCCGACAGAAAGTGTTAAGCAACGAAGCGAGCCCCATCCTCTTTTTTATGGAACTCCGGTTGATGGACCCGGCCATTCTTGCTGCCTACACCGGATTTTGGCAATGGAGCATCAAACAACATTTGAAAGCCGGTCCTTTTAAAAAATTATCAGAAAAAAAACTACAGAAATACGCGGAGGCATTTAACATCACCGTGGACGAACTAAAAACCATGACCGTAAATGAAGCATGAATTTGAACACTTGCAGGCCGCTCATTGCGAAAATGGTGTGACCACGAATTTATTAAGAACCATCGGCATCGATAAAATAACGGAACCACTTGCTTTTGGCATCGGTTCGGGGCTATTTTTTGTATATGTGCCGTTTCTAAAAATAAACAAAGGGCCGGCCATTGCCTTCCGCACCATGCCGGGGCTTATTTTTAAAAGAACCTGTAACTCACTGGATATCCCCGTAGTAAGAAAGAAATTCAGTTCCAAAGAATCAGCAGAAAAATATTTACAGGAATGCCTTGCTGCCGGCCACCCGGTGGGATGCCAGGTGGGTGTTTACTACCTTACTTATTTTCCAAAAGAATACCGCTTTCACTTTAATGCGCATAACATTATTGTGTATGGCAAAGAAGACGACCGCTACCTGATCAGCGACCCCGTAATGGAAACGGTGACCTCTTTATCCAGTTACGAATTGGAGCGTGTACGTTTTGCCAAAGGCGCATTGGCACCAAGGGGACAGATCTATTATCCCAAAGAACAAAAGATCGTAACCGACCAGCAAATAGCCAAGGCAATTGAAACCGGTATCAAGAGAAATGTCAACCATATGATCCGCATCCCTGGCAGTATCGCCGGGGTAAAAGGCATAGCGGCAACGGGCAATAAGATAAAAAAATGGCGGGATAAACTCGGCCAGCAAACCGCAGGCCTTTATTTGGCGCAACTGGTTCGTATGCAGGAAGAAATAGGAACCGGCGGTGGCGGGTTCAGGTATATTTATGCTGCCTTTTTGCAACAGGCCCATGCATTTCATCCAAAAGATGAGTTGCTGGAGATATCAAAAATGTTTACACAGGCCGGCGATGTTTGGCGCAATGCTGCGGTTCAGGCTGCCGGTATTTACAAAGGCCGCATCGGCACCCAGGCCGATTTTAATACGATGGGCGATTACCTGATCCAGATTTCAGAAATAGAAAAAACGGCTTTCAAGGCCTTGTCTAAAATAAAATGGCATTGATGAGCAGCGATGCGGCCGTGAGTATTAAGGACCTTGGATTCAGGTATCCCGGCCAGCCGGTAAATAGTATCAACAACCTCAATTTGGAAGTGGGTGAAGGTGAACGATTCGGTTTGTTTGGCCCCAATGGCGCCGGCAAAACCACCTTAATGAATTGTATGACCGGGCTGCTCAATTACCAGCAGGGAAGCATCCAACTCTTTGGCCGCGAAGTGAAGGCCGACCGGAAATCCATCAGCAAATATTTTGGCTTTGTACCCCAGGATTTTTCTTTTTACCAGGAATTGAGCCCGGTGGAGAATCTGAACTTTTTTGGTGCCTGGTCGGGTATGGACAAGAAAGCCATCAAAACAAAATCTGAAGAATTACTCGAAGTACTCGGTTTGGCTGAAGTCAGAAACAAACAGGTACAGAAATTTTCGGGAGGCATGAAACGCCGGGTAAATCTTGCAATTGGGGTGATACATACACCGCGGATTTTATTTTTAGATGAACCCACCGTAGGCGTGGACGTGCATACGCGGCAAGCCATCATCGGTTATTTGAAAACATTGAATGCTAACGGTACTACGCTTATTTATACTTCGCACCAGTTAAGCGAGGCAGAAGACCTCTGCGACCGGGTGGCCATGATAGACAATGGAAAAATCCTGGTGCACGATTCCCTGGAACAGTTACTGGCCGATCACAGCGAGGACGGCCTGGAAGGTTTATTCATTCAATTAACCGGTAAAAATTACAGGGATAGCAATGTATAAACTTTGGGCCACCATCATAAAAGACCTGCAGATCCTGACACGTGATAAAGTGGGGCTGATCTTTATGTTCGCTATGCCCATCGTTTTGGCCATTGTGATCACCGCTACCCAAAACAGCACTTTTGAACTGGTAAATAAAAACAAAGTGCCGCTGATCTTATGCAACCGGGATACCGGCCAAAGCAGCAGGCAATTGGTGCAGGCCATTGAAAAAGTAGGCATGTTCGAGGTGAAGAAAGTAGCAGGTGATCAATCTGAAAAAGAGATAGCCGAGCGCATGCATAAAAAGGATGCACTAATTGCGATCATCATACCAAAAGATTTTAGTGAAAAAGTAGTGGCCAAGGCAAAAGCCACCGCAAC
Source organism: Bacteroidota bacterium (assembly GCA_040386335.1). Classification (GTDB taxonomy): domain Bacteria; phylum Bacteroidota; class Bacteroidia; order Chitinophagales; family Chitinophagaceae; genus JAZKFT01. The sequence goes on from JAZKFT010000025.1 coordinate 190,399, forward strand.
AAAAGCGCTGAATAATTTCGGGTTGCAGACAGATACCGTAAAACACCAGGGCAACGATAGCATTCAGCCGATCGGCCTGCTTTATCACCCGGTATTGCAGGAATCTTTCCGGCAATCTATCCAGGGCGCTTTGCGAAGTACGCTGCAAATGGTGCAAAGCAAGCAGGTGCTAAAAAGCATCTATTTTTCTTTGAATGAAGAAGAGATAACAGACACCCTGGAAAATGAGATCATGAATAACCAGGTGGCCATCAACGAAATACCGATTTCAAGAGATGGGAACAAAACCATACCGAACGCTACGCAACATAATATCCCGGCCTGGACCATTTTTGCCATGTTCTTTGTGGTGATCTCACTGGGCAGCAGCGTGGTGCGGGAAAAATTAAATGGGAGTTTTATCCGTTTAAAAACCCTGCCGACCAACTATTTGCTGGCGTTGTTAAGTAAACAAATAACCTACTTGCTGGTAACATTGGCCCAGGCGGCGGTGATTTTTGCCATAGGTATCTGGTTGTTTCCTTATCTCGGACTACCGAAACTAAATTTGCCCTCCGATCTTTTGGGGCTATTCATTGTATCATTTATTTGTGGCTGGTGTGCAGTGAGTTTTGCCATCTGCGTTGGGGTATTTGCCCAAACACAGGAACAGGCGAACGGAATTGGAGCTGTTTCAATCGTCCTCCTCGCTGCCATCGGTGGCCTGCTGGTTCCCAGTTTTGCCATGCCTGCCTCTTTTCAGCAGGTTATAAAATTATCACCGCTGCATTGGTGCCTCGAAGCGTACTATGGCCTGTTTCTTGAAGGGGGGAAGCTGAAGGATATTTTATTGAATATTCTGCCATTATTGGGTATTACTATATTAATTCAGTTAATTGCATTACTCGGTTTAAAAAGAAAAAATCTGATCTGAAATACTTACCATGGAGACAGCACAATTAAAACAGCAGTTAAAAAAACAAATAGTAGAATTCCTAAACCTGCTATCTGTAAACCCTGAAGAAATAAAAGATGATGAGCCATTATTTGGCGAAGGTCTGGGCCTGGATTCTATCGACTCCATTGAACTGATCGTGTTGCTGAACCGGGAATACGGGGTAGTGATAGAGGACCCTAAAGAAGGCCGCAAGATATTGGTAGACATCAATACCATGGCCGATTACATTGAAAAACACCGCACAAAATAAAACCGACTTTATTGGACAGGATTGTTGTTACAGGAATGGGTGTTATCAGCGCTATAGGAAACACTGTAGCTGAAAATCGTACATCCCTTACGGAAGGGAGATCCGGAATAAGTCGTTTGGAAAGCTTCCCTTCAAAATTTGCAGGCATGGTGCCGGTTGGTGAAATAAAAATGACCACCGAAGCATTGCAACAACACCTGGCTGCTTACGAACCAGGGGTTACACGCACCAGTTTACTGGCGCTGCATGCTATGAAGGACGCCATTGCAGATAGTCAACTTACAGCTGCACAAATAGCTGCCCCCGATACCGCACTTATTGGTGCCAGCACCGTTGGCGGCATGTGCCTTACCGATGAAATGTACCAGGATTCCAGGAAAGACAGCCAGGGTTCGGAATATATCTCGTCGTATGACTATAGTTCCATATGCCTGTACCTGCAAAAAAGGTACGCCATGCAAGGCCCGGTCAATACCATAAGTACGGCCTGTTCTTCATCTGCCAATTCCATTATGTATGGTGCAAGGCTTATCAGAAGTGGCAGGGCTCAAAGGGCCATTGTAGGCGGGGTTGATAGTTTGGCAAAATTTACCATTAACGGCTTCAATGCCTTGCACATTTTGTCGCCGGATCCCTGCACGCCTTTTGACGCCGGCCGTAAAGGATTGAATTTGGGAGAAGGTGCTGCCTTTCTTGTTTTGGAAAAGGAAAGCGATGTGGCTGGTAAAAAAATATATGCGTCGTTAAGTGGCTATGCCAATGCCAATGATGCATTTCACGCTTCTTCTTTGTCTGACAACGGCGAAGGCCCATACCGGGTGATGGAAGCTGCACTTAAGGTGGCCAATCTGGGTACGGATCAAATAGACTTCATCAATGCACATGGCACCGGAACCGAGAATAACGACAAGGTAGAAAGCATTGCCATGAAGCGGTTGTTTGGAACAGTGCCTGCGTTTGCTTCAACCAAAGCGAATATTGGCCATACACTTGGAGCTGCGGGCGCCATAGAGGCAGTGTACTGCATTTTGAATCTCTCAGAACAAGAGCTGTATCCCGGTATTCATTTTAATACGCCGATTGAAGGCACGGATCTTATTCCCAATCAGCACTACCGGCGGGAAGCATTAACACATATCATGTCCAACTCTTTTGGTTTTGGCGGCAATTGTTCATCACTGATTTTTTCCAAAGCCTGACCCATGTTTTACATTCATCAAACATCCTGCATATCTCCACAACAAACTTTCACGGAAATAAACCTGGAGACGATACATGACCAGGCAGACCAGCGCTTACTGGCCATTGAACCTAAATACGATGGTATTCCACCCGGCGTGTTAAGAAGGATGGGTAAGGCAGTACGGATGGGAGTGGGTGCCGCCATGCAGGTACTTCAAAACAGTATTGCGCCAGATGGCATTATCATGGCAACGGCGAATGGTGGCAAAGAAGATTGTGTAAAATTCCTGAACCAGATCGTTGAGTATGATGAAGGCCTGCTGACGCCGATCAATTTTGTACAAAGCACACCCAACGCAGTGGCTGCACAGATTGGTTTACTCACTGGCAACCATGGTTACAATATCACCCATTTACATCTTGGCCTCTCGTTTGAATTTGCGGTGATGGATGCAGAAATGACCTTAGCGGAAAACCCCGCGAATAGTTATTTGCTCGGCGCTGTCGATGACATTTCAGTATACAATTACATTTTTGACGATAAGGCTGATCTGTATAAAAAAGAATCCGTCAGCACCAAACTACTCTACGAAAGCAATTCCCCCGGTTGCATTGCAGGGGAAGCAGCAGCGATGTTTTTGATTAGTGGAAACAAAACCGGATCCCTGGCAAAGCTGGTGGGGGTGGATACATTGCACCACGATGATCCAATTGTAGTTACAGAAAAATTACAAAGTTTTATAGCGCAATATCTACCTGCTGATGAAGTAATTGACCTGCTGCTATCCGGAGAAAACGGGGACAATCGTTTATTACATTTCTATTCTGACTGTGAATCGGTGTTGGGTGAGAATGTAACCGTAGCCCGTTTTAAACACATGAGCGGCGATTACCCAACTGCCACTGCCATGGGTCTTTGGCTATGCTGTCATATACTTCAAAACCAAAACATTCCGGCTCATATGCTCAAGAGAAAAGCAGCCGGATCTTCGTTTAAAAATATTTTGATCTACAATAACTATAAAGGCATGCAACACAGTTTTATGCTTGTTTCAATTACATCTTAACCTCCGCACGCCTTTTTTTATCAGCCATTTTTTGATGCAGCCATTCCGGCCATTGTGAACTATCTTCCGCATCATAAATACGCACTTCCTGGGTGGGATCAGGCCGCACCAGGTCGTCTTCGGTACAGTTAAGAATTTTAGCAGCAGTTTTTACACCCGACCAACTGGCACCCGCTACTCCATGACTCATAATGCTGGCGCCGCACAGGTACAGATTGCCAATTTCAGATTCGGCCGTGAATGAAAAAGGACCAGTTTGAAAAAACCCTTTTTCTGTTCCATACACATTGCCACGGGTGGATTTAATATAGTGTTCATTGGTCATAGGTGTACCCATGTCCAGGTGCACAATATTTCTACGAATGTCCGGAACTACTTTCCCGAGGCTATTCACCAGTTTCTCACAAAGGCGTGCTTTTACCTTCTGATAGCTCTCCTTGTAATCTTCGCCTTCCGACAGATGTGCTTTAAATGAATCGTAATCGATGAATGTAACCACTTCCATGGTATGGTGCCTTCCGTCGTAACTCGAAGGATCTTTAAGCGATGAGCAGCTGATAAAAAGAGATGGGAATTCATCAGACGTCAGGATATCTTCATTGCTGAGTGCATCGTACACTTCATCCATATCCTTGTTTGGCATCATCCATATATTTCCTGAATCAATGCCTGCTTTTCTCACATCCATATCCACGGTAACAAAAAACATGAGGGAGGATAAGGAATAGCGTGTCTTGGCAAGTTTTGCCTGCAATTTTTTACTCAGGTTTTCATGTCCCACCATATTAAAGGTGGCCGTAGGATCGGTGTTTGATATCACCCGTTTTGCTGTGATCCTTTCGCCGTTTTGTAATTCCACGCCTACCGCCTCCATTTTCTTTTTTCCTGAACCAGGCTGCACCAGGATCCGTGCCACACCCACTCCTGTTCTTATTTCACCACCGTATTTTTTGATACCCTTCGTCATGGCTTTCACAATAGCAGCACCGCCGCCCATTGGATAAAAACCACCCTGGAGGTAATGGTCCATCATGGCGCAATGGTAGGGGAAACTGGCTTTGGAAGGTGACAGCCCATGATCGCCACATTGAATATTGATCACTTTCTGCAACAGGGGATCCTTGATGTGCCAGCCTACCACCCGCTTTAAACTAAATAATGCATACTTACCTAAGTGACGGGTACGGTAAGGGATCGTCAAATTATCCCAAAAGCCGCTCATTTTAGGTATCAGGTGTAATTGCCGGCTTACATTCCGCACCAGTTCGAGGTATTTCCTTATCCCTTTTTTTTCTTTTGGAAATCTTTCAGAAAGCGACGCACATAACTGATCTGCCTGGGCAGGCATATCTACGCGCTCATCTCCTATCCAGCAATGTTCGTAGGCTTTAGGGTTCATTCTAAAAAAAACCAGGTCGTTAGCGATACCCAAACCTTCATAAAGGCCACTGGTGGATTCGCCTTTATCGAGCAAGCCGATATAGTGCACGCCAGGGCTAAACCGATGACCTTCCACGTAAAAGCTATGGCACCAACCACCTGGCACATAATGCTGCTCCACCACCAAAACCTTTTGACCTGCACGGGCAAGACACAATGCAGCAGATAACCCTCCTGCTCCTGACCCAATGATAATGCTGTCGTAATCACTCATAAATAATATTGAAGGTACTGCTTTAACGCCAGCGGTAACATCAGGAGATGTTTTACCACAGGGCGATACAAATAATTAAACAAATTAATAAACAGGCTTGTTTGCCAGAAGTCAATTTTAGGGCCAATAAAAAATATCTTTCTTTACTTTACGCAGAATATACCCGGCGAGTGCCGGCACACCAACCGACTGTTTATTTATGAAGACAAAGTGGAGTTCGTTCTTTTATGTAACCATCGTGGCGGGTTTAGGAGCTGCCATTTACTGGATCGTACAACAAGGCAAAACATTGCAGCATCCTGCATTAAAAGCCGACCAATTGCCGGAGAAGTCGAATTCAATTCCCGGTAATAGCTTTGATGTTTTTTCCGATTCTTTCCTTCACAACCTTTCCGAGCCACTGGCGGTATTATTACTTCAGATCATCGTCATTATTGCGTTTGCCAGGCTCTTTGGTTTCCTGTTTAAAAAAATAGGACAGCCTGCCGTGATTGGCGAAATTGTAGCCGGCATTGTATTGGGGCCATCCATTGTGGGGCTTTTTTTCCCTGCCATCAATCATTTTTTATTCCCTCCGGCTTCGTTGGGAACGCTCAGTTTCCTGAGCCAGATAGGCCTGATACTTTTTATGTTTATCATTGGCATGGAACTGAATCTTAAGGCCATCGGCAAACAGGCCTATGGCGCAGTCATCATCAGTCATGCGAGTATTATCATCCCTTATACTTTGGGTATGGGTCTTGCGTATTTTATCTACCAGGATTACGCCCCCGACGGCATCTCGTTTTTGTCCTTTGCCCTGTTTATGGGTATTGCCATGAGCATTACCGCCTTCCCGGTGTTGGCGAGGATATTACAGGAAAAAGGCCTCACCAGGTCTAAACTCGGAGCGATGGCACTCACCTGCGCCGCTGCTGATGATCTAACCGCCTGGTGCATACTTGCTGCTGTGATTGCATTGGTAAAATCGGGCTCATCACTCAGCGTGATCTACACGATTATCCTGGCAATGGCCTATGTACTACTAACGTTTAAAATATTACGCCCTGCATTAAAAAGGCTGGAGCCTATTTATTTCAGCGATGAGAAAAAAAGAACACCTGTTATCGCACTGCTGTTCATGATACTGATCCTATCGGCTTATACCACTTCCATCATTGGTATCCACTCATTGTTTGGCGCTTTTGTAGCGGGCCTCATCATGCCACCGGGGCTCAGTTTCCGCAAGATTGTAATTGATAAAATAGAGGATGTCAGCATCATTTTATTGCTGCCTTTGTTTTTCGTAATTACCGGTTTAAGAACGCAGATCGGTTTGTTGAACGAGGGGCATTTATGGGCCACATTTGGATGGGTATTGCTGGTAGCAGTAACAGGAAAATTTGGTGGCAGTGCCCTCGCCGCCCGGATGGTAGGGCAAAGCTGGAAAGACAGTTTATCCATTGGTGTACTGATGAATACCCGCGGCTTGATGCAACTGATCGTTTTAAATATTGGATACGACCTCGGCATACTCACGCCTCAAATATTCGCCATGATGGTTTTGATGGCCCTGGTAACCACTTTTATGACAGGGCCGGCGTTGGATCTGATTAATTGGGGGATACCGGAGAAAGGTGCGGATAGGAAGGATTTGGTGGAGGAGAAATAGGTGCAAGCATAATAACGGAAGACAGTCAAACAAATCCGGGCAGACGTTAATGAAATTTGTCGGGATCTTCCGTAGGGGCAGACCTATGTGTCCGCCCAATGAATGTAAACCTGCCACCTATTCGTTTAAAATAAATTACACCGATGCCTACATTCATGGGGCGGACACATAGGTCCGCCCCTACACAACCTATCGTCGCAATAAATCATACGATTCCCGAATTCATGGGGCGGGCACATAGGTCCGCCCCTACACAACCTACTGTCGCAATAAATCGTTCGATTCCCACATTCATGGGGCGGACACATAGGTCCGCCCCTACTTCCGTTTATTTTTCGGGTTAATAGAATCTTCATCCCAATTTTTTGGATTGGCGACAATATATTCTGCAATAGCAATGTGAGATTTTTCATCCCGGATAATGTGTTCCCAATAATTACGTTGCCACAGTTTGCCATTAAACCTTGGCCAGCTATTCGTTTTTACATTGCGGATATATTCGTTGGTCGACATGGTTTTAAACCATTGTATTACATGCCATAATGGAGAACCGGTGTGATCTCCAAATATTGGTTCGCCCAAAACGGTTTGTTGGCAGGGATGTAGGGGCGGGCCTGCGTGTCCGGTTTCTTCGAATTCCGGTAATTCCCAATCAATGCATGATGTCTCATTTTCAGGGCAGACACATAGGTCTGCCCCTACGGGGATACCCATATTTTCAATGATACAATGGAAATGATTGGGCATAACAATATGTTCATGACATCGGATATCCGGAAACTTGTTTTCCAATTCGAAATACCATTTTTCGATCATATGGCCGGCATCATTAAGCAACATTTCGCCATTCACTATTTCGCCAAATAAACATTCTCTGTCTTTCACGCAGAGAGTTATGAAATACAAACCCTTACTGGAATAATCATAGCCTTTTAACCGAATGGAACGCCGGTGGTGAATACGAGGGTTATATTTCGGCTTTTTTTTCATTGCAAATTGTCGGGTTCCTCTGTAGGGGCAGACCTATGTGTCTGCCCCAATGAATGTAAACCTGCTATCTATTCGTTTAAAATAAATTACACGGTTCCCTATATTCAAAGGGCGGACACATATGTCCGCCCCTACATGAACTTCTCGCGGGAACATAAACGTCACATCCATTCTTTTAAAATAAATTACACCGATGCCTACATTCGGAAAGGGCGGACACATAGGTCCGCCCCTACATAACACCCAATACGTTTCATTGGAAATCAATCGCCGTAGGGGCAGACCTATGTGTCTGCCCCAATGAATGTAAACCTGCTATCTATTCGTTTAAAATAAATTACACGGTTCCCTATATTCAAAGGGCGGACACATATGTCCGCCCCTACATGAACTTCTCGCGGGAACATAAACGTCACATCCATTCTTTTAAAATAAATTACACCGATGCCTACATTCGGAAAGGGCGGACACATAGGTCCGCCCTTACATGAACTTCTCGCGGGAACATAAACGTCACATCCATTCTTTTAAAATAAATTACACCGATGCCTACATTCGGAAAGGGCGGACACATAGGTCCGCCCCTACAACCACACAATGCATTTATCGAAACATCCGTAGAGGCAGACCTATGTGTCTTCCATTTGGGTGCCCGGGGCCGGTCGCGCTTTATAATTTTTAAAGGCTCGCAAGAATGACATAGAGCTAAAAAGCCCGCTGACTTTCAGCAGGCTTTTTAGCTCTATTCAAATTTGAGTTCTTATTGGCCAGCCATTGATCGCAGAATACCCATCTCTAAACCACGTAACTCTGCCAGGCCCCGTAGCCTGCCAATAGCTGAATAACCAGGATTCGTTATCTTACTGAGATCATCCAGCATCTGGTGACCATGATCGGGCCGGAAAGGAAGCGATTTTTTTTGTTCCTGCTGGATCAGCAATAATTCTTTCATCACTGCATACATATCGTTGTCGCCATCTAAATGGTCGGCTTCAAAAAAATTGCCCTGAGCATCTTTTTTTACATTTCTCAGGTGAACAAAATGAATGCGGTCACCCATGGCTTTGGCCATTGCCGGCAAATCATTTGCGGCAGATGCACCCAACGAACCCGTGCAGAAGCAAACACCATTTGCAGGGTTATCTACCTTTTTCAAAAAATAGTCAAAATCGCTCATGGAGCTAACGATCCTTGGGAGACCCAAAATAGGGAAAGGAGGATCGTCCGGGTGTATCGCCAGCTTAACGCCGGCTTCTTCTGCTACCGGGCTTATCTCCTGTTGAAAGTAACACAGATTTTCCTGCAACGCCGTGTGATCAATATCGGTGTAAGATTCAAGTTTTTTCAACATATCATCCGCAGTGATCTTCTTTTCACCAGGTATCCCGAACATCACTACACCCGCCAGCGCCTCAAGCTCTGATTCCGAATAATTTTTAAATCTTTCCTCCGCCTCCTGCAGGATGGCTGCTGAATAAGAAGCCTCTGCATTTTTTCTTTTCAGAATATGCATATCAAAAACCGCCAGGTCTACCCAGTTAAAGTAGAGTGCCAAAGAACCATCATGCATCGGGTGATTGAGCGATGTACGGGTCCAATCATTTACCGGCATAAAATTGTAGGTAATAACCGGTATACCGCAGGCCGCAACGTTACGGATAGAGGTCTTATATTTTTCGATATAGTCTTTGTAGTTGCCTGTGCGGGTCTTGATGCTTTCGTGGACAGTGATACTCTCCACTACCGACCAGCTAAGTCCCATTTTTTCCACTTCCGCTTTACGCTTATTGATCTCGTCAACTGTCCACACCTCTCCATGGGGAACATGGTGAAGAGCAGTAACCACGCCTGTTGCACCCGTTTGTTTTACATCCTGTAAACTCACCGGGTCTTCCGGTCCAAACCATCTCCATGTTTGTTCCATTTGGTACATGTTCATTTATTTATTTTGGTTAAACGCCGCTAAAGATAGAAAACCCTTGGTCAACATTTAATTAGCGATGTTGATAAAAGATTGCTGCTCATTACAGCTTTGGTAATTTATACCCGTTTTTGTAGGGCGATACCAGCAGGGCATTGGCTTTGGATGACGTGAATTTATTCTTTTCCTTATCCCAGAAAATCTTCTCCCCCGTTCTTTGGGCAATGTTACCCATATGTGCATTGATAGCCACTTTAGCTCCAGCTTCTATCGGGCAATTAAGGTCTTCCAGCTTCCTGGACTGCACAACGGATATAAAATTAGCGGTATGTTTATCCAACCCAACATCGGTCCTTGGCTGCCAGGCAACGGCTTCCATTTTAGGCACTTCTTTGTTCTTCTCGGGCCGTACATCCCAGCCACTTCTGTTAAGAACCAGCGTACCATTTTCGCCTAGAAACGCAATGCCGTGTTGTAAGCCATAATTGCCATTTCCAAAACCAAGTGTATGCTCCCAGGTCATCTGAAAATTACCATAGTCGTACACAACCGTCTGCGTATCCGGTGTTTCGCGGGCATCGTCCGGGAAAACAAATTTGCCGCCTGAAGCAACAACGGATACCGGAACATCCACATTCATACCCATCAAAACCATGTCTATTAAATGCACGCCCCAGTCGGTCATCAACCCACCGGCATAATCCCAAAACCAGCGAAACTCGTAGTGAAAACGGTTTTTATTAAAAGTCCTTTTTTCAGCAGGGCCCAGCCATTTATCATAGTCCACTCCTGCAGGAACTACGCTGTCGGGTACTATTGTGAGTGGTGTACTGCCGTTGCGGTACATCCATGTTTTGGTCATGGTTATTTTGCCGAGTTTACCCGACTGCACAAAGGCTATAGCATTCTTAAAATGATCCTGGCTGCGCTGCCATTGTGCCACCTGAACTACACGGTTATATTGCTTTGCAGCTTTTACCATTAACTGCGCTTCAATAATGGAATTGGCCAGCGGTTTCTCTGTAAACACGTCTTTTCCTGCTGCGCAGGCCTCTATCATCTGCAGGCAATGCCAGTGATCGGGTGTCGCAATAATTACGGCATCCACGTCTTTATTCTCAAGCAGCTTTCGGTAGTCTTTGTACAGCGTTGGACGGATATTTATTTTCTCCAGGTCGGCCTTACGTCCTTCTAAAATAGCATCATCAATATCACATAATGCCACACAATTTACCTCCGGCAATTTCAACATAGAGGTAAGGTTGCTCCAGCCCTGCCCCTTACAACCAATTAATCCAACGTTTATTTTTTTTCCTGGTGAAATACGCTTCCGCAATGAGGCCAAAACCTCCATCGGTACGGAAGCTGTAATACCAGCACCTACTGTTGCAATAGTTGTGTTACGTAAAAAGTTTCTTCTTGAAAAAGGCATAGCAAAATTTTGTGGTGAATATAAAGAGCCTTCTAAAATGAACCCTTTAAAAGTTGTAACAAAATGTAAGTTGGGCACCATTTAAAGCCGCCGGAATAGTTCCTCAAATATCTTACTGAGTTTTCCATCTGATTTACCGGCTGTGGCAATAATTTCAGCGATATCCACGCGCTGTAAATTATCGGGGTCGCATTCATCTGTTATCACACTAATGGCGGCGCAAGCAAGACCAATATGGTTGGCTACTATTACTTCGGGCACGGTACTCATTCCTACCATATCGGCACCCATACCACGCAGGTGGCGGTACTCAGCCCTGGTCTCCAGGTTAGGACCCGGCACAGCTACATACACACCTTTCTTTAGTTCCAGGTTCAGATCAGCAGCAACCGTTGTAAGAAGTTGGTTGAGATGTGCATTGTAAGGTTGGCTCATGTCCACAAAACGATTACCAAACGATGCATCATTTAACCCGCGTAATGGATTCTCGGGTTGTTGATTGATATGATCATCTATTAGCACCAGGTCTCCCTTTCTGTAAGCTGGGTTCATTCCACCGGCGGCATTACTTAACAGCAGGTAATCTATGCCCAATGCCTCCATCACCCGAACGGGGAAAGTGATTTGTTGCATGCTGTAACCTTCGTAATAATGAAAACGGCCCTGCATGGCCAGCACCTTTGTGGATCCCACATTTCCAACCAAAAGCTGGCCTTTGTGAAACTCTACGGTGGCTATAGGAAAGTGTGGTATTTCGTTATAAGGGATGGCATCCGCCACCTCCATCAAATGAATAAAAGATCCCAGGCCCGTACCCAAAACGATACCTGCTTTGGCATCGCCAAAACCTTTCCATTTTAAAAAATCAGCGGCCTCCGAAACCTTTCTTAGCATGTTTTCCATTGTGCAACATATTGAGCCATAAATCTACGGCATTGGAGTGCGCTACATTTCCAATGAAAAAAAATGTCGGAGTTTTTTTGCTATTTCCTTCGGGTTGGAAAGCGGCTTTTCAGGACTTATGTCAAAAAAAATCCGGCTTTCGCCGGATGTTTTATTAGAAGTTGAACTTTTCCTGTTTCAGATTTGCGAGGCTCGGGTCGCCGGCAATGGCACGATCACAAATTTCGCGGCCTTTGGCAGTTTTCCCGGAACGCTGATAGGTCATACCCACCATGTATAAAGCACGGAAATTGGTCGGGTCGTTGGCCACTACTTTTTCCCACATTTCCCTGGCCTTTTCAAACTTGCCCTGTTTATACCAAACCTGGCCAATCTGGTACATCACCTGTGGGTCGTTGGGCTTCTTTATTAATAATTGCTCCAACGTGGCAATACCTTTTTCAAAATCCTTTGTACCCAATTGCGCCATGCCCAGGTTTTCGAGATAGGCAAGATCCTTTGGCATACCAAGTTCGCCTGCTTTTTCAAAATATGTGATGGCATTTGTATTGTCACTCAGCGAATAATACAAAAGGCCTAATTCGTACACCCACAAATATTTTGTAGGTGCATTCGCTATTGCTTCCAGGTAATAAGGAATGGCCCTTTTATAATTACTAGTCATTTCAAAGGCATTGGCCATTTCATGATTGGCCTCTGCATTCTTTGGATTTCTTTTCAGTGCCGATTCAAAAGCTGCTATCGCTTTGCCATAATCCTCTGTTTCAACATAAGCTTTACCAAGCCGCATGTACGTATACTCCGAGGGAGAATGATGACTCAACTCAGAAAGATAAGCAGCAGCTTCGGGAAACTTTTTAAGATTGAAGGAAAGCGTAGCCAGCTGGCTCAACGCTGCGGTATCAGACGGCCTGAGCTGGTGCATTTTTTCAAATACGTCTTTTGCTTCCTTGTATTTGCGGAGCTGCATATAATAGCTACCAAATGCCTGCTGTATTTCAAAACTGTTAGGATTAAAACCTAAAGCTTTCAGGTAGTGGTTTTCAGCATCGTTCCATCGTCTTTGCTCCTGGAAAGCCTGGGCTTTTGAAAAATAGAATGAACTACTATCCGGCCCGCCAAATGCATAGGCCGAGATTCCACTTAAAAGGGAGATAATCACTACTGCACAATTCTTCATCGACTGGTTTTATTTATACTTTCTAAAGCATCCAACGGGATGCTGTTAATGATATAGCTTACGATGCAGGTTTTGAAATACGATATTTCACACAGCACCGCTGCAATTCGACTGAATTGCAGTCAAAATCGGGCCAGTTTATCCTCCGGGAAACAAAGCCTGTTCAATTAAAATAAGGTGTGAAGGAAGTTACTTCAGGATGATAGCTCCAAGGGCGGGTAAATTGAGTTTCAATTCGTAGCGCTTCTTTTCCTTGTCTACCAACATAGTTTTTATATCGGGATTGTACACATCGCCTGTGCCATGAAAATCTTTGTTGTCGCTGTTGAAGAGTTCCTTCCAGATTTTTTTGCCATCCGCGTATATGCTAACATCATGCCGGACCACCGGGGTCATGTTAAGGATAACCAAAAGGTCGTCCGCTGGCTTTATGCCATTGCGGCGATAGGCAATAATACATTCGCTCCTCCGGCTCATTTCCACCCATTCAAAACCACTTGCGTCGAATTGCTTTTCATACATAGCTGGTTCATTCTTCGCCAGGTGCAGCAAGATGCTCACGCAGTCTTTCAATTTGCGGTGCGGGTCGTACTTTAACAGATCCCATTGCAATTCGCTTTTATAGTTCCATTCCTGGGTTGCGCCAAATTCGTTGCCCATAAAAAGCAGTTTGCCGCCCGGATGCGTCATCATATAAGTGTACATCAACCGCAGGTTGGCAAATTTCTGCCATTCATCGCCTGGCATTTTGTACAACATCGGGCTTTTACCATGCACCACTTCGTCATGACTTAATGGCAACATGAAATTTTCGTCTCCGTAATACACCATACTAAATGAGAGCTGGTCCTGCTGGAACTGCCTGAACAAAGGATCCTGTTTATAGTACTTCAAAGTATCGTGCATCCAACCCATCATCCATTTCATGCCAAAGCCGAGGCCGCCGGCAAAAGTAGGATTGGTAACACCCGGCCAGTCTGTAGCTTCCTCGGCAATCGTCTGTACGTCCGGGAAATCGCGAAAAATCGTTTCGTTCAATTCTTTAATAAAAGCAATGGCTTCGAGGTTACCGTCGCCGCCATGTTCATTGGGTTCCCACTGGCCCTCGCTGCGGCTGTAATTGAGTTTCAGCATGCTGCTTACCGCGTCCACACGTATGCCGTCAATATGGTATTTGTCGAACCAATACCTGGCGCTGCTGATGAGAAAACTTTTTACCTCGCTGCGGCTATAGTTGAAAATGTAGCTGTTCCAGTCGGGGTGATAGCCCTTGCGCATATCAGCATATTCGTAAGTGTGCGTACCATCGAACATAAACAGCCCGTGCATATCGTAGGGAAAATGCGACGGCACCCAATCGAGGATAACACCGATGCCTGCCTGGTGAAATGCATCTACCATACCCATAAAATCCTGCGGCGTGCCGAACCGGGATGTGGGGGCAAAAAAGCCTGTTCCCTGGTAGCCCCAGCTGCCATCAAAAGGATGTTCCATTACGGGCATCAGCTCGATATGTGTAAAGCCCATTTGTTGCACATAAGGCACCAGACGTTCTGAAATTTCGGCATAAGAATTATAGGTTTCCTCGTCGTCTTTGTCGGGCCGGATCCAGCTGGCGAGGTGTACTTCGTATACAGTCCACGGAGCGTCCAGCGCATTATGCTCTTTTCTTACACCCATCCATTCATCGTCCTGCCATTCGTAATTCAGGTGCCAGGTGATGGAGGCTGTATTGGGCCGCTTTTCCCAATAATTGCTATAGGGATCGCCTTTGTCGAGGGCCAGTCCGCCAAAGCCGATGATATGGTATTTATAGGCCTCGCCGGGCTCGATACCGGGTATAAAACCTTCCCAGATACCGCTATTATCCAACATGGGTAATAATTCAAATTCGTGGGGTTTCCAGCTGTTAAAATGCCCAATGACCGAAACGGAAGTGGCGTTGGGTGCCCATACAGCAAAATAGTAGCCCTCCTGTTCCAGAACCGTAACCCTGTGCGATCCCATCAGCGTATAGGCGTTATAGAGCGTACCCTGCTGAAAATTGATGATGTCTTCGGCTGAAAACAGGGAATAGTTCCATACCAGGCGGGTGCTGTCTACAAAATGGACGTCTTCGTATCGTTGAGTTGTACTTGTGGTCGTTTTAATAGCGGTGGATTTATTGGGTTTGGTAACTTTTGCGACTTTGTCTGATGCAGGCTTTTTGGCATCCTCTTTACCGTTGGTTTTCTTAACAGTGGCCATAGCAAGTAGTTTCTTTTGCCATGAAATTAAAGTGTTTGGAGATGAGAGGGGGAAATAAGTTCGGGGATTTTTTTATGGCATGTGAAGTTGTCAGACAAGAGCGGCTAAATCATTTCATTTTCTTCAAAATTTCGTTGCTAATCAATGCTGAAACTTTTCCCCTCCCCTGTTGAAAGGTTTGTCTCTATCTTGCCGCCCATTTCTATAATTAATAATGAACCCAGAAAATAGTGGCCCCATGAGTGCTGTAACCAAAGAGGTAAAAAAGGTAACGACAAACACCCTTCAGAAAATGAAGGCTGCCGGCGAAAAAATCGCCATGATCACTGCATACGATTATTCGTTCGGAAGGCTTTTTGATGCGGCAGGGGTTGACATCATCCTGGTTGGCGATAGTGCCAGCAATGTGATGGCCGGTCATACCACAACCCTACCCATTACCCTCGACCAAATGATCTATCATGCGCAAAGTGTAGTAAGGGCCAGGGAAAGGAGTCTTGTTGTGGTGGACATTCCTTTCGGCTACTACCAATCCAATTCTGATATAGCCCTTGCATCTGCCATCCGCATTATGAAAGAAAGCGGCGGCAACACTGTAAAATTGGAAGGCGGCGAAGAGGTGATCGAATCCATAAAAAAAATTGTAGGCGCCGGTGTTCCCGTAATGGGTCACCTCGGCCTGACGCCGCAGAGCATCAACAAATTTGGTACGTATACGGTGCGGGCAACAGAAGAAGGAGAAGCTGAAAAACTTAAAAAAGATGCCCTGTTGCTCCAGGAAGCAGGATGTTTCGCTATCGTTCTCGAAAAAATTCCGGCACAGTTGGCCAAAGAAGTAAGTGAAAGTCTGCATATCCCCACCATTGGTATTGGTGCCGGAGGTTTTTGCGATGGCCAGGTGCTGGTGATGCACGATATGCTGGGTATCAATACTGAATTCAAACCCCGTTTTTTACGGCGCTATCTTAACCTGGATGAGCAAATTACAGGGGCCATCAAACAATACATCGTGGATGTGAAAAGTAAAGATTTTCCAAACGAATCGGAGTCGTATTAATTGGAAGGTTATTGAATGACAATATCTCATTTTTAGAAACTCCATTTTTTAAAAAAAATGGAGTTTCTTTTGCCACCCTATATTTGCCGCCATCAAAAAACTGCTTTCGAATGCGTTGTTCCATACTGCTATTTGTGCTCGCAATTTCCTGCTCTAAATTATCCTTCGCCCAAAAAGAAAATGAACTGGACCCTGTGACTGTTACTGCGTCACTCAGTCCTTTATCAGTCTCAAAAACCGGCAGGAATATCACAATTATTAAAGGATCAGATTTTCAAAACCTACCCATCAATTCACTTGACGATTTACTGCGCTATGTCCCGGGCATAGAGGTCCAGGCGCGTGGGCCCATGGGTTCGCAAAGCGATATCGTTATCCGCGGCGGTACCTTTCAGCAAGTGTTGCTGATCACAGATGGTATCCGCCTGAATGACCCGCTGACAGGGCATTTTAACAGCTATATTCCCATTGCGCCAGCCGAGATAGAACGGGTGGAAATACTGAAAGGAGCTTCATCAGCCATCTACGGAACGGAAGCTGTAGGCGGTGTGATACATATTATCACTAAATCATTTTCATCCTCCAAAAAGAAGAATGGATTGCAGGCACAACTTACCGGCGGTCAGTATGGACTGGTGAATGTAAACGCCGGCGGTGTATGGACTGATGATAAAAACACCATTGCCGGTGGCCTGCAAAGCAACCATGCAAATGGCCAACAACAAAGAGGGATTAAGGGCTTTTTTGATCTAACCACTGTTTCCCTTTCTTATAGCCGGAAAATAAACGATGCCATGCAATTGAGCTTCCGCACTGCATTCGACAACAGGAGTTTTGCTGCGCAGAATTATTACACCACATTTAAAAGCGATACCGCCACCGAAAAAGTGAAATCGCAGTGGAACCATCTGAAGTTTGTGTACCATAAAAACAAGCAACGGATCAGTTTCGATGCCGGGTATAAATCTGCTGATGATTTTTACAAGTTCTCTTCGCTGGCCGCTGCCAATCAAAATAAATCCAACCTTTTTCAGTCACTACTGACTTACGAAAGGCAGTTAAGTGGTCAGACCAGTCTCATTGCAGGAGGACAGTTTTTACAAAAGAAGATCACCAGTAACGACAGGGGAAATCATCGCGTAAACCAAACAGCCGGGTTTCTGATCTTCAATCAGAAAATAGGCGCATATATCAACATCAGCCCCGCTATCCGCTACGATTACAGCACTGCTGCAGGTGCCGAACTGGTGCCGCAGATCAATGTTTCATTTAAGAAAAACAATGTACAACTTCGGGGCAGCGCAGGCAAAACTACCAGGGATGCCGACTTTACCGAACGCTACAATAACTATGGAAAAGCGCTGGTGACCAGCGGCAGCATTGGCAATCCCGACCTGCAATCTGAAACATCTTTTAGCTACGAAATGGGCGTTGATTATTTCCTGAAAAACAACCTGAAAATTTCAGCATCCTGGTTTCAACGGAGGCAGAAAGAACTGATCGATTTTGTAACCACGCCCTATGCGGACATGCCAAGAAAAGAGAACCTCTCACCCGCCGGAACCTATGCTTTGGCTAAAAACATTTCCAGTGTAAATACAACGGGATTTGAAACGGATATTCAATATACCAAAGACTGGAGCAATCAATCTTTCTCGTCGAACATCGGGTTGCTATGGCTCAAAAGCCGCAGCAGCAGTGCAACGCCATCATTTTATATTAGCTCACATGCCAGCTTCCTGGCGAATTTTTCGATACTGTACCGTTACAGATCGCTTAGCATTTCATACAATGGAATTTATAAAGAACGGCAGCCAAGAGCCGCTTCCGCTATAGAAGCGGAAGTATCAAAAAGCTATCTTTTAATGAATATGAAGTTGGCAGCCGCTTTGTTGAAAAACAAACTCAGCATATTTGTACAAGCCGATAATCTCACCAATATTACTTACAGCGATTTGCTGGGTACACCGATGCCGGCAAGGTGGCTGATGAGTGGAGTGATGGTGAGTTTGTAAAAACACTCCGGAATTTATATGGTGGGTAATAAAGCAGCGTTTATCTACAAAGGTAATCGCTGTTTTCATTTAAGATAGATCTGAAAACTCATGCTATTATTTGCCCCTCAATAAAAATTCCCTATTTTCCATGTTGATGAATTTTTAGGCCATCTTCACTGACCTATTGACCATTGACCCAATGACACATTGACTTCAACCAAAACCAACTACCATGCAAATCATTGAAATCAAAATTCTTCGTGGCCCCAATTACTGGAGCGTTCGCCGCAACAAACTGATACAATTAAAACTGGACCTGGAAGAACTGGAGCAAAAACCAACCAATGAAATTCCGAGGTTCAGGGAACGGCTTGAAAAAATGTTCCCGAGCATGATCGAACATCGTTGCAGCGAAGGGGTTCGTGGTGGTTTTTTTATGCGGATAGATGAAGGCACCTGGATGGGCCATGTGATAGAACATATCGCTCTCGAATTACAAACCCTGGCGGGTATGAACACCGGTTTCGGCCGTACCCGCGGCACGGGTAAGGAAGGCGAATATTATGTCGTATTTAGCTATATGGAAGAAGATGCTGGCGTGTATGCCGCCAAAGCAGCTACACGAATAGCCCAGGCATTGGTAGACGACAATACGTATAATCTCGATGAAGACATTCAGCAACTAAGAGAAATCAGGGAAGACACCCGCCTCGGTCCAAGCACCGGTTGCATCGTGGAAGAGGCCGCCAAGCGTGGCATTCCCTTTATCAGGCTCAATAAACAATCGCTGGTGCAACTGGGTTATGGTGTGCACCAAAAAAGGATACGTGCCACCATCGCCAGTACCACCAGCAATATAGCGGTGGACATTGCCTGTGACAAAGAAGAAACTAAAAATCTTTTGGGTGATGCCGAAATACCTGTGCCAAGAGGAACCGTTATCCGTACCGAAGCAGGTCTGCAGGAAGCCATTGATAAGTATGGCTACCCGCTGGTAATTAAACCTATTGATGGCAACCATGGAAAAGGAAACACCACCAATATCACAACCTGGGAGCAAGCTGTAAAAGCCCTGGAGGCGGCGAAAGTATATGGCCGCAGTGTGATTGTTGAAAGGTTTATCACCGGCTTCGATTTCAGGATTTTGGTGATCAATAATAAATTTATATGTGCCGCCCTGCGTACACCTGCGGCCGTTACCGGTGATGGCGAACATACGATTCAATGGCTGATAGACGAGACCAATAAAGACCCGCGCCGTGGCTATGGCCACGAAAAAGTACTAACACAAATTACTGTTGATGGCAGCACGATGAAGATGCTGGAAGAAGTGGGTTATACGCTGGAAACAGTGCCGCCAAAAGGCGAACTGGTACTCTTAAAAACAACAGCAAACCTCAGCACTGGTGGTACCAGCACCGATGTTACCGACGAAGTGCATCCCGCAAACGTGTTCATGTGTGAACGCATTTCCAAGATCATCGGACTTGATATTTGCGGCATCGACATTATGGCCAAAGACCTTCGCACACCGGTAAGTGAAAACGGTGGCGCTATCCTGGAAGTGAATGCAGCACCCGGCTTCCGCATGCATATCGATCCCAGCGAGGGCCTGGGCCGCAATGTAGCAGAGCCGGTGATTGATATGTTGTTTCCGTTGGGAAGTGTTGGCCGTATTCCCATTATCGCTATCACTGGTACTAATGGAAAAACCACCACCACCAGACTTACGGCACATATTGCCAAAACAGCCGGTTACAAAGTGGGCTTTACCACCAGCGATGGTGTGTATATCCAGAATCAGATGCTTATGAAAGGCGACTGTACCGGACCTGTATCGTCTACATTCGTACTGAAAGATCCAACCGTAGATTTTGCTGTGCTTGAATGTGCCAGGGGTGGCATCCTGAAAAATGGTCTTGCCTTTCAAAACTGTGATGTAGCTATTGTTACCAACGTGAGTGCTGATCATATCGGTCTCGGCGGCATCGACGACCTGGAGTCGATGGCCAAGGTAAAAGCTGTAGTGCCCGAAACCGTTTTTAAACACGGTTATGCCATTTTAAATGCCGACGACGACCTCGTTTATAAAATGAGGGAGGGCCTCGATTGCAATGTGGCATTCTTTAGCATGGACGAAAACAATCCCCGTATCAAAGCGCATTGCGCCGAAGGAGGTTATGCAGCCGTGTTTGAAAATGGCTATATCACCATCATGAAGGGCACCTGGAAGATCCGGATCGAAAAAGTGACCGAGATCCCTGTAACCTATGGTGGCAAGGCATTGCACAATGTGATGAACTGCCTGCCAGCCGTTCTTGGCAGTTACCTCTACCGCAAAATAAAAATCGAAGATATTAAGCTGGCACTGCAAACATTTGTGCCCACGGCTGCACAAACGCCAGGACGTCTTAACCTGTTCCAGTTTAGACATTTCCAGTTCCTGGTAGACTTTGCGCACAATCCCGCCGGGCTTAACCTGCTCTGCGATTTCATTAGTAAAATGGAAGGCAATCCCAAGGTGGGCATCATCAGCGGTACCGGCGACCGCCGCGATGAGGACATTAAAGAACTGGGCCGCATCAGCGGAAAATGTTTTGATGAGATCATCATCCGCCAGGATAAAAATCTCAGAGGCCGTACCGCCGAAGAGATAGTAAACCTTTTGGTAGAAGGTATCAACGAAACCAAAACCAGCGACATCCCCATCACCATCATCTACAAAGAAAAAGAGGCCATCATGCACGCCTACAACACCGCCAAACCCGGCAGCCTGATTACCATCATGTGCGATGTGGTAGCAGAAGCACTGGATTTGATTAAGAAGCTAAAAGAGGACGAGGATAAGCAATAGGCTGGACGCTAAACGCTTTACGCTTTACGCTGGATGCTGGACGCAAGAGGCATTTTGACACCAGGTTTTGAGCCTTGATGGTGCGATATTGGCGAAAGGTTCCCTCGTTTATTTCGGGGCTCCATTAAACTCAATTACCACTATTGAGCTTTTATCGGAGCGGCGTGTATCTGGCGCTGGAATGAGGCGTGGGCTTTGCGGGCTGGCTTCCCGTGCCTGGGCGTTACTTGACTAGAAATGTTGGAATTGTTGTTAATCTGAATCTGGTAATTTGACGAGATGGGCGACAGGCAACTAAAACAAAAAAACGTGATGAAATCAATTGTAAATAGTCTAGTCCTTTTTCAAATTGTAATCCTTGCTAGTTCTTGTTCAAAACCAAAATCACTTGTAGGTGATTGGAGCGTTAGCAGCATCAGGCAAAAAGATCCACAAACAAATAAAGTCACTACTCTTTACATTGCTGATAGTGATTCACTAAGAAAAATCCTGAACGACTCTTATATTGAAGGGTGTCTTATGGAAGAATCAAAAGTTGACATAGCAGAAATGATATCCAACACAGAAAGTACACTGGCCTACTTTCAAAATGCCAGACTCAAATTATCAGAAAACAAGAAAGTGGAGATGATCAGCAATGGGCTGATTATTCCAAAAGCAATACCGGGCTGGCATTTAGGAGATACACTAATTGGTTATTGGGATCAAATCAATGACACAGAACTCGTATTAAAAATGGGTGATAGCGCCAATAATTTTCCAATCAATTTTCAAGCTATAAGCATCGACAAAAAGACAATGACACTCAAACTTCAAGGTGGGAATGATCAAACAAGGGATGAAATAATCATGATAAGAAAATAAAACTCATAGGTTTTGCTTTTAAAAAGAAAAATAACCTCTCAATTTTTCACCACCAATTTCTGCAGCGCACCTATCTGCCGCTTCATTTCTTCAATCTCCTGCTGCTGCTCTTTTACAGATTGTATGAGCACTGGCACCAGGCCCTGGTAGTTTACGCTTAATGTTCCTTTATCATCTTCCTTTACCAGTTGGGGAAACAATGCCTTTACTTCCTGCGCCAGCACACCTATTTGTTCGCCGTTATCCATCTGGGGGTTAAGCCAATTATAGGCATACCCGTTTAACTGGGTGAGTTTTTGCAACGAATTTTTTAACGGGTGAATATTGGTCTTTAACCTGCTGTCACTGGTTTGAGTGAGCACTCCGTTAAGCGTGGCATTGCCATTGCCTTTTAAAGAAAGCACATCACCATAGCCGTTGAAATAAAAGTTCATGACCGAGGCGGCGGCGCTTGGTTGTGGTAAAGCGGCAATTGTCCAAAATAATGAAGTAGCATAATTAGTGAAAGACAAGCGGACATAATCATTTTGATTTTCTTCCAACAATAACTGGGGATAAGCCAACTCACTATTAGTTCTTATATGCATACGTCCCGCCGGATAATTCGCGCCAATTCCAATGTTACCATCTTTACGAACCACCATCGCATTGGAGCGATTGCCGATATCCCCGTTGCCGACCATAAATAAAGGCGTACCAGCAGTTGCAGCGTTTTCGTCTACGGCTAACATGCTGTCATTGTACATACCGACTACCGTAGACGCGTAGCCTTTTGCAGTTGAATAAACCCCCAACGCTGTTGAAGCCTCAGATCTGGCAGTAGTAAAACGCCCTGCGGCAAAAGTCACATAGCCAGTTGCACGGGTGTATGAGCCTATCGCAGTTGAAATCAGGCCTGAAGCGGTTGTGAACTCTCCCATAGCCGTTGCGGTATTTCCCGGGGCGGATGTATAATATCCGGCAGCAGTGGAATGATCTCCGCCGGCTACCGTATGATTTCCGATAGCAGTGGCATAAGCGCCATTGGCTATGGAGAAATTTCCCAGTGCGGTGGAAACATAACCGTTTGCCGCAGTAGTAAAACCTGTTGCCGTGGATGCATAGCCGTTTGCCGATGCATTGTAACCAATCGCAGCAGCGCCACCGCCACTTGCATTTGTTCCGCTTCCCAGCGAAATGGACCCAGGGCCACTGGCGGTTGTATTTACACCAATGGCAGTGGAATTTGTGCCTGTATATACATCGTTCCATTGAACGCCATCTACCTGCCCTGCACGAAAAGCGGCTTTACCGGGATAAAACATGAGCCTGCTGCCAGCACCTAAGTCGGGCATGGAGGCGAATGCATTATATGTTCCTGTTACCAGGAAACCTTTGGTGGTGCTGGCGCCAAGATTTACATGCAGCACTGCATTTGCATTGGGTGCAGTAGTACCAATGCCTACGTTTTGAGAGAAACTTTTTACTAATCCAGGGCTAAGAATTAACAACCCATAAAATGCTACTTGTAAAAAAACGGGAAGTTTTTTCATGGCGTTTTGTATTTAAGCAGGTGAATGTTATAAAGTTAGATAAAAAAAATCTCTGCAAGAAGTGAAGAACGATTACTGCTCCCTCCAAAGATTCAGGGGTAGAATTGTATGCAGGAATACTCCGTCCTGGTACGTCTCTTCATTAAAGTGGTTAAGCTAAGGCTTATCCTGAAAAAATAAAAGAATATGGTGTTCTGGCGAACCATACCGCCCCTTAGTCGCTACTTAAACTATAAATTTGAAGAGGTTTCAAATTCAAACTAAATAATTGATGATACAAATCGCATGAAAAAAAATCTTGCTTTAATGGCATTTCTGCTGACAGCTTCACTCAGCTTTGCTCAAACAAATCCTTTCCAAAAAAGATTCCCGATCGTAGACCGATTTATTGACAGTTTAATGAAGGACTGGAACATACCCGGTCTCGCGTTGGGTATTGTTTATAAAGACCAGCTTATCTATGCAAAAGGCTATGGTTACCGTGATCTTGAAAATAAATTGCCGGTGCTGGCTACCACCCTTTTTCCCATTGCCTCCAATACAAAACTTTTTACAGCCACTGCCGCCTGCATGTTTGCCGGTGAAGGAAAACTATCACTGGACAAACCGGTAAGAACGTATATGCCGTCACTAAATTTCAACAATGATGAACTGAATGCAAAAGTTACGCTTCGCGATATGCTGTCGCACCGAACGGGCTTACCACGGTACGACGGCATATGGGCAGGTTCCCCGGTTACGAGAAAAGAAATTGTGGCAAGGGTAGCGCAAATGAAACCACAGCTTGGTTTTCGTGAAGGTTACATTTATAACAATATGATGTTTGCCGCTGCAGGTACGGTGATGGAAACCGTTAGTGGTATGAGCTGGGAAGAAATTCTTGAAAAGAAAATATTTCAGCCTCTGGACATGAAGGCCACTTGCTTTACAAACGAGGATATGATGAAGGCAGGAAATTTTGCCTATTCTTATTTTGAACCAGACAGCTCCAGAAAATTACAGCGTATAACTTATGTAGCACAGAGTACAGGTTTAGGCCCGGCCGGTACTATTAAATCTAATATTGAAGACATGGGCCACTGGATGATTGCCCAACTAAATAGTGGTAAATACAAAGGGCAGCAGGCCATACCCGACACCGCCATTAAGCAAACCCTTGTTCCAAACAATATTGGCGACAAAGAAGGAAAATGGGACGAACTTTCCAATGCGCTGTATTGTCTTGGCCGGATGGTGCAAACCTATAAAGGATATAAGATTGCCATGCATACGGGTTCTATCGATGGCTATTATTCTAACCTCACCTTTCTGCCTTCGGAAAATCTTGCTGTATTTATGGTTCACAATAGCAGCCCGGGAGGCAGCACCAGGTCTATGATGGCCCTGCCTGTTTTAGACCGTTTATTGAACCTTTCTTTAACTCCGTGGAGCGAACGGTATATGAAAGATTACCTGAAAAGCAAGGCCGATGCTAAAAACCATAAGGATTCTGTAAATGCAACCCAGGTAAAGAATACCAATCTTTCACATAGTTTGCAGGATTATACGGGAAAATATTCCAACGCTATTTATGGTGACCTGGTGATCGGGATCAAGGATAATCAATTGGACCTTTCCTTCCGCAACCAGCAATCCTTGCTGCATCATTTTCATTACGACCAGTTTCGAACGGATGAGGAATTGACCGGCAAGCCCAGTTTTCGTGTACACTTTCTTACAAATAACAAAGGCGAAATTGACAGGTTTAGCATGCTGCCATTTGGTGATCCATTGGCGGAGTTTGTAAAAACTAAAACACCGTAAGCTTCGCTTTTTGGACAGGTTGATTTTCAAAAACTAAATGAACCGAACGCCGGCCTGTAATCGGCCATTGAAAATTTTGAACCCACACTTCCGATAAAAAAGTAGCGCTCCCTGGTTATGACCAACAAATTCTTGCGACACTGTCGCAACTGCTAAGCATTGCTTATAGGAAAGGGCCGTGCCCATACCGCCTTAACCGGTATGTTGGGAAGGCACGAACCTTCTTCTAAAAATGCCGCAAATAAAATTGCGGATCATCTAAAAACTGCTTTGTAATCCGGTAATGATCGGTTTCGTTGTATGCCACTTTGGTCATGCCATCTTCCTGTATTTCGTACAGGCTGGCATTGGGTATTCCCATGAGTATGGGAGAATGGGTAGCCATAATAAACTGTGCGTTGTTTCCTTTTACAATCTCCATGATCAGAGCGATCAATGCTAATTGCTTTAATGGTGAAAGTGCCGCCTCCGGCTCATCCAGCAGGAAAATACCTTTGTTGCCGATACGGGTTTGCAGGATTTTTAAATAGGCTTCGCCATGAGAATAGGCCTGCATATTGTCGCCGTATTGCCGCTTCATGTTGCGCAACCGGTAGTTCATGCTTTCGTTTAGCTGGTCGATTATGCTATCGTCTACCACACCTTTCAATTCGCTTAATTCATTTACTATTTTTGCTTTTTCTCTTTCAGTTCCCAATATAAAATCGCTAAAATCTTCAGCCCTGAAAAAAAAGCCGGAGCGTACTTCCCGCTTCCAGTTCAGCATTATGGAAGGTTCTAAAATAGTTGCTGCCTCAAAGCCGGCATTATTTTCTATTTGACCGCCAATTAAAGCCAGTTTTAGTTTTAGGGCGATGGCCTCCAGCAGTGTAGATTTTCCGCTGCCATTATCGCCCACAAATATGGTAACCGGGCTATCCAGCTATATATTCTTTGCAAACTTCACAGCCGGAATATTGAAGGGGAAGGGCTGTTGCTTATGCGTATTCACCGTAAACGAGTGCAGGAAGGGCATGGCGGGTTGAGGATGGCATTGATGAAGTGGAAAGTTAAAACAAAAGGAGCCTGCCACAGGCAAACTCCTTTGTTTAAATTAAAATAAACAACCCTATTTATGAAGCGTAATGGTCCCGATTTTTTCCTTTTTCGAATTCGAGATTACGATATTGGAAATGGTGCTGTCCTTATAGCCATTGTAAGCTTTAATACTCACTGAATAGGTACCATTCTGCAGACCCCGGATTTTAAACTCTCCTCCCTTCCCGGTTATAGCATATGCGGTATCAGTAACTGACCCGGCAGTGATAACAGCCCTTGCTTCTTTCGGTGCGATCTTTCCTTCTATACTGCCTGTTTTGCTGTCAATAAAATGGCTGAGAACCGGGCGCAGGTAAAAGGTGTTGCTATCAATCCGAACGATGGATCGCTGCACATCGAAATCAAGCCAGAGGCGATGGCGGCGGTTGCCGAATTCTTCCCATTCTCCACCTCTTAATTTTACTAAAATAAAGCCATCGGCTCCCGGAGGTATCAGAAGCGGATAAGTCACGCTATCGAGCACAACTGAGTTATTCGTGCCAAGGTCAATCCGTATCAGCCTGATATCGCCACGGGGTATATTGGCCGAAGCCAATAACGTATCCACCCCATTGCGTAACGCCAATACATCGTACACTGCGGGTTGCAGCCCCAGGTTACGCCATACCAGCGATGAATCCGGTCTTGGGCCATGCCGGCCGATCCGGTCCCAGTCGCAGGTGTCATGTCTGCGGGTATTATCACTGGTATCTACCAACACTTCTACGCGTTGTATATCAAGGAATACGTTATCAAAAAGGCCAGGCCCATCGGTTAAATACAGCGAAACATTTTGAGTACTGGTATCACGATTTTCCGTGATTTCTTTCTGGCAGGCAGTGAATATTGCGGCAAATAACATAGTGGCCACAAACATCTTTTGGATGTGCTTGTTTTTCATGTAGTTTTTTTTAGTAATAGAAACAAGTCGAATTGTGCCGATACTCGTGTTTTATTGTTGACTTGAAAAATCCCCCCCTGACCATTGACTTAAAGACGATGGCATGTTACATTAAATGCAACACATTGTATAGGTTGTGTTTTAAGGGATCGATATCGTCCGCTTGCAGGGTGGGTAATTGCGGACTGAAATTATAAACGACGACATTTTCCATTTGTTGCCCTGGTTTTTTACATTCTTATCAATAAGTATGCCGTTCCTGTTTTTACAGGTATGGCTTCAGGAAAACGAACACCACTTTAAAAATCACATGCCCTACAAAACCGTCATTGATTGGATCCCCAACAAGTTTCTTATTACCAACCAAGGCATCCAACTATTATACATTGATCTTGAACCCTGTCTTTGAACAACCAATAAAGAGCTTTGAACCCGCCTTGCCTTTGGCACCGGGGAGTCTCACAGAATAATCTACGTCGCACCAAAGGAATCATCAGCCGTTGTAGTCTAAGCCACTACAACCCTGACGTTTATGAAAGGAACCCTTCTTATCATTTCCTGTGTATCCATTTTAATCCTGCTTACCTCTGGTATTATCGACCTGGGGGCTTTATTAAGTTATGCCAACCAGGTGAGGCCTGCTTATATCGTGAAAGACAATACAGCCGGCAATACCATTACCAATGCCCGCGCTACCCTTGGCAGGGTGTTGTTTTATGATAAAAAATTGTCGGTCAATAATACCATCGCCTGCGGCAGTTGCCATAAACAGCAATTTGCATTTGGCGATACGGCATTGCGAAGCTTAGGCGTGGCTGGCATTACCAACAGGCATGGCATGCGACTGGTCAATGCACGTTTTGGAACCGAAGCAAGATTCTTCTGGGATGAACGGGCGGCTACCCTGGAAAACCAGACCACCCGTCCTATCCAGGACCATATAGAAATGGGTTTCAGTGGTGCCAATGGTGACCCCGGTCTTGATTCGCTGATCAGGAAACTCAGTGGTATCAGTTATTACAACACACTCTTTGCCTTTGCCTTTGGCACCAGCACGATTACCGAAGCAAGAATGCAGGATGCATTGGCGCAATTTGTAAGAAGCATGCAATCTTTCGATTCAAGATTTGATACCGGCTTTGCGGCAGCACCCAATCTTGGCGCACCGTTCCCGAATTTTACGCCAGGCGAAAATGCAGGAAAGGCATTATTTCTCAATCCTCCCGGACCCGGCGGTGGTGCAGGTTGCCAGGGTTGCCACAGAGCGCCGGAATTTGACATAGACCCTGCCAGCCGCAACAACAATATACTGGGCAACCTGGTAACGCCTGCAGTGCCCGACCTGACCATCACCAGGGCGCCTTCGCTGAGGGATATCGTTGGCCCGGGCGGTGCCAGCAATGGTGCGTTTATGCACGATGGCAGTTTGGCCACATTGGCCGATGTGGTGAATCATTATAACAGCATCAATTTTAACACGGCGGTGAATAATAACCTGGATGCCAGGCTGGCAGGGCCACCGGGCAGTGGCGGACAAAAACTCAATTTTACACAGGCACAGAAGGATAACCTCATCGCATTTCTACGAACCCTAACAGGAAAAAGTATTTACACTGATCCCCGCTTTTCCGATCCTTTTGATGCCAGTGGAAATATTACAGTGTCCACTTCGCAGGGAGAACCATTTGTACGGATCGATGGAAAAACAAGATTGATGGTGATGGATACTTTAAGCACCGGCGATTATGTAGTGGTGAGGCAGGCAGACGGCACATTAGCCATGCGTAAAAACCGCCTGACTGTTTCGCTTACCGGTGACACGCTATACAACGGGGCCAATTGGGTCATTATCCCCGGCATCAGTGCGGCCAATCATTAACAATAAAAACCATGGATCATTTATTGCGTGCCAAACTTCTTCTTAAGCAGGCTGGCCGCATCTTTCAGCAGGGGCTTGCCATGACCAAATACTGCTTTGGGAAATGGAATGCCGGCAACTTTCTCAATACTCTTTAAACCCAATGCCCGGTCTTCATACACCGTGCTAAGGCCTAATCCCATCATGTTTGTGCAGATGTCACCGGCTATCAGCAAGTCGTCTTTTTCCAGGTACAATGCGATATGACCAGCACTATGGCCAGGTGTATGAATCACACGCATGCCGCCGGCTATGGGCAACAGATCACCATCGTTCAACAATTCATCAGTTGTAAAAGCAGGTATTTCATTAGGCTTATTTTTTATAAATAGCCGGAACACGAGCCAGTTGACTACACCCGGAGATAGTACATGCGGCAATCTTCCGGCAATCCCCTTTGCGGCCAGGGCTGCATCCTCCGGGTGTGCCATGATGAGGGCACCGGTTTTCTTACTGATATCAGCCGCACTACCAGCATGGTCAGG
Organism: Bacteroidota bacterium; assembly: GCA_040386335.1. Lineage (GTDB taxonomy): Bacteria > Bacteroidota > Bacteroidia > Chitinophagales > Chitinophagaceae > JAZKFT01. The sequence goes on from JAZKFT010000025.1 coordinate 220,301, forward strand.
ATGGGTATGGGTAAGAAGGATGCGTTTTATATCTTTTGATGAACGGCCGGCTTTTTCAAGAGCGGCGAAAATTTTATCCGAACTTTTCGTGTAACCGGTGTCAACCAATACCAGGCCGTTGTTACCGTCATCAATAATAAAGCAGTTAACGGCACCAAGGCTGATTTGAAAAACACTCGGGGTAATAGGTTGCATATTTCCAGTTTGGTTTTTGAAATGCCAAAATAGTTATAAATGCAGATTAGTGGGCCGGTAGTTCAAAGCTAAAAGTAGCCCCATTACCAACCTCACTTGTAACCCAAATTCTTCCTTGTTGCGCTTCCACAAATTCCTTAGAAATAGCCAGCCCCAACCCGGTACCTTTTTCTTTGGAGCCAGGCACCTGGAAATAGCTTTCGAACAATCTCGGCAGGTAGCTTGCTTCTATCCCGGGACCGGAATCTTTTACCGAAAAAATTACACGGCCGCTTTCGCTGCCTGCGTTCACTTCTATTGTACTGCCCGTGTAGGAATATTTAATGGCATTGGATAAAAAGTTGTTGAGTACCCATGTCGTTTTATCGGCATCGGCTTCTATGGCCGGAAGTCCTTTTGCTGATGTGTTGATGATGGTTATTTCCTTTTCCCTTGCGTTACCCGATACGGCCTGTATTGCATTTTCAACTATTACCAATGGATCAACCATTTCAATATTTAACTGTATACGACCAGCTTCTGCCTGCGACATATTCAGCAACTCACTGAGGATTTTTAGCATCCGCTGATTGTCTTCTTTTAAATGTACGATCAGTTCTTTTTGTTCCGTAGTCAGCTTACTCACCCGCTCATCTTCCAGCAGCTTTAAACTAAAATCAGATGAGGCCAATGGTGTTTTTAATTCATGCGATATAGTGGAAATAAAATTGGTCTTAGCAACATCCAATTCCTTAAACGAGGTAATATTTTTTAAAACGAGCACCCTGTTTTTTGTGTCTCCCTGTTCGACTTCCATTACTTCTTTTACAAAGTAATTTTCCCTGTTATCAACAACTATTTTAAAGGGAGTGGTCGTTTCTTTGTCTACCAGGAAACCAAACAAATCGTTTTTAGATTTCAATTCGTCTACCGATTTGCCCACCACATCTTCGGCAGGCAAGCCCAGTAATTGCAGGGCCTGGTAATTGGCAAAAAGAATAGCGTTATTTTTATCGATACCGATGCTGGCGTCCTTTAAACTATTGATCACTGCTTCGGCCCGGCTCTTTTCAAACATTAATTTATTGAGGTTACTACTTTCAAAAAACTGCAGCCGTTCTGCCATTTCGTTGAAAGCACCTGCCAGTGTGCCAAATTCATCCTTATTATCTATATGGATCCGGTGGCTGTAATTCTTATTGGCAATCTCTTTTATGGCCTCCGTTAAATGGCTGATGGGCCTGGTAACAATAGAAGGAAAATTGATGATGAATGTAAAAGCAATCAGAAAAACGACACTACCCAGGCCAATAATCAGGGTCAATGCATCATCTGCCGTCTTTTCAGCCACCTGCCCTTTTCGTTGAATAGCATTCATATTTAATGCTAAAATGGATTGCAGGTGTTGCTCTATTAATTGAAGCGTTTGCAAAGCAGTATCGCCCGCCTTTAGTTGGGCAAAATGATTGCGTAGGTTTTTTGTGGCTTCGCTTTCGCCAGGCTCCGTAATATTAGCTTCCTGTTGTTGTAAGGCCAATTCAAAACCTTTGACCGACTTACTGAAACTGTCAGTAACACTGCTTAACTGCTGCTGCATGATATGGCAGTAGGATAGACTTTCATAATTATCCTGTAAAATATTTTTGCCCTCTTTTTTCAACTTGGCCATGTAGTAAATACCTACGCCACCTGAAATTAATAACAGCAGGAACAGGAACAAAGTGCCACTCCAAATCTTCTTTTTTACAGTTAATGCCATTAAGAGAGAATTACAAGGTCTACGTTATTTTTTGAAAGCGTTTTGAGCAACTGGTTAAACACACTTGTTTTTAAAATAATCTGAAATAGGTTGAGGTGTGGCTTGCCCAGGCATATCGTTGTTATCCCTTTTTCCTCAACCGTTTCTATAATTGCAGAAGCGATATTATCACTCTTTTTCTGAATGACTTCACCGCCCAATTCTGTAGCATTTTTGAAATTATTGATCAGGTGCCGTTGCGTTGCCAATGGGATTTTATCAGCATTTTCCTTTGACAATTGCACATACAATACATACCATTTGCTATTGTAATACGAAGCAAGCCTGGCCGTTTTTCTGATGATCCGTTGTGCAATATCGTGGTTAGAAGAAACACATGCCAAAAAACGTTCGTGCCGGAAAGCAGTTTGCTTGGCGGTGATTTGGTAATCCACTTTCCGCTCCACCTGCCCCGCCACCTCTTTCAGCGCTAACTCACGGAGCTGTAATATTTTATCGGGTTGAAAAAAATTGGTGAGTGCCTGTTGCACTTTAGCCTGATCGTAAATTTTACCAGCTTTCAGGCGTGAGATCAGTTCGTCTGCTGTCAAATCTATATTTACTACTTCATCTGCAATCTGTAGCATTTTATCGGGGATCCGTTCCTTTACTTCCACCCCGGTAATCTGTTTTACATCCTCATTAATACTTTCAATATGCTGAATATTTACCGCGGATATTACATCAATACCTGCATGCAACACATCCAGTACATCCTGCCAGCGCTTCTCGTTTTTACTGCCGGGAATATTGGTATGGGCCAGTTCATCTATAATCACCACTTTGGGATGCAGCAACAAAATGGCCTGCACGTCCAGTTCTTCCAATCGCTTACCCTTGTAAAAAACTTCGCGGCGTGGGAGCACGGGAAGTCCTTCAATTAATGCCTGTGTTTCTTTGCGGTTATGGGTTTCCACATAGGCCACTTTAATATTGATTCCATTTTCCAGCAAGGCATGCGCTTCCTGTAACATGCGATAGGTTTTGCCCACGCCTGCACTCATGCCGAGGTATATTTTAAGCTTACCATCGGGCTTTGTATGGTTCAGTTCCATGAACTGTTGCACCCTTTTTTCTTTATCGTCAAGTTCACTCATTAAAAAGAAATAGCAAATGATGTGGTAATAGTAGCATTATTCTTTGTTGAGCCATTTTGTTTTGCAAAAATGGCATCTTTACTGCTGAAATTTCGTATTTCGGTACGCCACCAAAAATGCTCATTGATCTTTCTGTCAACATTCAGAGAGGCACCAAATGTCTTAAAGCCATTGGTAGTTCCTGTAGCAATGATGACCCCATTTTTATCGCTGTAGTATTCGCCCCGGGCAGCAATGGCCCAATTAGCTGTTGGAGAAAAACGAACGACAACTGTGGGGCTGTACCAGCTATTCAATTTGCTGCTGCCCTTACTTACCTGTTCCTGGCCAATATCAAAACCCAGTGTTAATCCCCATGTATTAGTGAGTTGGAAAATACCATACAGGTTGTTGAAGTAACGCCATTGTTTTACACTATCCGGCTTATCGTTGCCTATAAATGTACTCCAGTTAAGCGTGGTGGTACTATTTGGTTTAATGATTAATTGCGTACCAACTGCCAGCGTATTATTAGCCACAGGTCTTTGTATTCTTTGCCACCCGTTTAACACCATACCGCTTACCACCACTTTATCATTTTTTGTGGTATAAGTAATTTTTGCACCTGCCTCGTAGTACGGTGAATTTTCTGCGGCCATACTCCTGGTGAGAGTCCAGTTGTCTTTGGAGATCGCAGATTCGTACCCAATATGCGATGGCATGATACCGGCATCTATCCAAAGATTGCTCTTTTTTGAAATTTTAACTCCCACATTTGCTTCGTACACATGTTGCATTAACTCCTGCTCGGCGGCAAGATTATATTGGGCATAAGTACCGGCCATGAGGCCAACATTGGGCCTAACATTTTTGGCGCTGTACGATGCTTTTACCAAAGCAAGATTCAGGTTAATTTCATTGTGCCGGTTGTGGTTATATAGAAAGGATGGACGGGTATGATTCTCCGGTTTATTAAAATCGTAGGAATAGTATGTGTCGGCAAACAGGCTCCAGGTAAAACCGGACTTCTGTACTGTGGAGTCTTCAATGGATGCACCAGGTTGTGCCATTAGTGTGGCGGAGAAAGACACCATCGCGGCTGCTAATAATTTCTTTTTCATCATTACGTTATTTCTTTAGTTCGTCTAAGGCTATGTTCAATTTAAGTACGTTTATTTTAGTTGTACCAAATAGTACCAGCAAGGGTTTGTCAGTATTTTTCTCAATCAGATTTTTCACCTCGTTTTCAGGTATTTTTCTTGCGATTGCAACCCTTGCCACCTGCACGTATGCTGCATTTGGAGAGATATCAGGATCCAGGCCGCTGCCCGAGGCGGTGACCATTTCAACGGGCACCTGTTCTTTTTTTACCGTTGGATTGTGAACAAGAAAAGTGTCCAGCCTGTCTTTTACTACCTGCAAATAATCAGGATTATTGGGGCCTTTATTGCTGCCGCCACTGCCTGCTGCATTGTACCCAACAGCCGATGGTCTCGGCCAAAAATAATTGTCCTGCGTAAAGTTTTGGGCTTCATTGGCATAGCCAACAACTTTCCCGTTTACTATTGCAAGTTCGCCTTTGCCCTTATTCGGCGCAACCTGTGCGGCTACCCAAATAATAGCCGGGTAAACCACCGCAAACACTATTAGTAAAAGGAGAGAAAGCTTTATGGCGGGGAAGATATTCTGTTTCATTTCTTTAAAATTTATGTACTGTTAGGTTGATTTTTTTAGAACCATATGCTTACCAGCAGGTCTATTAATTTAATACCGATAAATGGTACAATAACGCCGCCTAAACCGTAGATAAGCAAGTTTCTTCTGAGTAATGCGCTGGCACCAATCGGCTTGTAGGCCACACCTTTTAAAGCCAATGGAATCAGCAATGGAATAATGATGGCGTTAAAGATCACAGCCGATAAAATGGCACTCTCCGGGCTGTGCAGCCGCATAATATTTAATGCCTGCAAACCGGGTATCGCTGCAATGAATAAGGCCGGAACGATGGCAAAATATTTGGCCACGTCGTTGGCTATGGAGAATGTGGTTAAGGTACCCCTGGTCATAAGCAGCTGTTTGCCTATTTCCACGATTTCAATCAGCTTGGTGGGGTCGTTATCCAGGTCCACCATATTACCTGCTTCCTTAGCAGCGGCGGTTCCGCTATTCATGGCCACACCTACATCTGCCTGTGCCAAAGCTGGTGCATCGTTGGTGCCATCGCCCATCATGGCTACGAGTTTGCCGCCTTGCTGTTCGTTTTTGATGTAGTTCATTTTATCCTTAGGCTTCGCCTCGGCAATAAAATCATCTACCCCGGCTTTGGTTGCTATAAACTTTGCCGTTAATGGATTGTCGCCGGTAACCATGACGGTTTTTACACCCATTCTTCTCAGCCGCTCAAACCGTTCCTGGATACCGGGTTTAATAATATCCTGTAATTCTATGACACCCAGTGCAATATTGTTTCGGCTTACCACCAAAGGTGTACCACCGTTGGAAGAAATATCTTTTACCTTCTGTTCGGTTTCAGCAGGAAATGGGTTTCCGGCTTTTATAACCTGGCTGCGGATGGCATCAAATGCACCTTTTCGAACCTTTGTTCCATCAGCCATATTCAACCCGCTGCTTCTTGTTTCAGCAGTAAATTTTACAAAAGTCGAATTTTGTGTATTGAATGCCGACGGGTTTAACCCGCCCAACTCAATAATAGATTTGCCTTCCGGTGTTTCATCTGCCAGCGACGAGAGTACGCTTGCTTCAACAAAGTCTTTTCCTGATACCCCATTTGCCGGATAAAAGTTGGTAGCCTTACGATTACCGATCGTAATGGTGCCGGTTTTATCCAGCAGCAAAACGTCAATATCGCCTGCTGTTTCCACAGCTTTACCACTCTTGGTAATTACATTGGCCCTTAAGGCCCTGTCCATACCGGCTATACCGATGGCACTTAGCAAACCGCCAATCGTGGTTGGTATCAGGCATACAAACAAGGAGATGAATGCAGCGATGGTGATGGGTGTATTGGCATAATCACCAAAAGGCTTTAGCGTTATACAAACAATGATAAAAACTAAAGTGAATCCGGCCAGCAGGATTGTCAACGCAATTTCATTGGGCGTTTTCTGGCGGGATGCGCCTTCCACCAAAGCAATCATTTTATCAAGAAAACTTTCGCCGGGTGCGGTGGTTACTTTCACCACAATTTTGTCCGACAGTACTTTTGTGCCCCCCGTTACGGAAGATTTATCCCCGCCTGCTTCACGAATAACAGGGGCACTTTCGCCAGTGATGGCGCTTTCATCAATGGTTGCAATTCCTTTAACAATTTCACCATCCATGGGTATGGTATCGCCAGCCTCACAAATGAACCGGTCGCCGGTTTGTAGCGTTCCTGAGGGCACAATTTGAATTTCATCTACATACATTTCGCCAATTGCGACTACTTTTTTTGCCGGCGTATCCTGCCGGGTTTTACGCAAACTATCTGCCTGTGCCTTTCCTCTTGCTTCGGCGATCGCCTCGGCGAAATTTGCAAACAAAAGGGTTAATAACAACACCAGGAAAACGATGAGGTTATAAATGAAACTACCCTGCGATTGTTCGCCTGTAAGTATCCAGATGCAAACGATTAGCATCACGATGGTTCCGAGTTCCACAGTAAACATTACCGGATTGCGGAACATGATCCGGGGGTTGAGTTTTACAAAAGACTGTGCAAAGGCTTCTTTCATCAGCGCCGGTTCAAACAATCTTGTATTATTATTTTTAGACATTTTGTATCTTTTAATCAGCTTGGTTTAAAAATTATCTGGCACTGAAATATTCGGAAAGCGGGCCGAGCGTAAGGGCCGGAAAAAATGACAAGGCCGCTACGATCACAATCACAGTAAAGACTACCAGGCCAAACGTGGACGTATCTGTTTTTAAAGTTCCGGCGCTCTCCGGGATGAATTTTTTATTGGCGAGAATGCCTGCAATAGCCAGCGGACCAATGATGGGCAGGAACCTTCCAAGGATCATTACGATACCGGTGCTTACATTCCAGAAAATATTATTATCTCCCAATCCTTCAAAGCCACTGCCGTTATTGGCAGAACTGGATGTGTACTCGTACAGCATTTCGCTAAAGCCATGCGAGCCGGGGTTATTAAGCCAGTTAGCTGGTTTTACCGCCCAGTCTGCATTTGGGTGATGTGCTACAAAATAAGCGGAGAGCGCTGTACCCACCAATATCAGGAACGGGTGTAGTAAAGCGATGATCATGGCGATCTTCATCTCTTTCGCCTCCACTTTTTTACCCAGGAGTTCCGGGGTTCGGCCTACCATTAACCCGCTTATAAATACGGCTATAATGATAAATATGAAGAAGTTCAAAAAGCCCACACCTGCACCGCCATAAAAGGCATTGGTCATCATGGCCAGCATCTGGTTCATGCCGCTCACAGGCATAAAACTATCATGCATTGAGTTCACCGAACCCGTTGAAATAACCGTGGTGGCAATGCTCCAGTATGCCGATGCCGCACTACCAAAGCGTACTTCCTTGCCCTCCATATTTCCAAGGCCGATATCAGCTCCCATATTCGCTATGGCGGGGTTACCCCGGACTTCCTGAATAATGGTCGGGATGGTGAGTAACAGGAACCCCACGGTCATCACGCCAAAAATGGTTCGGGCAAGTTTTCTGCGATTGGTGTAAAAGCCAAACGCAAAAATCAGGGCGAATGGGATGATCATTTGCGCTACCATCTCTGTCATATTGGTAAGATAGTTGGGGTTCTCCAGCGGATGGGCCGAATTGGCTCCAAAAAACCCACCACCGTTTGTACCCAGGTGTTTAATAGCAACAAAAGGCGCCACAGGTCCGCGGCTCACATTTACAGTATCACCCTGGAGGGATACAATTTGGTCTTTCCCTTCCATCGTCATTGGTGTACCATTAAACACAAGTATGAGCGCCACAACGATGGACAAAGGCAATAATATCCTCGTACAACTTTTAATAAAATAACTATAGAAGTTTCCCAGCTTATCCGTTGTTCTGTTCTTAAGGGCATTAAAAACCACTGCAGCGGCGGCCATACCGGTACCTGCTGTTACAAAATGCAGGAACATTAAACCAACGATCTGTGTTAGGTAAGATGCGCCGGTTTCACCACTGTAATGTTGAAGATTACAGTTTACCAAAAAGCTAACTGCTGTATTAAAAGCAAGGTCCGGGCTCATGGATGGATTGTGATCCGGGTTTAATGGAAGCCAGCCCTGGTTTGCGAGGATGAGCCAAACAATAAAAAACCAAAACAGGTTGATGGTTAGCAAGGCAACGAAGTGTTGCTTCCAGTTCATCTCCCGATCAGGTTTGATGCCGCCCGTTTTAAAAAACAACTTATCCAGTGGGTTCAATACCGGATCCAGCCAGGTCTTTTCACCGCCATATACTTTTGCAATGTATTTGCCCAGTGGAACCGCGAATACCAGCGTGATAACGAACATGGCAATAACGCCAAAAATTTCTGTGTTCATAATTAAAAAAAGGTTGAAGGTGTAGGGTGTAGGGTTAAAGGAAAAGGACAATCGCATTACCTTAAGCCTTATGCCTTAAACCTTACACCTGGTTTAGAATTTTTCGGGCTTAATCAGCACGTAACAGATGTACCCAAAAACGAGAATTGCCAAAATGAATAGTGCAGTCATGGTTTTATATTTTTTCAAAAAAATCAATGGATTTAAAAAAGAGCCAGAAGCAAATAAGCCCGGCCAGGATTAATAATAAGGTTAGCATGTTGTGTTGTTTTTATAGGTAGCACGATGCCAAACCAGGTGCCGTTATTTTACAAGAAAGGCACAGACCAGCTGAAACCTTTACCAGGAAAGGGTTTCTAGATTTTCTTTACCTTTTTACTTAGGCTTGGGCATTAAAAAACCCTTTCAAAATGAAAGGGTGCATTGTCAAAACGGAAGGGTTTGTTATTTGGGGATGCCATATTCTTCCATCTTTCTATACAAAGTGGTTAAGCCTATATTCAACAAGCGGGCAGCTTCCGTCTTGTTCCCTTTGGCAACTAATAACACCTTTTGAATGTGGTGTTTTTCCATAGTAGATAGATCAAAAAACGAACTTGTATTTTCCATGCCCACCTGTAAATCGTAGGGCAAACTTTCGGGCCTCAGCAGATCGGTATCTTCTAAAATCACTGCTCTTTCAATCATGTTTTTTAATTCCCGGATATTGCCTTTCCAGGAATGGCTTTGCAGTAGTGATAAGGTCTCCGTTGCAATCCCTTTTATCCTGCTGTTCATTTTTACAGCAAATAACCGGGTATAATAATCGGCTAATAAAGGAATATCTTCTTTTCTCTCCCGCAATGATGGGAGCTGGATCGTAAAAACATTCAACCTATAATACAGGTCTTCCCTAAACCTTCCCTCCTTCGCTTCATCCTGCAGGTGTTTGTTGGTAGCAGCGATAAAGCGCACATGCACCTTTGTGATTTTTGTATCACCTAGTTTGATAAACTCACCTGTTTCCAATACCCTCAATAATTTACTTTGCAGGTCTACCGGCATCTCACCTATTTCATCCATGAACAAGGTGCCGCCATTTGCTTCTTCTATCAGGCCCTTCTTGTCTTTTATCGCACCTGTAAACGCCCCTGCTTTATGCCCGAACAATTCGGATTCCAGCAAATCTTTTGTAAAGGAGCTACAGTTAATAGCTACAAAAGATTTTCCGGATCTTGGGCTGGCATTATGAATGGCCTGGGCAAACACTTCTTTACCGGTGCCGGTTTCGCCCAGTAACAAAACAGTCGCATCTGTAGGAGCAACTTTTCCCGCAAGATTTATGGCATCCAAAAGCGGTTGGGACTTGCCGATGATACTTTCAAAACTGTATTTCTTTCCTACCTTTTCTTCCAGCCTGGCAATTTTTTTTTGCAGCTCGGCTTTGTCTATTGCTTTGTTGAGCAATGGGATAATCCGATTATTATCGTCGCCTTTTGTGATATAGTCAAAAGCTCCGTTCTTCATCGCCTGAACGCCATCGGGAATATTACCGTAGGCGGTTAAAAATATGATCTCTATAACGGGGTGGCTTGCTTTTACTTCTTTAATAAAATCTACCCCATTCCCATCTGGTAATTTTACATCGCAAAGTATCACATCGGGCATGTCTTGCTCAATGGCTTTTTGGCCTGCTTTTAAATTGCCGGCCTCTGTCACCGCAAAGCCTTCCAGCCCAATGATACGCGCTAATAAGTTTCTCAATTTCTCTTCATCGTCTATGATCAGCACTTTTCCAGGCATATTGGTCATTTTGTAATTTAGGCGAAGTTGACAAAAATTAACGGCTCTTCAAATCATCATTATGTTGAAACAGCCACCAGGTGATTATTTCAAACCATCACCCCGAAAACTCACGTTTGGGTAAGTGGCATATTTTGCTCACTGCACATAATAGATGACGCAGGGGCTTATTGACCTATTGACTTAATGACAACACACAATTTAATGCCAACGATACTTTAAATTCGCCATCATCATACCTAAAAAAATAAAATGCTTAAAACAATCAGCCTGCTGCTAATACTGGCTTCATTCACTTTCATGCTTTCCGGTTTTAATAACAAACAAAGCGAAGGCTATCCAAACGAGCAGCCGGCGGATACCGCGTTTAGCAAAGCAGCCATCAACTACCAAAACTTTTGCGGAGGCTGCCATGGAGAAAAAATGAATGCCTTTGTAGACAGGGACTGGAAGCATGGCAAAACCCGCGAAGACATGTTCAGGGGTATCAAAATGGGTTATCATAACGAGGGGATGCCGGCTTTTGATTCGGCTTTCAACAACGATGAAATTTATGAATTGTCAGATTATATCATTACCGGCATTAAAAATGTGGATCGCTATACCGGAACAGACAAACCTGTCTCCAACATCTTTAAAACCGAGAACATGACCATTCGTCTCGACACGGTTTTGAAAGGTTTGAAAAGCGCCTGGGGTATGGTGTTTTTACCAAAAAAGGAAATGCTGATTTCAGATAAAAATGGCAAACTCTACCACCTGAAAAAAGATGGCAGCACCACATTTGTAGCAGGGGTGCCGCCGGTGCATTATAAGAGCCAGGGCGGCCTGATGGATATCGCGTTAGACCCGGATTTTGCCACCAACAAAATGGTTTATTTATCCTATTCAAAATTTAAAGTCGAGAATGGGGAAACCGTTTCTACTACAGCAATTGTAAAAGCAAGGTTCGAGAATGATCAACTGCTCGATGGTAAAGACATTTTTGTAGCGCAACCATGGTCTAAAACCACCATTCATTACGGTTCCAGGCTACAGTTTGGCAAAGATGGCCTGCTTTATTTTTCTGTGGGCGAACGGGGTAATGAAAAAGAAAACCCGCAAAATATAAAAGGAAACGACCTGGGTAAAATCCATCGGATCAAATCTGATGGCAGTATCCCCGCTGATAACCCCTTTGTGAATGTTGCAGGGGCATCTCCTTCCATTTATTCGTACGGCCACCGCAACCCGCAGGGCCTTGTTTTAAAACCCGGTACCAACCAGATTTGGGACAATGAACACGGCCCCCGTGGCGGCGACGAAATAAACATTGTGCAACCTGGCAAGAACTATGGCTGGCCTGCTATTACTTACGGTATCAACTATAACGGCAAGCCTATGGCTCCCGACACCAAAACGGCCAAAGAAGGCATGGAACAACCCTTTCATCAATGGACACCCTCCATTGGCCCAAGCGGGCTATTATTCGTAACCGGTAAAAAATATAAAGGCTGGGAAGGCAACCTGCTAAGTGGCGCCATGCGGTTCCAGTACCTGAACCGCAGTGTTATAAAAGACAACAAAGTGGTAAAAGAAGAAATCTTATTTAAGAATATCGGCAGGGTAAGAAATATTCTCATGGGACCTGATGGTTACCTGTATATGGCTGTGGAATCACCAGGAATCGTTTACCGGCTTGTGCCGGTGAAGAACTGAAGATGGTTATACAATCAGCTGGTCATTGGGTCATTGAGTCATTGGGTCATTGTTCACACTAAAAATGAGTGTATCATTCAATGACCCAATGACTCAATGACCTAATGACCATCCTTGTGTGCGAAGTATCAAAATCAGGATTACATTTGGCACAATTTTTTCTTAGCAGCACCAATTAATCTAAACATGCCAAAAATCCTGATTATTGACGACGAAAGGGCTATCCGGAGTACCCTTAGTGAAATATTACAACATGAAGGCTACAAGGCCGATGTTGCTGAAAACGGTGAAGACGGTCTAAAGAAATTCTCCTCTGAAAATTTTGATGTGGTGCTTTGCGACATTAAAATGCCTAAGATGGATGGTATAGAGTTTTTAGAAAAAGCCAAAGCCATCAATCCCGATGTACCCATCATTATGATCAGCGGGCATGGCAATATTGAAACCGCGGTGGAGGCTGTAAAAAAAGGTGCTTACGATTTTATCAGCAAGCCCCCTGATCTTAACCGCATGCTGATTACCATTCGTAACGCCACCGACAAAACGGTGCTGGTGTCGGAAACCAAAACGCTGAAACGTAAGATCAGCAAGGTGCAGGAGATGATCGGTGAAAGTGCAGGCATCAAAAGAATAAAAGACACCATCGCCAAAGTGGCCCCTACAGATGCCCGGGTGCTGGTAACCGGTGAGAACGGCGTGGGCAAAGAACTGGTGGCCCGCTGGATGCACGAACTCAGCAATCGCAACACCAAACCCATCGTAGAGGTTAACTGTGCAGCCATACCGGGCGAATTGATAGAAAGTGAGCTATTTGGTCATGAAAAAGGTTCCTTTACTTCTGCCATTAAACAACGTATTGGCAAGTTTGAACAGGCTAACGGAGGCACCTTATTCCTGGATGAGATCGGCGACATGAGCATCGACGCACAGGCAAAAGTATTGAGGGCCTTGCAGGAAGGAATTATTACCCGCGTAGGGGGAGACAAGGAAATACAGGTGGATGTACGCGTAATTGCTGCTACCAATAAAAACCTGCTGGAAGAAATAGAAGGAAAAAAATTCCGCCTCGATCTATACCATCGCCTGAGTGTGATCATGATACAGGTGCCGTCTCTCAACGAGCGCCGGGAAGACATCCCGCTGCTGGTAGACCGTTTCCTGGGCGACATTTGCACTGATTATGGCATTGCAAAAAAACCGATTGACCCCAAAGCCATTAGCCTGCTTCAACAATACAACTGGACCGGGAATATCCGCGAATTGCACAACGTAGTAGAGCGGCTGGTTATACTTTCAGGAAAGAGCATTACAGACGTGGATGTTAAGGAGAATGTTTCGAATGCTTATAAGGCATGAGGCAATTTTTGATTTATGATTTGTGATTTATGATTTGAGAGCATTCGTTTAAATAAACGGAATGATACCGGCAGAAATATCAAAGCAAGAGCCCTTATATTGTTTAAGGGCTCTTGCTTTTCTTGCATGCCCTGCCCTTTTAAACATTTCTTAGCACATAAATTACCCGCGGCAACACGCGGCCCAATGCTAAACCCTATTTTTGTCGATATTCAAAAAACAACTATGGGCTGGATTATTTTTATCATTGGTACAATTGGCTGGCATTTGGGTATGTACGGCATGTTTAAAAAAGCCGGCATCGAACCCTGGAAAGCGCTGGTACCATTTTACAATACCTGGTGCATTGTACAGAAATGCAACATCAAAAAATTCTGGTTCTGGTTACAGTTCATTCCTATTGCCGGTCAGTTTATCACCATCTGGATCACCATCATTTTTGTAATGCATTTTGGCCGGTTTAATACGCTGCATCATGCCGCCACCACCTTTGTACCCTTTATTTACTTCCCTTACATGGGTTTTAGTAAAAACGAAAGGTGGGGAGGTGAAAAAGTATTTAAGAATTATACCAAACCAGCAGGCCGTGAGTGGATCGATGCCGGTGCATTTGCAGTAGTGGCCGCCACCATCATCCGCACATTTGTTTTTGAAGCCTACGTGATACCATCGGAATCGATGGAGAAAACCTTGCTCATCAACGATTTTCTGTTTGTAAATAAAATGAGTTACGGGCAAAGAATGCCTATTACTCCGCTGTCTATCCCTTTTGTGCATAACCTGATACCGGGCACGCAACTGCCATCTTATACCAAACTGATACAGGCACCTTACAAACGCCTGCCAGGCTGGACAGAGGTGAAAAGAAATGATGTGACTGTTTTCAATTTCCCTTGTGGCGATACGGTGATCAACCTGCCTGAATATGGTTCCTTTCATACCTATTATGCCACAGTTAGGGAGAATGGTGGCAACAGGGAAGCGGTTCTAAATAATTTTGAAGGAAAGATCCTCGTTCACCCAATAGACAAAACCGATAACTATATCAAACGTTGCGTGGGAGTGGGCGGAGACAAGATACAGATAATCGAAGGTGTGCTTCATGTAAACGGTGCGGTTGGTTTCCAGGCGCCCGGTGCGCAAAAAGAGTACGATGTCACCACTGATGGTACTCATCTCGACCTTGAGGTTTTAAAAGAAGAAAATGGTGTGGAAGTACGGATGAAGGACAAGGAAAATGAAATTCCCTATTACGATAACCAGATCAGCACCAACGGATTTTATAGGTTTCACCTAACTGCCGGCGAAGCGGCAACATTAAAGTCGGTGCCACATGTAAAGGAGGTAAAACCTTATGTTGACAACAACCCTTACGATCTGTTCCCCAACGATTCGGCCAATTACAAATGGACCATCGACAATTTTGGTCCGCTGGACATTCCTAAAAAGGGCGCCACTGTCCAACTCACGCCTCAAAATATTTCCATCTACCGGAGGTTGATCAAGGTATATGAAGGGCATGACTACAGCGAGGCCAATGGCCAATTTATCATTGATGGTAAAGCCACCACCACTTATACTTTTAAATACAATTATTACTGGATGATGGGCGATAACCGCCACCAAAGCCAGGACAGCCGTTTCTGGGGTTTTGTACCTGAAACGCATATCGTTGGCAAGGCATCATTGATCTGGTTTAGCTGGGAAAAAGGCCCGCGGTGGAAGCGGATATTCAAATCCATTCAATAATAAGCTGACTTAGTTCGTATATTTATTCATCCTTCCCCTTAGTACGGGGAAGGATTTTTTATCTGACACAGGAACGCTATAGTTCAGAAACTCCATTTTTTTAAAAAATGGAGTTTCTTATCGGAGTTCCCTAATAAACACATACCATGAAACAAACCCTTACCACCGAATACGAACTCTTTAATAATGCCACTGAACTGGAGCTTGAAGATGCCTTATTGCTGACTGAAGCCCGCAACAATACCGGTCTGTCCTACGCACCTTATTCCCATTTTCATGTGGCCGCGGTGGCACAGTTAGACAATGGACAACTGGTGTATGGCGCCAACCAGGAAAACGCCTCCTACCCTGTTGGCATTTGTGCTGAACGGACCTTATTGTCGGCCATCTCATCGCAATATCCTGAGCAGTCTGCCGTGGCCATTGCCATTAGTTATGCCAATGAAAACGGAGGTAGCCTTCATCCCATAAGTCCCTGTGGCATTTGCCGCCAAACTTTGCTGGAGTATGAGCAGCGCTGGCAACACCCCATCAAACTCATTCTCGGTGGGCAGGAAGGAAAGATCATCGTACTACAAAGCGCCAAAGACATTATGCCATTTAGTTTTAGCGCAGATGACATGAAATGATTTGTGATTTCTGATTTGTGATTTATGATTTATGAAGCCAATTATTTAGTTTTTCAAATTCATAGGTATGAAAGAAACAGAACGCATTGTAAAACTATTTGCCGATATGTATAATGGTAGTCCCTGGATTGACTCAACGATCATGGGTGCATTGGAAAATATCTCAGCAGAACAGGCAGTAGCAAGGGTTATTGAAGGACGCAATTCTATTTGGGAACTGACCAACCATATGATCAGTTGGCGTCAAAATGTATTGCAAAGAGTCCAGGGAAAATTGATGGTGTCGCCGGACAACAATTATATCGAACCCATAACAGATACTTCGGAGGCCGCCTGGCAAAATACTTTGAAGGAGATGGAGAATTCGCAACAGGAATGGATACTGTTTCTCAAAACTTTTAATGAAGATGCATTTGAAACGATGTATCCCAGGAATGGCATGACTTATTATGAGCATATTCACGGCATTATCCAGCACGATGCTTATCATTTGGGGCAAATTGTGATGCTGGCAAAGTCGTACAGGAAATGACGGGTGTTTGTTGTTCTACACCATTGAAATTCCACTTAACTCCTCCGCCTGCCACCCCTGGTTTCGCCTTCGGCTAAACCTGTCCCCGCCGGCGGGGAATAATGTCGCGGTGCCGCTACTTCAATTTCAGCTTAGAGCTTTTCAAGTATCCGTGTCAAATCATAAATCAAAAAAGCGTTCTCACCCCATGGGCAAATTTTGCTTCATGCTCCAGTAACCATTGTTTTCGCCAAAGGCCGCCGGCATAGCCGGTGAGTGAGCGGTCGCTGCCAATAACGCGATGGCAGGGTACCACGATCGCAAGATTGTTTCTGCCGTTGGCTGTGCCTGCAGCACGGATACATTTGGGATCACCCAGTTTGATGGCGAGTTGATTATAGGAAATGGTTTTACCATAATCAACGGTTTGCAATTGTTGCCATACCCGCTCCTGGAAAACGGTACCTTGTTGGGCTATGGCAAAGCCAAACACTGTGCGGCTACCTTGAAAATACTCCACAAGTTGTGTGGCACAATCCTGCAATTGAATGGTTGGAAAAGTGGTATTTGTCGCTATGTCTTTCTCATCCATAAAATGAACGGCACTAATAGCATCGCCGGTTTGATCCAACTTTAATATGCCAACCGGGGAATCGATAAGTGCGGTTAATTCGTTCATAATAACAGGCAGCGCCGTTTTTGTCAATCCTGATAGAACAAGACAACTATTTGTATAATAACCCAATGACTAATGACCTGGTGATTTTGAAACTTATCCAATTTTAGAACCATTGGCAACCAATCTTTCTGCCTGTAACAATACGACGTCATTGTTTTCATTATACACCCCTAATACCAGGCATTCGCTTATAAAATTAGCTATCTGTTTGGGTGGAAAATTCACTACTGCAATTACTTGCCTGCCCCTCAGCGCTTCGGCTTCATACAAGGTTGTGATCTGGGCAGATGATCTTTTTATACCCAGTTCGCCAAAATCTATTGTCAGCTGGAAAGCAGGTTTTCTGGCCTTTGCAAATGGCTGTACGTCGGTTACAGTGCCCACCCGAATATCTATTTTTTCAAAATCGGCCCATGTAATTTCCATTTAGCAACATGTTTTATCAGTTAAGTTGTGGATCAACCTGGGAAGTGTTTGATGTATTAAATACGGTGATCTCATTATACAAAGTATCCCTTTCCACAGCCACCCGGTTTGCCTGTTGTATCAATGCTACGAGTTGCTCTGTAGTCATCGTTGGGTTCTGCTCTTCACTGCCGGCCATTGAGTATATTTTGGTGCTGTCGTCGATAGTTCCATCTATATCATTTACACCAAACGACAAGGTCATTTGCGCGTTGTTGCGGCCCAGCATCGGCCAGTAAGCTTTCAGGTGCGGGAAGTTATCCATATAGATCCTCGCCACTGCATACATCTTCATATCCTCCACCAGGGTGCTTTCCGGAACATGACTCATTTCGTTATCGTGGTTGCGGAATTTCAGCGGTATAAATGTGTTGAAGCCGCCAGTTTCATCCTGCAACTGGCGAAGCTTTTCCATATGATCAATACGATGTGCATAGTTCTCTACATGGCCATACAGCATCGTGGCATTGGTATGCATCCCCAATTGGTGGGCGGTTTTATGAATGTGCAGCCAGCCAGCCCCATCCACTTTATCAGCACTGATCTGCTCCCGGATTTCCGGTGCAAATATTTCAGCGCCACCACCTGGCAATGAATCCAGTCCTGCATCGTGCATCAGCTTCAAACCTTCTTCCACGCTCAGTTTTGCCTTGCGAAACATATAATCCAGTTCCACCGCCGTAAACCCTTTTACATGCAGATCGGGCCTGTGTTGCTTTATCTGTTTAATAAGATCAATGAAATAGTGAATATCCATTTTGGGATGTACACCTCCTACAATATGCACCTCTGTGATCGGCTTGCCATCATAGCTTTTCACAATATCCATCATCTGCTCAATGTCGAGCTCCCAGCCCTCTTCCTTGTTTTTGTACAGGCGGCTATAGGAACAAAATTTACAGGAAAACACACAAACATTTGTGGGCTCTATATGAAAGTTGCGGTTAAAATAAGTGCGGTCGCCATGCCGCTTTTCCCGCAGGTAATTAGCTAATGCCCCGGTTAAACTCAATGGAAAGTCTTCGAAGAGCTGGAGGGCATCTATTTCGTTGATCCTTTCGCCGGCAATGATTTTTTCACAAAGAGCCTTTTGCTTTTCGTCCTTTACACTTTCCACGAGTGTGGTAATAGAATTTCTACCAGTCGCTGCGATATCAGTCATGTCTTATTTTTTTTACTAACAAATAAATGAAGGGTTTTGATCAATCCGTTTACAATTCCTTTCCGGCCTATTCTCATTACATGTTGTGAGACACGGACCGGGGAAACCCGGTGCAGCCGGACTTGCCATTACTCCCTGTAGTTTTCCCGGTTAGACGGACTTACTAAACGGCTTTCTTACCCGCTGCAAATGTACAGGCACCCAATAAAAAAGGGCCGGCCTTTTTTAAAAGGCCAGCCCTGATATTGAACTATCTATCCGAAAATCTTATTTTATTTTAAGCACACGCTGTGTCACCTGGCGGTTTGTGTAAATTAACTGAACCGTATAAACACCCGCAGCATACCTGCTCATATTTACATCAATATAAGAAGAAGCATCTCCGTTGAAATGAATGGTCTGCATCAATTGTCCGATAGCATTGTATACACCCACACTACGTAAATCGGTAGGCCTTAAATAATGCTGGATCACAAAGTTGTTTTCGAACGGATTAGGTGTGATCATATAACCCTGTGCTTTCAGTTTGGCAGGAACCTGCTTGGTGAAAAGGTTTATATCATCGATAAACAGGTTGTTCTCAAAGTTGCTCACATTACGGAATACCAACTGGAATCCATTTGCACCGGTAGTAAGATAAGATGTAAGATCTACCACTTCGTTGCGCCATTGGTTTTTGGTCAATGGGAAGAACTCAGGATCATTGGGCGAATTCGGAGCGCTGATTGTTTGCAATTGATCACCCCATTTCTTGTAAACAGAGGTAAATGTTTTACCACAGTCTGTGGTCATTAATATCTCCAGGCTATCCAATGGCAATGCCGTACTACCAGGGTAACTGTAAGTAGCTGCTGACAATTGGAAATGCAGGAACATAGAGTCGCTGTTTGCTATCGGCGTTACCTGAGGCGTAACCAGTAAGTCTGACTGATTGTTGGTAGCATAGTTCCAGTTATTAACAAATGCTGAGGCAGTTCCTGTTTTTGAAGCCCTTACGGTACGTGCCCATGTAATGTTGCCATCCGGGTTCTGTATGCCCCAACCAGCTGGCTGGAAAGTAGTTCCTTCGAATCCTTCTCTCAATGGATCAACTTGCTTGCCAAATACGGAGAAACCATTACGTGAAGCCGTGTCATTTGCCGGAACTTCATCAGGTAAACCATTTGGCAAAGATGTCCATATTTTCAGGTTATGTACCCCTGCTGTAGTTGTTATTGGAGGAAGACTAAAGTTGGTTGATTGTCCGTAACCCAATGAACCTGTCCATGCAACTGTATTAACAGGGCCGGCATCGAGGCGATAATTTACCTGTGCAGTAGTAATGGTAGCCTTACCCAACTGGCGGATCGTTATCTGTGGGGTGAAAGGATTATTACATTCAAAATTGGTCGGAGCGATAATAGCAGGAATGGTCAGATCACGTTGAGCTGCGTTCTTTCCGATTATATTGATATCGTCAATAAACAGGTTATTACCAAAGTTGTTCCTGCCTTCAAATTTCACAAGGATCGTAGTGGCAGTTCTGAATTGAGAAAGGTCAACAAAATTCCTGCGCCATTGTGCGGCAGATGTTGGAATGTAAGCGACATCCGTCGGCGGAGTTGTTTCCAATTCGATACCGGTTTTGCTCCATACTGTAGTCCAGGTCCGTCCGCAATCGGTGGAGACAGATACATCCAGACCTTCCGGCTGTACATAGGTAGATATCTCCATATGAGAATGCGCAAACGATAATAACAGGGAGTCTACGCCAGGTGTAACGGCGATCAGGGGAGTACGTAACTGATCGTGTTGATTCACATTTAAATAATTCCAGTAGTCTATCCATGCACAACCTGGTGCAGTTAAACCCGAAGATGGGTCGCGCTGCCATGTAAAATCGTTATCAGGGTTAACACGGCTCCAATTGGTTGGGGGGAATGTGCCGCCACTAAACCCTTCGATCAGTGGTAAAGGCACGGTAGGCACCATTTGAAAAATAACCTGCGCTGTATCGTTAGACAAACGCCCGTCTACTCCCCCGTTGGGAAGCGTAGTATACACCTGGATCACATGCGTACCGGCGGTTAAGGTTGCGGTAGGAAATGTTACGGTGGCGGTTTGGTATTGGCTGAGGTTACCGGTAAAGTCAATAGTATTCACCGCACCACCATCAATCCGGTAGTTCACTTTGGCTGTTGTAAGCGCAGTACTGCTACCATTGCGGATCACTACTTTCGGTGCGAGGGCATTATTACAATAATAAGGGCCTATCTGTGGTTCGCTAACGCTGAATAACTGAACGTCGTTGGTGACAGCTGCTACGGCCGGTGGAATCACCTGTGCCCACCAGGTACCCCAGCGGGATCCATCATCGGCGGTACTGGTACGTGCGGCTGCATAATGGTTCAAAGTCCACAAACTTCCGTCAACAGGGTCTAATGCACCCACGGCGTAGTCACCGTAACGGTTGCGTCCTCCCCCGAAATCTTTATAATAAGAACCTAAACCTTGTTTAAATACTACTTCGTTGTCCATCTGGTTACGTGCCAGGCTGGCACTTCTGAACACATAGGAAGCACTTGGATAAATTGTGCTCTGGAATGTGGCATAACCTACCAATACATCTTCGTTCCTGTTCACCACGATCGATGGGAAAGAACGGTTACGGGCTCCTGTTGGGTCATCTACCCTACCACGCTGTACTACCCCGCTGGTTGGGTTCACCTGCCACCATTGTACAGAAGCGTGTTGAACCGGTGCGGTCAGGTATATAGAATGTGCAGCCCAAATTGAGCCGTTTACGAGGAAAGCGTTGTTGATCCTTGCATCGTTTTGAGCGACACCCCGGGCATCACCTAATTGAGGTGCTGAATTAGCTGTAGAACCTGTAGTCCAGTTATGGTTCCAGGCAGTACCTCCCTGGTAGTAAACAGCATCGTTTACACTCCATGATACGTTAGGAAGCGTACCGGTAATAGTTGAAAGACGTATGGTTGACTGACTGCCGCTCCAGTTTTGTACCAGGTACATCGGAGCATTTGCAGCCTCATTTTGTAATGGAATTACAGGGCATACATTACCAGCCAATCCGCCAGACAAACCACCGCCACCATTTTCGGTTGCCAGGATTCTTGCGGCATTCACGCCAATGGTTACATCAAGGCCGGCATACATGGCAGCTTTATCTAACACAAAAAGTACAACTGCCTCAAAATTTCCGTTGTTGGCACTTGTAGCATCAAGGTTAAACATGTTTCCGGAAACAGTGATCCATTTTTGATTGAAACCCATCAGCGGGTAGTCATTAAAAAGAACAGCCCGGTCAGGATCACTTGGAAAATAATATGTTCTCCAGGTACCTGTCGGGTCAGCGGTGGCCGATACAGCTACAGCCTCAAAGTTATTTGTGCCTTCGTCAATTGTTATTGCGCATGCAATCCACCTGTTTGAAAAATGGTCGAACCGGATATGTGGATCTGAAAAACCTCTTGCACCCGTAGGGTCAAAAAAGGTATTCATATCTACCGTTTTTAAAAGCACGCCTGTTTTAGATCTGAAACGAAAAAGGTCATTAAGAGCGGTAACAACGTGGCTTGGACCTACTGCACCACCACCATCGGGTGGAATGATCTGGCCCTGGTCAACTGAACCTTCAAAAGTGATATTAGGTGTAGGTGATACGTCTACCTGATCCGGTGTATTGGGAGTAGAAGGGGCTTCTTCTGCAGGGTCCTGTTTGAAAATCTTTGCTCCGGCCGGAATCGGCATATCCCGCATTACCATGTGTTTCTTTAAATTCTTCTCCTTCGCTTCATTATCCTGGTGAAAACCCCGGGTTTTAGAGGGTGGGTTTTGCAACCGCAATTCGGCCAGCTCTGATACATTCATAGTGATCGGATGTACCGTTTGGCCAAAAGAATTGTAGCCTGATACCGCCAATGCCATTAATAAAATGGAAATCTTTCTCATGTGCAATTAGTTTCTGGTAAATAGTTCGGTTCGAAAATACGGTGGAAAATTAACAATTTCCTTTTATAGGACAATTATTTTTGAATGGAAGATGCATGTTATCATCGGTTAAAAACCGCGAAAACGGTTGTAAAAAATGGAAGCCGGAACGGGCGATTTCTTTTCTTTGCATTTTTGTAAAACTTGTTGTTTTCAAACGGTAAATTCCCCTAATTTTCATGTTTGTTACGAAGTAAAAAACGCCACAGCTCCCGATATCGTGGGTTGCTAACCAACCCACGATATCGGGCCGGGAAAAAGATGCGTCCTGTTTCGCAATAAAATTGAATCCTAACCCGCATTAAAACAATCAAACATGAACATCAGGTACCGCCTAATTGTGATGAGTTTTTTTCAGTTTTTTGTTTGGGGTGCCTGGCTCATTACGATCGGTACTTATTGCTTTAACGCCAAAGGCTGGACGGGTGCACAATTTGGCGCCATTTTTTCTACCCTGGCACTCTCCTCCCTGTTTATGCCGGCCCTGGTGGGAATTATAGCCGATAAATGGCTCAATGCCGAAAAACTGTACGGCATACTACATATCCTCTATGGCGTTGTACTTTTTTTTGTGCCCAGGGTTAATGATCCTGAAACGCTCTATTACGTGATATTCCTGGCGATGATCTTTTACATGCCCACTATATCCCTTTCAAATTCAATAGCTTATACTATTCTAAAAACCAGGGGCGAAGATGTAATAAAAGTGTTCCCCCCCATCAGGGTGTGGGGTACCATTGGCTTTATTGCCGCCATGTGGCTTACCAATCTTACGGGGAGCAAGGCAAATGCCAACCAGTTTATCATAGCCGCCATATCGGCTATTGCCCTGGGTATTTATTCATTTTCACTACCCAAATGTCCACCTCAAAAAACCATTTCTAAGGGCGCCTCCATCATTGAACAATTGGGCCTTACAGCATTTAAGCTGTTTAACAGTTATAAAATGGGGTTGTTCTTTGTCTTTTCGATGTTTCTTGGGGCGGCACTTCAGCTCACGAATATGTACGGCGATTCCTTTCTCGACGACTTTAAAAAAGTTCCTGAATATGCCGATTCATTAGTGGTAAAATACTCCACCATCATCATGTCTATTTCCCAGATCTCAGAAACGGTATTTATTCTTACGATCCCTTTTTTCCTGAAAAGATTTGGCAT
Organism: Bacteroidota bacterium; assembly: GCA_040386335.1. Taxonomy (GTDB): domain Bacteria; phylum Bacteroidota; class Bacteroidia; order Chitinophagales; family Chitinophagaceae; genus JAZKFT01. Next base: position 244,054 of record JAZKFT010000025.1, read on the forward strand.
CAAACAAGTGATGTTCTTTGCAATGGTAGCATGGGTTTTACGGTTTGGCCTGTTTGCCTACGGCAATCCATCGGACGGCCTGTGGATGATCATTCTCTCTTGTATTGTGTATGGGATGGCCTTCGACTTTTTTAATATTTCAGGGTCGCTTTTTGTGGAAAGCACTACCGACCCAAAAATACGCTCTAGTGCCCAGGGCTTGTTTATGATGATGACCAATGGCGTTGGTGCATACCTGGGCAGTAAGGTTAGTGGCTTTGTAATAGATCATTATTTCCTGGCTGCCAATGGCGATAAAAACTGGCCAAGCATCTGGCTTGCGTTTGCCGCCTATGCACTGGTGATTGCTATTTTGTTTTGGGTGATGTTCAAACATAAACACAACCCGAACGAATTGCAAAAAGTTGCTCATTAGTGTTGCTGGCAGGAGTTTTCCTTCGACTACCTGGTACGAAAACAAGTGCATCTGCACAATTTTTCTGAGCTGCCATCTGACTTTTGAAATCACCTTCATTCAGCCTTACTCACTGATACGAAAAGTTGCAGCGAGTTTTTTGAATTCCCAAAGGCTGTTTTCCAAATCGGTCTTAGATATTCCACGAAATAAAAAGGTATTTCTACCATCTGTAATGATACATTGGTAGACTAATTCATGTATACCATCCATCTTACCGTAGGTTTCGACCTGGTACCCAGTGGCATTATTAATTTTTTGTGTAACCACATTTCTCTTTTCCAAATTGACGAGTTGGTATTTTGAAGCAATCAATTTGTCGGATAATAAAGCCATTTCTTCTGCATTAGTTTCTGTAAAAGCCGGCAGCCTGCTTATGATTACAACGGGCAGACTGCCATCGAGGCTATCCCGCTTTCCGTCCAGGGTAAAGGCAAAACTATTAGAGGCACTATCATATGCAAAATATTTATAGATCGATAACCTGTCGTTAACCGAAAATCCCGCTGTATCATATGGGTGAACCACCGTTTGTTTATCGTACCAAATGGTGTTGATTGATTGTAACATTTCATCGCTGTATTGTTTACAACATGAAAGAAAAGGGGCAAATAGTTGAACGCATATTTTTTTGCTGCCAAAAAGCAGGACATGTGTTTGTAGCTTATGGGAAATTTTAATCGTTAAAAACCTGCCGGCATAACCCTGTACAATAACAGGTTTCTGTATTAGTATTTTACCACCTGATTTTTCAATTCTGGAAATGAAAGTCGTCAAATAGTTTTCAAAATAATTTTCTTTGATGGTATCAAATACAACTATACCATCACCGTTGGAATTTTCTTTTTGAAAACCGGCATATTTTTTTGAAGCTGTAAAACCTGCGGGCGGAATAAGATATAACCTGGTACCTGGAACATGTACATGCGCAGCGGTTTTTGCATTTTCAATGTGTTCATTAATAACCAAGGGGGCTGACTGTTGGGATTTTGCCGCCAATGGAAGCAGCAATAAAACCAGGTACCAGGAATGTTTCATGTTGATTATTATTGAGCAAATAAAGTTTTCGTTTCAGACATATTCCAACTCCAAAACCCGATGAAAGTTCGGTTCTGCCAGGCACAAAAAATCCTGCATTATCAAGTGCAGGATTTCCTGGATACTGTATTTTAAAAGGAGATTTATTTTACGAGGTACATCACTTCCTTTACCAGTTTCACTGTTCTTGGAATATCCGGAATGGCCAATGCAGCCAGGTTAGGGGCATAGTGCATCGGTGCATCAGCACTGGTTATGCGGCGGATTGGGGCATCCAGGTAATCGAAGCCTTCTTTTTGTATCCGGTAGCTGATCTCAGAAGAAATACTGCACATTGGCCATTGTTCTTCTACGATCACCAGCCTGTTGGTTTTCTTTACGCTTTCCAGGATGGTCATCCAGTCCAGCGGACGTACCGTGCGGAGATCGACCACTTCGGCACTGATGCCTTCTTTGGCCAGTTCTTCTGCAGCACCCAATGCCACTTTCATCATTTTACTATAGCTCACGATCGTTACATCGGTTCCTGCGCGTTTTACATCAGCCTTACCAATTGGTAACAAATATTCTCCATCAGGCACTTCGCCTTTATCGCCATAACTCACCTCGCTTTCCATATACATAACAGGGTCGTTATCGCGGATGGCACTTTTTAATAAGCCCTTTGCATCATAAGGGGTGCTAGGGCAAATAACTTTAATCCCGGGTATATTGGCAAAGTAACTTTCAAAAGCAGTAGAGTGCTGGGCGCCTAACTGGCCCGCACTACCGTTTGGTCCGCGGAATACGATTGGGCAACCTACCTGTCCGCCACTCATGGCCAACATTTTACTGGCAGTATTGAGTATCTGATCCAATGCCAGCACGGCGAAGTTCCATGTCATGTATTCAACAATGGGTCTCAGGCCATTTTGTGCGGCACCTACAGCAATAGCTGTAAACCCAAGCTCAGCAATGGGCGTATCGATCACTCTTTTCGGGCCGAATTCTGCAAGCATACCCTGGCTTACTTTATAGGCGCCGTTATATTCAGCTACTTCTTCCCCCATTAGAAAAACGTTCTGATCCCGACGCATTTCTTCATTCATCGCTTCACGTATTGCTTCCCGGAAAAGGATTTGTCTTGCCATGCTATTGGTATTTTTTAGGTGAGCAAAAGTAGGAGATGAAAGGTGAAAAACCTACAACTGAATTTGGGTTTAGGGTTTAGGGTTCAAAGCTTCTGAAGATCATGCATAATAAAAAAGGCTGCTCCAAAAAGGAACAGCCTGGTGATATCAATTTATTTATAGCAAGGGCTTCTGTTTCTAATTACTCGCTGAACATCTAAACCCTAAACTTCTAAAGCTCTGAACAAGTTACTGTGGCAATAAAACCCTGTCGATAGTATGTGTTATACCGTTAACAGCATGCCTGTCTTGTGCAGTGGCATTAGCTGCAGTGCCACTAAACGCTGCCCCACCGCTTGGCAGTGTACCCAGCCCTGTAAACTTGAGGCTGCTTACAAAAGGTCCGGTAAAAGTTGCCTGAGCCATCACTCCGGGATGTGCGGCTACTGCACTATTTACAAGTGTAGTTACAAAACCGGGAGTGGTAGGGAAATTTACGGAAAAAGCCCTTACATCTGGTTGAAATGCAGCTGGATTGGTGTTTTTTGAAGCGAGGAAATGATAGGCCAAAACTCCTTTCACCGTTGCAGGCGTTAATACCGCTGCAAGTGCAGGATTTGTAAACACTCCCGGAGTAGAAGCCAGGCCAGTAGCCTGGGCGGCAGCCGTAGCAGGGGGAACGCCCATTCCTATTAATGCTCTCCGGATATTGGTATCCAGGAAAGCTTTAAATGCGCCGTCGTTTGGCGCTAATACCGTCATATTCAGCGGCGGATATTTTAATAAAGAATCCAGTCTGGCCAATCCCACCTGGCCACTGTCTGCACGTGCAACTGCTGCAGTAAAATACGTAAGATTAGGATCAGCATAGATAATTTGCGCCAAAACCAGTGATGGAGGATTAAGCACGGCAAGCATCTGGTGCATCGTACCATTTGCCAGTGCTATATCAGGGCTGGTAACAGGGATACTGTTTACCCACATAGAGGCTCCCCTTTTGGAAGGAAAGGTACTCATCCGTAAAAAAGGTGCTGACAATACCAGGCTTGTTGGCTCCTGTATATTGGGGAAAGTAGTTGGTACCAAAGACGAGGGCAAGGCCTGGCCGCCTACTATGTGGTACTGAACCAATGCTACAACGGAAGCCAGTGGCAGAACACCTATCACAGCTTCATTGGCTATGCCGGATAACCTGAATGCAGCATTGTTAGGCGCATACATAGTGTACCTGGTTGAGTTCCTGTCGCTTAAAGCCGGCAGCATCCCTGCTCTTACAACAGCTGCTTTCAGTATGCTGTAAGTGGTGTCCGTGTTTAATACATCCCCGATAGTATTACCACCTGGTACGGGTGTTATAATGGGTGTAGCCAGTGGAAGATCCTTGTTACAGGAAGTGAATGTAAAACTGGCAGCAACCAGCACAAGACTGATGTTCCGCACTTTATTGATGATCTGAAATTTCATAATTAATTTTTTTATTGTTTGGCTGACAAAAAGTTCTGGTAGCCTGGGTTAAAAAATATTGTAACCAAAGCTTACATAATACAATCCTCCGATGCTGGAATTGCCCAAGCCGGTACGATAATACTGGTTCAGCAGGTTGGTGGCACCCAGTTTCACCATGGATTTAATTTCAGGGAAGCGGTAATTCACTTGCATATCTACGTTATGATAAGCAGGTACTTCGCCAAAAATGAAATCGCTTTCGTACATAAATGTGTCCTGCCATTTCCAGGTAATGCTGGCGCCAAACAATTTTTTTGCCCCGAAGCCAGAATTGCCCAGCGTCAAATTGGTACGGTATCTTGGTGTATTGAACCCTGCCTGGAAACCTGTTGGCACATCTTCTAAAACGTCGGAAGAGATATTACCTGATACGGAGAAATTCTGTGGCAATAGGTATTCTGCACTGGCTCCCCATCCAAAAGTGGTCACTTTGCCTGGCGCATTAATTACTATAGAATAACCAGTTCTTTTTGAAGAGTTGCTAAGATCTGACATAGGCCCTGCAGGATCTAATTTTTGAATCACATCCCTGCGGCTCAGAAAGTTCTCATACTGACCATAGTAACCATAAATATCTACCAGGAATTTTTTTGCAATTAGTGCTTTGTAGCCCAGTTCGTAAGAGGTAACGGACTCGGGTTTTGCTGCTATAAAGCTTACCACTGTAGGATTTCCGGCGGTTACAGATTCCGCAGCATAAACCGGGTTACTGGTCATATTGTATTTGTCCCAAAGAAATTTATTGCAACCCAAAATTCTTGCACCCGTACCGGTATTCAGGTCTATCCATTGCTGTTGGGTAGAAGGAAAACGGTAGGCGGTCTGGAAAGACAGGCGTATATTATGATCCTTTGCAGGTTTAAAAACCAATCCTAAACGGGGTGTGAACCTGCCATCAAAATTCTGATTTTTATCAAAACGGCCGGAGGCGGTAAGTTTCAGTTTTTCATCCAGCAAGGCTTTTGAAATCTGCACGTATGCCCCAAATTCACCTATTGTGATCGGTTCGCCTGGTTTATCAGGGAACAAAGTGCCCTGGCTGTTAAGTACGTATTTTTTCCAATTTCCACCCACCAGTACTTCGGCAAATTTTACAGCATCAGTCAGGTTGTACTGCCCTTCAATCATATACAAATCGCTGCGATCCAAAAACAACCCCCCTTGCGGAATGGGCCGTTTACGCACAGCCTGGTAGATCGATTTAAACTGGTCGCTGCCTGGGGCCGGACGCCCTACGTCAGCTGCAGCTCTTGCGGCGGTATGTGCGGCCGCATCAGTAGCACCACCCAGTTTGGCTGCTAAAAAAGTTTGACCATAAGTAGGATACCAGGATGTACTTGGTTTCCACGATTCGTTGAACAATTGAGTAGCAACAGTAAGATTGTGGCTTTCTCCCGAATTTTCCTGGGTAGTGTAAGCGCGGAAGAACCAATCCTTGTGATTCAATTCTAATTTATACTGGCCCACTTTGAGGTCTTTTAATGAATACCGCTGACTGCCTGTATATATTGTATTACCTGTTCCGAAATAGCCGGTTAAGTTAGCCTCTATCTTGTCTGTGAGTTTGTAATGGATAGCACCCGACAATTTCATATTGACCGTGTTGGGGTTCACAACTTCTGTTTCAGTATATCCCGTCCGTGAAACGGGGATGCTTGCAGGAAATGTGCTGATATAACCCTGTAAGAAGGGAGCAGCTGCACCTATGCCGTTCAATACATCTTTTAAGTTGACCGTTGTTTCGTCGCCATAAACATTTACACCATCGAAATTTGGATCAGTTTCCCGTGTTCCATCGGCGAGGCTGCCTTTTGTTCCAAAGCGTTTGTAGTTGCGGAAATCGTCGGCCAGCCAGTCTTTAGCCTGGATCAGTTCGGCGCCAATTTTAAAAGCCAGTTTACTATTTATCTGCTGTGCCCAGCGAACATTCCAGTTAAAATAAGGCGAGGCCGGCCGTTGTCTTCCATCTGTATGCATGATACCGGTCTTTACCTGGAAACTAAGTCCCTGGTATTTAAAAGGATTCTTACCATTCACCAGCATAGTACCCAACATACCGCCCGGGCCATACAATGCTGAAGAGGCCCCCTGTAAAAGCTCAACGCTTTCCACATCCAATTCAGTAAGACCTATAATGCTACCAACGGAGAAATTAAGACCTGGTGCCTGGTTATCCATGCCACTCATAATCTGGTTGAACCGGGTATTACCACTACCGGAGAAACCACGGGTAGTGGGTGTTTTAAAAGTCATAGAAGAAGCAATAACATCTACACCCTTTAGATTACTAACAATATCGTAATAATTGGTGGCCGCAGAGTTCCTGATATTGGCTGCACTCACCCTGTCGATACTAACAGGAGATTCCAAAATACGGGTTGGTGTACGGGTGGCCGATACTACAACCTCCTGCCCCAGCCCGGAAGCTGTAACAAAATCCACAGACACTGTTTGACTGGCGCTCGTTACCGATACTTCCTGTGTTTCGAACCCAACAGCGGAGAAGATAAGGGTGAACGGAAGTTTCTGGCTGGTGGCAATTACAAAGTTGCCCTTGTCATCGGTGTAGGTGCCCTCTGCCGATCCTTTTATCAAAACAGACACAGCCTGTACCACTTCTTTATTACCGGCATTTCTTACACTACCCTTAATAGTAGTATTCTGAGCAATTGCAGCAAGGGTAAATAAGTTTGCAGCAACAATTGCAATAAGTAACCGAAGATTTTTTCTCATAATAGCATTAATTTAATCGTTTAAGGGCCACCAAAATAGGGAATTGCATATTTCTAATGGAAATAAATTTAATCACTTATCCACTTTTCGCATAACTAATTTTTGTTTTAAACAGTTTTGGGGAGAACAGGTGCGGAAGTAAATGTTGCTCCTTTTTATGGATGCCTTGCATTGGATATTATTTTTGGGGCAAATCCTTTAGGTTGCAGGCTTCCAGCGTATAAAATGTTGCGTATGACCCTGTTTCCCCGGGCAGAAACCACTAAACTGTCAAAAGATTTACTTTTAATAAAAAAATAATTTATTTCATGTCTTTTCAATTCAGCAATCAAACAAATTTTTATTCGGGCAAAGTACGCGACGTGTATAGCATCGGTAACCATCTATTGGTAATGATAGCCAGCAATCGTATTTCGGCATTTGATGTGATCCTTCCCAAACCAATTCCCTACAAAGGACAAGTGTTGAACCAGATTGCTGCATATATGCTGGATGCCACCAAAGATATTTGCCCCAACTGGTTGCTGGAAACGCCGGCACCCAATGTCGCCGTGGGCAAAAGATGCGAACCTTTTAAAGTGGAAATGGTAGTTCGTGGTTGCCTGGCCGGGCATGCATTGCGCACGTATTCTTCGGGAGGCAGAATATTATGTGGTGTGACGCTGCCGGAAGGATTGCGGGAAAACGACTTTTTTCCAACCCCGGTTATTACCCCAAGCACCAAAGCCAGTGAAGGACACGACGAAGACATTAGCCGGGAGGAGATCATTGCACAGGGAATAGCCGGTGAAGAAGATTATGCCAAACTGGAAAAATACACCCTGGCCTTATTCGAACGCGGACGCGAACTGGCAGCAAAACAAGGACTGATACTGGTGGACACCAAGTACGAGTTTGGCAAAATCGGGGATACTATTTACCTGATGGACGAAATACATACCCCCGACTCATCCAGGTATTTTTATGCAGATGGCTATGAAGAAAGACAGGAAAAGGGTGAAAAACAAAAACAACTGAGCAAGGAATTTGTAAGAGAATGGTTAATCGCCAACAATTTTATGGGTAAGGAAGGTCAGGCAGTACCCGAAATGGACGAGGCCTGGATCACAACCATCAGCAACCGCTATATTGAATTATACGAGAAAATAATTGGTAAGGAATTTGTACCGCAGGCATGGGATGATGAGCAAACAAAGGAAGCAATAGAAAAAGTTTTGGAAAAATATTAGCGACTTAGGAGGGAATTACTTGCAGCCCTTAACCAAATATCAAGTACTACAGGCCGCAAATAAATGCCGTTAATGCCGTCAAAAAAATGGGTCGCTACTTTGTCCGGTTCTAAATAAAAAAATATTTTTACGTACAAAATTTTAAACCATGATAGACGATAGCAAACCGGCCGAAATGATGCTGGAAGTAGACCAGCTGATAAGCGACGGAAAAATACCCGAAGCGGTAGATGTACTAAACGAAATACTGGCCGAAGCTCCTGATTATGGCCGGGCGCACAACCATATGGGCTGGATATACGATGTAAAACTAAAGTTGCTTGATAAGGCGGAGGAGCATTACAAATTAGCCATTAAATTCAGTCCCGAATATGCTTCAGGCTATACCAATTATGCCTTTTTACTCAGTAGCCAGCGCAGGTTTACCGAACTGGAAGTAGTGCTAAAAAAAGCCGACCTCTGCCCCACTATTAACCGGGCCACCATTGCCAACGAATATGGTATCATGTACGAATCCCTGGGTAAGTTTGACGACGCGATTATTTTTTACAAAAACAATATCCTCTATACGTTTGATAATAAAGTGATCGATACGGCTGTGGCAAATATTGAAAGGTGTAAAAGGAAGAAAGAGTTGCTGGGGAATTTGTAAGACCCCAGGCAAAACATTACACTTGAAGAGAGGGTTGCAAAAATTTACCTTCCTGCTCATCATCCCTTGTTTTTTAGAGGTGAAGCTGTTGGGTTAGTTGGTAGATTGCTATAGTAAGGTTACTTGCTCCTGACAGATTCAGCATTATCCATATGTTGTATGCGCTTTCGTGAAAACATTATGTGCTAAAATGTTCTTCAAGACTAATTTCATTTGACAATCCAATTCGTGACCTTAAGCGTTGCCGGGTTTTGCGTACACTATCGTTTGAAATGCCCAGCATGGCGGCCATTTCACGCGTTGACAGATTCAACTTACAAATGGCGGCCATACGTTGTTCGGCAAGCGTAATATCAGGGAACTGATCTATTAATTTTCGGAAAAAACCTGGGTAGGCCTTCTCGAATAGTTGTTTGAATTTGCTCCAATCTTCTTCAGTTAAGATAGTCAGTTGTCCAAGACCGGACAACATTGCATCCTGTTCTGCAGTGGATTGCAGGTTGCTCATTTTAAGCTCTAATGCTGCAATCAAATTGCTTTTCTCAACAAGGTTGTCTGTAAACATGTGCAGTTGTTCGTTGGCGAAATCCCTCTCAATTTTGAGCAACGACCTATCTTTTTCAGCCTGTTGTTTTTTTATTTTTTCGGTTAGCAATTTTCTGTTGGCAATCAGCAAGGCAATGAATGCAGCAATCAGAATGGCTACAATGATGCTATTGCGCAAATAGACTTCCGACTGCTTTTGCTGGTTGAGTTTTTGGATGTTAAACTTGCTTACTTCGTCATTGAGTTTTGCCTGGGAAATTGCCAAACTACTAATGGCAACTTCCTTTTCAAGCGAATCGCTAAGTGCCATATAGCAGTCGTTATAATAAAAAGCGCTGTCGTAGTTTTTGGCTGCTTTAAAAATTTGGAAAAGGGTATAATAATTGTCCCGCAAAAAAGTCCGGTTTGGCCATAGGATTAAAAGTGCAATTGCATTTCTTGCCCCGGCCAAAGCAGTGCTTGTATTTCCCCTCGCCAGGTTGATCCTTGCAACCCATTCTGCTGCACTTGCTGCATTGTCGTATATACCTGCGGCCATACTAGCGTTGTAATCTTTTTCAAACAATTTACAGGCCGAATCAAACTGGTTTTGTTGGTACAGCACCTGCCCCATATTGCCCTGCACTTTAGCCTCCCATACGGTATCTTTAATGTGACGGGCTATTTGTAAGGCCCGCTGCAAATGGGTGATAGCTGAGTCAATGTTTTTTTTGGTAAAATAATTTAACCCCATAGCATTCCATGCCCGTATATGATATTGCTGCAGGCGTTTTTCATTGTATTCGGGGTCTTTTATTTTGGCCCATGACGCAATGGCTTTTTGAGCATTGACATAGCTTTCGTCGTACTCTTTTATGTCGTAGAGCAATTCCGAAAGCCAGGTATACACGGTTGGTTCTACGTCATACCTGACTTTTTCAAAAAGATCCACACCATTTTTGGCGTACATCACGGCCAATCCTGTTTCTTCAAGGTTGCGCATAAGTTTAGCCGAATAAAAGCTTGCCCATCCAATGGTAATGTCCTGGTCGGCATGGTAAGTAGCTTGTATTGCATCGATGAGCAATTGTATGATTTGCGCTTTTATCGGGGCCAAAGCCTGAGCCCGGCGGTCCTTAAATTTATCGTAACCGGCAAACTTGTCGTAGAGGTATTTGGCCTTAATCATGCAAAAATGCGCCTTGAAAAAATACCCCCCTGAATGCCCGGCCATTTCCAAACTGTCTAAAAAACGCAAAGCCCTGCTACTGTCCACGGCTTCAAGTTGGAGGCTCAGGCTACCCATACTATTCAGTTCAGTTAGTCCGGCCTTTGCAAGTTCAATGGCCCACTTTTCTGGTTCAAGACCCAACTTTTGCGCAAAACAAATGGGTTGTATGATGAATAAAAAGAAAAGTAGAAAAAAGGCACAGGCAATCAATGGTCTGGTTTTCATACGAATGACAAAATAAAGAAAACATATCAAAAGTCATTTGCGCAATGATTTCTTTTAAAAATGTCTAAATTATGATAGGCTTTTTCTCTGCAAACCATGCTACATGTGAAGGTCCTGCTCCTCTAAAATGTACTAACCACAAAGTGGTTTGCCTTGTTCACTTTTAGCACCAGGATAGCCATTGGATGCGCCCGGCGATCTACAATTTCAGCCTGTCACGTTTTTGTCCCGTCATTGTCCGGCTTTTGTCGCTCTCAAATCAGGTAAAGCCATGCATTGAATCAGTAGTATTGAGGAATCAATTTTATGCAATCAAAATCTACCACAAGAATTATCCTGTTGCTGGCATTACTGGCCATTATCCTGGTGTGGTTTTTTTTTGCAAGACGTATTGAGCAGCTGGAGTAATTGTCACCCTCTCTTTAACCCTTTTCTACCCACTCATTTTCAGATGATGAGAGCAATAAAAACCGCTACCAATATTACACAAAAGGCCATTTTTTTTTAAAAGCAATTAAGCCACATTATGAAAAAGCATTTACCGCTGACAAAATCTTGCCTTTCAACATTCCTCGTTGTTGTTCTCTTTTGTCTAAACATGGCCGCCCTGCAAGCACAGTCTTACCTGCCTAGTTTTGTAGACAACGGGACACCAGGCGTTATTGATTATATCATTCCAGATAATGTGGTAAGCATTTTTGTGGAAATGGCCGGAGCACAGGGGGGCAATACAGAAACTAATTGCCTTTTCAAAGGCGGAAAAGGAGGCGGCTGGAAATTTACAATTTATGTAGGGTATTGCGGCTCGACGCAATTGAAGCCAGGTGGATTACTCCGTCTTGTGACTGGCGAAAGAGGACAATCGGTTCGGATTGACCCAAACGTGGGAGGGGCTGGTGGAGGGGGTGGAACGGCCCTTCTTTATAAGTCTCCAGGCTCAAATAATTGGATAATACTAGCTGTAGGCGGCGGAGGAGGTGGCGCTTCCTTTACGAACAACCCGGTATTAGACGCGATTCTTTGTTATGGCGAGGATGGTAGAGATGCCGTACCTACTTCATTTGGTTCCAATGGAGGGAAAGGTTCAGACAATTTTCCGGCAGGTATTGGTGGAATAAATGGCAATGGCGGATCGGGTTCGCCTATAAACACCTCTTATGGTGGCGGTGGTGCCTTCAGCAACGGCACTACAAATGGTGGTGACCAGGATTGCTCGGGAAATTTGGGGTTGCCCAATGGTGGAGACAGAGCTTCGTGTGGCGTTTTGTTTCGTTATTATGGTGGTTTTGGTTTTGGCAGCGGTGCTGCTGGTGTTGCCGGCGGCGGCGGGGGTGGCGGTTATTCTGGTGGCGGGGGTGGTGGTGGAAACCAATCTATTCCTGGCGGCGGTGGGGGCGGGGGAAGTATATGCCCCAATGTGTATATAGGATCCTTTTTTTTAAATGAAGGTGGAGGATATATTATGATTTTTTGTACCACTGGTACTCCCACACCACCCTTATCCCTTGCTTCAACGACCCTTCCTCCGAGAGACGTAGCCGGATGCAGCGTTACACAAAGTGCAGGTTTGGGTTTATCCACAGGTGGATCTCAAACCACCATCAGTCTTGCCAGTTTCACTGCTCTTGGTGGCGTCATTAACCCCGGTGGTTGCACTTTGCAAAGCATCAGCTATACCGATACCCTCGAACCTTCCAACCCAACCCGGGTAGTAAACCGCACATATAATGTGACGGATTCTGGTGGAAACATGGACCGCTGTAAGCAGGTGATTACCGTAAAAAGCCCGGGCGTCATATCAACCATTGCACCTGTGTCGCAGTATACCTGTATCAATTTAACTCCTGGCATTATTACCACTTCTGCCAACAGCCAGTTTGGTATTACTGTGCAGTGGTACAAAGGCGAAAGTGCCATATTTTCTGAGGCCGCCTCCATTCCAGGGGCAAATGCATTATCATACACGCCCGCACCAAATAATATAGAAGGCACCTATTATTATTTCTGTCGCATTACAGATGGATGCGGATCGGTAACCAATAGGGTTTCCACCGTAATCGTAACACCATCGGCATCTACCTGGCACAAAGACAGTGACGGCGATAATTATAATGACCCTAACGGCAACGTGGTAGCCTGCGCAAGTCCTGGTGCCGTGTACAAACGATTTGGCTTGTTGGGTGTGGATTGCAACGACAACGACAGCAATATTTTTCCGGGCGCACCTGAAATCTGCGATGGCAAGGATAACAATTGCAATGGTACAATAGATGAAAACTGCTGCTCAGCGGGCAACATTCATTACGTAAGTCAAAATGCCACAGGACTCAACAATGGTGGTAGCTGGGCCAATGCTTTTACCAGTCTTCAGTCGGCACTTGCCAGTACTTGTGCTAATGTTACTCAAATATGGGTGGCCAAAGGCACTTACAAACCCACCAACACCACCGACCGAAACGGGGCTTTTGTTATGAAAAACAACATTGTCATTTATGGAGGCTTTGCCGGTAACGAAACACAATTCAGCGCACGTAGAGTGATTGAAAATGTCACCACACTTAGCGGCGATATTGGCAGCATTGGCAGCAATGCAGATAATAGCTACAATGTGATCCGAAACGATAATAACGGACTTAATGCAACGGCCGTGCTGGATGGCTTTACCATCACCGGTGGCAATGCCAGTGATGGTGCTAACTACCAGCATTCGAGAGGTGCAGGCATTTTAAACCGACTCGTTTCACCCACCATTCGCAATTGCCAGTTTGTTGGAAACAGTGCTGTAGAGTATGGGGGCGGCGTATTTAATGAACAAGGAACACCTTTGCTCATCAATACGGTACTTGCAGGTAATACCGCCCTGTTTGGTGCTGGTTTGTATAACGAATCATCAACCCCCACCCTGGTAAATTGTACGATCGCAGGCAACCTTGCCTCTGCTGCCGGCGGGGCCATGCATACTTATGGCAATGTGAGTCCGCAGGTGCGCAACTCTATCCTGTGGGGTAACAATTCTGGTGTGAGCAACAATCTGGCTACGCCCGTTTTCACCAATTCAATGGTGCAACCCAACAGCCAGTACCTGCCACAGGATTCGGTTTTCATTTTTAAACCCACCCCGGGCCTTGGTAATATGGGCGACCTTCGCCTCCTACCCTGCTCACCAGCGGTAAACACAGGCAACAACGACCTGCTTGTATCACCCGGCCCCTACTTTGATATCATCGGTAACTACCGGAAGTTTAATGGAAATACTGATTTGGGCGCCTATGAACGAATACTTAGCTACCCAATCGTTTATGTAGATTCCGCAGCAACCGGTACAAATGATGGCACAAGTTGGGAAAATGGCTATACCAGCCTTGATAAAGCCATTAGAGAAATGAATTATTGTGATGGTACAGAAATTAGTGGCACCATTTATTTGGCCAAAGGCACCTATGTACTTAGCGGTACCCAAACCACCTTTTTAAAAAGAATCAACGCCACAATATTAGGCGGCTATCCACAAGGCGGTGGCCCGCGAAATGCCATTACCAACCCGGTTCTTATAAAAGGAGCTGTGCGGGTATTGAAATCACTGACGCTGGATGGGGTAAAAGTGGAGCAACTTTAATAGCCATCGCACACTTCTTAAATACAAGCAAAACATGAAACATTTCTTTTGGCTCCTCTTGTTGGCAACATGGGCGTCTTTTGCCCAGGGACTATTTGCGCAACCTGCTATTGCTGGCTTTACGCCCCAAAAGGCAGCTGTGGGACAAACCGTAGTGATTACCGGAAGCAACTTTAATACAGCAGCTGCCAATAACATTGTTTTTTTTGGCGCAACAAAGGCAGTGGTAACGTTTGCCAACGCTGGTAGTATTAGTGCTATTGTGCCATCAGGAACCAGTTATGCTCCAATTACCGTCTTAAACACGGGTACGGGTTTATTGGCTTATAGTCGTACTAACTTTCATCCGGTGTTTACGCCAAACAAAAACACAATAACCACAGCTGATTTTGCACCAAAGCAGGATTTCGCGACAGGTGACCAACCGCAGAGCATTGCCATGGGCGATTTGGATGGGGATGGCAAACCCGACCTGGCAATAGCAAACCTCCAGGCTGGTACGGTATCCATCCTTAGAAATACGGGTACAACAGGAGCCGTGTCATTTGCTACGAAAATCGATTTTCCAGTGGGAGCAAATCCATCAAGTGTGGCACTTGGAGATTTTAATGGCGATGGTAAGCTTGATTTTGCAGTAGCCAATAATGTATTAAACGATGTAACGGTGTATAAAAATGCCAGTACCCCGGGAGCTATTAATTTTAACTATATAGCAAATGTTCCGGTTGAAGCCGAGCCATGGGGGCTGGCAATAGCAGATATGGATGCCGATGGTAAAGCCGACCTGGTGACTACCAGCCTGGCGACAAACAAGGTGTCCGTAAACCGTTATACAGGTAACATATCTATATTTAATTTTGGGCCAGTGCAGCCTTTTGCAACCAGCCAGGCACCTTACCTGCCCGCCGTAGGCGATCTTAATGACGACGGCCGGCCCGACCTGGTGGTTCCGAATTACTTTAGTGCATCCGTGTCGGTATTGCTAAACCAGTCCGCACCCGGATCGTTATCTTTTCAAACCAATAGCTATGCAACCGGATCTGCACCTACGCAGGCTGCAATAGGAGACATAGATGAAGACGGGTTTACAGATATCGTGGTTACAAACAAAGGACCGGTTAACATATCTGTATTGCGTAACAGCGGAATTGGGAGTTTTTCGGCAAAAACTGATTTTACGACAGGTATCAGTCCGGAGGGCGTTTCGGTGGCCGATTTAAACGGAGACGGTAAACTTGATATTGCCACTGTTAATAGTGGATCAAACAGTTCCTCAGTATTTGTCAATATTAGTACGGCAGGTACTTTCAATTTCAGAACAAGGGTTGATTTTGCCACAGCTTTACAACCCACTGCTTTAAGTGTAGGCGATCTTGATGGTGATGGAAAGTGCGATATCCTTGCTACCAATGCCGGGAGTAACACTGTTTCGATATTTCGAAATACCCCTCAATTTTCTACCAATGCCGATCTCAGCAGTTTGTCTACAACTACCGGTTCACTTAGCCCATCTTTTTCGCCGGGCATATTGGCTTATAGAGCTACTAATTATAACCCATTGTTACTACCTCAAATTACTGCCGCTAGTGCACAGGCTGATGCCAAATTGGAGATGCGTGTAAACGGGGGCGCATATTCTTTTTTAGCGAGTGGCACCCCCACCATTATTAACGGGTTACAGCAAACCATTAATACGTTGGATATAAGAGTTACTGCCCAAAATGGCATTGCAACCAAAGTTTATACTATTACCATTACCCAAGCCATAGCGCCTGTTATTACCTCTATTTTGCCGGTAAGTGGTACTGTAGGTAGCACGGTTACTATAAGTGGTTCTAACTTTAACGCTTCGCCATCGGCTAATATCGTTTATATGGGTGCTACCAAAGCAACGGTTACCCTGGCTTCTCCTAACAGCCTTTCTGTAACCGTGCCACCTGGTGCCACCTATGCCCCGGTTACAGTTCTCGACGGGGTGACTACAAGGCGGCTGGCCTATAGCCGGGCAAACTTCAACCCAACTTTTGCTCCTTTTAAATCGACACTTTCAGCGGATGATTTTTCAACCAAAATTGATTTTGCTGTAAACAGTGCACCCAGGAGCATCGTTTTGAGCGATATAGATGGCGATGGAAAAACAGATATTGTAGTTGGAGACAGAATCAATAACATTTTATCGGTTTTTCGAAATACGAGTACATCCGGCAGCATTGTGGCTGGATCCTTTGCGCCAAAAGTTGATTTTGCAATTAGTGGTATTGGTTTAAACCATATAGCCGTTGGCGATTTTAATAGCGATGGCAAGCCAGATTTAGTACTTACCAATCGAAATTCTGCCAACGTTTCAGTGTTACGAAACACAAGCACCACCGGGATTATAAACAGTAGTTCTTTTGCTGCCCAGGTAAATTATACAACTGTTGTATGGCCTGATGAAGTAGCAGTGGGCGACGTGGATGGTGATGGGAGGCCAGACCTGGTAACCGCCAGCTTTGATCAACCAACCATTTCCATTTTGCGTAACAACACCCCTTTTGGGGGAGCCATCAGTTTTGAATCCCGCCAGGATTTTGGTTTGAGTGCAGCGTCTCAAAGTCTTGCAATAAATGACCTTGATGGCGATGGGAAAGCCGACATTGTTGTCAGTTATCCAGACCTGGGTTTGATAGGTATATTGCGAAATACAGGAAATGTAGGTGAATTGTCTTTAGCTGCCTCAGTCAATTTTTCAACGGGGATTCTTTCTGCCAATGGTATCGTGATTGGCGATATTGATGGGGATGGTAAGCCCGACCTTGCCATTCCACACCAGGTAAATTCGCAAAACATTTCCATTTTTAGAAATATTAGCAGCCCTGGTAGCATTACAACCGGTTCCTTTGCTCCCAAACAGGATTTCAATACAGGCCCACTTTTATATTCTCTGGCGTTAGCTGATGTGAATGGCGATGGTAAACCTGATATGGCCGTCACCAATAATTCACTCCATACCATTTCTGTTTTTTGTAACCAATCGACGCCCGGCAATATTGGTGCTGGCACCTTTGCAAGCCCGGTATCTTTTGGCACCCACTTTGGTCCTACCGCAATGGCCATTGGCGACCTGGATGGCGATGGCAAACCGGATATGGTGTCAACTAATTCATCATCAGGCAATATATCCGTACTACGAAATAACCTTTTTGTTTCCACCACTTTATACGTAAAAAAAGATGCTGCCGGTAACAACAGCGGCACCAGTTGGGCCAACGCTTTTAGCAGCCTGCAGGATGCGCTGAATAGTAATAATCCTAATGTAACGCAAATTTGGGTAGCCAAAGGCACTTATACACCCACCAATACCAGCGACCGCAACCTGGCTTTTGTGATGAAAAACAACACGGGCATTTACGGAGGCTTTGCCGGTACCGAAACCCAGCTTAGTCAGCGTAACTGGCGCCTCAATCCCACGATACTCAGTGGCGATATTGGCACGCCGAATAATATCGCCGATAATTCATACAACATTATCCGAAACGATAACAATGGCTTAAATGCCACTGCTATTTTGGATGGCTTCACCATCAGTGGTGGTAATGCAAACGGAGGCACATACTTAACCAATCGTGGTGGGGGTATCAATAACTACTTGTGCAGCCCTGCCATAACCAATTGCCAGTTTTTAGGAAATAATGCAGTTGAATACGGAGGAGCAATGTTTAATCAAAATGCAATTGTAAAGTTGGTGAATTGTGTCTTTGCTGGTAATACAGCTTTGTATGGTGGCGGTCTTTACAATGAAAGTGCCGCTACTGAATTAATCAACTGTACCATGGCGGGAAATGCAGTGACTGTAACCGGTGCTGCCATGTATACATATGGTATAGTTAGCCCCAAGCTAACCAACACCATCATCTGGGGTAACGGCTCCGGTATTCAAAATGCAGGTGGCGCCACACCAATTGTTACCAACAGTATTGTACAAGGGGGCTATGCGGGAAGCGGCAATTTAAGTACTGATCCTGTTTTTGTGATACAGCCACAACCGGGCCTGGGTAATGTGGGCGACCTGCGACTACTAATCTGCAGCCCCGCCATAAATATGGGCAACAATGCAGCATTGCCTGTAGGTGTAAGTCTTGACCTGGCAGGTCGTAACCGCATTGTTTCAGCTACGGTAGATATGGGTGCCTACGAATGGCAAAACGCTAGCGGGTTGATCATTTATGTCGATGCCACTGCCACTGGAGGCAATTATGGTAACAGTTGGGCCAATGCATTTACCAGCCTGGAAGCTGCCCTCAACGATATGAATATATGCAATTTCGGTGGTGCACTTACTATGCACCTGGCTGCCGGTACGTATGCATTTCCGGTTGGGAAAAATATACAGATTGACAATTTAAATGCACTTCTGTTGGGCGGCTTTCCACCCGGTGGTGGAACCCGCAATACTGCAGCAAATCCGGTAATCATAAAAGGTAATGTGCGGGTATTGAAATCACTTACAATGGATGGAGTAAAGGTGGAGCCACAATAACAGATTAATAATATAAATTACGCGATTCCGCAGTATCCCCTTTTGTGTTTTAGTTTTTGCGACTTTGCTAAATCCGCAGCACTGCAGCACAGGTTCGAAGAGACACTACCCTGTGCTGCAGAGCAGGGATTGCAGTGTTTAAAATACGAACCAGTTCGGGTGAATTGCAAAAGAATACCCGGTGTTTTAATCCTGATTCAGAATAAACACCGGGTATTAAAAATTACTTTAATAATGGCTTACTACCCCATTAACCAACGATAATGCTACGCATCCCTGCCATGGCAGGCTTTAAACTTCTTCCCGCTACCGCAAGGACATGGATCGTTACGGCCGATCTTCGGTCCCACTTTTACCGGTTCTCTTTTTACTGTTACTTCGCTAGGGTCGTGGTAATCATTTCCCTGGCTGATCATTTCGGGCTGGCGCTCGCCGGCAGGCACTTCGTCGGTGCGCTGCTGGCGCATTTTACTCATATCTGTTTTTTGAGCACGGCCTTCGTGTATATCCTGCTCCTGTTCTACCGGTATGCCGCTGTGGCAAAGGAATTGCACCAGTTCTTTATTTAGCCCGCTTTCCATTCTCTTAAATAAATTGAAAGCCTCGATCTTATAAATAACCAACGGATCCTTTTGTTCGTACGATGCGGTTTGAACACTTTGCTTCAGGTCATCCATGCTGCGCAGATGGTCTTTCCAGGCATCATCTATCAGGCCAAGGGTGATGTTCCGCTCCATGGCGTTTAACAATTCTTCACCGCCGGTACTTACTGTTTTGTCAAGGTTGGCCAAAACCTGCATGGCTTTTTTACCATCGGTAAAAGGCACTACGACATTCTCAATATGGCTACCCTGTTGCTTCCGAATATTTTCAAAAACAGGTAAAGCCTGTTTGGCCAATTCCGCCTTTTTGCGATTATAGTTGTCAATAGCCTCTTCATATAATTTCTGGCTCAATACCGTCTCTTTACTGCCGCCAAAATCATTTTCTGTAATAGCTGTGTCGATAGCAAGATTTACAATGCTTCCCATTTTCAAGGCCTCAAAATCATTGCTGTCTTTGCAACTATTAATAAGATCGGCTGCGGTAATGTAGAACGCATTGTCAAGGTCCAGCGCCAGGCGTTCTCCGAACAAGGCATGACGGCGGCGGCCGTAGATCACATTACGCTGTTTGTTCATTACATCATCATATTCCAACAGGCGCTTGCGGATGCCAAAGTTGTTTTCCTCCACCTTTTTCTGAGCCCTTTCGATGCTCTTGGTGATCATACTATGCTGAATAACTTCGCCTTCTTTATAGCCCATCCTGTCCATAAGGCTGGCGATACGTTCGCTGCCAAACATGCGCATCAGGTCATCTTCCAAACTACTGAAAAACTGGGTAGATCCGGGATCACCCTGGCGACCGGCGCGACCACGCAACTGCCTGTCCACACGACGGCTTTCGTGGCGTTCGGTACCAACGATTGCCAAACCACCGGCTTCTTTAACACCTGGTCCTAATTTGATATCTGTACCGCGGCCAGCCATGTTGGTGGCGATGGTAACAGCACCGGCGAGACCTGCTTCGGCTACCACCTGTGCTTCCCTCGCATGTTGTTTTGCGTTCAATACATTGTGTGGAATCTTTTTACCCTGCAACATTTTGCTGATCAGTTCGCTCACTTCCACGCTGGTGGTACCTACAAGACAAGGGCGGCCGGCATTGCGAAGATTTTCTATTTCTTCTATTACTGCTTTGTACTTTTCACGCTTGGTTTTGTACACCAGGTCATGGCTATCTTTCCGGATAAAGGTGCGATTGGTTGGTATGGTAACTACATCTAATTTGTAGATGTCCCAGAACTCAGCCGCTTCAGTTTCGGCAGTACCCGTCATACCGCAAAGCTTGTGGTACATACGGAAGTAGTTCTGTAATGTAACCGTAGCATAAGTCTGTGTGGCGGCTTCAATCTTTACATTTTCCTTTGCTTCGATCGCCTGGTGCAAACCATCGCTGTAGCGGCGTCCATCGAGAATACGACCTGTTTGCTCATCCACAATTTTCACTTCGCCTTCCATCACCACGTACTCAATATCCTTATCAAATAAGGTATATGCTTTCAGCAACTGCTGAACTGTATGAATGCGATCTGCTTTTAATGTGTATTCGTTGAGCAAGGCTTCCTTCTGCTGAAATTTCTCATCGGCAGGCAGCTCACTTTTTTCAATATTACTGAGACCGATGCTGATGTCGGGCAGGATGAAAAACTCAGGATCTTCGCCGCTTCCGGTAATCGCCATGATACCTTTGTCGGTAAGATCTACCTGGTTGTTTTTCTCATCTATATAAAACAATAAACCCTCGTCCACCTTTGGCATTTCCTTGCTCTGGTCGGCGAGGTAATAGTTTTCTATTTTTTGCAATTTTACCCTGTTGCCCGGCTCACTCAAAAACTTGATCAAGGCACTGTTCTTCGGCAATCCACGATGGGCCCGCATCAGCGCAAGGCCGCCATCTTTTGGATCATCATTGTTATCATTGAATTTTTTCTTTGCCTCAATCAGCGCAGCGTTGGTTATGCGACGTTGTTCGTCAAACAATTGCAACACCCGTGGCTTCAAGATCTGGTATTGCTGATCGTCGCCCTTCGGTACGGGGCCGCTGATGATCAACGGGGTACGTGCATCATCGATCAATACGCTATCCACCTCATCCACCATCGCAAAATGGTGTTTGCGCTGTACCATTTCTTCGGGGCTATGCACCATATTATCGCGCAGGTAGTCAAAACCAAATTCATTGTTGGTACCATACGTAATGTCTGCCAGGTAAGCCTTACGACGATCTTCAGTATTGGGTTGGTGTTTATCTATGCAATCAACGGTTACCCCCAGCCATTCAAAAATAGGCCCGTTCCATTCACTGTCGCGACGTGCCAGGTAATCGTTCACCGTAACTATATGTACACCTTCGCCGGTGAGGGCATTGAGGTAAGCAGGTAATGTACTCACAAGGGTTTTACCCTCACCTGTAGCCATTTCCGAAATTTTACCACTATGCAATACGGCACCACCAATCAGCTGCACATCATAATGCACCATGTTCCAGGTTACTTCGCCGCCTGCTGCGAGCCATGTATTACTATAAATGGATTGATCGCCGCTGATGGTTACATGTGCCTTTTTCACACTCAGGTCGCGGTCCAGGTCTGTAGCGGTGGAAACAATTTCGGTGCTGGTGCTAAAGCGTCTTGCAGTTTCCTTGATAGTGGCAAAGGCTTCCGGTAAAATCTGGTTCAACACTTCTTCAATCTTTTCATCTCTTTGCTTTACCAGTTTATCCACTTCCTGGTAAACGGCATCTTTCTCAGTGAGATGCTCTGCATCCATCGCTTCACCTTCGGCTTTTTTGGCAGCTATTTCTGCATCGATAGCTGCGAGATGGTCTTTAATACGGGTACGGAAACGAGCGGAATTAGCACGAAGCTCATCGTTGCTGATAGATTGGTAACCTTCGAAGAATTTATTGATCTGCCCTACGAGAGGGGTGATTTTCTTTACGTCCTTCTCACTTTTATTGCCCCCAAAAAGTTTACTTAAAAATCCTGCCATAAAATAGGTGTTGTTGGGTATAGAACCGGTTTTTAAAATGAATGATTTTTACTGTCAATAATCGGGCAGCTAAGTTACAGCTGGCCAAATTGACAGGGGAGCAAATGTAGGTCATTTGGTCAATGGGTCATTTGATCACCAGTCATTTGAGGTCATTTATCAACGGGGGCCAGCATTTTTGAAATCAGGAAATCCTTCACAACTGTTTAACAAACCTCTGCCCGATCGCCTGCATTAACCGCTAAACCCTATAACCATGCAAAAAATAATCATCGCAACATCCCTCCTGCTTTTGGGCTCCTGCCGAAGCAATGAGATTGGAAACAGTAAAGACGTAAATCCGGAAGCTATTTACCAGGAATATTCCATAACGGCCACCGAGGGTGAGGAATATGCTGATTTGACGGCTCAATTCCGGTTTGGCGGAAGTAATGGCACAACCCTGGTGCTTAATGATGACAGCTATATTAGTCTCGACGGGAAAAAACTCGATGTGGACAGTAGTGGCTTCTTAGGGGCTTTCTATAAAACAAGGGCGAAAATACCAGCCTCCCCAACTGATCATGAATGGGCATTTGCGGATGGTAAGGACAAAACCTATCACAATGGCTTCAGACTGGCTTCATTTGGGCTCACTAACAAGTTTGACAAACCGCTGAAACCAGAAGACCTGGAATTGAATTTTACCGGGTTTGACGAAAACGATTCTATTCACCTAAATATCAGCGACACCAGCAGTCTCGCAGCTTTTAGAGATATTGACACTGTTCTTAGGATTACAGCTGGCAGGGCAATGGTACCTGGTGAACAAATGAAGAGACTATCAACCGGGCCGTTAACCATTCAGATCGTGAAATATAAAAATCTGAGCCTGGCAGAAGCAACAAAGGAAGGCGGTGCCATCAATTATAGTTTTGAATTCAAAACAAGGGAAGCGTTTTTAAAAAAATAACCGCCCCTCACAGAACTTTTTTTTGGGTTAATCGTAACTGCTGTCATGCTACGATTAACCCTTTTTACTTTTTTGATCGCTTTGGCCATTTCCGCTAATGCCCAGGAACCGGCCCTTAACCTGCAGGAATTTAGGACAAGCCAGTTGGGAATCCAGAAAAAGGGCATGATTGTGCTGGGAACCTGGGCGACTGCCAATATTATTTCGGGCGCCGTGTTCAGCGGCCAAACGAGTGGCTCCACCAAATATTTTCATCAGATGAACATGTACTGGGGCATCGTGAATGGAGCACTTGCGGGGGCTACATTGCTTCGGATGCCTGCGGCAAAAAAGAAGCAACTGAATTTTGCCGAAACCATGAAAGAACAGCAGGCGATGGAGAAAACATTCCTGTTCAATGCCGGGCTGGACCTCGCATATATTACAGCCGGCATCGCTTTTAGGGAAAGCAGCAAGAATAATCCTGCAAAAAGAGACAAACGTTTTGGATTTGGCAACAGCCTGTTGATGCAAGGAGGATTTTTATTGTTATTTGACGGGATCATGTACACCCTTATCCATAAAAAAGGAGCCGTTTTGAACAAGGTGCTGGAGAATGTGAACCTGAGTGCAGGGCCGATGCAGGTTGGGGTTTTGGTGAAATTATGAAATACGCCGCATTGCCAATTTTCTCAAAACCAGGAAAACGATACCTATTAACACCAACGCCGCTACAAAACCGACCACTCCAAACCAACCATCAACAAAATGTCCGTGATCAATAACATAAAGCGGTAATCCCGCAAGTGCAATACCCACGCCCAGAACCATAGCGGATGAAACACCCGGGTATTGTGGAAGGCTTTGCCGCATCAACAGCAAACTGATGGGCACACTGCTTTGAAGGCAGGCAATACCAAAACCCAGCATATAAATATTATCCCGGC
Organism: Bacteroidota bacterium; assembly: GCA_040386335.1. Taxonomy (GTDB): domain Bacteria; phylum Bacteroidota; class Bacteroidia; order Chitinophagales; family Chitinophagaceae; genus JAZKFT01. The sequence goes on from JAZKFT010000025.1 coordinate 268,365, forward strand.
CAAACTGCAGCAGTACAAAGGCAAGCGGCAGGGTGATGTATACCCATGTTTTCCACCCAATTTTATCGGCAACAAATCCACCAATTATTTTACCCAAAAACGCGCTGATGCCAATTACCAGCAAGCCTTGCTGCCAGTGTTGGCCCACTTGCTGAATGATGTCGTAAACCAGGCTCCTTAAAGTAACCGTAAGCAGTATACCCAGCATGATCCAATCGTGCCCATCGAGCAATGGTTTGGCGGGCTGCGCGGCATGAAAAACAATGCTGTTCTTTTGCCGGAACAGAAACACGGAGATCAGCAAAACGCTGAGTCCCGGCACCAGCAACCAAAAAGCCGAAAGCGACGATGAAACAGTACCCAAAGCCAGGCCCAGTACGCCCGGGGCGGTAAATAAGCCCAGCGGCCCTACCCTATTATCTGAGGCTTCCAGGCAAACGGCTCCACCGGTTACATGCACAAAGGCAGACGAAAAACCGGCCACCACGATACCGGCGTACGGATTGATGCACCAGGTGACCAACGACACAAGGAGCAGTATTAGGCTGGCTTTCGAAAATGATTTAAACGACCTTGAACTATCCAGCCACATGCCTACCGGCAGTTGGCCGCCGAACCCAATAATGGCATACACAATCAGCATCAGCATGGCATCTTTTGAGTCGTTACGGATAGCAAAGCTGGCCAGCATATAGCCAGCCACCCAATCGTTAATACCATGCAGCAGTCCCCATAAAACAGGGAGCCGCAAATGGTTCTTATTATAATTGTTTACACCCAATTAAAAACTGTTTTGAATCGTAGCATAAAATTCCGGATCGTAGTCTTTCAGTACCGTTTTAGCACAGGTTAAAAGTGTCGGCAGGGTGCCATCAATATGTCTTCTCACCATCATTCCGATAATCTTATCAACACCATCAATGCAGTTGTCCAAACCCTGGCCTGGTGTATATGCTTCGCCCAGTAATTTTTTTTGTATGTCATAAGCTGCTTCAGGGCCATAAAAATCCTTCCTGGTCAATGCCTTCTTTTTAAAATCTGCTGCCAATAACACAAACATGGGCTTCTTCTTCATGATGTCGCCTATTACTGCAGCAAAACTCCTGAAGTAATCTTTCACAGTAATATCGTAAATCTTTTGCATGGCAAAGCCATCAAAATCTTCGGTGGGCTTTTTGTATAATTTATCAAATGCTGTTTTGAGAGCGTCTGCTTTGAACTGTTTTATGAAAGCCGGCTTATTATTATAGTCCTTTCCCGGCAACTTAATTCCGGGCCCAAACAGATCTTTACCAAAGGCCTGTTTAAAGTTTATCAACGCTGCTTTTTCATAAGTTTCAATGTCACCGACACCAATACCCTGAGCCAGTTTGTAGTAAAAATATACCGGGTTTGAATTACATAACGACACAGGGCCAATAGTATCGACACGGGTTGTATCCCAATCGGGGCGCCTTGCGATGATCATGGTACTATCGGGCCAAACTGTAATATCATTGGCATTGCTATAAATCCCGTCGTAAATTATAGACCGGAAAACATCGGTGGCAGTTTTAACCTGCTGGTATTTCTTAAAGGCAAAAAAGCTTAAACTACCGATTATCAACACAATCGAAAGGCCTAAACCTTTGAAAAGGGTCTTCATATTGATTGCTTAAAGGGGTAAATTGACTGGTATTCTACTGCCTGGAATTGCTGCTAGAACCGGCTTTGAATCGTCGAATAAAATTCGGGATCGTAATCTTTCAATACTGTTTTAACGCAGGTTAAAAGAACAGGCAGCGATCCATCAATATGCCTGCGCATCATCATACCGACAATCCGGTCTGCGCCATATTTCATACAATCGGCATTCGGAGTATAATCTTTCCCCAACAATTTTTCTTCTGCTTTACCTGAGGCACTGGGGCCATAAAAATTCTTAACGGTTGTCGCTTGTCTTTTATAGTCCATAGCCAATTGAATAAACATCGGCTTTTTCTTCATTACATCTGCAATCACCGTAGCACAGCTTCTAAAATAATCCTTTGCAGCTATATCGTAGATCTTTTGCAGCGCAAATCCATCAAAATCCTCGGTTGGCTTTTTATATAATTGATCAAAGGCGGCTTTCAGGGCGTCAGATTTAAACTGGTTTATCAGTATCGGCTTCTTGTCATAGGTTTTCGTGGCCATTTTTAACGGCACACCCATCAGGTCTTTACCAAAAGCCTGTTTGAAATTCTGTAATGACTCTTTGGAATAGCCGCTTTCGGGATCGACAGCGCCAATGCCTTCGGCCATAAACCGGTAAAAGTATGCAGGACTTGTGCCGCATAGGTTCAGTGGGCCTTTCTTTACTAGTCTTGAGGTATCCCAGTTGGGCGGAATATTTACGACCATGGTAGTATCTGGCCATTCGGTATCGCTGTCGCCGAAGGTGTAAATGCCATTATACATCACCGACCGGAAAATATCAGCCGCTGTTTTTACCTGCTGGTATTTTTTAAAGGCATAAAAACCGGTGCAGGCTATTATCAGTAGAAGAGACAATGCCGCTGCTTTCAATAATTTTTTCATGATTTTTTTTAAAGGGTAAGGGATTTTTACAATAACCAGGCGCCGATGCCATAGCTGATTCCGTTAATAACAAAACCTGCTACAAAGCAATGCCACCATTTTCTTCTAAAAAATACCCAGTAACCCGTACTTTCCACAATAGCCACACCAACCTCCAGGATGTTTAAATGAATACTCGTGTGCCCCATAAGCAGCACCAGTAAAGGCCATGTGAACAGGTTCAATAAAAAGCCAATCAGCAGGGCTTCTTTCCTATCTCTCCGAAGCCAGGCTAAAACCAACGGCATCTCTATAAGTAATGTGAGAAGAAAATAGAAATAGAGGGGCAAAGCACAGCGGTATTATTGACTGGAGTAGTCGGTTAATGTTTCTATGGTTGACCCTGGACGAGCGATTTGTTGGCTTTTTTTCCTTTTCCGCAGAAACAGGTATATCAATACGGCAGTTGCCGCCATCGCTGCAGTAACCCAAATCCAGAAGCTTTTAGTTTCGTAATAAATCGGGTCTGGCAAGAGGTCGAGTAGCGTGAAGTGTGTCATTATTTATTTGGTTTTTCTTTTTACAAAATAACGGATCAGCAATACCAGGCCCGCAATAGCAGCTATAACGATCAATAAAAATGCGCCGATAACCGGGCCCGGAGGCATTACGTCAGCCAACCTGGTAGCATTAACTATTAGCATACAGTAATTTATGTGGCAAAATAGGGTTTTCCACAAGTTGCTACAATACCCAATAGTACGGATGCATTCTAAACCAAGTTAGGATTGGATGTTTGGGCACCAAACCTTACTTTTGCAGCCGGAAAAAATGGTCAATAAGTCATTTGTCAATAGGTCATTTAGTCCCGGATCATTTCCAGGCCTGTAATCAGTTATAAAATAGCGATTCATACAATGACCAATGACCCAATGACCATGATCAGATCAGCAATCACAAATCATAAATCACAAATAGCATGAGCGGTGCATTAAAAGAGGTTCGTAACCGGATAAAGAGCGTACAAAGTACACAGCAAATTACCAAAGCCATGAAAATGGTGAGTGCGGCCAAGTTGCGCCGTGCACAGGATGCTATTACACAAATGCGTCCCTACGCCCAGAAACTGCAGGAAATGCTGAGCAATATCATCAGCAATACCGAAGTAGTGGGCGGCGGTAGCCTCACTGTGGACAGGCCGATAGAAAAAGTCTTGATCATACTGGTGACCAGCGACCGCGGCCTCTGCGGCGGGTACAACGCCAACCTGATCAAACTTGCTAAAAGCACCATTGCAGAACAGTATGCAGCTCAAAATGCCAAAGGCAATGTTACCGTTTGGGGCATTGGTAAAAAAGGCTATGAGAGCTTTGCCAAGCAAGGATATAAGGCTGATGCATCGTTCAAAGATATTTTCCTGAACCTGAGTTTTGAAAATGTACAGAAGGCCGCACAGGCGGCTATCGAAGGTTTTTTGAACAAAGATTTTGATGTGGTGGAACTGGTGTACAGCGAATTTAAAAATGCCGCTACCCAACGTTTTGCATTGGAGCGGATGTTGCCGATTCCGAAAATCGTTGCCAAAGCCGGGGCTGCAAAAGCCGATTTTATATTTGAGCCCAACCAGGAACAACTTATCGCCGAGCTGATGCCAAAAATCCTAAACACGCAGCTATACAAAGCCGTTTTGGATGCCAATGCTAGTGAGCACGGTGCCCGTATGACTGCCATGGATAAAGCCAGCGAAAACGCCAACGAATTATTAAAGAGCCTGAAAATTAGCTATAACCGTGCAAGACAGGCGGCCATTACCACCGAACTTACCGAGATCGTTAGTGGTGCGGCAGCATTGCAGGGGTAATCTACTTCGTGGTCATTAGGTCATTGGGTCAATGGTCATTAATATGGTTTGTCATTTACAAATGGTCAATATTTTCACATAAACATTGCGAAGAAATGATAAACCTCACTGATTTAGAAGTTTACAAAGCAGCAATGGAGATTGGCGATCGGATTTGGGAAACCGTTGATAAATGGGATTATTTCAACAAGGATACACTTGGTAAGCAATTTGTACGGGCTGCCGATTCAATTGCACTAAATATTGCTGAAGGCTACGGCAGGTTTTTTTTTAAAGAAAATAAGAATTTCAATTATTATAGCAGGGGGTCGGCATTTGAATGTACTGCATGCCTTAGAAAAGCGTTCACCAGAAAACTAATTACGGAAGAAGAAAACAAAACTTTGAGGAATCTCTTTGCCAGATATTTCAGGTTGATGAATAGTTACATTAAGTCGATTGGAACTGAAGGAAATTCTAATCTAGTAAAGGAAGAAGACGGCGAGTATGCAAACCATATCAATTTAGAACAGTTTCTCTCAAATGACCATTGACCCAATGACTTAATGACCTAATGACCAACAAATAGTATGGAACTAAGCATCATCATCCCCCATATAGAAGCGCTTGTTTTTGCAAGTGAAAAGCCTTTGACGCCTTTAGAGGTGGTGGAACTGGTGAATAATGCACTGGGCTTTATTGAAGACCGGGCTACCCTTGACCAGGTCGAAAGTGCTGTGGAAGCCATTAAGGAAAAATACAACAGCGAGTTTTATCCATTTGAACTCAAGCAAAGTGGTGGTGGATTGCAGTTTCTTACCAAGGCAGCTTACCACAAAACTGTGGCACAGTTAAATGGCGATAAATATTTGAAGCGGCTATCTACAGCGGCATTGGAAACCCTGGCCATTATTGCATACAAACAGCCGATCACAAAAGGTGAAATTGAAAGCCTTCGTGGTGTAAACTGCGATTATGCCGTTCAGAAATTATTGGAAAAAGACCTGGTGCTGATAACCGGCCGGAAAGAAAATGCCCCGGGTCAGCCATTGATCTATGGTACTTCGAAAACTTTTATGGACTATTTCGGCATTAACAGCGCCGACGAACTGCCTAAGCTTAGTGATATTGTGGGTTCAGATATTGTAAACTCGACTACAGTGGGTGAAGCCAACCCGGTAGATGGAGACATGATTGCAGAAGACAAGACATTAGTGGTGGATGAAAATGGCAATATCGAAGAACTGTTGGAAAATGCGGAACCTGCTGAGGGATCCGCCGAAGTTTTCACAGGCAATAGCAACGAAGAAGCTGAAATCGTGGTGGAGGAACTGAGCACAGAGACCATTACTGTGGAAACGGAGAGTGGACTTGAAGAAGAAGTTCATTCAGAGGACCTTGCTGAAGACAAAACTGAAGAAGAAGAGAAAAAGGAAGATAAACAGGAAGATGACGAGCAGCATCCTGAGCAGCCTTAAGTTGTATTAATACAAATCTAATAGCCCAAGAGGAATGCCTGAACTGCATTCCTTTTTTTGTAGTTTTGGGAAAATGAAATGGTATGGAAAATTTAGTTCTGAAGGAAACCGAAACTGAATACATTGTTAGTTTCAAGAAAGATTACATTAGTGAACAGGATGTATTGGATACCATCAATAAAATAAGGCTAAAGAAGTTAATGCATAAGATAAATGCTGATGAGACTGCTATGGAGGAATTAGCCGAAGAGATAAAACAGGAATGGTGGGATAAAAACGAGCATTGGGTCATGGATAAAGTAAAAAAAGGTGAAGAAGAATTTAATCGTGGACTTTAACGTCGTGTTTTCCTGGCTTGTAAGCGGTAACGCTACTATGGCTGATGTTTTGCTGGGACAGAATTATTTAATTTATGCCCCGCAATTTTTAATTGTTGAGCTGTTTAAGCACAAAGAAAGAATTTTAAAACGGTCAAAATCGGGTGCAAATGATTTGTGTGACTGGCTGGACGTTATCATTCAAAAAATTGACTTTGTAAGGAATGAATCAGTATCAAATAAGAATTTCTACAAAGCCTACACAATCTGTGCAGATGTTGATCCGAAAGATATAACCTACCTGGACTTGGCTATAGAATTAAAATCTCCGTTCTGGACAAAAGATAAACCCATCATAACCGCCATCCAGCAAAGCGGCATTATAGAATTATTTACCCCCCAACCATTTTGATGACTAACGAACAATTGATTTCCATCGCCGGCGAATACGGCACGCCTGTGTATGTGTACGACGCTGAAAAAATTACCAGCCAGTATAAACGTTTGCAAACTGCCTTTGCAGGTGGGAATGTAAAGTTCTTTTACGCATGCAAGGCTTTGACCAATATCAATATCCTGAAGCATATAAAATCCCAAGGTGCAGGGATCGACTGCAGCAGTATCAATGAAGTGAAACTAGCCCTGGTCGCAGGCTTTGAGCCACAAAACATTCTCTATACTTCCAATGGCATTCACTTTAGCGAGATCGAAGAAGCACAAAGCTTAGGCATTAATATTAATATCGACAGCCTGAGCAACCTGGAAAAGTTTGGAGCAAAATATGGACATAGTTACCCCGTTGGCATCCGCCTGCGCCCGAACATTATGGCTGGGGGCAATCTCAAAATTTCTACCGGCCATGAGAAAAGCAAGTTTGGGATTTCAGTAAACCAGATCGATAAAATACTGGCACTGGTGGAGAAGTATGACCTTTTTATCCACGCGTTACATATCCATACCGGAAGCGAAATAAAAGATGTGGATGTGTTTCTCAAAGGCATCGAAGTATTGTTCGATATCATCCCCCATTTTAAAGAACTGGAAGTGATAGACCTTGGCGGGGGTATGAAAGTGCCTTACAAAAAAGGTGATGCGGAAACCGACATTCCGTTGCTTGGTGAAAAGGTGTTGGAAGCATTTGCCAACCACCCAAACCCCAATGGAAAACCATTGCAGGTTTGGTTTGAACCGGGTAAATTCCTGGTAAGCGAATGTGGCTATTTTATTACACAGGTAAATGTGATGAAGGAAACAGGCGCTGCCATATTTGCCAGTGTTAACAGCGGTTTTAATCATTTGATCCGACCCATGTTTTATGATTCCTATCATCGTATAGAAAACATCAGCAACCCGGATGGTGAAGAAAAACATTATGCCGTTGTAGGCAATATTTGCGAAACAGACACATTCGCCTGGGACCGTAAACTCCACGAAGTAAGAGAAGGCGACTTGCTGGTTTTTTACAATGCGGGTGCCTATTGTTTCGAAATGGCCAGCAACTTCAACAGCCGCTATAAACCTGCGGAGGTCTTAGTAAAAGACGGCGAAACCAAATTGATCCGCAGACGGGATGAGTTTGATGATTTGTTACGGAATGTGGTGTTATGATCTCTGTAGGGGCAGACCTGCGTGTCTGCCCTGCTTGCATTAAAACGTGCCGGCGCTAAGAAGTGATAAATCCGTTCGCAACATCATCTCCCAACCTTAAATATTTTAACGGCCAACCCCATTTTTTTGTTGACCAGCGTATACACTCCCGATGCCTTCCCCGACAAATCAACGCGGCCCGTGCTGCCATTAAACATAAACCTGTCAATCAACTTCCTTTCGCTATTGTACAATAAAAAAGTTTCATGTAACAACAACGGCTGCTTAAAAGAGATCGTGGCGATATCTGTGACAGGGTTCGGGTATACCATCACAGAATGCATACTGATACCAGATATCAGCAGAATTACCTCACTGATTTGATAGCTACCATCTATATCGGTTTGCTTCAAACGATAGTAGTAGCGTTGCGATTTCAACTGGTCGTCATCAAACTTGTAATATTGTTTGCCTCCGCTATTTTCAAATGCTGTAACGGTGCCGATTTTTTCAAAATGAACACCATCCAAACTTTTTTGAATCTCAAATACCGGGAGATTTAGATCGGTTGTGGTAACCCATGACAGCATGTTCGTACTACCGTTAGCTTTGCCTGTAAAACTGATAAGTTTTATGGGCAATATGGTAGAGTTGTATTCGTAAGGCCCCATATCCACCACACCATTGCTGATGCGATTGTAATTGCGGATATCAAAAGCAGGTACGCCTGTGTTGTTACCGGCATCAATGCCTACGGAACCACTCTGGAGTTGAAGCCCGTCGTCACTGCTAAGCCAGCAATTATCAATGCCTGCGGCATTGGCCATATTGGTAAACGATGGAGCCATATTATTGTTCCCGGTACCAGGCCCTGTAATAGCATGCGGCGGATTTTGATTGCTGATATCGATACAGGAATAAGTGGCCGCAAAACCTGCCCCACCAATGATAAAAAACTGTGGCCCTGTTCCTGAAGCTGTATTGCCCCAAAAGATGCTGTTGCGAATTGTGGGATTGGCCGTTCCAGAATTACCGCCATTCATATTGGACCTGTCGGAAACAATGCCGCCGCCATCGATGGCTGTATTATTTACAAAAACCGAATTTAAAATCGTAGGGCTTGCATTGCCATTGCCGCCACCCCAGCAATACATGGCTCCGGCCCTGTCTACAGCTACATTGCTAAAAAAAATACAATTGGTGATTACGGGACTGGCATTACCGTTATATCCAAAATTATCAATGCCCCCTCCCCCACTTGTGGCGGTGTTACCTGTAAATATGCAATTGGTGATCACCGGATTTGCATTACCACCATTTTGTCCATGGTTAAAAATACCCGCCCCGAAAAGTGCTGTGTTGTTGGTAAACAAACAATTACGGATTGTCGGGCTGGCTATACCTCCATTCGGGCCGATATTAATGATACCACCTCCAAGACTTCGGTTGTCATTTCCCACCAAATCAAAATTGGCATTGGCATCTCTTACCACGAACCCATCAAGTATGGCGGTGTTGGTTACGCTACTGTTGCTTATTACATGGTAGCTGTTGTCGCCTATACCGGGTGCGCCAATCTCTGCGCTTAATACCGAGGTAAATCCACAGGTGAACACCCTTTGGGATAACGTGATTTCGGTACCATTGAAACTGCCATAAACGGCTACGCCGTTAACCAGGCCAAAGTAAATATTCCGGTTATTTGTGGGTGTGGTATAGTAAGTACCGGCCATCACCCATACTTCATCGCCGGCAATTGAGGCGCTAATGGTAGCCTGCAAAGATGCACCCGGGAAAGCATTGGCCCAACTGGTTCCGTTCGTTAGACCGGCACCTGATGGACTCACATACCGGGTTACGGCATTTGATTGGAAAAACGACAGCAAACAGAGAAGAATCGAAACAATGGCTTTCATAGTGTGGATTTAAAAGGTATTTTTCTTATGTGTTTGGGGTGAAGTCTGTCTCCACTTTTCAGCACACTAAAAGGAATGTATTTTACCTGGCATTAGGATCATTTTTTTAGATTCCAGGACTTTCAATTTTTATCGTTGTACCAGGTACCAAAGTGCCTATTCATTTAATCTCCACTTCCTGCTGATGCTGCCAAACACCATTATGGAAAAGGTGGAGGTAATACAGGCCCGGAGTTATACTTCCGGAATTGAGAGGCAACTGTCTTTCAGCCTCCCCTTTTGCATGAGGGCTGGCGGGCCACTGTTGCAAGAGTCTGCCGCCGGCATCAGTTAAAGCAAAACTTATATCTCCCGCCTGCAATGCTGTAACGACGGTGCTTAACCCATTGGTAAGTGGCTTTACATATAACAATGCCTTTCTATTTTTTGTTAAGGGGGTCAAGGGGCCGGACGACAACCGGGAGCTATCTGTAACAGCCGTAAAACCTGCTACGCCACCTCCACCACAGGGCCCGATCAGCGCCTTAAACTGGGTGTTTTCCCAGGCTGAAAAACCGGGCTGTAAGATTATTTCAAAACCACCACGCATTTGCACCTTGGTTCCTTCAGTGCTGTCTAAAATAGCGGTACTGGTAATTGCATTGGAGACTTCGTAAAACTCCTGTCCTTCCAATGTGCCACCAAGATACAGATCCACGCCACAACTGCTTTTCAAGGTGCTGCTCCAGATACCACGACCGTAAGTAGCAGCCCTTATCACACCATCAGCCTCCGAAATAACCAGGTCGGTCACCGATACATAAGGCAGGTTATTGTAAAAAGGCATCCAGTCGCTCATGCTGGTACTGCGGTAATAAATCCCGTTGTCGGTACCTATATATGCATTATTGTCACTATCCAACGCAATACAATTGACTGGTACATTTGGTAAAGAACCAGACCTGTTAAACCACTGCCCCCCGGAATTATTGGAGTAGTAAACTTTCACACCTTCTGTAAAACCGCCAAAGGTCACCCAGACATTCGAAGAATTATCAGGCTCTACATTGATGCTGGTTATTTTAGTATAATCAACCGGAAAGTCAGTGTTATTGCTCAGAATATTGTCGCCCGCCGGCCAGGTAGCCCCTGCATCATCGCTTCGCCGGAGAACGCCTGCACCCGGGAGATAGGAAGTGCCGCCTGCTGCATAAATTTTGTTGGCATTACTGGGGCAGGTTCGTATGAACCAGCCACCATCAGCAGGGCTTACGCTCCAGGTACTGCCACCGTTGGTACTACGCCAAATGGAATCAGCGCCAAGAAACAAGGCGTTACCCAAAGATGCATGGGTGGCCAGGCTCATTGCAAAAGGACGTTGTGCCCCGGGCGGGGTAATGCCGTTTGAGTTGACACCATTATTTGTATACCTGGTGAGGCCCCTGTTTAATATAGCATAAAAAATCGATGGATCAGCCTGGTCGTATGCCACCGTAAATCCATCGTTGGTGTTATTAACGGCATCGAAAAAACTACTGGCCGTTCTTCTTTTTACACCATTGTCCTGTGCCCCTGCAATGATCTCCACGTAATTATCAGGATTTACATCCATGCGGTAGAACTGGCTGGTGTTCATGTCTTCGAAATGAGAGGTCCATGTAGCGCCGTTATCCGTGCTGCTGTACACGCCGCCATCAGTAGCTGCCCATAATTTATTGTCTGCCGGGTGATAGGCCAATTCATGAACGTCGTCGTGCAGGTTACCGCTAAATGTCCAGCTAACACCGGAATTGGTGCTGCGCCAGGCATTTACAGCCCCAGTTACTACCGTGGCACTGTTGATATTACTTGCAGCCACCGTGAGATCGTAATTTGATTGCGTTACGGCATCGCTTCCATCGCCTGACCTACCCACTATATTGGGTGTATTACTTTGCCGGGTAAAGGTTAAACCCATGTCACCGCTGCGAAATAAACCTTTAAACTGGCCGGAAACCGACACCCCTCCACATAACAGGTACACTACGTTGATATTACTGGGTGCCACTGCCAGTTCCACACGACTGGTCGGGTTATTTATTTGATTGTTGATCGTGCCGATGGAATCCCAGATAACACCACTCGTGGTACTTCTCCAAAAAAAAGTCCGGTTTTGATTGACGTTTCCATCGTCGCTGGTGGCATAACAAATACTATTGCTGCCAGGTCTGAATTTCAAATTATGAAACCGCCCACCACCCTTTTGCAGGCCCCATGTTTCGCCGCCATTAATAGTCCAGAATAATCCCTGGTTGGTGCAGGCGTATAAGATATTGCTGTTGGTAGGATGCATCACGAGTCTAAAACCCGTTAGGTCGCTGGTGACACCCGGAAAGTCGCCGGTCTTATTCCAGTGAAGGCCACCATCTGTAGATCTGAGTACGCCTATTGATAAACGCATATAGCCCCAGGCCTGTACAAGGCCACCGCCACTGGGAAAATCGCTGTCGCCATCGCCGGTTAGGATATACATGTTGTTGGTATTGTTAGGATCAATTACAATACCGCTGATTCCGCCACTGGAAATATTTGGTGTAAGATTGGTCCAGTTAGCACCTCCATCGATGGTTCTCCAAAGCCCGCCTGCTGTACTTCCTGCATAAACAATATTAGCATTATTGGGATGAAACGCTAACCTATCAACCCGGCCGATACCATCGGTTGTGTTCAGCGGCCCCACTGCCAGCCAGTTGCCATAGGCACTTTGCACAGCGTCGGTACCTGAAATGGGTGCCAGGTTCCTGTTTTGCTGAGTGGCGGTAGCTTCAGTCAGTTTCTTGTTAATATTTACAAATTCGCCATTGGGTCCAAGGCGGCTACTCATATACCATTCCCATCTTTTCCATTTTTTTAGCGCCCTGTTTAGCACCTCGTTGCCCAGGCGACTCTGGGTAGCCGGCTCTTTATAGTATGACTTTACCTCCTGCATAATATCAGTAAGGTTATTCTTATTTCTCAGCCGTTGCTCCAATTCGGCATCCTGCTGTGCTGCAGCTTTATGAACAGTGCCGCATAATAATAACAACAGGTATAAAAAAAACTGCTTCATAAAATTTCTATTAAAATGTGTGTGATGTTTACGAAACGACCATAGTCCTATTGCCCAACTGAAATGCTACGTTTCTTCAACAGGTCGATTTCCTTTTTAAGCCCAATAATATAAAGGGTCAATTCTTCTATTTTCTCCATTTGCAAACGTTGCATTTCGCCAAGGGTAAGCCCTGTCTTATCTATTTCTTTAGCCGAAGGAATCCCTGGTAAATGATTATTTTGTTGAATGAAGTTTTCTACCTCGGCAAGGCCGCGTAGCTGGTAGTTTTTGTCAAGAACATAATCGGGCCATGATGCTACATTACGAACCAGCACCTCGGTGCAGATCACTTTGCCATCTACCCCAAATTTGTATCCTGCGGGAAGTATCGTAGTACCCACGCGTAAACCACCGGTTACCACTACGTCACCCGCCACGCCCAGCTTATGTGAAGGAAGAAAATCGCCGGTTCCAATGCGCACATTGCCGCCGCCACTCTGCATATAAAATGTGGATGATACACCATTGTTGCGAGCCTGCACCTCATTATTATCGATGGCGATATTGGTACCACCGGCAGGTCCGATTAGTATGTATCCACTGTTGGCATTTGTAAGATCTACATCATTGCCGGTGCTTACATGAAGTTTTGTACCAGTAGCTTCACTTCCGTTTCCAAGCTGAACCTTACTACCATCTCTTGCCAAAAGCAAGGTGGATGCCACGCCGTTATTCCGGGCTAGTATCTCGTTGTTGTCAAAAACCAGGTTCTCTGCATTAGACATACCGATCATCAAATAACCGCTCTGGTTAACGGCCAGGCCCGCATCTCCACCAGTGGAAATATGCAGTTTGGTATCAGAGAAATCGAAGCCATTTCCCAACCTTGTTTTACCGCCGCTGAGGCCCTGGAGCACTAAGGTTTCAGCACTACCATTGTACATGGCCTGTATATTAAAAGCGTCAATTTCAATATTGGAATCATCGGTTTTGCCAAACGTTGTTTTACCCCCCTCCGATTGTATATAAAGTGTGGAAGCAGCGCTGTCACTACGGGCTTGTATCTCGTTATTGTCAAAAACCAGGTTGGCCCCGTTAACAGCGCCAATCATCATGTACCCGTTGGAAAGCAGGCTTAGATCACTGCCACCCAGTATCTGGAATTTGCTTACCGGGTCGGCGATGCCGATACCAATATTTCCGGCCGGGGTGAAATACATGCGGTTGCTACCATTGGTATGAAAGACGAGTTTACCTGAATCGTTGGTAGCATAGGTTCCCAGGCGAAAATCGTTACCAAAGGATTGAAGAAATCCTTTTGAAATACCCAACCTACGAAAACGAATGGTTGCATTGTCATCGTCATCATCTATGAGGATGGCGAACGTGTTGGTGGTGCCTGTGAGGTCAATATGAAGCCGGCCTGTGGGGCTATTGGTACCAATTCCTACATTCTGTGAAAATGCAATGCACGAAGAGGATAAAAGGTACAGCCCAAATAAACATTTGAGTTTCATTTTCTGATAGTTTAAGATGATAGGTGTGTAAAATCAACTTAAAGCTATTTTTATTACAGGCAGGCTTGCACTGCGTTTCAACAGGTACCGTATTAATTTCAACGGGTAGCCGCCGGGTGTATTTTTTTAAACGAACTGGTGATTTTTTTCAATGAATGGCGTGCTATTTGGAGATAATTTTTCCAGTGGCGACCAGGTCTACAAAAGCATCCCTTTCACTACGGCTGATGGGCAGTTCGTGTTTATCGATTTTCAGGCTGAATCCCTCGATGCTGGTGATCGCTTTGATGTTGACAATGTAAGATCGGTGAACACGGTAAAATGCTCCGGTTGGAAGCTTTTCTTCGAGCCCGCTGATGGTATGGTAGGTAATAACAGACCGGTCTTTGGTTACAATTTTCACATACTCTTTCAAGGCCTCGATAAATAAAATATCCCTGAAGAATATTTTTACGAGCCCCCCATCAGCTTTTACAAAAAAGAAATCTTCTGTTTGTTTTACAGGCATGGCTTCCGAAGTATCAGTTGTTGCGGGACGCAGGAATTTCCAGCCCTTATTCACTGCCAGCAAAAATCTTTCAATAGCAATTGGCTTCAAAAGGTAATCGATGGCATTTGCGTCAAAACCCTCCATGGCATGTTCACGGTATGCCGTGGTGAATATTACTGCGGGAGGGTTGGTCATTGATTTTAAAAACTGGAAGCCGGTGAGTCCCGGCATATTGATGTCGAGAAATACCAGTTCTACCGGCTGCTCTGTAATCCCCTTTAGTGCTTCCCGGGCATTCTTATAGTTACCCTGCAATAAGAGACGCTCGTCCTGGTTGATAAAGTCTTCCAATATGTCGCGGGCAATGGGCTCGTCGTCTATTACCGCACAGGTTATCTTTTTCATGACAAATTCAATTTTAGGGTTATAGAAAAGCAGTTGTCCCCATGTCGCATCTGCATATTATGTTTATCCTCGTACTGCAGGTTAAGAATGTGCTTTACACTGTTAATACCAATGCCTTCTGAAGCTATTTTTTCATAATAGCTATTGTCCACTTTAAAGATCAGACCGTCTTTTTCAATGATCATATTCACCTTCATCCAATTGTGTTCTGACTTCTCTTTCATGCCGTGCTTGAAGGCATTTTCCACAAACTGTATCAGTAACAAAGGCATGATGGTTTGACCGTTTGCATGTCCTTCCACCTTCATTTCTATAACCGTATCCTGTTCGTAGCGGAGCTTTTCCAAAGCTATATAGCTTTGCAAAAAGTTTACCTCCTCACTTAATAGTACTTTAGACTCATTACAGTCTGTTATTACGTACTGCATAATATTACTGAGCTGGTTCAGTGCATCCGAAAGCTTTGGACTGTTAGCCCTGGCTAGCCCATACAGGTTATTCAGCGTATTAAAATAGAAGTGAGGGCTCAACTGTTGTTTTAGCAAATTAAGTTGCATATCCTTATTGATAACGGCCAGTTGAATCCGTTGTTCTTCTGCCTTCCGGTATTCAAAATAAAATTTTAATACATAGAAAGCTGATAATTTGACCACATATTTTCCGATATCGAACCAGGAAGTGTAAACAAGGTTTCGGAAAGGGCGCGGTTTGAAGTCTTCCCCGACAAGCCAGGCGGAGCCTGAGTGAAGAATGGCATACAGTATCCCCAGCCAGAGAAAATAATACGTTAGAAAAATGACAATATTACCTGCTATGATTTTCCACAGCTTCCGGTGATAGAACAAGTTCAGGCAATACCAAAGCAAGGCGGTGAACAGCAGGTTGGCTGCCCACTGGCTTGCATAAAAAGGTGGAGCCAGTGCGCAATTACGGCACATGCTCCTGGTAATAGCATAATTGATGATAATATAAAATGCTTCAGCGATGGCATACATGCAAATACATTTCACCCAGAATCTTTGGACCCTGTTCCTTTCTTCGGAAGAAACAAAAGGTATTATGGAAAGGCTATCGCTCTTCATCCAGTTTTATGCTGATTGTAAAAGGAGTATCATCATTTGTATTGCCTGTAATCGTAAACCTGTCCGGGTACCATTCTTTTAATTGCCGGTATAACGCATCATCAACCGTAAGCAACAACCCCTCTTTGCTTTCAAAATATCCATCCACGTTGAGCTGCATTTTATTGCCATTAAACAGCAATTGTATCCTATACAACTTTTCCCCGGTTCGAGTAGTGTTGGCCAGCATTTTATCAATAAAACCTACGAGCAACAATGGCGCTATTTTAAGGTGATCATATTCACCTGCAGTTTCGATCTCAAAGATGGCATTGTTGCCAGGCTGCCCGTTTATTAGCTGAATATAATTGCGGATAAACTGAATCTCCTTTTTAACATCGATGAGCTTTTCCTTGGCCTCGTAAATAACATATTCCATCACTTTTGCCAGTTGCAAAATAGGGCCACTTGTATTGATGGGTTTTTCTGCGGCTATTTTCCCAAGATGGCTGATCGTTTTAAAATAAAAGGACGGGTTCAGGTGCCACTTAAGCATTTTTAACTGCAACTCCTTATTGGCCACAGCCAACTCCAGGCGCTTCTTATTTTCAAGGTGATAGTTAAAAAAATAGTTGGCCAGATAAAACCAGGACAGCCGGAAGGCGTGTTTTAGCAGCTGGTAATTAAGATAGGAAAAACTATTACCCTGGTCCAGGATGGCAGGGATCCGTTCGGATTCGCTCCTGGTCACCTGTATCAAATGGTGATACAAAAAGCCAATCACATCCTGGACGGGTCCGAACCAGATATAGGAATAAAGCAAATAAAACCCGAGGTTCACGAGTATTTGTACAATTACTTTCTGCTTGTACACCAGCCGGGCCACCCACCAAATTGGCCAAATCATAATGCATTGAAAAAACCACATCAGGAAATGAATTTCTATAAGACTGATGGGCTGATTGCCAAAATTGTTAAGTACAAAATGGAAAAGTAATTGTATGCAGGCCTCGGCCAATGCATACAATGCAAAGACCGTTAACCAATAATTGGCAACGGCTTTATGGTGGAATGGCCAGAACATTAGCTAACGCTAAAGTTAGCTACATCGCATGTAGTACGTGCTCCATTTCCGGCGCATTCTATGTAAATGCGGGGCTATTCAATAAAAGGCGTAATTCCTTCAATTAACTGCCGGCGATTATCATTTTTGTGCAGTGCTGTAAACGTTGTTTTCTTCGTCTTCTTCACCAATATCTTCGTTATCATCATCCAATTCACTCCCGGGTATATCCAGGTCCGCTCCGCTGATATCATCGGCTGAACTTCCTTCGTTTAAAGGGTCGCCATCTTCGTCCGTGTTGTCCAAAGCCGCACGGTTTAAACCCATGTCGTCTTCGTCATCTGTCTGGGTAGCTGCATTATCCAGCAACTCCCTTTCCGATTCTGTAACATTCACCTCATCATCCATCATTATTTCCTCGTCCTCTTCACCACTAAGGTTGTCCAGTAGACCTTTACCTTCTTCATCAGACGATGATGCAGTGGCATCGGCCATCTCTCCCGCCGGCAATGGACGTACATGCTCCTGCCCGGGAATATCCTTTACGCCCGGAAGATCTATAATTGCTTCGTCGGCCTGTAGTCTTTGTTGATCGTGCAGTGAATCGGTGATGTCTGTACTGATTGTTGTATTGTTCATCGTAAAGAATTTAAAATGTTATCTGTTAATCACTTCCATGTCTTCTACATGATAGGTACCCGTGGAAAGTGTAAAGTTGAAAGACTCACAATAACTGAGCAACTCATTTGCCGGTATGGTAGTGAGCTTGAATTTCTTGACCGGTAATTTCTCCGGATTCAACGCACCGTCCTCCTGGCGCAATTTATCAACGGCGTATACCGTAATTACGGTTTCCTTGCCCAAAAAAAGACGGATAGCAATAGCCTCGAAACGATCACGGTTATAATCAGCCACATGCTGTTCGCAGAAGTCATCGAGGGTAAGATTATTCGCCAGTTTTACCGCAATAGCACCCGCAATATCGCCGTGCTGGAAATTAAAATCGTCGTTCATAAATTCAATTTTATAATATGGATAAATAAGTTTTCTATTGTTTTTACAAGGAACTGCTTTATTAAAAGCTGTGTTCATGTACGCCTTCCATCAGTTCCTCAATGATCTTGCTGTTGAATGCCTCGAGATCTTCAGGGCTCCGGCTCGTTACGAGTCCATTATCCACTACCACCTCCATATCCACCCAGTCTGCCCCTGCATTTTCAAGGTCCGTTCTGATGGAGGAAAAAGAGGTCATCCTTTTGCCTTCAAGGAGCCTTGTTTCAATCAACAACTGGGGACCATGGCAGATTGCTGCTACCATTTTTCCGGAAGTCATAAAGTGTTGCACAAATTCCACACAGTCATCATTCCGCCGCATCAAATCGGGATTAATAACCCCACCCGGAATAACAATGCCATCATAGTCGTTTCCATCGGCTTCAGGCAGGGTTATATCCACCGGCAGTTCAATAGACCAGTTGCCGTCTTTCCACCCTTTAACCTGGTACTCCTGCGGAGATACAATGTGCACAATGGCTCCAGCTTCTTCCATCGCCCTTTTAGGACTTGTGAGTTCAGATTCCTCAAAACCATTTTCAGTTAAGATGGCTACTTTTTTACCGGATAAATTTATCATTGAAAGAAGCATTTTTAAGCTTGATGAATATTTGTCAATCTCTCTTTTCTCCAAAACCAGGCCATAAAAAAGAGGCTGCCCGTTACAGGCAGCCTCCATCGTTATGATATAAAAGACAGTATTTTGCGTCAACAACCAATTAAAATATTTATGAAATTTTTCTTCTCCATTATCGTCACGGTTTTTTTCTTACAGGTGACAGCACAGGAAGGCTCCGCTTTTACGCAGCAGGAAATTATTTATGGCCGCAAGGACGGTATGGCGCTGACCATGATGGCCCTTACCCCTGCTGCTAATCCAAACGGAAAAGCCATTGTACATGTGGTAAGCGGCAACTGGGTTTCGAATTACGAGATGTTGGAAAGATACCGGCCCGGCAACATCGTGTATACCTCCAGGGGATATACCGTGTTTATGGTTCTGCATAGCAGCCAACCGAAATACAGCATTATTGATGAGGTAGCGGATATCAAAAGAGCGGTAAGATTTATACGTTTTAATGCATCGAAGTATCATATCGATACGGCACATATAGGCATCACAGGTTCTTCTTCCGGGGGCAATCTTTCATTGCTGGTGGCATTAGCTGACGACAATCCTAATGCCAAAGCCAAAGACCCGGTTGACCGGCAATCGGCCAGGGTGCAGGCTGCTGCCATATTTTTCCCACCTACAGATATGCTCAACTATGGCTTTACGGGTGCTAACTGGGCTGCCGCCAGGGCAATTCTCGAAAGGTTCAGGGTTGCCGGTGCTTTCGATTTTGAAAAACTGGCTGACAGTACGTTTACATACAAGCCGGTCACTGATTCTCTGACCAGGATGCAGCTGATAAAACAAGTATCGCCCATTTATGAAGTTTCTGCCGGCGATCCTCCGGTATTGCTCGTACATGGCGATACCGATTTTGTAGTGCCTTTGCAGCAGTCTCAGTCAATTGTAAAAAGATTGGAAGAACAAAACATACCGCACCGCCTGATCATAAAAAAGGGCGGCGGACATGGATGGAGAGATATGGATGTGGAACAGAAAGACATGGCAGATTGGTTTGATACCTATCTGAAGTAAGTCTCTTCTAAGAACGCCTTCTAGCTTCTTTTTAGCCAGCCGCTAATACTCATTCTTTGCCGGTTCGCCTTTGTTACCTCATGCTCCATTTCGTCGCTTTTAAAAAACACGGCTGTTTGCGACTGTGGTGATATTTGTTGCACACCCTCGTCCTGGTATACCAACAATTGCCCGCCGTCCTCCTCATGCCAGTTATTGTTTAGATAATTAATCAGTGAATATTTTCGGTTGTTGTCGTTTTTAAACTGGTCTTTATGCCGCTTGTAAAAACTGCCTTCTTCGTACACGGCATAGTGGAATTCATACCCATTAATACCCGTGTAGCAGGTGCTGTTAAGCCGGTCAATAAAATCTTCTGCCAGTTGTAAAAATTCCTGCTCGTATATATTGTCGTGGCTTTTATCCATCCAATAAATTTTGTCACCCCGCATTTTTTGTTTGGCATCTTTTACTTCATCATTGCCAATACCGGCAGCAGTCATCATATCATCCCTTTGCAGTTGCAGGATATTTTCGTGTAAACCATTGGATAGGTTTTTATTTAGAAAGCAGGTATCCAGTCCTACATTATTTTCCAGGTAACTATCTATCAGCAGGTCAAATTGATTAATCATTGTCAGGGTTAAGTTGGACAAGGTAGCCTTTTGAGTCCGCGATCGGCTTGCATAAAATAAACCGTGGCCGCGTACATGCATATTTGTATTGTCGGTAGATTTGTTATCACCGTAAAAACCATTGTATGAAAGCAGTCGCCATTTTATTATTCTGCAGCCTTTCCATGTTCTCGGCTATATGCCAAACAGGCAAGCAAAAAAAAGCCATTCCTGATCCCTCAAAACCGGTCCAGGTAGTAGAAGCTGCTTGTGGCGAATGTAAATTTGGTCTAACCGGAAAAAGTTGTGATTTAGCCGTGCGTATTAATGGCAAAGCATATTTTGTAGATAGTACCACAATAGATTCTCATGGCGATGCGCATGCAAAAGATGGTTTTTGCAATGCAGTAAGAAAAGCGGAGGTGCAGGGCGATATAGTTAACGAAAGGTTTGTAGCCAGTTATTTCAAGTTGTTGCCTGTAAAGAAAGAAAAAAAGAACCCCTGATATCCAAAAACAATCGAACGCTCTTTATCGCAAACCAATCCCCGACCAGAGATTCTTCGAAATTACCGTACCACAGGCAGTCTGCAACCTCTGCAGCGTGTTCATGTTATTCACACCTATTTTGGACAGCAATTTGTTAACTCATGTTTTCCTGGATCACAGGAGTTAATCAAATGAGCCCTACATGGAAATACTCTGGAAATACCTGAAACCGTATAAATGGCTGGCCTTACTCTCCATGCTACTGGCTGCCGTCGCCCAGGCACTTAATTTTTTGGACCCGGTAATTTTTGGAAAGATCATCGACAATTTTGCCCTGAATCCAGATAATAAAACGGAGCAGGAACTGGTTACCGGCATACTCTGGCTACTGGGCCTGGTGGTCATTATCTCTATTGCAGCAAGACTTGCCAGAACATTCCAGGAATATGTACTGCGACTTGTAGTTCAGAAATTTGGAAAAAGCGTTTTTGACGATGGCCTTAAGCAAACGCTTCGTTTGTCGTACCAGGAATTTGAAGACCAGCGAAGCGGGGAAACACTTTCCATTTTGCAGAAAACCCGAAGGGATACTGAATCCTTTCTAAGCCAATTTATCAATATCCTGTTTTCCACCCTCGTAGGAGTCATCTTTCTTATTTACTATGCGGTTACCAAACATTGGGCGTTGGTTCCGGTATTCCTGGTTGGCGTAGTGCTGCTGGGAGGGCTTACAGGTTTGCTCAGCAAAAAAATAAAGACCATTCAAAGAAAAATTTTCAGGGAAAATGCGGTCATGTCGGGCAACATCACCGAGTCGTTGCGGAATATAGAACTGGTGAAAAGCCTGGGCCTCACCTACCCCGAAATAAAAAGGCTGAAGACCTTTACCCAAAGCATTTTTGACCTGGAAATGATCAAGGTGAAAAAAGTAAGAACCCTTAGTTTTTTGCAGGGTATTACACTCAACTTTCTCAAGCAGTCTATTCTCTTCATCCTGCTCTGGCTCATTTTTAGAAAAGTGCTCACTGCCGGGGAACTCATTTCCATGCAGGTGATCATGAATTACATTTTTTTACCATTGCAGGACCTGGGCACCATCATCCTCGCCTATCGCGAAGCGGAAGCATCGCTTCAAAACTTTGACCTGCTGATGAAAAAGCCCGTGGAAACGCGGCCGGAAGAACCTGTAGAACTGGGTGAAGTGGAAACACTGGAATTTAAAAACGTGATTTTCAAACACAAGACGGCCGTCGAAAATTCCATCGATGACATTTCTTTCAAAACCAAAATAGGCCAATCTATTGCTTTTGTGGGCCCAAGCGGTTCCGGAAAATCTACATTGGTAAAACTATTGGTGGGACTATATACACCGGTGAGCGGCGATATTTATTTTGATGATGTATCAGTAAAAGACATCCGCTACAATAAGATCAGGCGACAGATAGGCTTTGTAACACAAGACACACAACTTTTTGCCGGAACAGTGCGGCAGAACCTTCATTTTATTAAACCCGCTGCTACAGAAGAAGAGATGTTGACCGCCCTAAGAAAATCGGCATCGTACAATTTATTGAACAGTCCAAAGGGGCTCGACACGATCCTGGGCGAAGGTGGCACCAAACTTTCTGGAGGAGAAAAGCAACGCCTGTCCATTGCCCGTGCGCTTTTGCGCAATCCGCGTATCTTAATTTTTGATGAAGCAACCGCATCACTGGATTCGCTTACAGAAGAAGCCATAACGGATACGCTGAATGTTATTGCTTCGGAAAAACAGCAGATTATTATTACGATAGCCCACAGGCTGAGTACCGTTATGAACGCCGATATTATTTATGTTTTGGAAAAAGGCAGGATCTCCGAAACAGGTTCGCATGATGAGCTGTTGCAGCAAAAAGGATTATACTATGCTATGTGGCGGCAGCAGGTAGGAGAAAGAAATACGCAGGCAAAATTGACCGATATTCTAATAGAAACGCCCCCCCCGCCGGTAACAGAATACCTGTAAGTATTAATTACTACAAAGCCTCTACTATACCCGCGGTCAATTCTTCGCGGCTTAAAGCGGCTTCGTAAAACTTAAAATAATTTTTAGAAGGGTTGCTGATGAGCGTGACAGGTATAACACCGCTCCAGCTTTTGTCTATTGCCGGGCAATAGTGGTCTGCATCCGTTTCATTGAGCCATACCATCGGGGCCACCCATTTTTTCTTTTTCACAAAGGCCTTTAGTTCTCCCTTTGTGTAAACAGTTTTTGTATCCAGGCTCACCAGTAAAAGGTTTACACCCTTCATCTTCAATGAATCAGTTATTTTAATAAAGTGTGGCATTTCTTCCTGGCAGGGCTTGCACCAGGTACTCCAGAAATTCACCACCGTTACCCCTTTGGCATTACTATATCTTTTCACCAGCTCTTCCACCTTCAGCGACGGAATTTCCTGCGAAAAACCTGCAATTGAAAAACAGCTAAACAACAAAACAATCAAAGTCTTCATAATGTTTTTTAAAATCTTCAATGATCTGGACAAGGAGCAAGCATATCTCATTTCCCCATCCCTTCCATTTCCTCATTTGCTAATCTGCAGATTTGCTCATTTGCATATTAACCCATTTGCATATTTGCCCATTACCTCAATCCCTGTTCTCACTCCACAACTGCCAAAGTTCATCATATCGTTGTTCCGGAAGCCGCGGGGCTTCATAATGTCCCGCTAATCTTTTTTGCCGGAAGGCTTCGTATACAGTCACTGCACAAGCCACCGAAATATTCAGAGACTGGATGATGCCTACCTGGGGTATCACCATATTACCATCGGCCAGGGCCCGTATTTCGTCGCTTACACCTGTTTTTTCGTTACCAAAAACAATGGCTACAGGTGTGGTAAAATCCATTTCATACAGGTCAGCGGAACCATCGCCCAGCCAGGTGGTGTAAATACGAAAGTTTCTTTTTCGCAATTCTCCAAAGCATGCTTCCGCATTATCGTACTGGTGTATGGTCAGCCATTTTAATGCACTGCTGCTGCTGCGTTCACCGAACTTTTTATGGGTGGGTAACCGGGTGTTCAGCACAAAAAGGTCTTGTATACCCACACTTTCGCAGGTACGCATCACTGCTGAAATATTGTGGGGGTCGTGCACATTTTCCAAAACCAGGGTCATGTCTGCCTGTCGTTTGCGCAGCACTTTCTGTAGCTTTTCTGTTCTTTCCGGGGTCATAAGTTATAATCCTCTTTGTAGGCGGTAAAAATAGCTTTTAATGCCTTCTCAAACACCCCGGACTAAATACAGACGCGATGATCTCAAAAACTTATTGAGTAGGGCTCGTTTGAGATCCTATTGAGCCGTAAAGTCAACTATACTGCCTCCAGGCTTCTGAAAAGCCAGCCGCTTATCCAAAACTGCTCATCACCTCATTCCAGTTCCCTACATTTAAACCCAAATAAAAAAACCATGATAAAAAAGCTGATGCCCATCGCACTGATTGCTGTGCTTATTGGGTGTAAAAACGACGGCGAAACCGGTTCCGGGTCTACCGGGGATCCACTGGTTATCAACCTTGATTCCACCATTAAACCCGGTGAAGATTTTTTTATGTATGCCAACAATGGCTGGATCAAAAAAAATGAAATTCCGGCTGCAGAATCTAACTGGGGCATCGGGCAGTTGGTGCAGGAAGACATTTACAACCGGCTGAAAATAATAAATGAAAAGGCGGTAAAAGATGGAGGCGATGCGGGTAGTATCACTCAAAAAATAGCCGATTTCTGGAGTACGGCCATGGATACAGTGTCCATCAACAAAACAGGCATCGCGCCTTTAAAATCGGACCTCGACCGCATTACCAATGCTGCCGATATTGCCGCTTTATTAAAACTTTCAGCAGAGTTCCGTACAAAAGGCTCAGGCACTTTCTTCAGCAGCTATATTGGCCAGGACGATATGAACAGTGAGAAAATTGTTTTCTTTTTATCGCAGGGCGGCCTCGGTATGCCTAACCGGGATTATTACTTTAATACCGACGAAAAAACACTGGCTGTTCAAAAAGCCTTTAAAGAATATCTCGTGAAGATTTTCACCCAGTTGGGCAATGATGCACCAACCGCACAAAAAATGATGGAGGATGTTTACCAGATGGAAAGCCGTCTTGCAAACTCCAGCAGAAAAATAGCCGACCTGCGTGATCCTTACAAGAACTATAACAAAATGGCCATGGCAAAATTGCAGGGCCTTACGCCAAATCTAAATTGGGGCGAGTATTTGAGCACTGCCAAAATAAACAACCTCGACAGTGTCATTGTGGGTCAGCCGGAGTTTTACACGGCGCTCAACTACGAATTAAAGGCAACCCCATTAGAAGTTTGGAAGAACTACATGAAGTACAATTATGTAAGCGATTTCAGCCCTTACCTGGATAGTACTACCTACATGAATGCCTTTAATTACGGCAAAACATTGAGTGGTGCCAAAGAACCACGTCCACGCTGGAAACGGGTGCTGGATGCCCAGGAAGGAGCCATGGGTGAAGCTTTGGGACAACTTTTTGTAAAAGAATATTTTAATGAAAAGGCGAAGAAACGCTACGAAGACCTGGTAGAAGCCATACGCACAGCTTTAAAAGAACGTATCGCCAAACTGAGCTGGATGAGCGACAGCACCAAAACTAAAGCCTATGAAAAGCTGGCCAAAATAAAAAGAAAAGTAGGCTATCCCGACAAATGGAAAGATTTCAGTGCCATGCAGATTGGCAAAAATTCTTATGTAGCAAACATTCAATCGGCCAACCAATGGTGGTACAATTACGAAGTAAATAAATTGGGCAAACCCGTAGACCGCGATGAGTGGAGCATGACGCCTCAAACTTATAATGCCTATTACAACCCCAGCAATAACGAGATCGTATTACCCGCCGGCATTTTTGCGGTACCCGGCAAAAAAGACGAAGAACTTGACGACGCACTGGTGTACGGTTATGCAGCAGCAAGTACCATTGGCCACGAAATCACCCACGGCTTCGACGACCAGGGAAGGCAATATGATGCATCGGGTAACCTGAAAGATTGGTGGAGTAAGAAAGATGCTGATGAATTTGCCAAACGTGCAGCTTTGATCATCAAACAATTCAATGCCTTTGTTCCGGTGGATACGCTCCACATCAATGGTGAAGCTACACAGGGTGAAAATATAGCTGACCTGGGCGGCTTGCTTCTTGGACTGGATGCATTTAAAAAAACAGAAACCTATAAAAAAGGTGAGAAACTGGGTGGCTTTACACCGTTACAGCGTTACTTTTTAGGCTATGCCTATAGCTGGATGTACAACACCCGCAAAGAACAATTGGCCAGCCGTGTAAAGACAGATGTGCATAGCCCTGCCAGGGAACGCATCAACGGACCGGTAGTAAATGTGCCGGAATTTTACGAAGCCTTTGGTGTAAAACCGGGTGATAAAATGTACATGGCCGATAGTTTGAGGGTGAGCATTTGGTAAGCTCCTCAAAACCTCAGGTGTAGGGCTAACAAAAAGCCTCCATTTCAAATTTGAAATGGAGGCTTTTTGTTAGCGGCAATTCAAGCTAAAATTAAGGCCGTGGATCAATCTTCGTGATCAGGGTTTCTTCGGGCTTAGTATTGAATTTGTCCAAAGTCAGTCCCGTGATCTGGTAGGTGTAGCAATTGCTTACAGCCGTGCAGCTGATATTGCATTTGGCTATGGAACCGCCGGTGTATTTAACGGTAACGGAGGCTGTACCCTGTCCTTCTACGATCTGTATATTCTCATCACTGATCTGCCAGTTATAGTAGGTCTGCTTATTCGGTTTCGGAACTGTAAAGGTTCTTGTTTCTCCCACACAAAGAGTGCCTGCATTTCCTTCGATAGCCACATTTCTTACCACTTTTGGCTGCGGCATTTGTATGCCATTCATTTCGTCCCGCATGCGCCAGGCATATTCGTTTGTAAGACTGTCGTGGCGCAGGTTCTCTTCTGGTGCATACCAGGCATCCCATGGTGTTTCCTTTTCGTCGCCGCAGTTAAAATTGGTGACACTCAGGTCATCATCCCATTTACGGTTGGGATTAGGAAAAGGGCCTTGTCCAAAAGCGAGTGTATTGACACTGGGCTGGTGGCAATGGTTGTCGACAACATTTAGAAATTGCGGATTGGCCACCCATTTAAAAAAGCCGTACAGTTTGTCCCTTGTACTATCCCTTATTTCCTGGAAACCCGGGTACCAGCCACCCTGTATCAGGTCGAGGCTATTATTACTCCGGGCAAAAGGTTCGGCCAATTTCTTTGTGGTAGGGAAACCGAGTACCTTCATATCCAATACTTCTGTCTTACCCATTTCTGCCGAAGGCGAAAAGCTGATTTTGGCCCTGATAAAATTAGGATCCAGGAACAGGCCGCCTATATTGAACAATAGCAATTTCGGTACCTTGTTCATCTTTAATTTAAATTCGAGAGCGGTGCCACCAGCCTTTCCGCCTGGCTGCGACAAGCCTTTCACTGCACCGCTGATCATAGCGATTTTACGGGTATTTTGTGGCCATCCCATGGAGTCCATTCCGGCATAAAAACGATCTTTAAATTCCGGTGCTCCTTCCGGCTGTACGGATTTCGCCAGCATGTGGTGGCTCAGTTCCTGCTTAGATGCAGGCGAATTAATTTGGCGGGCAATAATGTCTTTAACATTTTTTAGTCCCAGCCCGGCCATAGATTCTATAAAGTACTGATTACCGATTGGCAGCACCGAACCCAGGTGCGTAGCATCCCAGCTAAACCAAAGCCGGCAATTGTGATCCATTCCTTTCTTTTCCATATAGCTTAAGCCATACCGGCTGATAACGCCTCCCATGCTGGGGCCTACAACAATCAGTTTTTCTTTGCTGTTTACCGATGCCAGTTCCTTGTTCAGGTTTTGAATCACCTTAATTAATGCCATGGCATTGATCTCAATAAAATCGCCACCGGCCCTTCTTAAAGTACCAATATGGGCCTCACTTCCATCGGGCAGTGCTACGTTGCGTACGCCTGTCTGGTAACTTGGCATATTAATAATAATGATGTCAAAACCCGCCCTCCGTTGCTCATCGGCAAAATTGGAGACTTCATTTTTTTCGTTGTAATACCGGAAATTGTGCTCATAAATCCAGGTGGCATCCCTTTTATCTGTAGGATCAAAGCCATCCAATACAATGATCGGCTTCTTCACTTTTTTTATGGTACAACCACTTGTATCGGCCGCATCGTAATGATAAAAATAATTCACTTCTACCTGTCCAAGTGTCGGTACTGTTTCATCGTATCCTGTAAATGGTATATCGGCGTTCACCGTTTCTTTAAGGCAGGGCTGGTGCGACAATTTCACTTTGTTACCGGTATTTGTGCTTCCTTCTTTTGCAACGGCCTTTTTTACTACTTCCACAGCGCTTTCGCTTTTAAACGACTCGCCATTGGTAAAATACACCGTGGTGTTTACATTTACGACGCCTTCGTCATTAAACTCCACGGCCAAAGAATCCCCGTTGCGCAGGTAATAAGTATCATCGCGATCATTCATTTTTATCTCTACATGCTCTACCCGGCGACCAGTATTGCTAAGCACCAGGTCGGGATTGAGCTTTAGAACCGTCGTACCGGTTTCGATGGATTCTCCCAGCAGGGTTGCCATTTGGAGATTTCTTTCGCTGAAGGGGTTTTCATGTTGCTGCGGGTTATCGTACAGCAAGCCTTTACGGTAAATAAGCATGTTTTTCGCAACTGCGTTCGGTTTCAGCTGGTTAAATTTCATATCCATGATGCCTACCGGTGTATTGCCGTTGAACCGGTTCCAGTCGAGGATATCATCCCAATCGTCTGGTGAAACCAAATGGCCCTGGGGGTGATAATGACTATTGTACAATTCGCTGTAACTCTGCCGGAAATGCTCAAAGCCGGTAGTGTCAATCGTTTCGGTTCCGAACTTATCCAGCCTTGCAAACGGAAAAACCCGGTCGTACAAAATGCCGGTTTTTATCCTGGACTTGTCTACATTTTCCAGCAAACTGTCGGAAATCTGTGTGAATGGCGACTGCTGTCCGCCATAGTACTTGTTGTAGTTCATAAAAACTACCATGTTCAGGCAAAGCCCAAAAATGATCTTGTGCATATTATTGAAGTTTAGTGGTTACAAATTGGAAGTGATAAATATGAATTTTTATTAATAGTGATAGGTTCAACATGCCCAAACAGCTCTTAGCTTTCAATTGCTTTTTAAATGGAAGATGCGATTACCACTTCCAGAAAAAAACAGCAATATGTAGCATCCATCTATGGTTCGTGAAAACCAACCAAGCGCTTCTTTGATTTTTTTACTTATTCACCACGGTGGGCTCAGGGGGGAAAAATTTGTGTGAACAAGGGTGATAAAGGTAACTGGAACTTATTTTTTTTCTTAAAAAAAGCAGGCTTAAACGCCGAAAACGCAAAAAATGCAAAAGATTTATTAAAAAACCCATATCCGCAAAAATGTTACCTACGCAA
Source organism: Bacteroidota bacterium (assembly GCA_040386335.1). Taxonomy (GTDB): domain Bacteria; phylum Bacteroidota; class Bacteroidia; order Chitinophagales; family Chitinophagaceae; genus JAZKFT01. Next base: position 297,928 of record JAZKFT010000025.1, read on the forward strand.
TCAGTTGAGTGATAATACAGCTGCAAAAATTGAAAAACGTCTTTTTTTCATCTGAAAGATGCCACATCAACCCGTTAACTTTGAAGCATGATGCGACAATTGAATGTTTTCTGGACAAGCGTAAAAATGACGCTTAACGAACTCAATTCGAATAAGGTGAGAGCTACACTTTCGCTGATTGGCGTATCGTTCGGCATCTTTTGCATTATCAGTGTTTTGGCAACGGTACAAAGCCTGGAGAAAAACATCAAGGACGGACTTAAAGACCTGGGCAGCAATACGGTGTATATCCAAAAATGGCCCTGGGGCGGTGGCGATGATTATCCCTGGTGGAAATATGCCAAACGTCCTGATCCTGATTATGATGAATTAAAACCTGTAAAAGACCGCAGCCAATATGCAGAAGCCGTTTCATTTATTTTATTCAACTCCTCAAATGTGGAGTATAAAGATGGGGTACTGCAAAACGTAAACTGGTATGGCGTTACCGAAGAATACAACCAAATACAGGAAGTGAAGATCCAGTATGGCCGTTATATTTCGTCGTCAGAATTTCAGAGCGGCAGTAACGTGGTAGTGATGGGATACGATAATGCTGAAAAGCTTTTTGGTAGCGCCGACCGTGGTGTGGGACGATCTATCGACCTGCAGGGAAGAAAGGCTAATATTATTGGCGTAATGAAGAAAAAAGGACAGAGCCTGATGGGCGGATGGGATTTCGACAATATTATCATCGTTCCGGTAAACTATTGCCGGCAAGTGGTAAACGAAAGAACAGCGGGCCGTTTTATTATGGTAAAAGGCCGGGAAGGAGTAGCTGTACAGGATCTGAAAGATGAACTAAAGGGTGTGATGCGCAGTGTAAGGAAACTTTCCCCGACCGCCGATGACAATTTTGCTTTGAATGACATCACATCGGGTAGTTCGCAACTGGAATCGCTATTCAGTTCTTTAAATATTGGTGGTTTTGTTATTGGCGGTTTTAGCCTGATTGTCGGGCTGTTTGGTATCGCTAATATTATGTTTGTAACCGTAAAAGAACGTACCGCACAGATAGGCTTAAAAAAAGCGATCGGTGCCCGGCGGAGCACCATTCTTACAGAATTCCTGGTAGAATCTTCGATCCTCTGTATCGCTGGTGGGCTAATAGGGTTGATCTTCGTATTCCTCGTCACCAAATTATTGACATCGGTTTTATCTTTTCCTATTTCAGTGTCTATGGGAATTGTAGGCCTAGCCATGGGTATTAGCCTTTTAGTAGGATTACTGGCCGGTATCATTCCTGCATGGAGTGCGGCGAGGATGGATCCTGTAGTGGCGATCAGGAGTAAGTAATGATTGTTTCATCAATGAAATGATCAATAATCAACAAACAATTTTCAGCGTTCATAAACCTTGTCCGGAAAAAAGACAGGTCTTACAAGACAATGACCAAATGACCTATTGACCAAATGACCGACAACAGCATCCATCATACATCCGAAATCATAAATCCTGTCACCATCCTCGCTATCGAATCCAGTTGCGACGATACATCGGCTGCGGTTTGCGTGGATGGAAAAATATTGACCAATTATATAGCTAACCAAACCATCCACGAGCAATACGGTGGTGTGGTACCTGAACTGGCCAGCAGGGCACACATGCAAAATATTTTACCGGTAGTGGATACGGCTCTAAAGCAGGCCGGCACTACGTTACAGCAAATAGATGCCATTGCATTTACCCAATCGCCGGGGTTGATTGGTTCGCTGCTGGTGGGCACTTGCTTTGCAAAATCACTCGCCCTGGCTTTGGATAAACCTTTGATAGCGGTGCATCATATGCAGGCGCATGTTATGGCGAACCTGATTGATGCACACAAACCTGCTTTCCCTTTTTTATGCCTTACGGTGAGCGGTGGCCATACACAGATCGTGCATTGTAAATCACCGGTGGATATGCAGATCATTGGTCAAACCCTGGATGATGCAGCCGGCGAGGCATTTGATAAATCGGCCAAATTATTGGGCCTGCCCTACCCTGGCGGCCCGTTGATAGACAAATACGCCAAAGAAGGTGACCCGAAACGATTTGCCTTTCCCGAGCCAAAAATCGACGGACTCGATTTCAGCTTTAGCGGGCTAAAGACATCGATTCTTTATTTTTTGCAAAAAGGGGTTCAGCAAAATGAAAACTTTATAGCCGAAAACCTGGCCGATATCTGCGCTTCCATTCAGCAACGCATTGTATCGATACTGCTGAACAAACTGGTAAAAGCTTCCGAAGAAATGGGTATTACAGACATTTGCCTGGCAGGTGGCGTAAGCGCCAATAGCGGTCTTAGAAACGGCTTTACAGAGCTGGGCAAAAAAATGGGCTGGAATACATATATCCCAGCCTTTCAATATTGTACTGATAATGCAGGTATGATCGCGATCACCGGTTATTACAAATACCTCGCTGGTGATTTTTCGGAACTTTCGGTGGGGGCGAGCCCGAGGGCTGAGTGGTAGAATTAATTTAGAATGACCTTATTCATTTCATTTACAAACAGCTTCAGGTCTGTTTTTAAAATATCATTTAAAGCTATTTGCCTTGAAAAACCGAAGTGCCTGTCATTTGGAATGAATAGAGAAATTCCGACACTCCATATAATTTTCTTTTTGAGGTCTTGTGGGTCTGTTAACAAGGTGACATAAAGGTTTGTTCCTACAGGCTTCCAGTTAGAGACAAGCAACAAAATATCATCATACCACCAATCTTGGGAGATGTCAACTGAACCTTCTAATGTCCATCCACTGGCTACAAATGCACCTATCAATTTCTCAATTCGGATATCCATAGTGCCTTTTAGTTAAGCTGACAATTAAAAAGCAGTGCTTCTTACGCCGTTTAAGCCTCACCCTCTTATCCCTCTCCTCGCGGAGAGGGACGGTGCTTTTGTACTAATCCAAACTTTCTGTTTATCCAGATTCAGCAGTTGAACCATGCCTATTGCTTCTTGCAACTCGCAATTCGCTACTATCTACTTTCTTATTGCCAATTGCCCTTTGCTTTACCTACCTGCCAAACTTATCCTCCCATGCCAGCATACCGCCGGCAAGATTAACCACATTCGTAAAACCCATCGTTTCGAGTATCATTGAAGCCTGCCCGCTGCGGTTGCCGCTGCGGCAGTACATCACTACCTCATCATTTTTCCAATCTTCAAGTGGCTCCGCGTCCATCATTTGTATCTGGCCGAGTTTGTGGTGAATGCCGCCAATATTAAAATCTGCCCGCTCATGGTCTTCGCGAACATCTACCAGGTGAATATCTTCACCACTATCCAAACGTTTTTTCAGTTCTTCAACAGTTATTTGTGTCATTTCGAATTACGATTTGAGATTTACGATTTACAACTTAGCCGTCAATTAATAATCATCTTCCGGTTTCTTTTCTTTCTTTGGGGCTGTAGGTTTTTTACTTTTTGTATCCTTTGTCTCCTCTGCATCGCCAGGTATGTCTTCCTTCATTGTTTTACTCAGGTACAAATCGATGCTTTGACCTTCCCGTATTTTATTTTCCTGTATGGATCCATCTGCCTGCACTGTCTTTTTGTTGGGGAATTGTCTATAAACAATTGCATTCGCAGTATCCTTCACGTCTGCATCTGTTACTATCACCCAGTTTAAGTTCATGCCACGTAGCATTGCACTGGCCTCTTTAAAAGTCATCGCGGTTACCACTGGTACATCAAATTCTTCTTCCCCCAGTCCATTGCCGAGTACAAAACTGATCGTGCTTCCCTGGTAAATTTTGGTGCCGGCTTTTATTTGCTGGCCCTTGTACAATTGCTCCAGTACGGCGTCACGGGCTATATCGGGTTTGCGGGTGGTATCGCCCAGTTTTAGACCCAGTTGCCGCATGTACATTTCGGCATTGCGAAATGAGAAACCTACCATATTCGGCATTTCCACCAATGGCGGTGTAGACCGGTTGACGGTGAGATAAACGACACGGCCACCCTTTACCATCATTTCACCCTCGGGGCTCTGCTTAATAACTGCAAACGCCGCGAGGGTATCTATATACAACGAGTCCTGCACTTCCACTTTAAAGCCTTTAGCCTCCAATGCCTTTTTGGCTTCATTCATCAGCTTGCCTTTTACGCCCGGTACTTTTTCAAAATCGCCATGGTTGGTAATAAAACCCAGCGACCACAGAAAAAGGAACATGAGGCCAATAACGAGGATGATGGCCGCAAGCAGGTTAATAAGAAAATGACGGCGGGTAATGAATTTGAACACTTCTTTGGGGTTTGCTGTGGGCAATTGGCTGTTTGCAAATAAAAACAAACAGCCGGTTATAGTAATTAACGGGTTGTAATGTAGAAAATTATTAATTGCCCAGGGCGGCTTCAATAAGGCCGCTATAAAATTCTTTCAAAGTCCAGCCTTTAGCCTTTACCTGCATCGGCACAATACTCGCAGCACTTTGCCCCGGCACTGTATTGATCTCGAGCATATACGGCTGTCCCTTCTCTTCATTGTAAATAAAATCAATACGCACTACGCCGCGACAATTAAATACCTGGTAGATCTTTTTTGCGGCACTCCGCACTTTTTCTGCTATCGTTTCATCTACTTCCGCGGGTGTTATCTCTTTGCTTTTGCCCAGGTATTTTGCTTCAAAATCAAAGAACTCGTTTTCAGCAAATACTTCGGTAAAAGGAAGGGTTATTATCTCGTTATTGATCTTGCACACACCGATCGTAAATTCCCTGCCACTGATAAATTCTTCCACCAGCACCTGGTCGTCTTCTTTGAAAGCCTTGTCCAGTGCGGCTTGCAGGTCGCTTTCGGCATTTACTTTACTCATCCCGATGGAGCTGCCGCCATTATTGGGTTTTACAAAAACCGGGTAGGTCAACTGGCTGCTTACATTGCTGACCTCTATAGCATCGCCTTTAAAGTAATGCAGTGAACGCGCTACCGAAATACCACCAAAGGCAGCTACCGCCACGGTGTATCTTTTATTAAAAGTAATGGCCGAAGTCGCCGCATCACAACTTGTGTAGGGAATATTCAGCAGGTCAAAATAGCCCTGCAACTTGCCATCTTCGCCAGGTGTGCCGTGGATGCCGATGAGCACTGCATCAAACGAAATTTTTTCACCGTCGACAGAGATCGTAAAATCACTTTTATCTACCAGCGTTTCAGTGCCTTCTGTTGTGGGATGGAACCAGCCGTCCTTGCGGATATCTATTTTATAATAATCAAACTTCTCGGTGTCGATATTGGCCTCAATGGTGATGGCACTTTTGTAACTGATCTCAGCTTCGCCGCTGTAGCCGCCGGTTACAAACGCAATGGTAGGTTTGGTCATGTTATTTGGTGTAGTGTTTCAAGGGCTGCAAAATAGCAATAACCTGTCCAAAGGCAATGGGGGTTCGTTAAAAAAAAGGGAAACCACTTGATGTCACCAGGTGGCACCTGGTAGAGAAACCGGTAATAGTACAGCTATTGGATTAGTCTTTCTCCCATCTTCTTTTGAATGATCCTTCGTACCGAACCATGGTCCAGCCGTAGTCTATGGCCTTCTGTATGAGCAACTTCCTTAATTTCCTGGGGTAGAATATTTTCCGGTGGGTTTTGGTATGCGAATAAGCCCTAAGGATGTCGAGTTGGGCCAACATCTCATAAGTGGCTGCGCCGCACCGCATACCAATAAAGGCATAATCGTAAGGAGTTTTACGGAGATAAACCGATGCGATGCTGTCGAATTTATGTTTTTGGGCTACTGTAACAGGAACGTAAACAACTAATCTTTTCATGCTATCCCGGTTGCCGCCAAAAATACTATAGAAGCTTTCGGGGCTGTGCAAGGCATACTTGCTGTGGGGATCCCTTTTTTTTGTAAACCAATGAAATTTGCCATCCGGTAGAAAATTTACAATCTTATTACTATCACTTTCAATACCTGCGTGGCCGCCTAAAATACCGCCAAACCATTTCTTTTCAATAGCCCTGAACTGTTTTACAGGCCGGGAGCCATAGAGAAAATGAACTTTCAAAAACAAACTATCCTGAGAAAACAGCGTGACGGAAGCGACACAACACAAGAGCGTTAAGATCTGCCGCATCGTAAATGCATTTGTAAGGATTAGCTTAATTGTGTTCCCAAAAAACCAATTCCGGCTTTTGCACACCCGTGCCAGCAAGGCTGCCGGTAAGAAAGATGGTATATATTTTCCCGCTTACCAAAGGCTTGTACAGGCTATCAAGTGCCGGAATAATACCGGTCATGTTCATTTTTATACGTAGGCTGGTTGTATCTGCCTCTTCAAACGAATTGGGATAGTTGGCAAAGCTTTTTCCGGTTATAAACAACTTACCGGTATCATTTTGTAAAAAAAGGTTCGTGGTATTGGGAATCAAAGAAAAGAAGCGGATGGCACATTTGCCTTCGGTAACAGATTCAGGTAAAGCATCTTTTTGGAAAAACAGCCTGTTCTTCCCCACCGAATCAAATGGAAAACAGGTATAGTCCCTACCCGATTCAATATTGGTGATAAAAGAATAATTTGCTGATGTGGCGGTTCCCTGGTAAAACCCGATATTAAAAGTACCCGAAGGAACGGTGCTGTATTTTTTTAAAGAATCAAATGGAATAGCTGCGATCGCAATGTCCTCATTGAATTTGACGGTAAAAGTGCCGGCCCCAACAGCCCCGTTTAGAAAACTGATGCGCGCATTGAAATTATTGTCGTCTTTCTTACAGGCGCCTGCAAAAAGCAGCCATCCTGCTATCGCTAAAAAACTACACTTCATGTTGGGATTTCTGATGTAATGGACACGAAGATAAAGGGCGGGGTTTTGAATGATGATGTAATAACTGAATTTTAATTGGAACCCGGCGTCCCATATACCCATAAAAAAACCGGCACATGAAGTGCCGGCTGTTTTGTTTTAATAATCCAGGTAGTATAATTATTTTTCAGGCGTATATGTTCCGATAGGAAATGTAACACCCAATCCAATTCCGTAATTCCTGTTAGACAAGAAACTTGCATCACTCTTGGTAATGTCAGAGAAACCATTGGTATAATTCAAATCAAAGTTTAACCAGGTGGCCGTACCGATACGGTAATTAAAACCTGTACCTACGATGGCTCCAAAATCAAAACCGTTATAAGAATCCCTTGAATTGGCTTCAGTTCTTACTTTGGTACCCAATGCATGGTTCTCAGTTTCGGAAATAATTTTTCCACCAGCTAAAATTCCGAAAGAAGGTCCTGCATACAACTTAGGACGGAACCTGTCACCCAATGAACCGAAAAAGTATGTACCCTTAAGTGGAATGCGTATATAGTTCAGATTTGTTTTATTGGTAAACTTCGTGTTGCCCACCGTTGCTTCTGCCTTGGCTCCTTCATTTGCGAAAAGCAAATCGCCACCTACGCCCCAATTGGGATTAATACTATAGGTTAAAGTGGCACCCACTTTAAAACCCGGATTGAATTGTCTGTCACTTTGAGATGTACCTGTTATCCATGAATGGTTAAAACTGGCTACTGGCCCTAAGGAAACATTTTGTGCATTTACTGTTGCCATACCTGCGAAGGCAACTAATGCGACTGCTACTACTTTTTTCATCTTTTGATTTCGTTTGGTTATGCCTTCCCCTTCTACAAAACCATGCCAGAACTGTTTTCAGATAAGGCCCTATCCTTAACCAGCCAGGATTAATGAAATGTTAAGGGGTTATTGCCCTACGTATTGAGGAAATAGTTTCACAAACGATGCGTTTTCCCATTATTTTGCCGGATGCCCCGCATCATAATACTCCTTCTTACCATTATCCTATCCGGCATTCTTGCAAAGGCACAGGTAACATTGGCAGATTCGGTGATTACTCCGCAAAAACTTAAAGAGATTGTATACCAGTTGGCTGATGATAGTCTTGATGGAAGATATTGGGATTCAAGGGGAGCTTTGGAAGCTGGTAAATTGATTGCGGACAGGATGAATATGATCGGTTTAAAAAAAATGACAGGTTTAAATGGCTATTACCAGGACATCTACTTCCCGGATAAAACACTATTAAGAAATATAATTGGGGTTTTACCCGGAAAATCAAAAAAGAACGAATTAGTTATTTTCTCGGCCCATTATGACCATATCGGTTCCGGGAACCTGGCTGCTACATTTGATCCGAACGACACGTACAGAGAAAAAACAAACGACACCATATACAATGGCGCCAATGATGATGCAAGTGGAATAGCGGCAATGCTATCATTAGCGGAATACTATTTCAGAAAAGGTCCGCAGGAACGAACTATAGTTTTCATAGCTTTTTCTGGGGAAGAGATCGGTTTATATGGGTCCGGCAGCCTGACGGACAGCATAGACGCTAAACAAGTTATGGCACAATTTAATTTGGAAATGCTTGGTAGAAAAAATGAAAAAGGCATAAAACCTTATATTACCGGCGATAGCCTTTCTAATTTGAGGGTCTTGCTAAATCGTTGTCTTGAGAGCTCTAAAGGAATCAAAGATTATTTCATACCCGATTTTGCAAGAGACGAACAATTATTTCGACGGTCCGATAATTTTACATTGGCAAACCAGGGTGTACCAGCGCATACCATCATGCTTACTTCCGCCACCGATTCATTGTATCATTCTCCGGATGATGAGCCGGTGACCCTGGATTTTTCAATGATGGCTACAATTGTTAGAAATATAGCGATTGCCACACAATGCATTATTAATAGTAAAGTAACACCTTCAAGAATTGGGAGAATCCCTATGCTGGTGCCAGTTAATAGAGAGGATTAATTCGCATTCTATTTACTATAATCAAACACCAACCTGCTCAAATCAGGCAGGTACTTTTTAGTTCTTGCCTTCTCATAATCATACAGCACCTGCCCCAGATTTTTCATAAAAGGAAAACCAATAGTCGCGTAATCGTATTTATCGTCATTAAAAATACCATCGCTGTTGCAAAGCATGGAGCAGCTTACCATAAATTCTGTTTTGGATTCAAAGTCTACAATGTAGGCGGCGTCTATGATAAAGCCGTAGGCATCACCTACTTTATTAAAGATGCGGACATTTTTATTAGGCCATGCTCCTTTCTGGCTACCCATCATCATAAACTTACAATAGGCCGGCCAATAGTCGGGTTCTGAATAATTGGGGAATTTGCTTTCACCGGGCAGCATACTCATATACTTATGCAGAAACTGGTAATCAGCTGCTCCCAACCGCAGCCTGCTGCGACGTGGCTGGGTTTCAGGAAACATGATCCATTGCACCATCTGGTGCAGGTAGGGCAGCCGCATCCGGTTTTTCTTGCTAAAATCCATAGGTTCGTTTACCAGTACATCGCCATTATAATAATCCTTGCCGGCCGCCATATACCCTTTGCCTAATTTATCGTTTCGCTCCTGGTACAGCAGGTCGCTGTATTTCATGGGCTGGGTAAAAAGCAGCTTGCCGTCTGTATCTGTAAATCGGATCGGGTTGGTATGCCGGTTTTGCTCCTGGCTAAGCGGAATGCTCAGGCGATGCAGTATCTGGGCATCTTTAAGACCCATTTCATGAAGCCGGTCATTCAATGGCTTTTGACCAATCAATTCATAGAGCCTATTAAAGGCATCATTATCACTCACGAGCAGGATCTTCTTAATATAGTTGGCAACAGAAGGCTTGCCTGTAGCCGACGTGGGATCGATAGCCACCGCAGACTGCTTGTCCCAGGCACTATCTGTGAGCATGGTGGTTTGGGCATCTACGCCGGGCATGGCCATGTCATTTAATTTTTCCAGGGCCAACACTGCTGTGGGTAATTTTACCGTGCTCGCCGGGTAAAAATACCGGTCGTTTACATGATAAAAATGGTGGGTAAAATGGGGAACATTCTTTTCATCCCGGTCTATTTGCGTGAATACGATTTGCAGCCGGAAGGAATCCTTGTTGCTTGTAATAGTGCCAAACTTATCTGCATTTTGGGTCAGCAAATCTGTCAACAGCTTACTATCGGCCGGGTTATTCTGCGATAGCGGGATTTTTTGATAGGTCCTGGGCGTCATCGTTTTTTTGGCGGTGTTACAGGCAGTTAGTAAGACTAAGGCAGATAGAATGGATACCGGCGTTTTCATATTTCAAATGTAGGGGTTGATCAGGGATTAGGGATTGGGGATTAGTTGATTCGTTGGCTAGTTGATTAGGGATTAGGAATTGGTGGTTCAAAATGATATAATAGAGGACTTACTGAAAACGGAATGTTCAATAATCAACGGTCAATTTTCAATTCCCAATTGAAAAACCACTGGCTACTCGGGTTTAAAAATTGATTATTGGAGGTCGGATATTGAATATTTTAGAACTGTACGACATCTGGCTAAAGCTTGTGAAATCAGGTTTCACGCTGATTTTCAGCGAAAGCGATGGCTATTTCCCTGTCAATTCCTGACCAATAATCCAATCAACCAATCAACGGATAAACTAATCAACTAATCCCTAATCCCTAATCCCCAATTTCCCCTATTTTTGCGACCCTTCGAAATATGCCATGCCATAGGCGTGGGTTTTAATGAAGTTTTGTAAAAAGAAAATAGACCCGTTATGCAATTGAAAGGTTTGGTAAAGTTTTTTGCCGCCGCCCTAATCCTCTTGAGTTTGTGGCAATTGAGTCACACATGGTTCGTTCGCAGTTTCGAAAAAGGACTTCAGGCAAAAGCAGAGAAATCTGTAAAAGCCACCATGCAGCCCGCCGCTGTAAAATATCCGGGCAACAAAGATTCACAGCTTGTGTACCAGGCTACTGTTGACCAGGCTGTGGCACTTCGCTATCGCCGGTTGGTTGACAGCAACGCCACAACCAGTGTAACCTGGTGGGGAACGCCTTATGGTACCGCTAAAGACCGTGAATTAAAGCTGGGTTTGGATTTACAGGGTGGAATGAATGTGACGCTGGAAGTAGGACTGGAAGGAGTTATCCGCTCTAAAGCTGCCTACAGCAAGGATCCTGCTTTTCTTGCTGCCATGTCGCAGGCTGTTACAGAAAAAGCGAATGGTGATGCCGATCTTATTAATTTGTTTGCCAAAGCATTTAAGCAAAAGGCACCAACGGCTAAGCTGGCTCCATTGTTTACTACTAACAGTAACAAGAAAATTACCTTCCAGAGCAGTGATAATGATGTAATTGATTACCTGCACAAGGAAGCGAGTGTGGCATTTAAAAATACCGCCAATATCCTGCAAACACGTATTGACCAGTTTGGTGTAGCCTCCCCTACCATTAACCCTGATGAATCTAAAAGTGTGATCACGATAGAATTGGCAGGTGTTACAGATAAAGAGCGTGTGCGTAAATATTTACAGAGCAGTGCCAACCTGCAGTTTTTTGAAGTGTACAACCTGGGTGAGATCTATAAGCCGCTACAGGATGTGCAGCCGATCCTGAAAGATTACTTAAAAGGTATTTCTGTTAACGATAGTAATTACAATGCCCAGCAGGTGATTGATTCTTTCAATAAGCAAATGCAGGATACCAACGTACAGAAGAATCAGAAAAAGGGCGATAACCCTATGTTCGATTTATTCCAGGGCCTGGGCCAGCCATACCAGGATCAAACTGGTGGCAAGCAGAGGTTTCCGAGCGAGGTGGCTTATGTTGCTGTAAAAGATACTGCCGTTTTGGGTGAATATTTCCGCTTACCATTTATTGCGGATAAGTTCCCGGCCAATATGAAGTTTGTGTACGGGTATGCCAGCAACGATGAATTAAAGACAAAAGGTATAGTTGGTTTATTTGCGTTGAAAATGCCGGACGCCACCGGGGTGGCTTTCCTTGAAGGAAGTGCCATTGCCGATGCCCGCCAGGATTATACGCAGGATGGTAAAGTGTGCGTAAGCATGACCATGACCAAAGAAGGTGAAAGGAAATGGGCTACCATGACGGAGAAGAATGTAGGTAAACCAATTGCGATCGTCCTGGATGAATTTGTAAGAAGTGCCCCTAACGTAAACGAAAAGATCTCCGGTGGTAATTCACAGATCTCCGGTGGTTTTGATGCGAATATCCAGGAAGCGATTGACCTCGCTGATATCTTAAAAAGTGGTCCGCTGGACGCGCCTGCAAAGATTGTACAGGAGCAGGTAGTAGGTGCCACCCTTGGTGAAGCTGCTGTAAAAGGCGGCCAGATGTCATTCATCATTTCCTTCCTGATCATTTTTGCGCTGATGCTTATTTATTACAACACCAGTGGTTGGGTAGCTAATGCATCGCTGATATTGAACCTGTTGTTTACCATTGGTATCCTTGCTTCGCTGGGTGCTACCCTAACGGCGGCAGGTATTGCAGCCCTGGTACTTACCATTGGTATGGCGGTAGATACAAACGTTATCATTTTTGAGCGTATCAAGGAAGAACTAACGCTGGGAAAAAGCTACCAGGCCGCTGTGAACACGGGTTACCGCCGTTCCCTGGCTCCGGTATTGGATAGCCACGTTACCACCTTCCTTACAGCAGCCATCCTGTTTTATTTTGGTCTTGGCCCGGTTCGTGGTTTTGCCACTACGCAAATGATTGGTATCGTATTGAACCTGTTCTGCGGTATTTTGATCAGTCGTTTAATTACAGAATGGTTTACCAACAAGCAGAAACACCTGAACTATTTTACCAATATCAGCAAAAAGATCTTTGCGCATAGCCAGTTTAAATTTATTGAGTTCCGTAAAGTAGCCTATGGTATTTCTATCGTGGTGTTGCTGGCCGGTGTAGGTGCCATCTTTAATGGCTTCGACCAGGGTGTTGAATTTAAAGGCGGACGTAGTTATACCATCCAGTTTCCTACTACGCAAAAACTAAATACCACCGAAATAGCCGATGTGTTGAAGCCTGCATTGGGAGGTGAATTGCCGATCATTAAAACTGTAGGCACAAATAACCAGCTTAACATTACCACTTCACACATGAAAGATGCTACTGCCAGGAATGTGGACAGCATCGTTGAGCGCCATTTATACGCCGGATTAGAGAAATATATACCTGCCGGTACTACATACGAAGAGTTTGATAAAAAACTCAAGGTAGGGTCACAAACGGTATTGCCTACCATCAGTGGCGAATTGAAGCGTGGTGCTACTATTGCTACCATCGTTTCCATCTTCGTTATCTGTCTCTACATCTTTATCCGTTTCCGCGACTGGAGGTATTCATTGGGTACCATCGTTTCCTTGCTGCACGACGTATTGGTAACACTGGCCGTATTTAGTTTTGCCCGTAAGATTGTGCCTTTCCCGTTAGAGATAGATCAGCACTTTATTGCGGCCATCCTTACGGTTATCGGTTTCTCGATGAATGATACCATCATTGTATTTGACCGCGTACGTGAAAACAGCCATAATATGATAGGGGCCGACAGGGGATTGATCATTAACAAATCAATTAACCAAACCCTTAGCCGCACGATCATGACATCACTTACAGTGTTCCTTACATTGTTGATCCTGTTCATTTTTGGTGGTGAAGTAACCCGTGGTTTTGCATTCGCAATGCTAATAGGTGTTGTCACTGGTACTTACTCATCCATTTTTGTGGCAGCCCCGATCCTCGTAGATTTTGGTGGCAAAAAACCTTTGGGTGGCGAAGTACATCATAAGGCCGATCCTTATGCTGCGAAGAAGAAACTAGTATAAAAAGAATAATTTGTTTATTAAAGGGAAAGCACTGGTGCTTTCCCTTTTTTTATTGCCGTCGGCTAAAGCTCCGTCGGCTGAAGCCAACGGTAATTGATGGACCTCAGCCTCTGCCTTTCAAAGCAACGATCAATTACCGTTGGCTTTAACCGCCGGCAACGGAGGCTCAACGCTTTCTTTTTTCAACAGCAACTACCTTTTTAAGAACCAGGTTTCCATTTGGAGCTTTGCCAACTGCCAACTAAATAATTGCCAACTGAATGACTGCCAACCGGAAAATACCCATCAGCAGGTATAGCGTTTTCCGATACAAGTTTCTATACTTGTATTGCTTAAAAAAGTAGTCATGAAAAAAATAGGAATACTATGGTTTGTGGTGCTGTTATTACATGTCACTGCATTTGCAAAAACCACCGACATTGAAATAAAAAAAGGCTCTGTGCTTGCCTATTCTGTAAGAGAGGGCAGCAAATCTTTTATCTATACCATCACCATTAAGGAATGGGATATTGACAATAGAAAAATCAGCTTTTCCTGGCAAACAAACGAAAAACCGGTAGCGAGAAAGGGTGGCTATTCACTGGCCAGGTACAATTCTATAACATCTGATGAATTCCTGGTCGGTATCGGCAAAACTGGTACGGAAGAGCAGCTTACCGACGATCAAACCTTCGTTGTGGCTCCAGCATATTTGAACGATTACCTCGCCGACGAAGACGAAGAAGGCGATTTTACCATATTTGAAAATGGAAAGAAATACCCTATAACCAGCAGCGAAGCTGAAATAAAAGATTTCCAGGAAAAGGCATTGAAGTATAATGGTGTAGCAATCATGGGCGGCTATACCCATATCATCCCATCGGCCAAAACCCCCGAACTTGGATTTCTGCAGGAATCAACAAACGACAAATACATACTGGCCTATTATCGCTCAGCCACATTAACGATGGATATTCTTTCCATTACTACACCGGTGGAAACTGCTTCGTCAAAGCTTTCGCTTCCACCATTGCTTAAAACAAAACCGGTGACCAAAACGATGGACCCTGCAAAAATGGCTGCAGTAAAAAAATCATTCCCGATGCTGGCCGCTGTAGAAACCTACGATGTAACTGACGGTGGAAAAGACCCAAAACCTTTTGATGAAACCTACGATTTCCGCCAAACTTCAGGGGCGGGTAACCCGCCTTCGGCTATCGACTGCTTTACGGCCGATCTGCAAATTATTTATAAGCAAAAAAAGAACTATGGCCTGGCCGACATGACCGAAACCCTTGACAAAAAAAGCCTGCCTGCCTCAGCAGCACAAAAGTTGCTGAAAGTGTACCTTGATAAAGAAGCCAGGAGCATTCCCGGCTACAAGCCCTGGACCCACTGGAAATTTGTAAGAAAATTGAATGAAAGCCAGCGCTACCAATTAGCCCTGGACCTGGAAGGCTATATTAAACAGTATGGGTTTACGGAGTAGGTGTTTTTGGTTAATCAGTTCATCAGTTCACCAGTTCACAAGTTCACCAG
>JAZKFT010000026.1:0-137859 GCA_040386335.1 Bacteroidota bacterium
GGGCGGACACACAGGTCCGCCCCTACGGATTGAAAATTGTTGATGACATGGAAATGGCCGGGATGTAGGGGTGGACCTATGTGTCCACCCTGAATTTGATGAATGCACCATTTAATCAAAACGAATTTCGGGCCGGTTTACATTCATGGGCGGACACACAGGTCCGCCCCTACAAAACTTATTAATAATCAATAAATTACTACACTTTTCATTAATCCCGCTCGTTGCGGGCTCAGCCTGACAATCTTCCACAAAAGGCATACGTAAATCATGTGCATGCCTGCAATAGATCAATAAAAAGGTAGTAAAAACAGTTACCCCAAATAAACACGAAGCAATTTACAACGGCTCGTGTTTTGCAATTTTGCAATGGCTTTATCTTTTATTTGTCTAACCCGTTCGCGGGTAAGGTGGAAGCGGTGCCCGATATCTTCAAGGCTCAGGGCACTATCAATCCCGATACCAAAGAAATAGCAAAGGACTTCTTTTTGACGTTCGGTGAGTGTGTTCAGCGAACGGCCAAGTTCGGTACGCAACGATTCATGATGTTCGAGGTTATTGCTGGCACTTTCCGCATTGGGATTTTCCATCATGTCTATAAGTGAGCCATCTTCGCCGTCACTGATAGGTGCGTCCATACTTACGTGGCGGCTTGAAACACCTAAGGTAGCAGCCACTTCTTCACGGTCCAGGTCCAGTAATTCGGCCAATTCTTCAGGCGTGGGTTCGCGTTCGAATTCCTGCTCCAGTTGGCTAAAGGCTTTGCTGATGCGGTTGCTAAGACCCACTTTGTTGAGGGGCAACCGCACAATGCGGCTTTGCTCGGCCAATGCCTGTAGTATGCTTTGCCGTATCCACCACACGGCATATGAAATAAATTTAAAGCCACGTGTTTCGTCAAAACGTTGGGCCGCTTTAATCAGTCCCAGGTTACCTTCATTAATCAGGTCGCTCAATGTAAGCCCCTGGTTTTGGTATTGCTTGGCAACACTCACTACAAAACGAAGGTTCGCGTTCACCAATCGTTCCAATGCCCGTTGGTCGTCGAGTTTGATACGGATGGCTAACTGAACTTCTTCTTCAGGGGTAATTAATTCTACCCTGCCAATTTCCTGGAGGTATTTCTCAAGGCTTTGAGACTCCCGGTTGGTAATGGATTTGGTGATTTTGAGTTGACGCATACTCATATACTTAGGTTTAGGGGGGTGAGGATAAAAGACCTATAGATCAGTAAAAGGATAAAAATTAGCGTGTCCAATCTTCGTCAAGCCGCGGCAAAGCATAAAATCTCACATAGCAATTTACAGGATAAAAAAACGTATCCAAAATATTTTTTTGTAAAGCCTTGACAGACAAGGTATTCATGGTTTATTTTGTTTAATTGGAAATATACAAACGTTTAACAAAAAAAAATCAAAATAAAAACTTTGCAGGATGCGATATTTTTCTATTATTGCATGATTCAGAGATAACAGAATAATTGAGCGGTAATGAGCAAAAAACAACTTTTCACGCTGGAATATCCGGTAAGGTGTTCTCCAACAATATTGTATGATTTCCTAAGCACCAGCAACGGATTAGGGGAGTGGTTTGCCGAAAAAGTTGATGATAAAGAAGGGATTTTTAGTTTTTCATGGAACGGCAGCGACGACAAAGCTGAACTGGTGGAGAAAGAGCATGATAAATATGTCAGGTTTCATTGGCTTACAGCACCAAAATCAGAATACTTCGAATTCAGGATAGAAAAAACAGAAGTGAGCAACCAGACCATTTTAGTGATCAGCGATTTTGCGGAGAAAGGAGAAATCAAAGACCAGAGCCAGTTATGGGACTACCAGGTGAAAGACCTTTTTCATCGCCTGGGAAACTAAATAAGAAATTGCCTATTAAGGCACGTGGTTCAGGTGGCTATTTTTAGAAATGTATCAAAGCTTGCAGTCATAAAATTTTCAACAGATTCCCATCTTTCGATGGGAATTTTTGTTCCCAGTTTTAAAAAGCCAGACTGTGCTACCTGGCTATTTATTTCCTGCTGGCTTTGCTGGCTGATCACAGCCATATTGGTTTCGGTAAAATGATGTTGCCAGGGATCAGTGCCGGTGCACAGGAAATGTTGGTCACCGCTTAATTGATCCACGATGCGTTGCGACACACCTGCGGGGATCATTTCTCCCTTCAGTAAAATAAACTGGCTAAAATAATTACCCCACCAGAACATAGTGCGGACAGAAAAAATATCGTTGCCTGAAAAGAGTCTCGGGTAGTCGAGCATCACCCAGGGCAGGCCATGGTAGTTTTCGCCCCTCGAAATTTTGGGCGATGTTTTTAGCACTTCTGCAGGCAATGAGAACTGGTTTGCCTGTTGCAGAAAAGACTGGCTTAGGTGCCCAAACAAATCGTAGACTTTACTTACAACGCTATTCTTTGTTAAAAGAATATCCGCATTACAAGCCAAAGCAAGTTCAGCAGCCGAAAGTTTTACATTTGACATGAAAATGGATGTATGATTTAGGATTTATGATGTATGATTTGTGATTTGACGCTATCAGGAGTTGTTGATAAAATCGCCGTTATCCGAAAGTATCTTTATCCCGGCACAAATCATACATCATACATCATAAATCATACATCATAAATCAACCAAAGCTTTGTTCAAAAAACTCGACCTTCTCATACTTCGTGCGTTTATCGGTCCATTCCTGGCTACATTTTTAATAGCCACCTTTGTACTGGTCATGCAGTTTTTTTGGCTGTATATCGATGACCTGATAGGCAAGGGCCTGGATATGATGACCATTGGAAAGCTCATCGCATGTGTGGCAGCCACAACAGTTCCGCTGGCATTGCCCATCGCCATCCTGCTTTCATCCATTATGACCTTTGGTAACCTGGGCGAAAGTTTTGAGCTCGTGGCCATCAAATCTGCCGGGATACCCCTTCTCCGGTTCATGCGGCCGGTTCTCATCGTCAGCATTTTTATTTCGGGCATTGCCTTCCTGTTTGCCAACAATGTGATCCCGATTGCCAACCTGAAACTGAATGCCTTAAAATACGATTTCACGTTCTCCAAACCAGCCTTCGATATCAAGGAAGGCATTTTTTACGATAAGATAGATGGCTATGTGCTGAAATTAGGCCGCAAGGATAAGGACGGTCCGGGCATTTACAACGTAATGATCTACGAGAAAGGCAATGCCGTGCAGGATAACCTGATCGCCTCGGAAAGTGGTATTATGAAAGTGACAGACGACAAACTGTCCCTTGAATTTATTATGAAAAATGGCACGCGGTATGAGGAGCGGGGATTACGAAACAGTACCAACACCGATTTTATCAGGATGGGTTTTGACGAGTATAAGAAGGTTTTTGACCTCAGTACTTTTACCATGCTAAAAACATCTGACACTGTTTTTAAAGACAGTTATAAAATGCTCAGCATCCGGCAACTCAACACGTTTATAGACTCCATCGCTAAAATGAGAAAGCTGGCCGAAAGCCGTATTGATAAAGAGGTGCTGAGTTATTTTAAGTATACCAGGTATTACGATAGCGGGTTGATAAAGCAAATAACGCCCTATACACCCGCTATCGGAAAGCTGGATAAGAAAGCCACCGATAGCGTAGTAAAAGCCGTCGGCCGGTTGTACAGGGCAACTGTTTTGGGCATGAATAAACCAATGCCCGACAGCATCAGGGTACAGGTGGTGAACACCTACAACAACGCTGTGGCACCGGTGCAGGAATTGATACCGGATACACTCCGCGCAATTGTGATAGACCTGGCCAACGCCCAAATATCAAATGCTAAAAACAACATGGATCTTCTGTATGACAATTATTTCAATACCGGGAAAGCCCTGCGGGTGCATAATATAGAATGGCACCGCAAATTTGCGCTGTCGGCAGCATGTTTGGTATTGTTCCTGATTGGAGCGCCGTTGGGTTCCATCATCCGCAAAGGCGGTATTGGTACACCCTTAATATTTGCCATTATTTTCTTTGTTCTTTTTCACCTGATGAACACTTTTGGGGAAAAGTTTGTAAAAGAAGGCGTTACGAACCCTTTGCTTGGCATGTGGCTTGCTACCTTCGTGCTAACGCCGGTTGGATTCTTCTTAACATATAAGGCCATGCGGGACTCGCAACTGTTCAACAAAGAGTTTTATTTCCGCATTTTCAGAAGATTTGGGAGTTGGGTAAAAGAAAAATCATCACCTAATAAACTAAGCTAGTTAAAAAAACATAGAGAAATTTACGGGGTATAAGGGATGGCAAATAACCAATTGTTATACTTGTAAGTAAACCGTAGCAGGCATTTCTTTCAAAAAACAAAGACATGGAAAATAACAATTACAACCGGAGAAAATTTCTGTTAGATAGTACCAAAGCATCTTTGGCCGTAGGCGTGGGGCTAAGCAGTGCAGGCAGTTTTTTGCAGGGTTGCGGGCCGACAAAAAAAGGCCTTTCCAATCTTGCCAACCTTTGGGCGCCCGGTTACGAACAGGCGCCCTTGCCATATGCCTGGAATGCTTTGGAGCCCAGCATCGATAAGGAAACGATGAACATTCACTACAGCAAGCATGCCGCCGCATATGCCAAGAGCGTAAAGGAAGCCATGACTGCAGAAAATGTCGACAGCGCTACAACAAGTATTACACAACTGCTGGGTAACATTTCAAAATACACCCCCAAGATGCGTAACAATGCCGGCGGACATTATAATCACGAACTTTTCTGGCAACTGATGAAACCCGGTGGCGACAAAACCCCTGGTGGTAGTTTACTCGCAGCTATTAATAAAGACTTTGGATCCCTGGAAGCATTTAAAACCAAATTTGAAGATGCAGGCAAAACAAGATTTGGCAGCGGTTGGGCATGGCTCATAAAAAATGGCGATGGCAAGTTGCAGGTTGCTTCTACAGCCAACCAGGACAATCCGCTGATGGATATCAGCGAAATAAAAGGGGCGCCATTGCTGGCATTGGATGTATGGGAGCATGCCTATTATCTTAAATACCAGAACAAGCGTCCTGAATATATTACCAACTGGTGGAATGTAGTGAACTGGACAGTGGTGGAATCGAGATTTTCTGCAGTTGGTTGATTAGTGACTGGTTTATTAGTGATTGGTTGGTAACCTATGTAATGCAATATTTTATGGGCGAAAATTTACACCAAAGTTTTACTGAGCTTGATGTGTGGAAGAAGGCAAGGATTTTAAAAAATGAGGTAAAAAGTTTGGTCGAAATTTTTCCAGCGGATGAGAAATTTAGATTGATAGACCAGTTAATACGAAGTTCGCGGGGTATAAATTCTATGATAGCGGAAGGTCATGGCAGATTCACTTTCAAAGATCAGTTGCATTTTTGTGTAATAGCCAGAGGTTCATTGTCCGAAACCCTTAACCATTTAATAGATGCTTTCGATTGTAAATATATAAGTGAAGCCAAATTGTTACATTTTAAAGGATTAATAGACGAAACAGGTAAATTATTAAATGGCTACATCAACTATTTGCGTAACAACTTTAAAAAGTAGGAAATTTAAAAATTGATTAATCAAAAGTGTAATAACGAATCACTAATCAACCAATTACTAATCAACTAGATGAAAACAATCACCACCTGGAAAAACGATATGGCTTTCGACAGTGAACTGGAAGGCCACAAAATCAGCATCAATGGCGGCCTTGATGAAAATGGCAAACGGCTTGGCTTTGGCCCCAAAGCATTATTGCTAACGGGTTTGGCCGGATGCAGTGGCATTGATGTTGTGGATATATTGAAGAAAATGAAGGTGGAATTTACAAAGCTGGAAGTAACTGCCGAAGCAGATGTGGTGGAAGAACACCCAAAAGTGTTTAAAGACATCACCATGGTATATGCCACAGATATTGCGGAAGAAGATAACGACAAATTGAAACGTGCCATACAGCTTTCACTCGATAAATATTGTGGCGTTGCAGCGATGCTTAAAAAGAATAGTGCTATCAACTTTCGAATCGAAACCATTTAAAAAACCCAGCTATTGCCTGAGCATCACCAAACAATACGGGTCCAAAAATGGGTGACACTATTGGGAGTATTGTTACTGGCCATTAAGTTTTTTGCTTATTTTCTTACACACTCCGTAGCCATTCTTACCGATGCATTGGAAAGTATCGTAAATGTAGTGGCTGGTTTTATTGGATGGTATAGCCTGCGCATTGCATACAAACCGCGGGATACCGATCACCCCTATGGTCATGGCAAGGCAGAATTTCTTTCGGCAGCCATCGAAGGGACGCTGATCTCCCTGGCAGCCATATTCATTATTATTGAAGCCACAAGTAACCTCCTTCATCCACACCCGGTGAGTGAACTTGATTATGGTATTATCCTGATAGCGATTTCTGGCATCATCAATTTTGTTGCAGGAAAAATTGCTATTAACACAGGCGTCAAAAACAGGTCAATGGCCATTACGGCAACGGGTAAACACCTGGTGAGCGACGCTTACTCTACAGCGGGGTTATTGGCAGGCCTGGCCATCTTATTTTTTACAAAAATCTGGTGGATAGATAGTGCGGTGGCCATGCTGATCGCCCTGATCATTTTATTTACAGGTTATAAAATACTACGCCAAAGCATAGCAGGTATTATGGACGAGGCTGACCCAGGCCTGCTGAAAGAACTGGTTGAAACACTTAACCAGAACCGAAGGCCTAACTGGATTGATCTGCATAACCTGCGTATCATTAAATATGGCAGCAGCTTGCATGTGGATTGCCACCTTACACTGCCCTGGTACTTTAATGTGCACGAGGCCCATACAGAAATAGAAGCACTTGGCAATCTGATCAAAGAGAAATTTGGCACCGGTATGGAGATTTTTGTACATACCGATGGCTGCCTGGAATTTTCCTGTAAAATTTGCAGAAAAGACAACTGCAACGTACGCCAGCATGCTTTTCAGAAAAAAGTAGAATGGAGTGTAGATAATATTTTTGCTGACGAAAAACATACCCTGCAGGAAGCTGATGCCAGGTAAACCGGCAACGTTTTCAGCATCTGTTGCAGCTGTTCACCCATACCAAAAACCCAACACCATGCTCACCGATCCAAATTATATATTACCCGGAGTAGATGGTTTTAAAGACACACAAATTGATGATTTCCTGGCTTTAGGTTATTACAGGATGCAGCACCTGATTTTTACCACGCACCACACCCGGCTTGATTTGGGCGGTTATAGTGTGCCGGTTTTTTGGTTGAGAACCCTGGTAGATAAAGTAGTAGAGCAAAAGTCGGCCATTGCCATACGGAAGAAATGCTCGCCACTATCCGTTGTTTATAAAAAAGCCGCGATCACCCATGAAATAGAGGCATTATACAGCATATACAGAAATCATGTAGATTTTAGCACCGCAACAACTTGTGGCGCCTATCTCCACCAAAATGATTTGGACAATCCTTTTGACTCATTAATGATAGAGGTAAGGGATGAAACAAAGTTGATAGCAGTGGGTTATTTTGACAAGGGGAAAAATACCATGGCCGGCATCCTTAATTTCTATCATCCGGATTATCATAAATATAGTTTAGGTAAATACCTGATATTAAAGAAGCTAGACTTTGCGGTTGAGAATAGCATGACCTACTATTATACGGGCTATATCAGTACAGCCAATACCAAATTTGATTATAAATTGTTCCCGTGCCTGGCGGCAGTAGAAGTGTACCTGCCCGTTGAAAATAAGTGGCTGCCCTACGAATCTTTTGGAAAACAGCGGCTGCAGGATTATTTTATGCACTACCTGATGTAGCACCTGGCGACAGCACGGTGTTTTATCAGTAGGGAACAGGATGGACAGTTTTATTCAAATCCTATCTTTCCCCTGTGAAAATGCTTGCTGAACGATTTGCTGTGCAAAGGCTCCATTTTAATGAGCTGGTATGCTATCTTTCAAACAGCTTTCTACCAATCAACGCAATAAGAATTAGCCAGGTGTCATTCGTCAATAATGGAGGCACATCGGGTATTTTCGGCAGCAATGCAGTAATCAGGATTATATTAATGAAATAGCCCGGAGAGGCCCAAATACATTACCATGAAAGCAATAGTATTAATACTTGGTTCCACTATTTTCTCATTAGCCCTTACGGCACAACCTGCCCAAACTTCTTATAAGTTCGATTTCGGTTCAGGCAAGGTGGCAAAAGGCTATACGCAAGTACTTGCAACAACTGTATATTCCAAAGATGCCGGCTTTGGGTTCGACTTTGAAACTAGTGCAACCGATGTGTTGGGTAGGGGAAAGAATGCGCTCACATGCGATGGGGTTACCAGCAGTAAGCCCTTTTATTTTTCAGTAAACGTACCCGAAGGCAACTATAAAATTACCGTGACCCTCGGCAATGATATGGCGAAAACAATGACGACGGTTAAGGCCGAATCAAGGCGGCTGATGCTGGAAAATATTGAGACTAAGCCGGGGGAATTCGTTACCAAAACTTTTATTGTTAACGTGAAAGACGCAAAGATCAATGAGACCGAAAAAGTGGGATTAAAGGTCCGGGAAGTCACAAAATTAGACTGGGATGACAAGCTCAGTTTGGAGTTTGATTTGCAACCTACATTGGCAGCAATACAAATAGAAAAAGTAGCCGATCAGATCACGGTGTACCTCGCTGGCAATTCCACGGTGGTGAACCAGGACGATGAGCCCTGGGCAGCCTGGGGTCAAATGATTCCACGCTTTTTTAAGCCCGGAGTAGCCATTGCCAATCATGCTGAAAGCGGCTTAACCCTGGGTAGTTTTTTAGGCAGCAGGCGTTTGAAAAAAGTGTTGAGTGTTATAAAGCCCGGTGACTACCTGTTTGTTGAATTTGGGCATAACGATCAAAAGGAAAAAGGGCCAAATGATGGCGCGTGGAAATCCTACACAGAACGCATGAAATTGTTTATCGCAGAAGCTAAAAGCAAAGGTGCGATCCCAGTGGTCATTACATCTACCGCAAGAAGAAATTTTGATTCCACAGGCAAAAATGTAAATAGCCTTGGGGATTACCCGGCTGCCGCCCGTAAAGCAGCACAGGATGAGGGTGTGGCTTTAATAGATCTGAATGAGATGAGCACCCGCTTTTATGAGGCCTTGGGCGTGGAACCCTCTAAAAAAGCGTTGGTTCATTATCCCGCAAATACTTTTCCCGGGCAGGATAAGCCGCTGGCAGATAATACCCATTTTAGCCCCTACGGTGCTTATGAACTGGCAAAGTGCATTGTAGAGGGTATCAAAAACACCAAACTGGGACTGACAAAATACCTCGTTGATGCGCCGTTTTTCGATCCGTCAAAGCCAGATGCCCCTGCTGCATTTTCCTGGCCACAAAGTCCTAAAAATAATGTGATTAAGCCCGACGGAAATTAGAATTACAGCAACCGTACCTTCTGGTTTAGAATTCCGCAGGAATGTTGAAACTGCTGTCTCACGGAAGCTTTTTTAACAGGATAGGGCAGGATGGAAAAAGCAGCGTTTTTTTTTAGCTTTAAGCATTATTAACGATTCAACTACCTGCTATATGAAAAAAGCTTCATTGCTTCTTTTGGTGTATATCCTATTGTTGCCCTGCATGATATTCGCCCAGCAAAAATCAATTAAAGGAAAAGTAACCGACGAAACAGGCATTGGAATACCCGATGGCACTGTTTTGGTAAAGGGCACCACCACTTCTACTAAAACAGACGCGAATGGCGATTTCACCATTAGCGTCCCTGGACCTGGCAGTGTGCTGGTCTTTACCTATACCGGTTTTGCCCCGCAAGAAATTGCCGTCAGAAATAAAACCATTATTAACGTGTCCATGTCTACCGAAATTAAAGGTTTGGGAGAGGTGGTAGTAGTAGGTTACGGAACCCAAAAAAAGAGTGATGTAACCGGGGCACTCACCAGTGTTTCCGCAAAAACGATACAGGAGCGGCCCTCCAATAATGTGCTTCAGGCCATACAGGGTAAGGCCGCCGGTGTAAATGTTTCTACGAATATGAAGCCCGGTGAGCTACCAGCCGTGCGTATCCGGGGCAACCGTTCTATAAATGCTTCAAACGACCCTTTATATGTTGTGGATGGTATCCCCATCATTTCCTCTCTAGGTGTAACTTCTTTTTCTATCAACGATATAAACCCCAACGACATCGCTTCGCTTGAGATATTGAAAGATGCATCCGCCACCGCCATTTATGGGTCACGGGGTGCAAATGGTGTCATACTGATTACCACCAAAAAAGGTTCTAAGGGAAGAATCTCCATTAATTATAACTCCACCGTATCTATGGATTCGTACAAGGAGCAAACCGATTGGGTAACTGCCGGAGAATACATTGACCGCTGGAGAGAATCGCTAATTAACGGGCGGCAATACAACACAACGATACCCAATAATGCTGATTTTAATAAAGCCCCGATTGGCTGGTACCCCGACCCTTTTTTAGATGTAACGAGGATGGGGCTTGCCACCGACAAATATGCACAGAACAATGTATGGGCAGGCTATGAGTGGGACGTATTTGGCGTAACCCCCAAGACCCGTGCCAGCACGCCGGCAGAGCTTGCAATGGGTTGGCCTGCGCAGGTGCCCATTTATAACAGTCAAAACATCAAAGGCTTTGATTGGCGCAATGCTGCAGTTCGTACCGGTATCATGCAGAACCACCAGCTTTCTGTTTCCACAGGTAACGAGGCATCACGCATATATATATCTGTAGGCTATAATAACCAGACGGGGGTACAAAAAGACCAGGACTTTGAGCGCTTTAACCTGAATTTGAATGGGGAGATCACGGCCAATAAATGGTTGACATTGGGCACATCGATTATTGGTTCTTTGTCCAAGCAAAATTTTGGTATTAACGCCAACCAGGGCAATACCGGATCAAAAGACCTCTACTCAAGAGCTACCGACCAGTTGCCGTATGCGTCGCCGATGGACAGCGCTGGTTTCTACATTAAAAATCCCGGGGGTAATCTAAACCTTTGGAACCCATTAATAGACATCACAGAATCATTGAATGAAAGACGCACCACCGCGATACTCGCCAATGTATTTACCGAAATAAAATTTACTCCCTGGCTTAGATACCGCACTAATTTCAGTGCCCAGCTCCGCGGCTTTAGAAACGGAGCATGGACTGGCCCCAATGCCACCAGTCACCTCAACGCCAAACCCAATACGGCTGGCTACAGCAGGGACGAAAACTTTTCGTGGGTGACAGAAAACTTGCTTTATTTCGACAAAACCTTTGCAAAGAAACATGCCGTGGGTGTCACGCTTTTGCAGTCGTCACAAAAAAGCCGCCGGGAAAATGTCAGTGCCAATGTGTCCAGCACCACTACCCCCATTTCACTTTGGTACGATCTGGGAGCCAACACAATTGGTCGCCCGGATGGATATGGTTCCGGTTTTACAGAGAATACACTTACCTCGTTCATGGGCCGTGTAAATTATACCCTTAACGATAAATACCTGCTCACCGCTTCAGGCCGCTACGACGGGGCATCGGTGCTGGCACCAGGTCATAAGTGGAGCTTCTTTCCTTCTTTCGCCCTGGCATGGAAATTACAGGACGAGCCATTTTTAAAAAACGTGCAATGGCTAACCGAACTCAAACCCCGTGTGGGTTACGGTGTTACCGGCAACTCTTCGGTAAACCCATACACCACTACCGGTCCGCTTAGCAGAAATCCTTATATTTTCGGAACGCTTCCAGGTATTGGGAACCTGCCACAGTTGGTACAAAACCCCGACCTCGGGTGGGAGCGGACCGCCCAATGGAATTTTGGTCTTGACTTCTCGTTATTCAACAGGCGTGTGAGTGGCTCGGCAGAATATTACCAGGCCACCACTTCAGACCTGTTGTACAGCCGTACGCTTCCGGCAGTATCTGGTTATGTGCAAAAATTTGTAAATATTGGCAGCACCCAAAACAATGGCATAGAACTAACCCTAACCACAGTGAACGTGCAGAATAAAAATTTTACCTGGACTACTGAATTCAACATTGCAAGAAACACAGAAAAGATAGTAGAATTGCTGAATGGCAAGCAGGATCTGCTGGCAGAGCGCCGGTTTATTGGCCAGCCTATCAACGTGTTTTTCCATTACGATAATGCAGGTATCTGGCAAAATACCAAGGAAGACCTTGCCGAAATGGCCAAATTTAATACTACGGGTGGCACCAGGTTTTACCCCGGCATGATAAAGGTGGTAGATAAAAATGGCGATTACAGGATCAATGCTGAAGATTACACCATTCGTGGAAATGGAAACCCCAAATTTTACGGCGGTATCACCAATACTTTTAAATATAAAAACCTTTCGCTCAGCAGCTTTATCTATGCCCGTATAGGTCAAACTTATTTCGGTGGATACCCTGGCATCTTTGGCCGCAACGAAACCGATAACTGGTCGTGGACAAATCCTGATGGAAAGTGGCCCTTGTTAATTTCGGGTGCAGCCGTTGATAATTTCACCCCTGCCATGCAGTTTAACGATGGTTCCTTTGTTGCGGTAAGAAATATTTCGCTCACCTACGATATGCCCGCCAAATTGCTTAAAAGAGCTTCTATAAAAAATCTTCAGCTTAATGTGCAGGTGCTTAACCCCTTTATGTTTGGCGGTGACCTGGTAAAGGCCGGCATCAATCCCGACGATGAGACCAATTGGGCCGCGCAATCACAGCCCAACAGCAACGCCACCAGCCCTTTAGGTGGTGTAAACAATAACACCATACTGATGCAAAGCATTGTATTTGGGTTACGGTTGGGTCTCTAATAAAACACCACATTTAAAAAATAAGTCATGAAAAAATATAGTTCCATTTTGCTGTTGCTACTGACATTAAATTCTCTTTCTTCCTGCAAAAAATTTTTGGAAGAAAAGCAGGTGAGCAACCTGACACAGGATTATTATAACAACGAAAATGGCCTCGAAAGTCTTGTTACCGGGCTTTATGTATATGCCCGTGTAAAACATGAGTGGGATGCCAACGGAGCCCGGTTAATAGAAACTGAAACCGATGCCTACCAAACTGTAAACACCAACTGGGCCAGGTTGGGTAGTGGCGAGTATGGCAGCGATGTAAGTAGCGTGGCCAGCAATGTAAATAATTATATCGGTGGCGCTAATGCCAACAATGCCCCGATGGGTGCTTACCCGCATATTAATAATTGCAACATAGCGTTAGACGTAATTGATAATGTAAAGCCGGGCAAGTTTGGAACAGATGAAACTTTTAGGAAAACCCGCCGGGCCGAAGTGCTTTTTTTGCGTAGCTGGGCTTATTATTTGATTTCTAATCAGCTGGGTGATGTGCCATTGTTGCTGACCCCAAAAAGAGAGGATAACGGCGTGTATTTTTACCCTAAAGCCAAACTGGAACTCATTTACAACCAGATAATCGCCGATGTAAAATGGGCCTATCAAAACTTGCCTGCCACTGTTGACAGGGGGCGCATTTCTAAATGGGTAGCTGGCCATTTACTGGCCAAACTATACCTCAACAGGGCACAGGCATCTGGCTTTGGGAGCAGTTCCGAAGCGCACCTGAAAATGCTTTATAAAGGCAGTGTAGCTACCGACCTTGATTCCGTCATCACCGTTACCAGCGAAGTAATAACCGGCAATGGCGGTGCAGGTGGGCTGGCACCGGATTACTGGATGCTGTTTGACCCCAAAGTATCAGAAAGCATGCCGCACAAAGAAGTGTTGTGGGCCGCACAGTTCGACATTAACGTGTCGCTCAATGGAAGGTTTGGCGGCAACCGCTCTGTAAACTATCATATCGGCGATTATACCAATCAAACCGGCGTTACCCGTTCTATGGCATATGGAAGACCGTTTGGTGTGTTTAAACCCACAGACTGGGGCTACGATAACTTCCGTGATAAAGTGAACGACAGCCGCTATTACAAAACTTTCTCTTATGAGTACGTCAGCAACATGCCTGCTGCCACCAGTACATCGTACACCTGGACTGCTGCCGCAGCTACCTGGTGGAATGCCAATAAACCGGCCGGACAGCCCACGGTAACTGCTGGTGCCAAAAGAATCGTGCAGAACGAACGTGCCCTTATTTATCTTGAAAATTCAAGAGAGGAAGCACTCGATTCCACGATGGTAATGAGTATGCCGTTCCAGTTTATGGTGCGGTGGATCAAGTCGGCCGTAACCAACCGCTTTTATTACAGGCTCTGGCATAATGGTAATAATCTTGGCCTTGCCAATACAATGACCGCACCCTACCTCGCATCCAAAAAGAATGTGGATCCTACCCGCGGTGGCAGTACCGATGAGGGCAATTTTAACAGCGAAAGCGGTACCCGCGACGCCATATTGATGCGGCTGGCGGAAACCTACCTGATTCGTGCCGAAGCGTATGGCCGCAAAGGACTTTATGGTATGGCTGTGGCCGATATAAATGTGATACGCCAGCGGGCAGCGTATAAAGGGGGTGAGAACCGCCCTGGTGTTTTGGTGCAATGGGAACCCAAAGCCATTGGTTTGTCACCGGCTGAAAGAGTAGCACCTTACCCGGCTGCCGCTACTGCTTATGGCAAAATAACGGTTTCCGAAAACCATTTTACAGCCGGAACGCCGGAAGCTATTGCGGAGGGTTATATACCCACCGTTACTTCCAAAGCCGATATGTTTGTCCATTTTATTTACAATGAAAAAGCCCGCGAATTTTTAGCCGAAGGCCTTGCCTGGGAGGACCTTCACAACGCAGGTATTTTGTACGAACGTGCTATTTATCTGAACCAGATGGCTTCCGATAAAATGGGTCTCTGGCCGGTAGCTTTTAACACGGTCAATGGTAACGGGCAAGACGGCAATGGCAAAGGGCAGATGAAAAAACATTACACCTTCCGCCCATGGCCCAATGCGTACCTGGTTGCACTTACCAATGAAGCAGGTACCCCTTTTGATGCAGCAGCAAGACTTGCCTATCAAAACCCCGGTTACTAGATTCTTACAATAACGCACCAATCCAAGAAGCCTGCCTGTCGTGATGATGGCAGGCTTCTTTATTTTTTGCAGTGTGAATGAGCAGGAGTATATTTCCGCAAGGTTTTACGCTAACATTTATTAAACGATATTATGAAAACGAATTGCTTTCTACTGACATTAACCATTCTGGCAATAAGTGCAGCCGCACAAAGCCAGGGCGACCCCAAACTGACTGAAATTTGGTCGCCTGTGCCAAAAGTGATTACTCCGGGCACTCCTGGATTTACAGGTGCTCCATCTGATGCCATTGTGCTCTATAGCGGTAAAAAAGACAGTGATAAATGGATTGGAAAGGACGGCTCGGCTTTTAAATGGGCAACAGGGGAAACCGAGTTTACCGCCGTAGAAAAAGCAGGCGATATTAAAACCAAACAAGGCTTTGGCGATTGCCAGTTGCATATAGAATGGCGTACGCCGGCTGTGGTGAAAGGCGATGGACAGGGCCGTGGCAACAGCGGCATCTTTTTTATGGGCCGCTACGAGCTCCAGGTGTTGGATAATTATAACAATGTAACCTATAGCAATGGGCAAGCCGGAAGCATTTACAAACAAAGAATTCCTTTAGTTAATGCGTGCCGTCCGCCAGGAGAGTGGCAGGTATATGACGTGATTTTTACCGCCCCAAGGTTTGGTGCAGATAGCATGGTAAAATCACCTGCCCGTATCACGGTCATTCACAATGGCGTGTTAGTGCAAAACAACATAGAAATTTGGGGCCCTACTGAATATATTGGCATTCCAAAATATGTGCAACATGCCAACAAAGAGCCCATCGTATTGCAGGATCACGGCAACCCAACAAGTTTCCGCAACATCTGGATCAGGGAATTATAAGTCTCAATTTGCTTGCCCGGATCATTACAACCGATTGTATTTTGTTTCCCCTAAAAAATCAACCTTAATTAACCTTAATAACAGGATGCATCAGGACGCAGCGGCTCGTTGCTTCGTGTAGATTTATTGCCTCATACCAGCTATGTAAAGTGGCCGGTATAAAACGCTTGCAGGCATGAAATATACACGATTTCTAACGGTCGGTTTTGCCATACTTATTGCCGGGTTCCACTCCCGGGCACAGGCACCCCAAATATTTTCAACGGAAGCAATTAAAGCAATCGTAAACAGCGGTTCGGGTCTTTATGGCCCGGGCAAACCAGTCGTTGGCCGTGGTACCGGCGGCTGGCTTTTGAGGACTAAGAATGTAGAAATGCCGAATG
The DNA here is from genome assembly GCA_040386335.1 of Bacteroidota bacterium. Lineage (GTDB taxonomy): Bacteria > Bacteroidota > Bacteroidia > Chitinophagales > Chitinophagaceae > JAZKFT01. The sequence continues at coordinate 16,262 of JAZKFT010000026.1, forward strand.
TTTAAATTAAAATTTTCATACCTGCTTGTTTTCATGCTTGCCTTTGTTTTTCATGCGCAGGCACAAAGGAAAATAAACGTGCTAATCGTAGATGGTTTTAGCAACCATGATTGGAAAGAGACCACTAAAGAAACAAAAGATATACTGGAGGAAACCGGGCGTTTTAAGGTGGCGATTAGCGCAACACCGCCAACAGCAGAAGATACCGCCTGGCAATACTGGAATCCACATTTCAAAGATTATGATGTGGTGATCCAAAACACTAACAATATTAAAAACAGCAACATCAAATGGCCCCGCAATATTGAAGCTGAATTGGAAGCATATGTGAAAGCCGGTGGTGGTTTGTATATTCTCCATTCTGCCAACAATTCGTTTGCGCATTGGAAGGAATACGATAAAATGATGGGCCTCGGATGGCGGTCGAAAGAAACCGGGTACGCCATTGAGCTGGATAGTTTGAATAAGCTGGTCCGCATACCACCGGGGCAGGGTAGTGGTACCAACCACGGTAAAAGATTTGATGCCCGCATCAGCATCTTAAATAGACATCCAATAAACAAAGGTTTCCCTGCCGAATGGATAACACCATCTATGGAGCTTTATACCCATGCCCGCGGCCCCGCTGAGAACCTCACGGTTTTGTCTTATGCTATGGATTCTGCCACCAAACGAAAGTGGCCGGTGGAATGGGTGGTGAACTATGGTAAAGGCCGGGTGTACGTATCCAGCATGGGGCATTTGTGGAAAGACGAAGTGTACCCAATAAGCTATCGCTGTGTTGGGTTTCAAAGCCTTATAATACGGGCAACTGAATGGCTTGCTACAGGTAAAACTTCTTATCTTCTACCTGAAAACTTTCCTACCGATCATTCAGTAAGCGTGCGGAGCGAAACGGATTATCCCAAACCAAAACATTGAATAAATAATGCCTGCCTGTTTTATAAATATGAAAAGAATAATTGCCGCGGTTTACCTGCTGGCTTTGGTAAACCACTATTCAGCAGCACAGCCGCAGGACCGCAATCGTATCATTGAAAACAATGGGTTGAAGGGCAACCTGAATGCCCATGATCCCGTGATGATAAAACAGGGAGATACCTACTATGTCTTTACTACCGGGATGGGTATCAAAACTTCCAAAGACAGGATCAACTGGACCAATGCCGGCAGCGTGTTTGGCAGGGACAGTATCAAATTCAGCTGGTGGAATAATGACATTAAAGAGAAGATCGGTTTATGGGCACCAGACATACACTACAGCAACGGGAAATATCATCTGTATTATTCTGTCTCTGCCTGGATGAACTTTAATTCGAGTATTGGATATGCCACCAACACCACGCTTGACAAGAATGACCCTGCCTACAAATGGGTGGATGAAGGGCAGGTGATGAGCTACAAAAATGGCGGCGAAGGAGTAAACGTAATTGACCCCAATATTTTCATTAATAAAGATGGAAAAAAATACCTGGTGTATGGCTCATACAAAGCAGGCCTGAGATTGACGGAACTGGATTTCAACACTGGTAAACTCAAAAAGGATCCGCCCGAATTGACAACGCTAACTACCTCATTGGGCGAAGGCGTTTTCATCATTAAAGGCCCTAAGTATTATTACATTTTTGCGAGCCGTGGCCGCTGTTGCGCCGGAGATAGCAGCACCTATCAAATAGTAATGGGTCGGGCTGAAAATGTAAAAGGCCCTTATTTGAACAAGCAGGGAGAAAGTTGGGCAAACAATAAATACAGTCTTTTTTTAGCTGGCGATAGTAGCGAGCCCGGCCGCGGCCATAATGGTTTTTTTACGGAACGCGATACTACTTTCATCGTGTATCATGCTTATACACACTCTCAAAAAGGAGCGTCGTTGCTCAATATCAGGCCGATGTATATTGATGAGGCGGGCTGGCCAACAATAGACCCGACAATGAAATTGTTCAGGAGAGAGGAGTAGTGGCTGGTGGTGAGAAAAAATAGAAACGGACAAGGGGGCGTTGTGACAGCGAATGAGTTGGAATTTATTCAAACAAAATAAATGAAGCGTATGAAAAAAGTTACTATGTTATTTACCTGCCTGTTCATACTATTGCTGCATGTTACTGCACAACCCGGGGCTGACAGCGTCAGGGATGAAGAAGTATTAAGAAGGGTAGCCGATAAAATTATTAGGGAAACTATTTATGAATTTGAAGGCACCCACAATAAGCAAACTTATACTTCTGCTAAAGATGTGCCGGATACCGCCACGGTACGAATAAAAAGCGGGTACGCAGGATGGGGCTATCCCAATGGTGTACTGAATATGGCGATGCTGAACCTGTCTGCTTTTTTGAGCGATACGAAATATGCTGACCATCCAAAAAAGCAGCTGGCATTTGTGTTTGATAATTATAAAGTATTCGAACAACGTTATACCAAAGCAGCGTCTGCAAACCCTGCCGCCATGACCGTACAGGCCACCAGGAGGTTTCCTTTTTCTTCTCATTTTGTAATGCGGGAACTGGATGATTGTGGTGCGATGGGTGCCAGTCTTTTAGACGTGTACCAAACAGTTAAGCGGGACGATTACCTGGCCTATATCAATAAAGCCGCCAATCATATCACTACCATACAGGATCGTTTTGAGGATGGTACATTATCGCGAAAAGTGCCCCACCAGCTTACTTTATGGGCGGATGATCTGTATATGAGTGTTCCTTTTTTAACAAGAATGGCACGCCTCACCGGTGACCAGAAATATTTTGATGATGCCATAAAACAGGTACTGAATTTTACCAAATACCTGTGGGATCCAAATAAGCAACTGTATTACCACTGTTACTTCAACGATGTGAAACAAAATGGCGTAGCTTACTGGGGGCGATGCAATGGCTGGATCATGGTAGCCCAGGTTCACCTGCTGAATTTGTTGCCGCAAAATCATCCTCAACGAAAAGCCATTCTTGCCAACCTCGAACGACAGATAATTGGCATCGCAAAATACCAGGGACCCAATGGGCTGTGGTACCAGTTGCTGGATAAATCAGATTCTTATCCCGAGTCTTCCTGCACAGCCATGTTCACCTATTCCATAGCAAGAGCAGTTAACCAGGGCTGGATTGATAGGCGTTATGCCTCTATTGCCACCAGGGGCTGGAATGCATTGAAGACTAAAGAAATTACGCCTGAAGGTTATATGAAAGATGTATGTGTGGGTACAGGAATATCCAGTGATCTTGTATTTTATTACACCCGGCCGGTGGGGAAAAATGACCCTCATGGATTGGGTGCCTTCCTGGATGCCGGAATCGAAGTGATGAAATATAAGAAGGCAAATGCACAGCGTTGATGGTCTGAGAATCAAACCCGGATTTTGAGCGAAGTTGAGGTCATTATAGATGCGGGGAGCTGGCTGCAGATAGAGAATAAAAATATTACAAATGAAAACGGCACTCGTAACCATATTTTCTGCCATATCTCTTGCTGGTATGTTTGACTTTATGCCAGCTAAGAAATCGAAACCCCAGGTAGGCATTGTGGCTTCGATAGAACAGGATAGTCTTGTGTACGCATCCGGGTTTCTTATGCTGGGCGAGTCGGTCGGTAAAATGCTTTCACCGTCGTTGACGGAAGAGCAGTTCCAGCTAAACCTTGCACAAATAAAAAATGCCAGGTGTAAAGTATTACTGTGTAATATTTTCTTCCCGGGCAGTACCATGAAAATTGCAGGACCCAATGTGGATGAGCACAGGATATTAGGTTATGCAGACACGGTTTTTTCAAGGGCTGAAAAGGCGGGCCTCGAATTTATTGTGTTAGGCAGCGGTGGCGCAAGAAGGATCCCGGATGGGTATGACGTACAAAAGGCACAAGCGGATTTTGCGTTGCTATGCCATAAGCTGGCCATCATTGCAAAAAAGTATAACATCGTAATAGCCCTCGAAAGTCTTGAAGCTGCTGAAACCAATTTTTTGATCACTTTAAAAGCTGCGGCAGAAGTAGTAAGGGCTGTCAATCATTCTAATTTTAAATTGAATGCCGATATTTTTCACATGATGCGGGAAGGCGAGTCGCCGCAAAGCATTGTGGACGCTGCAGATATTCTGGTGTACTGCGAGATTGCCGAAAAAGAAAAGCGGTCATTCCCCGGCGTTAAGGGCGATGATTTTAAACCCTATTTGAGGGCACTTCGCACTGCCAATTACAAGGGCTATATTTTTATTGAGGGGAATACCAGTAACCCCGTGAATGACATGCCATTGTCTTTTAAGTACCTGAGCCGGCAGTTGGAGGAAGTGTATGCAGAATAGGTCAAGGTGGAGAATTAGTTTTTACAAAAGCGTAGTAACGATAAATAAAACCAACATGAAAAAGATTGTTCATTTGATCAAAGCAGTAGTGCTCACCATTCTGTTCTTGCCGGTAACTACAGCCTGGTCACAGATTGGCAAACGGTTTCCCTCTGAGCGGAAAGTAGTAAAAGACCCGGTTACGGGAACCATGCTGACTTTTTTGACCAGCACACCAAATGGCGATGCAAAAATTTACCAGACCCATAACCAATGGACCAGCGATGGTGAATGGCTGATATTCCGAAGCAACCGGGTAAAGGGAGAGGCAATGGCAGTAAATGAAAAGACCGGCGACATGGTCCAGGTAACCGAAGGCGGCTACACCGGTATGCTCAATGTTGCCCGCAAAAGCATGAAGCTGTATTTTATGCGAAATGAAAAAACAGATACCATTCCCTCAACGCCTGGTGACACGGCACGACGCAGGGTGCAAAGACCTGTTCAGATCATAGAAGTAGACCTTGCTAAATTATTTGCAGACAGTAAAGCAGGTACTTTAAAAAAAGCGGATGTCTACCAACGTATTTGCGGAACCACGCCAAAAGAATTGGGAGCCGGTGGCGACATGGCGCTGGATGGTGATGAAGAGTGGGCATTCTTTCGGGTGGGTACGCAGGAAGCAGCAAAGCACCTGGCACCTGGCACAGTATTAAAAGGTACGTTCGGCCCACGTAATATGGGCGCAGGCCCATCGGGCATTGCAGGTATGAATATCAATACCGGCGCCATTAAATATGTGGTATCCGTTCCGTTCCAGGTAGGTCATATTCAAACCAACCCGTGGGTAGCCGGTGAAATTATTTTCTGTTGGGAAACAGGTGGAAAATCACCCCAAAGGACATGGACGGTGATGGCTGATGGCACTGGTTTAAGGCCTCTATATCCCGAGTCGGAATATGAGTGGGTAACACATGAAGCGGTTACAGGTAAAGACGAAGTCGCTATTGCAATTATGGGACATCGGAAAATTCCAGGAACCAACAAGAATGCTGAAGCAGGCACCGCTGTAAGTGGCGCCAATCCGGGGCAGGAAGCAGCCTGGGGCCCGTCAGGTACAAGGGAGAAACCAACCGGGTTGGGAATTGTGAATCTTCGCACAAGGGAGATGATAATAGTTGGACAAACAGAAAGCGGCAGTGGTCTTTGGCATGTAAGTGCTTCGCCAGACGGGCGCTGGGCAGTAGGAGATGACTTTGCAAGAAATTTATATTTGATTGACCGTCACACAAAAGAAATGATATTGCTTTCAACTGGTCATAAAGCTACAGCTTCCGATCATCCACATCCAACGATGAGTCCCGACGGTACAAAGATTGAAATTCAGTCGGCCATGCTTTCTGCAGATAACAAGTCGATGAACATTTGTATTATCCCGGTACCGGAAGAATGGCTGAAAAGAACCTATAAGTAACCGGAGCCTGATAAAATTTTTGATATGAAAAGACTGATTCCTGTATGGGTGTTGTTTACTGTTTCCCTGTTTTCAAAAGCTCAAAATGGGGCTACCTTTTTTTATAGTCCGGATTGGAAAATTGTTTTTACTGCAGCGATAGAAAATGATAAGCTTTTTTATTCAGTTGCATTTAATAAGGTGGTGGTTATTGAGAAATCTGCCTTGGGCCTGGTTATAAACGGCTTTACGTTGGGAGACAAAGTAGCCGTGGGTACAATAAAAGAAAAGCAGGTACGTGAAGAGTATCCCTACCGCGGCGTGCACAATAAGGCCGTAAATAACTACAACAGCGTAGTGATTTCTTTCAAAAGCTATTTCCCGTTCAGCTTAGAGGTAAGGGTGTTTAACGATGGGGTTGCATTCCGGTACATTACAAATAGCAAGGGCGCTGCTGGTGTAGAAAAGGATATTACCGAATTTGTATTGCCCGCTGGTAGTGTGGTTTGGTCCCAGCCGAACGTAAAATATTATGAGGGAAAATACGGCAGCAAATTAATCGATACGGTGAAGCAAGGCGAATTGATGGGCCCGCCTGTAACGATAGAATTACCGGGAAACGCAGGCTATGCCGCTATTACCGAAGGAGGACTTACCGACTTTGCCGGCATGTCGCTTATTGCGGATGGGAACCGGGGCCTGCTTGCTAATCTTTCGGGCAAAGTAAGCGGACTTGCAGCGATGGAATCTCCCTGGCGGATAATTGAAATCGGAAAAGACCTCAATACCTTGGTTAACTGCGATATCATCGCTAATGTATCGCCTCCTTATGATAAAAAGTTATTTCCGCAAGGCTACAATACCAGTTGGGTAAAGCCCGGGCGTAGCGTATGGAGTTGGCTGGCCAAAACAAGATCGGTTACCCTGGAGAATATGAAACATTTTTCTGATCTCGCTGCAGAATTGGGGTTTGAATACAATTTGGTGGATGAGGGCTGGAGCGACTGGAAGGACAGTGTAAATAATAGAGATCAATGGCAAATGATGAAAGAACTGGTAGACTATTCTGCCGCTAAAGGGGTAAAAATCTGGATATGGAAGGCTTACCCCGACAGGAAAGGGATACCCGGTATTAAAGATCCGGAACAACGAAAAACTTTCTTTAAAAAATGTAAAGAGCTCGGTATTGCAGGGCTAAAGGTTGATTTCTTTGATTCTGAATCGCAGGAGATAACCCGGTTTTACCAGGCAGCTTTAAAAGATGCGGCAGAATATGAGCTGATGATGAATTTTCATGGAGCCAATAAACCAACCGGGGAGTCCAGGACCTGGCCCAATGAAATGACAAGAGAGGCAATAAGAGGAATGGAGAACCAGCCGCCATGGGCGCCATCCAATACCATCCTGCCTTTTACGCGTTACCTGGCCGGCCATGCTGATTATACACCGGTTCATTTTGGGAATCGTACAGGCGAAGTAAGCTGGGCACATCATGTTGCCAGCATGATTGTTTTTGCCTCGCCTTTTTTGTGCCTGGGTGCCGATCCGCAAAGCATACTGGATAACCCCTGCAAAGACATGATTCAAAGCATTCCTACAACATGGGACGAGACACTGGTGTTGCCACAGAGTAAGATCGGCGAACTTGTTTTGTATGCAAGGCGAAAAGAAAATACATGGTTTTTAGCAGCCATGAGTAGCAGTAAAGAACCCCGCACCATTGATGTGGATTGTTCTTTCCTGAAAGGGAGCTATGCGTTGTCGGCTGTTCTGGATGATAGCTCAAAACAAAACAATGCACTGTTAGAAACAACACAACCTAATAGCAGTTCTGTCGTCAGTATTAAAATGAATGCCAATGGTGGCTATGCCGGCAGGTTTGATAAAATAAAAAAGTAAAATATTGACTATGGTCACTTCTTCAAAAATGATTTCCTGCCTGGCAGGGTGTGTATTGCTCCTTCATTCAAATGTGCATGCTGATGTAAAACTTGCCAGCCCCTTTGGCGAAGGCATGGTATTGCAATATGATATGCCCGTGCCGGTTTGGGGCACTGCTTCACCAGGTGAAAAAGTAACCGTAACGATCGGAAAACAAGCCAGGTCAACCGTCGCATCAGTAAACGGTGAGTGGAAACTGAATCTGGATAAACTGGCGGCTGGTGGCCCATATGCCATGACTGTTTCCGGTACCAATAAAATCTCGTTTACCGATGTGTACGCCGGCGAAGTATGGATCTGCTCGGGTCAAAGCAATATGGATTTTACGGTGGCCCGCGAAGACCGCTACTGGTGTGGGGTATTCAACGAAGCTGAAGAAGTAGCAGCTGCAAACTTTCCGCTGATACGCGTTTTTGATACTGATTTTTCACCGGCGCTTACACCACAATCGGAAGTAAAAGGTAAATGGGAAATAGTATCGCCTAAAACCATTGGGCATCTTTCTGCGGTGGCTTATTTTTTTGCAAGAGATCTGCAAGCTAAAATGAAGATCCCGATTGGCCTCATCACTACGGCATTTGGCGCCAGCACCGCGGAGGCGTGGATCAGGGAGGAAGCGCTTGCCAGCGACACGACTTTCAGGAACCTTCAAAGTAGTTTTAAAGAAAAACTGAGTAAGTATACAGCCGACACGGCAGCAATAAATAAGTATAATCTCGCCTATGAAAAATTCCTGTTGGCAAAAGCCGAAGCAAAAGCTGCAGGTAAAGATGAACCCAGGGGACCCAGGGATCCGAACCCTGTGCGTGACCAACACAACCCGTCGGTGTTGTGGAATGGTATGGTAAAGCCGTTGGTACCTTATGCCATCCGCGGTGCTTTGTGGTACCAGGGTGAAAGCAATAGTCCCACGGCAAAAATTTACAGGCAGATCATGGAGACGCTGATCACAGACTGGCGCCAGCAATGGGGCCAGGGGCAGTTTCCATTCATCTATGTGCAACTCGCCAATATCGGGAAGACCTACGATTCTATTCCTGCAAAAGGTGGCGCAGAAGCTGTTAAGAGAGAAGCCCAGCTTCAAAACCTTTCCATCCCGAAAACTGCCATGGTAGTGGCTATTGATAATGCCAATCCATTGGATATGGCCGATGTCCATCCCAAAAATAAGCAGGATATCGGCCGCCGGATGGCAATTGCGGCAAGGGCGGTTGCCTACGGCGAAAAGGTTGTTTATTCCGGACCCATCTATAAAAAAATGGAAAATACAGGCACAATGATCCGCCTTCATTTCAACCATGTGGGGGAGGGATTGGTAGCAAAAGATGGCTTGCTAAAAGGCTTTGCAATAGCCGGAGCAGATAAGAAATTTGTTTGGGCCACCGCAAAAATTGTAGGTAACACCGTGGAGGTTTCCAGCCCTGAAATTTCAAACCCGGTAGCCGTACGGTATGGGTGGAGTAATAATCCGCCCACAAGTTTGTACAATACTGCCAATCTTCCTGCATCACCCTTCCGTACAGATAATTTTTAATGTAAATGGCTCTGTGATCTTTAGATATATGTAACCATGCTCTTTAAAATGCCCCGATCATTTATTTTCCTGCTCTTGCTGTTGGTTTCACTAGCCACCCACGCCACGCCTGCGTTTTACAATATCAGGGATTATGGCGCCAAAGGCGATGGCTCAACGCTTGACACCAAACCTATTAATGACGCCATTGAAGCTGCGGTAAAAGCTGGCGGTGGAACGGTATTTTTTCCTGCTGGTGTTTACCTGAGTTTTTCTATTCGCCTTAAAAGTCATATTGCCATTTTCCTGGATGCAGGCAGCGTGTTGCTGGCTGCTGACTCCAGTCATAATGGAAAATATGATGATGCCGAACCCAATGCATTTGACCAATACCAGGACTATGGCCACAGCCATTGGCACAATAGTTTGATCTGGGGTGAAAATCTGGAAGACATTTCCATCACCGGCCCCGGTATCATCAATGGTAAAGGCCTCCGGCGTGGAGCCTCTGCACGAAGACCGTGGGGCAACAAGGCGATTGCATTAAAGCTATGCCGCAATGTAATATTGAGAGATTTTACCATTCTTAACGGCGGCCATTTTGGAATACTCGCAACAGGTGTTGATAATTTCACGATCGACAACCTGAAAATGGATACCAACAGGGATGGCATGGATATAGACTGTTGTAACAATGTTCGTATTTCCAATTGTACCATTAATTCTCCATGGGACGATGCCATTTGTTTAAAAAGCTCCTTTGGTCTTGGTTACGCAAAGCCCACACAAAATGTAACGATCACGAACTGCCAGGTAAGTGGCTATGACTTGGGAACTTTTTACAACGCCACCTATCAACGTAAAGAATGGAACCGTGTGCCCGATCATGAAGGTCCAACGGGCAGGATAAAATTTGGTACGGAATCAAACGGCGGTTTCAAAAATATTACCATCTCCAATTGTGTGTTTGAATATTGCCGTGGGCTGGCGTTAGAAACGGTTGATGGCGGATTGCTCGAAGATGTGACCATCACCAACATCACGATGAGGGATATCGTGAATGCACCATTGTTTCTTCGACTGGCTTCGAGGATGCGGATGCCACCCGGCGATTCCACTGCGGGTGCGCTACGAAGAGTGATGATCAGTAATGTCATGGTGTATAATGCCGACTCGCATTTTGGATCCATTATTAGTGGCGTTCCAGGAAAGATCATTGAAGATGTACAACTCAACAACATCCGCATTTATTACCGGCAAATGGATTCTTCTTTTGCGAAAATTCCGGCTATCGTTCCTGAAAATGAAAAGGGTTACCCCGAGCCCGCGAAAATGGGTATTATGCCGGCTTATGGGTTGTTTATACGCCACGTGAAAGGAATAAAAATGAATAATGTGGAACTGAGTTATCTTGGAAAAGAAGTACGGCCGGCTATTGTGATGGATGATGTGAAAGGTGCAGATTTGCTTCGCGTAAAAATGCAGCCGGTAGACGGAAGCAAGAGCGTGATACTGAATAATGTTGAAAATTTTACCATTCAAAACAGCAAAGGAATCAAAGACCGGCAATTTATTAAAACCACCACTACCAACCTATAACATCTCTCTATGAAAATTCTTAGTATCCTGTTATCGCTTTCCCTGGTAATATCTGCCTATGGACAACAAGCGACCATCCATGTAGACCTTACCAAAGAAATAGCCCCGATGAAACCTGTTTGGGCCTGGTTCGGCTACGATGAGCCCAACTACACTTACATGAAGGATGGCAAAAAATTGCTCAGCGAAATTTCAAAACTCAGTCCTGTGCCGGTATATGTAAGGGCGCATAGCCTGCTGGTGACCGGCGATGGTGTGGCCGCTCTAAAGTGGGGTAGCACCAATGCTTACACCGAAGATGCCAACGGAAAGCCGGTGTACGACTGGCGCATTATCGACAGCATTTTCGACACCTATGTGCAGCGGGGAATGAAACCATTGGCACAGATCGGTTTTATGCCCGAAGCCATGTCGACCAATCCCAGTCCTTATAAACACGACTGGAAACCTGGGGAACCTTATTTTAAGATCATCACCGGCTGGGCCTATCCGCCAAAAGATTACAACAAATGGGCTGAACTCGTGTACCAGTGGGTGAAGCATAGCGTGGCCCGTTATGGTAAAAAAGAAGTGGAAAGCTGGTGGTGGGAACTTTGGAACGAACCCAACGGCTACTGGAAGGGCACACAAACCGAATTTTTTAAGCTGTACGATTATACGGCAGATGCAGTGAAACGCGCATTGCCGACTGCTAAAATCGGTGGCATCAATATCGCTGGTACGGCCGGCAATTCGGCGCAGCAGTGGCTTCATGCATTTATAAAACATTGCTTTAAGGATACTAATTATGTCACGGGCAAAATTGGTGCACCGGTTGATATGATCCTGTTTCACGCCAAAGGCTCACCGAGGGTGGTGGACGGCCACGTGCGGATGCATATGGGGCGGCAGTTGACGGATATTAATGTTGGGTTTAAACTGGTGGCATCTTATCCACAGTTAAAAAATATTCCCATTGTTATTGGCGAAAGCGACCCCGAAGGATGTGCCGCCTGTGGCATGGCAACTGATCCACAAAATGCATACCGCAACGGCACCATGTACTCCAGCTATACGGCGGCGTCATTTGCCCGGAAATACCTTTTGGCAGATTCCTTCAAAGTGAATTTTTTAGGCGCTGTAACCTGGGCTTTCGAATTTGAAAACCAGCCCTGGTTTTATGGTTTCCGGGATTTGGCCACCAACGGGGTAGATAAGCCGGTATTAAATGTTTTCAGAATGTTTGGTATGATGAAAGGCACAAGGGTGGATGTAAAAGGCAGCCACATGTACGCCTTAAAAACCATGGTGGATTCCAGCGCAAGGGGAGCCAACAGCGATATTGGTGGCCTTGCAGCAAAAGATAAAGCTGGCGCCACTGTTATGCTTTGGAACTATCACGACGACGACCTGCAACAGCCGGCAACACCTGTAGAAGTGAGTATTGACGGCATTTCTCAAAAAACCGTTACCGTTACTGAATACCGCATTGACAATGAACACAGCAATTCCTATGAAGTATGGAAGAAGATGGGTAGCCCACAAGCCCCGACCGCTGCACAAATAGCACAGTTGGAAAAAGCCGGCCAGTTACAAACCATGGGGAAGCCCGGGAAATTGCAAACTGCAAACGGAAAGCTGTTGGTAAAGGTGATGTTGCCAAGGCAGGGGGTTTCTTTGTTGAAGATTGACTACAAATAGAAAGTGACAGACCCTTTCTTTAATTGCAAATTCATGTTACGGTTAACCGTCATTTTTTTATTCCTGGTTCAAACCTCCTTTGCCCGACAGCCAGACACCACCCGCACCTGGGGCAACTGGCAAACCTGGGGGCAACAGCCCAACGGCACATATACCAACCCCATCCTTCCATCCGATTACAGCGACCTCGATTGTATTCGGGTTGGCGAAAATTACTACGCTGTTTCCTCCACCTTTCAGTTTTCGCCTGGCTTTGTGATCCTTCAATCCAAAGACCTTGTTAACTGGGATATTATCGGCCATGTGGTGAATGATATTTCGGTGATTTCGCCGGATATGAACTGGGACAAAATGAACCGCTACGGCAAGGGTATCTGGGCCGGCGCTATCCGTTATCATGACAATAAATACTGGGTTTATTTTGGTACTCCTGACGAAGGTTATTTTATGAGCACCGCCACCAACCCGGCTGGCCCATGGGAGCCATTGCACCAGGTTTTAAATGAAAAAGGCTGGGATGACTGCTGTCCTTTTTGGGATGATGATGGACAGGGTTATTTTGTAGGGACCAACTTTAGCGATGACTATAAAATCCATTTGTTCAAACTCTCTGCCGATGGCAAAAACATCCTGAAGGAAACGGGTAAAGTTATTCATCAATCTAAAGGAAGCGAAGCAAACAAACTTTATAAAATCAACAATCTCTACTATCATTTTTTTAGCGAAGTAAAAGCGGAAGGCCGGGTGGTGATGATGGAGCGATCTAAAAATATCTACGGTCCTTACGAAGAAATAAAGCAACTGAACCATGCTGAAAAGCAATTTAAAGAACCCAACCAGGGTGGCCTGGTACAGACTGCAAAAGGTGACTGGTATTTTCTTACCCATCACGGTAGTGGCGATTGGAGTGGCCGTAATATGAGCCTGCTCCCGGTAACCTGGATTGATGGTTGGCCCATTATTGGTGAAGTAGGTAGCGATGGAATTGGCCGGATGAAATGGACCGGGAAAATGCCGGTAAAAGGTAGAAAACGAAGCACGCCAAAAACCGACGATGATTTTAGCAGAAAAGAATTGCCACCTCAATGGGAATGGAATTATCAACCCCGCAATGACAAATGGTCGGTGAGTGAAAAGCCGGGTTGCCTAAGGCTTTACGCATATAAGCCTCTTGAACCAGGCAATATTTTAAAGGCGGGCAACACGCTCACACAGCGCACATTCAGAACAACATCCAACGAAGTAAGTATTAAGTTGGACCTGACAGGAATGGTGGATGGCCAAAAGGCAGGATTATGTCATTTTGCTTCACCCAATTATTCGTCTCTTGGCGTAGCGTGTAATGACAACATCATTCAGATTGAATCCAACGTTAAAGGGAAACTAACACCTGGATCAATTGTTACCGGAAAGACTGTTTGGTTGAAATCAACCTGGGGATTAGATGGAATGAGTCAATATTCTTACAGTACCGATGGTGTAAATTATTTACCTTTTGGTAACGCTTACCAAATGACATGGGGCGGTTATCGCGGCGACCGGATTGGTATTTATAACTACAATAATTCAGCTGATACAGGTTATGTAGATGTAGATTTTTTTTACTACAAATATGACGGTCAGAAATAAACGATTTATGCAATGACAAGAAAAGATTTTCTCACCAATATTTCATTAGCGTCAGCAGCAACTGCATTGCCATCTCTGGCCTCCGGCTTCTTCGATAAAAATCATGAATCATCGTTTGCGCGATATTTAAAACCCATTGGCCGCGCCCTTGAAATGGAAGGATACTATGTTTGGTGCAATAGTCCGATACAAGGAGACGATGGAAAAATTCACTTGTTCTTTTCCCGCTGGAAAGCCGAGAAAAAAATGGGCGGCTGGATCAATGCCTGCGAAATTTGCCATGCCATTGCCGATAGTGCCGAAAGCAATTTTAATTATGTAGAAACTGTTTTTTCACCCCGTCCCGGTTTCTTTGACAGCACCACCTGCCATAACCCGCTGATAAAAAAAGTGGATGACCAGTATTGCTTGTTTTACATGGGTAACAGCAATGGTAAAACCAATACCAAACGAATTGGTCTGGCAACTGCGCCATCGCTCAACGGACCCTGGAAGCGACCCGATAAACCACTGCTGGAAGCAGGACCCGAAGGTGCATGGGATGATCATTGCACCACCAATCCCGCTTTTATCAAACATCCAAACGGACAGTATTGGCTCTACTATAAATCCTGGAATACCAAAGACTACGAAACCGCCACCAATCCACTCATACGTGGCAACAGAAAGTACGGACTGGCCGTAGCTGATAAACTGGAAGGCCCATACACAAAACATGAGGGCAACCCGGTAATAGATTTTTCGGCCAAGGGCAACAACTGCCAGTTTGAAGATGCTTTTGTATGGATGGAAAAAAAGAAGTTTAAAATGATTGCCCGCGATATGGGTTTCTTCAATCATGAAAATGGGTTGCTGATGGAATCCGGCAATGGCGTAGAATGGAAGGAGCCTGAAATAGCTTATTATGCTGCCGACCGGTATATCCAGCAGCCGCCCGCACCCTCACACCTTAAAAAATATGGCCGCTTCGAAAGGCCGCAAATACTTTTCCTCGATGGAAAACCAGCCTATCTTTTTACCACTTCGCAAGGTGGCCGGTATATGACTTCTTCACCCTTTATTTTTAAAATCACCTGATTCCATTTATAATATGCCAACTTACATCCGCAGGATAGAACGGGACGGTCGGCCTGCGTTACAGGGTTAAATTTGGAGCGGGTTTATGCATCGATAATTGCCGGTATGAAAATGTTTCCACGATTGTATTTGTTTGTGTTTTACCTTTTTATACAGGCCTGTTTAGCACCTATTTCTGCCACTGGTAAAGCCAACTAAAATGAAACTATCAACAAGTGTTTACAGGCAATTAACAAGGGGATATTGCTATCTTATGGCTTTGGTGCTTGCAAGCCATGTAGCAGTAAAAGCGCAGCCCGTACTTGAAACCGGCAGCCAAAAGCCCATGCCCAATGAATGGATAGATAAAGACACCCGCCACAAAGTGGTGAAACTGTCCAGGATTGAAGGCAGCAGCATGAGTTTCTATTTTCACAACGATCCCTTTGTGGATGGCAAAATGGTGTTTTACAACAGCAGCAAACAAAAAGGCGGCGAAGAAAGTGAACGGATACGTCGGCCTGCCACTGCCGAAAATATTTACGACAAACAAATGTACCTGCTGGATATGAAAACATTCCAGGCAGAAAGGCTCACCAACAGCCCGGTACCCATGAGCGGTGAAGTGGTAAGCCCGAAACTAAAAGAAGCTTTCTTTCAGATAAAAGACAGTGTATTTGCGGTACATGTAAAAACAAAAAAACAAAGGCTGGTATTTGTATTTCCTGCTGATTATAAAGGAAGCATTGCTACCGTGAATGCAGATGGCACCTTGCTCGCAGGTTCAAAGGCCAGCGATGAACAAAAGGAGATCGTAAAAAAACATCCCTTAAAAAGTGAGTTTTTTCAACTCATTTTCGATGCCCACCTGCCCAACGACCTTTTTACTGTCAATGTAAAAACCGGTGAGCTTAAAAAGATCCACACCGAAAATACCTGGCTGGGGCATGTGCAATTTTCTCCCACAGACCCTGCGCTGCTCATGTTTTGTCATGAAGGCCCCTGGCATAAGCTCGACAGGATATGGACCATCAATGTGAACACCAAGGAAGTAAAATTGATGCACAAAAGAACCATGGATATGGAGATAGCCGGTCATGAATGGCTGGGCACCGATGGCAAAACGATTTGGTACGATTTACAAATGCCAAAGGGACAAACATTCTTTATTGGGGGCACGGATATCGCCACCGGAACAGAACAAAAATGGGAAATGCAACGGGATGAATGGAGCATCCATTTCAATACCTTTCAGAATGGAAAGATCTTTTGTGGCGACGGCGCCGACCCCGGCCAGGTGGCCAAAGCAAAAAACGGCCAGTGGATCTATCTTTTTACACCAGATGGAAAAAACCTGAAAAGTGAAAAGCTGGTGAACATGAAAACCCATGACTATAAACTGGAACCCAATGTGCATTTCACCCCCGATGGAAAATGGGTCATTTTCAGGGCCAATTTTGAAGGGATAGAGCAGGTGTATGCCGCTGAGGTAGCGGTTAGTAATTAGTTGATTGGTTGATTAGTTGATTGGTTGATTGGTTCTTAGTTCATTAGCTGGTGATCTGCAATTACTGTTTGGATATGTACTAATGCCGATGTGGAAGAACCGATGTTTGGACTAGTACAAAAGCACCGTCCCTCTCCGCGAGGAGAGGGAAAGAGGGTGAGGCCTTGTTTGGAGCAGGCGAGGCCGTGAGACCAGGCAATCATAAAACAAACGCTGATATAATTAATAAAAAACGATAATGCTTATAAACGCTTTTTCAAAAAAACTGCTAACCGCTACGGCCCTAACCCTTGCAGTTACCACTTCATTTTCCCAGGCAAAATGGCCTGCCATCACCCAGCAGGCGAAACCCTGGACGAGGTGGTGGTGGCTGGGCAGCCAGGTAACAAAACCTGACCTGACCACCGTCATGCAAGATTATCAAAAGGCAGGTTTAGGTGGCCTGGAGATCACTCCTATTTATGGCGTGCAAAAAGAAGAAAGCCAATACCTCCGTTTTCTGAGTCCGCAATGGATGGATGTTTTTGGCCATACATTAAAAGAAGGGAAGCGCCTGGGCCTTGGAATTGACCTTGCGAACGCCACCGGCTGGCCTTTTGGCGGTCCGTGGATAGGCGATGAAGATGCCAGCAAGTACATGGCCTATAAAATCTTTGATGTAAAAGGTGGCGAAATGCTCAATGAAAAAGTGGAGCTGATACAAGAACCCCTTATCCGCACAGCGAATTATAAAACACTGAAGATTGAAGACGTTAAGGACCCTGTTTCACTAAACAAAGACCTGCAGGCGTTGTCGCTGGACCAGGTGCGTTTTCCAAAAGCTTTGCCTTTGCAGATACTGATGGCATATTCGGAAGATGGCCAAAATATTAACCTCACCAAAAATGTGGATGCCGCCGGAAAACTAAACTGGACGGCTTCTGCCGGAAACTGGAAACTCTATGCCGTATTTATGGGCTACCATGGCAAACAGGTGGAACGTGCCGCACCCGGTGGCGAAGGCAATGTGATCGACCATTTTTCAGCCACTGCTTTACAGCATTATTTGAAGCCTTTTGATGAAGCTTTTAAAGGAAAAGATCTAAGCAGCCTCCGCGGCTTTTTCAATGACTCCTACGAAGTGGATGATGCAAGGGGACAAAGCAATTATACACCGAGACTGTTCGAAGAATTTAAGAACCGCCGTGGCTATGATCTTAGCACTATGCTGCCGGCCTTACTGGAAAAAAGCCGTGACGATAAAAGCAGCCGGGTTCTTTGCGATTACCGGATGACCATTGACGAATTGATCCTTGAAAAATTTACAGGCGAATGGAGCAAGTGGGCAAAAGGTAAAGGAAAGATCGTTCGCAACCAGTCGCATGGTTCTCCGGCAAATACGCTGGACCTGTACAATGTCGTGGACATTCCTGAAACAGAAGGGACTGAAATACTTCGTATCAAGTTTGCATCATCCACTTCACATGTAGCAGGTAAGCAACTTACCGCTTCTGAATCTGCTACCTGGCTGGGAGAACATTTTGTATCAACGCTGGGCGATGTTAAAAAAGCGTTGGACGTTTATTTTGTTGGCGGTATCAATCATATATTCTATCACGGAACGGTGTATTCGCCGCCATCAGAACCCTGGCCGGGAAGGTTGTTTTATGCAGCCGTACATTTTACGCAGACCAACCCATTCTGGAATAATTTTTCTACCCTGAATAGTTATGTTGCCCGCACCCAGTCATTTTTACAGCAGGGTAAGGCTGATAATGATGTGCTGCTATACTTTCCGATACTGGATAAGTATTCCTTGCCAGAAAGGGACCTGTTGCAACATTTTGATGGCATGAGGCCTGAATTTACGGGCTCTGCTTTTGAAGCTACTGCCCAAACAATGCAGGACAAAGGCTACGCATTCGACTATATCAGCGACCGGCAGATTCTGAAGCTGCAGGCTGCCAACGGCGGTATATTGACCGGAGGTGTTTCCTACCAAACCATTGTTTTGCCGGACAGTAAATTTATGATGCCCGCTACTTTTGAAAAACTCCTGACACTTGCTAAAAATGGCGCCACAGTAATAGCTTATAAAAATTTGCCATCCGATGTCCCCGGCTATGGACATTTGGACGAGAACCGTGCTGCTTTGCAAAAATTGTTGGCCGAACTGAAATTTGGCAACAGCGGTGTGAACGGTATCAGGACAGCCGAATTAGGCAAGGGCCGGTTCTTAATTGGCGATAATATGCTGGAATTATTAGCTGTAGCTAAAACAAGAAGGGAAATGTTGGTGGACCAGGGCCTGCAATTCAACCGTCGTAAACTTGCCGCTGGCACCTTATATTTTGTCGCCAACAATAGCGGGAAGAAGCTGGAAAATTGGGTACCTCTTGGCGTGAAAGTCAATGGTGCTACCTTGTACAATCCCATGAATGCTAAAACGGGTATTTCAAAAATAAGAAAGAATGCTGCCGGGTTTACCGAGGTGTATTTGCAATTGGAGCCGGATGAAAGTATGCTGATCCAGACTTCTGATAAACTAACAGGTACTGCTTATCCTTACGTCAATACAACAGGAACATCTGAGGAAATCAAAGGCGAATGGAACCTGACTTTTATAGAAGGTGGCGCCACACTTCCGCCTTCGCTAAAGGTTTCGGTTTTGAAGCCCTGGACCGATACCACTGAAGTCGCTTACCGCTATTTTTCCGGCACCGCTTCCTATTCCACCAACTTTTCAAGACCTGCTGAAAAATCAAATCAGTATGTACTGGATCTTGGCAAGGTGTACGAAAGTGCAGAAGTGATTTTAAATGGTAAAAAGATAGCCACGTTGTTAGGCCCGGTGTATGCCGTTACGATCCAGGATAAAGATTTGAAAGCCGGGAACCTGCTTGAAATTAAAGTGAGCAACAGCATGGCCAATCGCATCATCGATATGGATAAAAAGAAAATCGTATGGCGCAAATTCAATAACACCAATATGCCGGCAAGACTGGCGCCCAACCGTGGTGCAGACGGGTTATTCGATGCGTCTAAATGGGAGCCAAGGACATCTGGTTTGGTGGGGCCTGTAACAATTACGGCTATTAAGTAACTGCTGTATTTAATTGATAAAAATGCTAAAGGAAAGTTTGTAGCCAAGCCCCAAAGGGGCGAAAGATAATAGCCCGGGGCAACGCCCCGGGTTGGATGAAATGAAAATAACAAAGCCCTGAAAGGGCGTAACAATCTTCGAGCAAGTATTTACACCTGAGAATGAAAAAGTACACCGCTATAATTTGTTTGTCATTATTGTTTTCGGGTTTAACCATAAGTATTTCCGGGCAAAAAAATAACACCCCCGCACCCAAACCGGTTTATAGCGACCCCGTTTTTGACGGTGCCGCTGATCCGGTCATCGTCTGGAATGCGGAGAAAAAGAAGTGGTGGATGTTCTATACTAACCGCCGTGCCGCCATGGCCGATACCACCGGGGTGGCCTGGGTGCATGGAACGGCTATTGGCATCGCAGAATCTAAAGATGGCAAAATATGGAAGTACAAAGACACTGCCGATATCAATTGCAGAATGGACAGCGGATATACCTTCTGGGCTCCGGAGATCATCGCCCACAAAGGTTTGTATCATATGTACCTCACCTATGTGCCGGGTGTTTTTAAAGACTGGAACCATCCCCGTACGATCGTTCACCTCATTAGCAAAGATCTGCTGCATTGGAAATATGAGTCGGTTTTGCCATTGGTAAATAACAAAGTGATCGACGCCTGTGTGTACCGGATTTCAGATACAAGCTGGCGAATGTGGTATAATAATGAGAAGGATGGTAAGAGCATTTATTATGCAGATAGTAAGGATCCGTACCATTGGGTCGATAAAGGAAAAGCCATTGCCGCAAGAGGCGAGGGGCCTAAGGTTTTTACATGGAAAGAAAAATACTGGATGATCATAGACGCATGGAAGGGTATGGAGGTTTTTGCTTCTGATGATTTGCTGAACTGGACAAAGCAATCGCAACGCATCCTTGAAAGCCCGGGAAAAGGATTGGACGACCAGGCCATCGGCGGGCATTGCGATGTGATTGTAAACAACGACCGCGCCTACATTTATTATTTCACACATCCTGGCCGGCGAAAAGACAAACCTGCTCCACGAGGAAGCTTTGAAGATAAGCGGAGTGTAATACAGGTAGCCGAATTGAAATATGTAGATGGCGAAATTGTTTGCGATAGGGATGAGCCGGTAAGCATTAACCTGAAAAGCGGCCGGTAATTTTTTAACCCGGATTTGCTTCATCAATAAATGGACTAAGTTGAAAAAAGTTATAATACTAGTTGTTGGGTTTTCATTTTTTTCTTTCCTGGTTGCCGCACAGGTAAGGCCCGTAAAAGCGATACAAATCGTTTCAGCTCCTAACCCCGGGTCTTTTCCGCTTGTTAAGGAAAAAAATGTTTGTCCAGTTCTTTTGGATGCCGCGGATTCTAAAGTTGTAAATATTGCCGCTAATGCATTTGCTTCGGATATGGAATTGATAAGCGATGTGAAACCAGCTATTATTTCGGAAGTTCAAAGCAATAGCAGTTATGTAGTCATTGCAGGAACTATTGGTCAGTCTTCTTTTATTGACGCACTAATCAGGACAAAAAAATTAGATGTAGCTGCCGTCAAATCAAAATGGGAATCCTTTATCGTTACTACCATTAATGCGCCACTGAAGGGCGTTAAACAAGCATTGGTGATTGCAGGCAGCGACGCCCGTGGTACGGCCTACGGTTTGCTGGAACTTTCCCGTGCCGCCGGAATTTCTCCCTGGGTATGGTGGGCAGATGCCATGCCTGCAAAACAAAAAATACTTTCTGTTTTGCCTGGTACATTTACCAGCAAGGAACCTTCTGTAAAGTATCGGGGCATCTTTATAAATGATGAAGACTGGGGCCTGCAACCATGGGCAGCAAAAACCTTTGAACCCGAGACTGGCGATATTGGGCCGAAAACCTATGCCAAAGTATTTGAACTGCTGTTGCGATTAAGGGCCAATCTTATCTGGCCTGCGATGCACCCATCCACAAAAGCTTTTTTTTCTATACCCGGCAATACAAAAGTGGCGGAAGATTATGCGATCGTAATTGGTAGTTCGCATGCGGAACCCATGCTACGTAACAACGTTGGTGAATGGAATGAAAAGGCAATGGGCGAATTCAACTTTGTCGCAAATCATGATACTATTTATCGTTATTGGGAAGATCGGGTAAAACAGAGCAAAGCCATTAATGCAATTTATACATTGGGTATTCGTGGTGTGCACGATAGCAAAATGCTTGGTGCCAATACCATGCAGGAGCAGAAACAAGTAATGGATAAAGCAGTGAAGGAACAACGGAACATGTTAATCAACCATGTTAATCCCGAAATCACTAAAGTGCCACAGGCATTTATTCCTTACAAAGAAGTGCAGGATATTTATGATGCTGGTTTTGAAGTGCCGGATGATGTTACGCTTGTGTGGTGTGACGATAATTACGGCTACATCAAACATTTTCCGAACGAAAAAGAACGGAGCCGCAAAGGGGGCAACGGCGTGTACTATCATATTTCATACTGGGGCAGGCCGCATGATTATTTGTGGCTGGCAACCACCCATCCTGCACAAGTTTACACCCAAATGCGAATGGCCTACTATAAAGGTGCTAAAGACATGTGGGTGGTAAATGTTGGAGACATTAAACCGGCAGAGTATTTAACAGAGCTATTCCTGGATATGGGATGGAATATGGATGCCATAGAAAATAACAGTAAAGGCCTGGACAAACATTTGCAGACCTGGCTGGCCAGAGAGTTTGGTACAACCAGTGCAAAAGATATTCTGCCACTGATGAACGAATATTACCGGTTGGCTTACATCCGAAAACCCGAATTTATGGGAGCCACCCGTACAGAAGAAAGCGACCCCAAATATAAAATTGTAACGGATCTTCCCTGGACTGAGGCAGCTATTTACCAGCGGTTGAAGGAATATGAATCAATTGAAAAAAAGACTTTTCAAATTTCAAAACGCATATCGCCAGCAAAACAAGATAGCTGGTTTCAGTTGGTTGAATACCCTGTGAGAGGAGCCGCAGCTATGAATCAAAAATTGTTATATGCACAATTGGCGCGGCATGAAAAGGCGGATTGGAAATTAAGTGATAATGCGTATGATACCATTGAGGCCCTTAACAATAAATATAACCAACTCGGCAATAGCAAGTGGCACCACATAATGGATTTTAAGCCGAGAAGACTGGCTGTATATGATAAGGCAGTGCATACTATAATAGATAAGCCATTAGTGAAAGAAGTAAAGCCGGTTCTTGAATTTAATGGAGCAGGCTATCAAAAATTTACCGGACAAAAGCCAACTGCTTATGGTTTAGGTTACCAGCGGGGTGCTGTAAGTTTAGCCAAAGGAGCTGCTGTTTATTTTGATTGTACCATTGGCAACACCGACTCAATAAGTATTGTCACCTCCTTTGCTCCAAATCACCCGGTAGACGGAACTAAAATTCGTTACAAAGTTCAACTGGATAATGCGCCTGCCGTGATGGTTGATTACAGCACACAGGGTAGAAGCGAGGAGTGGAAAAATAATGTATTGACCAACCAGGCCATTCGTACCACAAAGCATTTAGTGGCTAAACCCGGAAAGCATACTGTAAAAATTACAGCGGTAGATGAAGGTGTGATATTGGACCAGGTAAAAATATTTTTAAAATAGAGACATTGTCGTTGAAGTGTTCCACAATAATCGGGATGTTCGATTTATCGCAGCAATGTTTTATCAGGGTGCAAAAGATTGTCCGTAAAATTATAGAAAATGAAAAAAAGTTATTTGTTCGTCATTTGCATGATGTTGTTGCTTTCAATTTGTAGCGAGGCACAAAAGGTAGCAAGCAACATGAAAGATCCCTGGTTGCAATTAAAAGGGATATTGGCAAAAATTAAAGCACCTGTTTTTCCCAAAAAGGATTTCGTAATAACAAAATACGGTGCGGTTGGTAACGGCACAACGGACTGTAGCAGGGCCATTAAAACTGCCATTGAAACATGCAGCAAAGCTGGTGGTGGCCGTGTAGTAGTGCCCCCGGGGAAATATTATACCGGCCCGGTGTATCTTAAAAGCAATGTGAACCTGCACCTGCAAAAAGGGGCCACACTATTATTTTCAACAAAACCCGACGATTACCTGCCGCTGGTGTACACCCGGTGGGAAGGGGTGGAGCTGATGAACTACTCTCCGCTGGTATATGCATACAAAGAAAAAAATATTGCCATCACAGGTGAAGGCATATTAGATGGGCAGGCATCTAACAATAATTGGTGGCCCTGGAAAGGCCGTAAAGACCATGGCTGGGTGGAGGGTACACCCAACCAAACTGACAACGATAAAAGAGCCGCCCTGTTTAATATGGCGGAAAACAATGTGCCGGTTAAGGATAGAAATTTTGGGGATGGTTTTTACCTGCGTCCACAGTTTGTGCAGCCCTATTTGTGCACCAATGTTTTAATTGAAGGCGTTACTGTTACCAATTCGCCCATGTGGGTATTGAACCCCGTATTGTGTGACAACGTTACAATTCATAAAGTCAGAATAGATAGCGATGGCCCTAACAGTGATGGATGCGACCCTGAATCCTGTAAAAATGTGTTGATTAAGGAATGTTACTTTAATACCGGTGATGATTGTATTGCCCTTAAATCAGGACGGAACGCCGATGGCAGAAGAATAAACATTCCATGCGAAAATATTGTGATACAAAATTGCACTATGGCCAATGGGCATGGTGGCGTAGTAATTGGTAGTGAAATTTCTGGTGGTGTTAAAAATGTATTTGCAGAAAATTGTAAAATGAGCAGTCCTAATTTAGATAGGGCACTTCGCATAAAAACAAATACTGCAAGGGGCGGCACAATTGAAAATATCTACATGCGGAATACTGAGGTGGGCCAGGTAAAAGAAGAGGCCATTATTATAACGATGTACTATGAAGACAAAGGGAATTTTATGCCAATAATCCGCAATGTTGTAGTTGAAAATATGACGGTTGAAAAAGGGGGGAAACAGGGCGTTGTTTTAGAAGGTTATGAAGCATCGCCGGTTGAAAACATTCGCTTCACCAATGTCAAAATAAACAATGTGAAAGTACCCGTAAAGTCTTCGAACGTAAAGAACATCGTTTGGGAAAATAGTTTTATTAACGGAGAAAAAATAAAGTAGCAGGATATGAAATTCAAAATGTTATTGGTGCTGGGTTGTTTAACCTTGCACTCCTTTGCCCAGCAAAAGCAGATTCAGTATTTAAGTGGTACCGATGCCGCTCACACCGTTCAATGGGATTTTATGTGTACTGCAGGTCGCAACAGTGGCGCATGGAGCAAAATTCAGGTACCCAGTTGCTGGGAGCAGCAGGGTTTTGGCAATTATAATTATGGTCGTGATTATAAAACCAACGGCAAAAATTTTCGTTTTTATGATGAGAAGGGTATGTACAAATATTCCTTTAAAGTAGCCCCATCATGGAAAGGGAAAAACATCAACATTGTCTTTGATGGCAGCATGACGGATACCGAGGTAAAAATAAATGGTAAGCCTGCGGGCACCATTCACCAGGGGGCTTTTTATCGTTTTAAATATGATATCACTTCTTTATTAAATTACGACAAGCCAAACACACTGGAAGTAACGGTAAGCAAAATGAGCGCCGATGCAAGTGTGAACAATGCAGAGCGCTTAGCTGACTATTGGGTATTTGGTGGCATTTTTCGGCCGGTATTTTTGGAGGCTACCCCAAAACAGTTTATAGATTATGTAGGCATCGATGCAAAAGCCGACGGCAAATTTGCCATGCAGGTATGGACTAAAAATCTAACCGCCAAAACCACTGTTGTTACAACGATCACAGATGCCAATAAAAAAGTGATTCAGAAAATAGCTGCCCCGGTTGATCAGAATGCTGACAACATAGTAGTAAACGCACAAGTTGCAAATATTAAAACATGGACATCTGAAACTCCCAACTTGTACAATGCCAATGTGGTGTTGCAGGATGCCGCAGGAAAAAAGCTGTATGAACTAAATGAAAAATTCGGCTTCCGAACCATTGAAGTAAGATACGGACAGGGCATTTACATCAACGGATCACAGGTAAAAATGAAAGGTGCCAACCGCCATTGCTGGTGGCCCGAAACCGCAAGGGCTATGACTGAAGCGCAGCAATTGCAGGATGCCCTCATCATAAAGGAAATGAACATGAATGCCGTGCGGTGCTCACACTATCCGCCGGATAAGTATTTTTTACAACTCTGCGATAGCCTGGGCATTTATGTGCTGGATGAACTGGCCGGCTGGCAAAAATGGTACTCAACTAAAGCTGGGGAGCCATTGGTGAAAGAACTGGTGTTAAGAGACCTTAATCATCCGTCTATTATTTTTTGGGATAATGGAAATGAAGGTGGTACCAATAAAGAACTGGATGATGATTTTGTAAAATGGGATTTTCAGAAACGCCCTGTCATTCATCCGCATCACAGACCTGGTAATCAGATCAACGGAATAGACTGTAATCACTACGAAGACTATTACAGCACACAAAAAATACTGAACGATTCACTTATTTACATGCCAACAGAGATGTTGCATGCGCAGGATGATGGGGGAGCCGGAGCAGCTATGGAAGATTTTTGGAACCTGCATTGGAAGTCGCAAAAAAGTGGTGGCGTATTTATTTGGGCTTTGGTAGATGAAGCCATTGTACGTACCGATCTTAACAATGCTTTGGATGCAAACGGCTTAAATGCAAACGACGGTATTCTTGGCCCACACCGCGAAAAAGAGGGCAGTTATTATGCACTTCGCGAAATTTTT
Source organism: Bacteroidota bacterium (assembly GCA_040386335.1). Classification (GTDB taxonomy): domain Bacteria; phylum Bacteroidota; class Bacteroidia; order Chitinophagales; family Chitinophagaceae; genus JAZKFT01. The sequence goes on from JAZKFT010000026.1 coordinate 42,797, forward strand.
TCACCCATAAAATTGAATATGCCGGTAGAATTGCCTGAAAATTTCAACGGGCAAATTGCACTGGATAACCGCTTTCATTTTCTCAACGCCAATCAATGTACTTTTCATTGGGCATTAGTCAATTATAGCAAACCCTTCGACAGGTTTGATGGTTATGTGGTGCAACAAAAAGGCACAATAACAGCACCGGATATTGCTGCGACAAAGCAAGGCACGCTTCAAATAAACTTGCCAGCTGATTATAAAAATTACGATGCATTGGTCCTTGTTGCAAAAGATAATTTTGGCAAAGATTTGTACAAGTGGACGAGCAAAATAAAAACCAATCAATCCATCATCAGCAATTTTGTAACCACTAAAACAGATGCGGTTGCAGTTAAAGAAACCGATACAGTATACACCATTTCCGGTGGCGATGTGAGCATTACACTCGATAAGAAAACGGGCATTCTTGTTACCACAAAAAATACAACAAACGATTATATATTGTCGTTTAACAATGGGCCTGTGGTAGTGAAAGGCACTGCTGCAGTGGAAAGCAGCAAAACTTACAAGGATGCAAATGAGCAGGTTGTAGAATTTACTTACAGCGGCAGCATGAAGTATACCAAATGGAAAATCAACAGCAGCGGTTGGGTAACCTTAGAATATGAATACAATGCCGAAGGCGATTTGCCCTATGCAGGGATCAGTTTTAATTACCCTGAAAACTATGTGCTATCAAGTCGCTGGTTGGGCAAAGGCCCGAGCCGCCAATGGAAAAACCGCACGGCTGGTACGCCGGTAAATGTGTGGCAGAATATTTATAACAATACGCACACCGGCTATTCGCCTGTTGTGTACCCGGAGTTTAAAGGATACTATGGTGAAGTTAACTGGATGGAGTTGAGCACAGTAGAAGGTAAGTTATACATTGCCACTAAAGACAGTGGTTTATATGTGCGCTTGTTTGATTTTTATGCATTGAGTGCCGCCGGAAAACCACATCCGGAATTGCCCGTTGGTAATATTTCTTTTTTAGACGCAATTCCACCTATTGGTACCAAACTGGCTACCGGCCTCACTACCAACACAAGAGCCTATGGCCCGCAAAGCGAATTGAATCATTTAAGTGGCAGTAAAAAGCGGACGCTATATTTTTATTTTGGTATGCCTAAAACAACTGATAGTAAAGAACAATATAGTAGGCCTGCGATTGATAATGTTTTTTAGGGTTAGAGGTGTAAGGTTGAAGGTGTAGGGCGTAAGGAATAGGGTTCAGGAACTTGGTATTTCGACGACCGTCGTCGAATTGATAAGATACTTAGACATTAAGTGGTGTTGCCCCTCTCCGCGAGGAGAGGGGTTGGGGTGAGGCCTAACTTCGCAGAGTGTGCAACTGGCCTTTATTTTTAAAATCAAAACGAATTCAAAGTTTTTACCATGCAAAAAGCAACTCTTCTCTTTCTCCTGTTTTTTGCCTTTGGATACAGCGCGGATGCCCGCCCTGCAGATACCACCCGGTATTGGCATGGTATAGAACGGAGTCTACGTTATCAACCCGACGGAACAGATTTTGTAATCACAAACGGTAGCCGAAGGTTTACAAGAGCTTTATACGGGACTAATACCGCCTTTCGGGTAGAGACTGGCGACCTGCCGGAGTTTGCCCTGTATATGCCGGGTATGGGTGGAAATTTTAAGTTGGGACTCGTGAACGGCGATAGCAGCAAGTGGCTGATCAAAGCAAAAAAAATTACAGCAAGATACAGGCCCGGCAGCATGATCTATGATATTGAGGATGATATGTTGGGTAAAGGCGTGTTACACCTGTATGTGTTGGCGATGGCGGAAGCAGAAGGTGTTATCGTTAAAGCCATTTTTGAAAACATTTCAATCCCGGTGAAATTGGTTTGGGGTTTTGGCGGTGCCAGCGGCAAGAAATTTAGTCGCGATGGCGATATGGGCCCGGACCCCGAAAGTAGCTTTTACCTGAAACCAGAGTATTGTACAGACAACCGTTACAGTATTGCACAAAACAGGTTCATCCTCAGCTATGGTAGCGGCCTGGTAACAGAATGGGATCCCTACGTAAACAAGAATTTTGCTACTGATACTGTAAAGACGGAAAAGGTCGGCAAGGAGCAGGCATTGACTGGTATCGTTCCGCCAACTTCTGACGTTCATGTGGCTGATGCTGCACAGCAACAATCGCCTTTGGTGTTTTATCAATCCAAACAAAGCAAGACCCCGGCCATTACCGGTTCCCTGGATGTGAAAAATAACGAAACGTATTTTTTCGCCATTCAAAAGCCAGGGAATAGTAATGCATTGGCTTATTCAGGCTTGCAGGCTGCTTTTGAAAAAGCAGAAGCTGCGAGGAAGGCAATTGCTGAAAGAATCAAAATTAAAACACCCGACAAATGGATCAACACGCTGGGCGGCGTATTGGGTATTGCTGCCGATGCTATATGGGAGAGCCCAACATTCATGCATGGATCCATCGGCTGGCGGATGCGGCTCAACGGCTGGCGTGGGCCTTACGTAGCTGATGTACTTGGTTGGCACGACCGCGCAAAAACACATTTTAAGGCTTATTCTTTATCGCAGGTTACAAGTCCCCTGACTGGGCCTGTGATCATGGATACGGCACTAAATCTTGCACGGTCCCTGGAGAAAATGGGTACCTCCATTTTTAGCAGCGGTTATATCAGCCGAAACCCCAATGGCGATTTCAGACCGCACCATTACGATATGAACCTGGTGTATATCGACGGACTGATCCGTCATTTTTACTGGACCGGCGACCTGGCCTTTGCCAAAGAAATGTGGCCTGTCATCACCCGCCACCTGGCCTGGGAGAAACGCAATTTCGACAGCGACAATGATGGCTTGTATGATGCCTATGCCGCCATCTGGGCCAGCGATGCCTTACAGTATAGCGGTGGCGCTGTAACTCACTCCTCAGCCTACAATTACCTGGCAAATAAAGAGGCGGCTACCGTTGCCAAACTAATAGGTGAAGATCCTTCAACATACGAAACCGAAGCTGCCAGGATCCTCGCTGCGATCAATAAAACATTGTGGATGCCTGCTGAAGGCTATTATGCAGAATTCAAAGATTTATTAGGCAATAAAATGTTGCACAAAAGCCCTGCAGTATGGACAATGTATCATAGCCTCGATAGCCAGGTGCCAGATGCTTTCCAGGCATACCAGGCCATGAAATATGTGGATGATAAAATACCGCATATCCCCGTGCAGGCCAAAGGCCTGGATAGTAAGGGAGGGGCTGGCCCCCGCCCCGAATATCAGACTGTCAGCACCAGCAACTGGATGCCCTACGACTGGAGCCTCAACAACGTGGCCACCGCCGAAGTAATGCACACCGCACTTGCCTACTGGCAGGCCGGCCGAAGCGAAAAGGCCTTTAATCTCTTCAAAAGCGAACTCCTCAGCACCATGTACCTCGGCGGCAGCCCCGGTAATATCGGCCAGATATCTTTTTACGATGCCGCAAGGGGAGAAGCTTACCGCGATTTTGCAGACCCTGTAGCCATGGCTTCAAGGAGTTTGGTAGAAGGTTTATTTGGCATCAGTCCCAATGCGCTGAAGGGGGAACTAACAATTAAGCCCGGCTTTCCTTCTGAATGGAAAAATGCTTCCATCAATACACCTGATATTGCTTTTGATTTTAAGCGGAATGGCCTGGAGGATAGCTATTCCATCATTCCCGTCTTTCCAAAAAAAATGAGGCTGAAATTGTTATTGCAGGCAAATGGGACGTCGGTAAAAGCGGTAACTGTAAATGGTAAAAACATTAGCTGGAGAAACCTGGATGATGCCATCGGCTGGCCGATGGTAGAATTGGACATAGAACCACAGGCCAAATACCAGGTGAAGATTGTCTGGCAGGGGAAATTGGCGCCTATGTCATTTTCAGAAGATTTTTTAAAGGGAAGTACCATTAACGAACGTTTGACTTCCGGAACAATGGGTAAGGTATTTGATCCGCAACATGTCCTGGAAAATGAACAGGTAAGGAATAATACCCTTGTCGGAAAATTAATTGCTGAAACAGGTATGCATAGTGCTTTTGTTCAAATAAAAGAGGGTGCATTTACCTGGTGGCAGCCCATTCAATTTTTGGTGAAAGATGCTGTAGAGATTATTAAACTGGAAGGTTCCGATGATGGGTACCAGGTAATAAATAATACAGGCGTTTCAAAAGAGGCGATGATCACTATTAACCCAGGGGACAATGGTTCTACCGCACCATGGACCGCAAAACCATTTGTCAATACTTCTTATAGTGGGATCGGGTCGGGTAATGTAATTCCCGGGACTAATATTGTAACCGTTTCGTGGTCAGATTCAACAGTTAGCAAAAAAATAGTGAACTGGAAGTCAACACGTAAAATGCCAACACTCCAGGCACTTGATCTTACTAAATATTTCAACGACAAAGTCACCAACATTTTCAAAAACAAATACCTCTCTCCACGCCCCACAGTTGCCACATTACAATTACCCACGCAAGGTATTGGCGATTGGACACATCCTGTAAAAACCGCAGCAATTGACGACCGGGGTTTAAGAAGACTGGCAGGTGAAAAAGGGGAGATCAGTTTACCACAAGGTGTTGTTTTCAGAACGCCATCTGATACACTGCTGTCAAATATTGTGTTCACTTCACAATGGGATAACTATCCTAAAGAAGTGGCGATACCTTTAACCGGCAAAGCTTCGCACGCCTATTTCATGATGGCCGGCAGTACCAACCCCATGCAAAGCAGGATCGTAAACGGAGCTGTGATTATAAGTTATACAGATGGTACCGGCGACACACTATGGCTAAAAAATCCTGAAACCTGGTGGCCGATCGAGCAGGATTATATAGATGATGGCTACGCTTTCCAACTCAATGCCGCAAGACCGCCGCGGGTACACCTAAAAACAGGAAAAATCGTTTCCGACCTTGATGATAGCATGGTTCGTTACCAGGGTAAAATGATCGACGGAGGCGCAGCCACTGTGTTGGACCTGCCTTTAAATAAGACCAAACAGTTGAAAGACCTAAAAATTCAAACCATTGCCAACGATGTTGTAATCGGCCTGATGAGTGTAAGTTTGGTGAGGTGACGTTTTATTTATGGTTCACAATGTAGGATGTCCGATTTTGTTTGGTGGCTTGTAGAGACGCCATGTTGGCGTCTCCCTCTAACCGATAAAAATGTTACAGAACCCCGGGGTTTTAAAATGGTTTAATAGTAGCACCCAGATGAACGGAGCGTCGCCAATGTCGTTCCATAGAAACACAAAAGATGGGTGTATAAATGGAAAACCTTAAATTATTTATAAGATGCAGAAAAAAATAACATCGTCATTGCGAGGGTTCTTGCCCGTGGCAATCCCCGGCTATTTCGCAAACTGGTTACATCATAAACAAACCCTGTTTACAAATCGCGAGGGATTGCCACGTCGGGCAATCCCGATTATTTCGGGACTCGCAATGACCCTATCTTCATTGCGAGGGTTCGTGCCCGTGGCAATCCCCGGCTATTTCACAAACTGGTTACATCATAATCAAACCCTGTTTACAAATTTCGGGGGATTGCCACGTCGGGCACGAACCCTCCTCGCAATGACGGCGGCTTTTTTTATTTTTTTTTCAAAACAGTCAATAGCCCAAGACGCCGATAAAGTCTACATGTTCGCCTACTTTAAAGGCAGCAGCGCCGATGGCCTGCACCTCGCCTATAGCGACGACGGTTATAAATGGTCAGCTTTAAAAAAAGACAGTTCTTTTTTAAAACCCATGGTGGGCAATGATAAACTCATGCGGGATCCCTGCATTGTGAAAGATGATAAAGGCACCTATCACATGGTATGGACATTAAGCTGGAAAGAAAAAGGGATCGGCTATGCCAGTAGCAAAGACCTGGTCAACTGGAGCGGGCAAAAAGATATCCCTGTAATGGAGCATGAAGCCGGGGCCAAAAATTGCTGGGCACCCGAAATTTTCTTTGATGAAAAAAAGCAGGAATTTATGATCTATTGGGCCACCACTATTACAGGTCGCTTTCCTGCAACCGATTCCATGGGCGATAACGATCATCGTATCTATTATGTAACTACTAAAGACTTTGTAAATTTTAGCAAGGCCAAATTACTGTATGAAAAAAACTTTAATGTAATTGATGCCACGATTCAGAAGATAGGCAAGCAGTACGTGATGTTCCTGAAAGACGAAACCTTGCGGCCCGTACAAAAAAACCTGCGCATTGCTACCAGTAAAAAATTAACCAAAGGCTATAGCAAGCCAACAGAACCCATTACCGGGAAGTACTGGGCCGAAGGACCCACGGCTGTAAAAATTGGCGATGAATGGGTGGTCTATTTCGACAAATACCGGGATCATAAATATGGTGCCATTACCTCCAAAGACTTGAAAACCTGGACCGATGTTTCAGAAAAGATCAAGCTGCCGCCAGGCATCAGGCATGGCACCATTTTTACCATCACAAAGGCTGAACTGGCTGTATTGCTCAAATAAATGGTTTTGCAGATTTTTTTAGTAAATCCCAAAATAATTAGCAAAAAAATTTGGATGATAACAAAATGCTATTACCTTTACTCCATCAAATTAAATTTTTAAACAAAAAAAACGAGCACTATGATCAAGTTACAAGTTATCGGCCATCTTGGAAAAGATTGCAATGTCAATTCAGTTAACGGAAAAAGCGTTATCAATTTTACGGTTGCGCATTCTGAAAGGTATAAAGACAGCCAGGGCGTACAGAATGAAAAAACTACCTGGGTAGATTGCGCGTATTGGACAGACAAAACGGCCATTTCGCCTTACCTGAAAAAAGGGCAATCAGTATATGTGGAAGGTACTCCCGAAGCAAGACATTTTACAAGAAATGACGGGACCAGCGGCGCAACGCTTTCTTTAAGGGTACTTAATATTCAGTTAGTGGGTGCTGCCAGGCAAGAGGGCGGTGGTAATAATGCACCACAGCAAAACAACTATCAGCAACAAGCCGGGCAGCCTCAGCAAAATAACTATAGCAGTGTACCAGCTGCCAATGAAGTTACCGAGCCGATAGACGATTTGCCATTTTAAAAAAAGTCACTTAGTCCGGTTTAAAGGACTGTAATTCAAGAGCCTCCTGATATCTTCAGGGGGCTTTTGTATTGACCCCAAGGCTGCTAAGCTTTGAGTAGGTAAATCAATTGAAGGGCCGCTCTTGTTGTACAGATACCAGGCATTTATCTTTTTCGATTAATCCTTTAACGCTTTTCAAATTTATTTTCCCAAAAGCAGAATCGGCTTTTCTAACCCATGGCTTTAGGCTTGGGAGCCTGGGAACGCTGATTGTTTTATTGAAAATTAGTTTGGAAAGCTTTTTGTTTTTGAACCATTAATTTGCACAAAAACAAACTGGAAAGGCAATGAAAAAACTGTTGTTGATCTGTTCGCTGTTCACTACTCACCATTTTCTTTATTCTCAAGACAAACTCACCAGTTTTGTAAATCCATTTATAGGAACAGGCGGCCATGGTCATACATATCCCGGCGCAACATTGCCATTCGGCATGGTACAACTGAGTCCCGACAATGGTACACAAGGCTGGGATTGGAGCAGCGGCTACCACTATTCAGATTCCATTATCCGGGGCTTTAGCCATACCCATCTAAGCGGTACCGGCATCGGAGATCTGTGCGATATTTCGGTAATGCCTGTTGTAAACCGCATTCCAGATGCATTGCCAATCAAAAGCCGTTATACGCATACACAAGAAACAGCCACCCCGGGGTACTACGCTGTGCATTTGAAGGACAGCGATATATGGGCCGAACTTACCACCTCGCCCAGGTGTGGCATGCACAAGTACACATTCCCTGCTTCGCAAAATGCGATGATTCGGTTTGACCTGGGCTTTGCAATTAACTGGGATAAGCCCACCGATTGTTATTTCAAAAGAATAGATGACAGCAGTTTTGTGGGCTGGCGGAAAAGTACTGGTTGGGCCAAAGAGCAATGGGTGTTTTTTGCTGTCAAACTAAACAGGCCGGTAGAAAATCTGACGCTTATAGCTGATGGTAAAACGGTAACTGCCAACCAGGATGTGAAGGGAGAAAAGGTAGCAGCCTGCCTGCAATTTCCAACCAAACCGAATGAACGGGTGATGATGAAGGTCGGCATTAGTTTCGCCAGTATGGATGGCGCCATGCAGGCATTGAACGAAATTCCCGGGTGGAATTTTGAACTGGTAAAAAAACAGGCCGAAACAATTTGGGAAAGAGAGTTGGGCAAGGTGCAGATTCACAGCAGCAATAAGCAGGTAATGCAAACTTTTTACACTGCTTTGTACCATACGTACCTGGCTCCTGTTATTTTTAGTGATGCACGTGGCGAGTATAAAAATGCAAAAGCCGTAGTAGAAAAGTCGAAGACGGGCCTCATCTTTAGCATTCATAGTTTGTGGGATACTTTCCGGGGAGCGAACCCATTGCTTACCCTCACTCAAACCGAGCTGGTGCCTAATATCATCAACAGTTTCATGGCCTTTTACGATCAGCACGGTGCACTACCGGTATGGGACTTGGGATTTAATGAAACCAACACCATGACCGGTTATCATAGTGTACCCATAATAGCCGATGCCATTCTAAAAAACATTCGTGGATTTGATTGGGAGATGGCATATGTGGCCATGCGTAATAGTGCCATGCAGAATATACGTGGCACCGATGCGTACCGGCAATATGGCTATGTGCCGCAGGATAAACATGGTCACAGTGTTACCATCACCCTGGAATATGCCTACGACGACTGGTGTATAGCCCAGGTGGCCCGCAAACTGAAACAATACGACGACTATGACCTGTTTATGAAGCGGGCGGCCAATTACCAGTTATTATTTGATCGTAAAACAGGTTTTTTCCGGGCCCGCAACAGCGCCGGGCATTGGGTGGAGCCGTTTGATCCTTACTATAGTGAACATGACGATAAAGGCATGTACATAGAAGGAACAGCCTGGCAGCATACCTTTTTTGTGCCGCACGACGTGAGGGGGTATGCAAGGCTGATGGGTGGAAATGATAAACTGATACAAAAACTGGATTCACTGTTTACCGTGACCAGCAAAATGAATGGCCAGAATGTGAGCAATGACATCAGCGGAATGATAGGTCAATACGCGCATGGCAACGAGCCCAGCCATCATATTGCCTACATGTTTGCAGCTCTTGGCCAGCAATGGAAAACAGCAGAAAAAACAAGGCAAATAATGGCAGCCATGTATAATACCACACCTGCAGGATTGAGTGGCAATGAGGATTGCGGCCAGATGAGTGCCTGGTATGTATGGAGTGCATTGGGCATGTACCCAATGAATCCCGCCAATGGCGAATATGTAATTGGCAGCCCGTTGGTAGACGATGCCACTATCTATTTGCCTAACCGCAAGGTTTTTAAGATGACGGTGCTTAACAACAACCCCCGGAATATCTATATCCAAAAAATAACATGGAATGAAGCGGAATACAAACAAAGTTTTATCCGTCATTCCGACATGATGCGGGGCGGAAACCTTGAAATAACTATGGGCTCCAAGCCATCCAAGTTTGGAACAGACGAGGAAAATTGGCCGTCAGGGATCAATAGTGCTTTACGCTAAACGCTTAACGCTTAACGCGGGATGCGTTATGCTGGAGTTAGGATGCTAATCAGTAAATAAGATGTGTGTAGCGATAAGCGTCAAGCGTCCGGCGTCCAGCGTTAAGCGTCCAGCGTCCTGCCTTCCGCGTTCAAAAAAAATCCTTTCATGAAAATAGAATTGCTCCAGATAATTTACCTGATAGCGCTGGCCATTTTTGTTATCGGTATAAAAATGACGGTAGCGACAAAACGTGGAAGCTTAATAGCTGCAACAGGTCTGAGCATTGGTATTGTTGGTACCATCTTTTTATTCCGCGATCATGAAGCTGAAACTATCGTTCTCTATCCATGGTTGCTGGGTGTATTGATTTTAGGCTTTGTTTTGGGTTGGGTGCTGGCACTCAAATCAAAGCCGGCACCGGCGGCTGTGATGGTGAGCCTGCTATATGCATTAGCCGGTTGTTGTGCCATCCTGATGGTGGTGTATGAACTAGCATATATCGTAGATAGCGGTCTTGTTTTTCCAGCAGATACGGAAGAAGATTTACCTGGCTTTGTTTTTATTTTTGGCAAGTTTGGCCACCTCGAAATATTCCTGATGGTGGTTGGGCTCATTATTGGCACTGCTTCTTTTGCTGGTAGTGTTGTAGCCTGGGCCAAACTGACCGGTAAAATTAAAGACCGGAAATTTAAATGGCAAAAATGGGTAGACATGGTTTTGGTGGTTCTGTTGTTGGGCTACGCCGGTTTTATTGTTTATAATACGCCTATCATGATATCGTCGTATGGTTTTACACCGACTACCACTGATGGCACCCGGGCATATTCCGGGCTATACGATATGCACAAGATGCTGCTTTATAGTATCGCGCCACTTACCTTGCTATGCAGTTTTATGTTGGCAATGCCTATCTCAGGAACTGTTGTCATTTTTCGTATTAGCGTACTCATTGCTTTGGGGGGTGTGGCGATGATGGTGGTGGGTTTTGTTAATTCGGATATGAGCTTTATCGCCGCTGGTGCTACCATCATTGTCGCTGGCATCCTGCTGGCACTGCAAATGAAACAACACCGGGCGAAGGGTGAAAGTATAGACGAATAAGGAGTACTTTTTTGCCCAAATAACTTCTTTCTTTTAATGGTGTTAAAGAAATCCGGGCTTCTATAATACGGGTGCAACTGCAATCCCCAGTACCTATATTTGCCCACTTATAAATCCACTGCAATGCGTTCCATTTTCGTTTCTATATTATTGTTCTCGTCGGTAGCCCGGGCACAGGAAAAAATAGTTGCTGCCACAGAAAACGGCAAACCTTATATCGCTAAAACGGTAAGTAACGGCCAAACATTATTTAGCCTTGGCCGCCATTATAGTGTTGCTCCCAAAGAGCTGGCAGCATTTAATAAACTGGATATGACAAAGGGACTTGTGACTGGGCAAATTATAAAGGTGCCACTTACAAGCGCTAATCTTTTTTTAGCACCTTGTACCATTTGCGAAAAAGTCTATTATAAAGTGCCTCCCAAAGAAGGCCTGTTTCGGATTGCTGCCAATTTTAATAATATGCCTTTGGCCGAATTAAAAAAATTGAACAATCTTACCGCTGACAATGTAAGTATCGGCCAGGAAATAATGGTCGGATATCTGAAGGATGGAGAAGGGGCGGCAAATAATTTGCCACCTGCAAAAGTCGCAGTAAAGGAAAATCAACCACCTGTTAAACCAGAGGTGGTAAAAAAGGAAGTAGAAGATGTTGTGCTGCCGATAAAAGTGCCGGAAAAAAAGGTGACGGAAGATTCGCCAAATGTGGTAAAAGAAAGAGTACTGGATGCCGGAATGACTGACCCGAATGGCAGGATGCCTGAATTACAAAAGAGCGCTTTTACTTCCCAATACCTGGGCAAGATGGCCAGCCAGCAAACCGGGACTGCCGCTATTTTTAAAAGCACAAGTGGCTGGAACGACCATAAATATTATGTGCTAATGAACAATGTGGTGCCCGGTACCATTGTAAAAGTTACCGCCCCGGGCACGAGCAAAATGCTTTTTGCCAAAGTGCTGGGTGAATTACCCCCGATTAAACAAAATGAAGGAATACTGCTACGAATCAGTAATGCTGCCGCTGCAGTACTAGGTGGCGGAGAGGAAGATATGCAGGTGATGGTGGGATATTAGAAATGTAAAATTGTCAATTGTGTTTTCTTTTTTCAAACGAAAAAAATCATTATTACCCGTTCCCGAATGGGCCAGTTTTTTCACGCAGGAGGAATTTTCAAGGTTTATCGATATTGTGAACAGATACTTTGAAAAAAAGCAAATTGAGATCGTTCATGACGATGGGGTCATTCGATTTAAAAACGAAAGTGCTGAATTCGAAAATTTAGGGTTATCTAACCTATGCCAGATTTGTAATCAAACAAAAAAATACAGGTGGAAAAGCCTTATTTACGGACATTTTAATGGCATGAAAAAGGCAGAAGCTTTTAATGAAGAATTTAATAAAAATAGCCACGACTTTTCATTTTCGAAACCTTATCTGGGCGTAAGAATTTACTCAACTGAGCATTCGTTCATATTAGACGATACGCTTACGATTGGACAACATGTTGTTGACGGTATTTTTGCGATGTTGGTTTTTGATTTTCCAAATAGCGTCGTAAACGTTAGGCCGGAAGATACTATTCAATGGAATAAAAATTACGAAGAGCTTTTTGAGATTGGTCTTCAGAATATCAGGAATGGCTACAAGTATAAAGTTTTCAAACAAAAATTTGTAAATTTTAATGTTTGGATTGCAAACGCGGATCATTTCTTCACTGCTAATATAATCTTCGATCTAAGCAAAAAGCAACAACTTTTAGGTGCTAAAGGTGCTCTCGTTGGAATACCACATCGACATACAGTCGTAATTTATCCGATAGAAAGTCTTGAAGTGCTGGAAGTCATAAAATACTTGATAATCTTCATAAGAAAACTTTATAGTGAAGGCCCGGGTTCGATCAGTGAAAATTTATTTTGGTATTTTGAAAATGAAGTTACAAACCTGCCTTACGAGGCAGACGGCAGTGATTTGAATTTTAGTCCTCCAGACACATTTATTGATGCCTTGAATTCTTTAGAGTAAAATTATTATTGATAAACGGACGTGCGCTGCCTTAATTCTCCTGCCTCGTAAGCACATCCTTCTTCACTTTCTCCCAAAAGCCATCAAAGGTCTGTCGACCTTCGTCTTTCCATTTTTTACTGAGCTGTTCTATTTTCAAACGCCGGTCATCCTGGGTTAACTCAAAAAAAGCGCGGATTGCGGCTTCATCCTGTTCGGTGGCAAGGCGATTGTACATTTCCTTTAAATGCTGTTCGTGGCGGATATTGCCACCTGCCAATTCTTTTTCAAGCTCTTCGCGAAGCCTTACTTTTTCATCGTAAGTTCCGGCAGGTAGCATGGTTTTAGCTATTACAGGCAACAGTTCTATAAGCATTAAAATGATCACGATCAGGTAATAGCGAAAGGCCAGTGCATCATTGTCTTTTATCAGGTTTTGCAGCGCCTGGATCCTTGTGAGAAAGCCATCGTTCAGCAATTGCATAAACACCTGTTCCTGCTGTTGCTTCTCTTTTTCCATACGGCCTGTCTGGGCTACAACAGAATCCAGTTGTGGCTGACTGGTTTTTACCAGGTCTGTATAATCCTGCTCCAGTTTTTGGTATTCGGCTCTTTTGGCCAGGGCAATATTACTGATGCCTACTTTGCCACTGCCACCACTTCCATCGGTTTCTGTAATAAAAGTATTTCGCGCCTTACTTACCTCGTCGTACTTGGTACTTATTGCTTTTTCCAACACCGTTTTTTTGTTCAATAATTCTTCTTTACGGGTGGCATATAACGCATCCAGTTCGGTGCGTTTCAGCTGCTTGCGTTTTTCGTTGTCGAGAGATGTTTGCAGTTTTACTTCTTTATCAAACAATGCCAACACGGCTGGCTGTGCCATAAATGTGCCAATGGTAAGCGCCAGGAGACCCCGGAATAAAAAAGGAGTGAGCTTGTTTTTATTGAATTTATTAATGCCCTTGATCAGGGTTCTGTCAATGCACAAAATAATAATACCCATAAAAATGCCCAGCGGCAGATACATAAATGCACTGTCTACCGTGGTGCTGAAAAAATAAGTCCAGGCAAGAGTTGCGAAGAACCAGGTAGCTGCCACGGATGCGCCGATAATACGGTAACGGTTACGGTCAACCACGCAATCCTGGATCAGTTCTTTTTCGGCAGTGGCCATCCACCAAAGCCATTCGTCAATTTGTGAGGGTTCGTACACATCACCGTTCCCCAGCGAAGTTTGGGTTGCTTTCATTGTAAGGGTTTATTAAGATAAAAATTTGAGACAGCAGGTGTTTGATCGAAACGTCAGTGGTGCGTATAACCAACGTCGATGTAGACAGCGAAAGCTATGAGCCCCGGTTACATCCGGGGCTATTCAGGTAGGTGTTGTAAAGAAACGGAGAATTGACCGCTAAATTGTAAAGGAAAATATAAATGGCGGGTCAATTGGTCAATAGTCAATTGGTCATTGGGTCAATGGTCATTGGGTCATTGGTCATTAGTTAATAGTCGTTGTGCTAATGAGTTAATAGTCATTACAATTGTTGAAGTTGACCATTTGAAGAATGCCCCATTGACTTATTGACCAATGACCCACAGACTAAGGCATCTTTTAACGCCTTGCCAAAGCCACCCAATCCTCTACGGTAATGGTTTTTACATAAGTGGGTTGGGTGCCGGGCGCCACAAGTTTAAACACCGCACAATCGCCCCAGTTAAGGGTGGCCATTGGCGCCGGGGATGGTGCCGTGGTATACCCGGCGTGTGTTACTGAAATATAGTTTTTAGCGTTGACAGCTTTGGAAGCATAGAGTGCCATGGTATTTGCATACCGGTTATTCTCATCGTACACATAATAGGTTAAAGCCTGGTATTCCTTGTTGGGAACACCGAGGTTAAAATATTCGGGGGTTTGTTTGCAGCGGCAATATTCGCTGGTCATGGTGGTGTCAAAAGGAAGTCGCATTAGTTTCATTACATAACCGGTACTATCACTTTGGCGGTAACCGATCGGATCGGTGATCTGGCGTGCCAGTGCGGGGTCGCAGCTTTTCCACCAATTGGGCACGGGGCTGGTAAATTGGTCGGCGCCCGTACTTGCAGCAGCATGGCGAAAACTTAAAAGATAGCCGCCTGATTTCATACCATTAAATACGGCAGCATGTTTGGTAACAATCACCATGCGCCTTACCGTGTCTTTTATATCCAGGGCATTTATTATTGAAAGGGTGTAAACGCCATCTCCTGCACCGGCAGTGAATTTTCCGGTATTATCTACCGTTCCGCCAGTGGCACTACTGATACTCCAGGTGCCGGCAGGGGAGGCGGTATATTGCAGAACTGTAGATGGAGCAATAATGACGGTGTCTGCAACGCCGGTGACCATAAGCTTTGGAATGGCATCCGCTGTCTTTTTCTTCTTGCAGGAAAATAGCATAGTGCTTGCCAACATAAGGAAGAAGAAAAATCTGTTCATGATTCGAAGATTTATTGCCAAAAGTAGTGAGGTTCTTTATTAATCCTTCCACAGATAAGGGAACAAAATAGCTGCGAGTACAATGATCATGATATCCAGCCCAATTAAAAGACCAGTAAGCTGAAACATGACACCGCTGCGAAAGACTTCGCCAAAAGCCACTTTGCTGAGCCGGATCAACAATACCAGTTGTGGGATAATAATCGGGAAACCCAGTATCGCCATCAGGCTGGCCTGCTGCTGTGCTTTTGAAGCGATAGCACTTAAAAGCGTAAAAACCAGCGACAAGCTAACACCACCCAATACGGAAATACCAAAGAAACTGCCGGCGAAAATCACCGGGCTGCCCAGCAATAAAGAATACAATAAAATACTTACACTACTCAATACGATCATCAGTAGCGTGTTGCCGATAAGCTTTGAAAAGATATAATCCACAGGATTGGCGATGGAATAGTAGTAGAGCTGGCGGCCTTTACTATCACCCAAAAAGCTTTTGGCTACGGCATTGGTCACCACAAATAACTGCGTGATCCAAAAAAGGGAGTTCCAGGTGATTGCGTCGGGTTTATTGGTGCCGAAAGCCAGGTACAATACAAAAATGGTAGAGGCGATATATAACAGGATGCCATACACGGCATGCTGCTGCCGGAATTCGATCATCGCATCTTTTTTGCAGAGGGCTATGGTGTGGCGGAGGTTCATCGGGCGCAAAAGTAATACGCGATTCGCGTAATTTTGAATCGGGTAAAAATCAGACTATGCCAAGAATAGCGGGAGTCCAATTTGAAAAGGATGCAAAAGGAAAAGCGACTCATGTTCGAATAAACTTAAAAATGCATGGTGATTGGTTGCTGCCCATACTTGACAAACTCAGTGCCATCCAAAATAAACCCGATGAGACCGGAGATGGCCCATTTGATTTTGAGAAAGAATGGGCTGAAGGTATAAGTGGAGACGAATTACAGAAACGACTACATGCTTATATCGACAAGATTTATGATGCAGCTGGAAAATGAACAACACAATTGATAAGTGTTCATTACGATTACCATGACGATCTGATCATCAAGTTGACGATACTCACATCAGGGGCGTTTCCCAAATACCTGGGGATTGCCACGTCGGGCAATGCCTGCTCCGCCCAAGCGGAGAACCATCCTCGCAATGACTCTCTGTTTTTCTACAAAAACTTCCCCGTCCAGCTCCCTTCAAAATTCTTCAACCCCTCTGGTTTCCCAGCATAGACCAAACTACCACCGCCATCGCCAGCTTCGGGACCGAGATCTATTACCCAATCGGCATTATTGATCACATCGGTATTATGTTCTATCACAATAATGCTATGACCTTGTGCAATCAATGCATGGAACGAAGTAAGCAATTTTTGAATATCATTGAAATGCAAACCAGTAGTGGGTTCGTCAAAGATGAAGAGGACATTCCCGGCATGCTTTCCTTTGCCTAAAAAGCTGGCCAGTTTTACGCGTTGGGCCTCGCCACCGCTGAGGGTATCGCTGCTCTGGCCTAGTTTTACATAGCCGAGGCCTACATCCTGTAGTGGCTTGATGGCAGTTACAATATTCTTCTCTTTGGCAAAAAATTCCAGCGATTCATCTACGCTCATCTCCAATACATTGTAGATACTTTTCTGGTTATAGGTCACCTCCAACACTTCTTCCTTAAATCGTTTGCCACCGCACACTTCGCATTGCAAATGCACATCGGCCAGGAACTGCATTTCAACCACCTGTTCGCCTTCGCCTTTGCAGGCATCGCAGCGGCCGGCATCTACGTTAAAGCTAAAGTGCTTGGGTAAAAACCCACGCATCTTGCTCAGCGGCTGATCAGCGTATAGATCACGGATAGCATCGTAGGCTTTGATGTAAGTAACCGGGTTGCTCCGGCTGCTTTTGCCTATCGGGTTCTGATCCACCAATTCTATTTGTGTTAACCAATCCACATCGCCTTCGATCTTTTGGTGGCTGCCCACTTTATCAGCAAATTCTCCTTTAATTTTTTTAAGCGCAGGATATAAAATCTGTTTTACCAGTGTCGTTTTTCCGCTTCCGCTAACACCACTCACTACACAAAGACATTGCATCGGGAAGGTGACGTCAATGCCCTTCAGGTTATTTTGCCTGGCTCCAACCACTCTTAAAAAATATTTCGATTTTTTGCTATTGGACGGCACATCGATTTTTAGCTTGCCACTTAGATATTTACCAGTAAGACTTTTTTCGTTGGCCACTATTTCGTCATAATTGCCTTCGGCTACCACTTCACCACCCAAATGGCTGGCAAGTGGGCCCATATCGATAATATGATCGGCCTGCCGCATCATCATTTCATCGTGCTCTACCACCACTACGGTATTACCAAGATTGCGGAGGTTCTTAAGCACGGCGATAAGCCTTTCTGTATCCCTGCTATGGAGACCAATGGAAGGTTCATCGAGGATGTATAGTGAGTTGGTAAGGTTACTACCCAACGAACGGGTCAGTTGTATCCGCTGGCTTTCGCCGCCACTCAGGCTGTTCGCCAGCCGGTTAAGTGTAAGATAGCCAAGACCTACGTCCAGCATGGTTTGCAGGCGGATATCAATTTCAATGAGTACGCGTTTGGCTATTTCCTTTTCATGGGCTGTAAGCTGGATATTGTTAAACCAGGCAGCCAAATCCCGGATCGGCATTTCGCAGAGTTCACCGATATGCTTTTGGTCAACCTTTACACACAATGCCTCTTTTCTGAGCCTGTACCCTTCGCAATCAGGGCAAAGCGTTTTACCCCGGTAGCGGCTCAATAATACACGGTATTGCACCTTGTATAAATTGCCCTCCACTTCTTTAAAAAAGGCATTGAGTCCATCAAAATATTCGTTGCCGGTCCATAATAAACTGTATTGCGCTTTAGTGAGATCCTGTACCGGCGTATGGATGGGAAAATTGAATTTGCCTGCTGCGCGAACCAGGTGTTTGTTCCACTCGCTGAGTTTTTCACCCCGCCAGGGGGCAATCGCTCCTTCATAAATATTCAAACGCTTGTCTGGGATCACCAGGTCCGGATCTATGCCTAACACCTGGCCAAAACCTTCGCAGGTGGGGCAGGCGCCGTAGGGATTATTGAACGAAAAAAGATTGGGAACGGGTTCTTCGAACACCATTCCATCGAGTTCGAATTTGTTGGAGAAATGAATGAGTTCTTTACTATTTACCTCGATAAATGTTTCACCCTCGCCTTCAAAAAAAGCCGTATCCACTGAATCGGAAATGCGGTGCACATCATCTTCGTCAAAATCTTTTACCACAAACCGATCGATCAGTAAAAACGACACCGGGGTTTTTGATTTCACTTTCTGATGGTTCGACAATTGGGCCAGCAATTTTTCATCTTCCTGCGCTTCCTCTATGCGTATCGTTTCTTTGTTGTGATAAATCCTTGTAAAGCCTTTCTGCATCAGTATGCCGAGTTCTTCTTTGGCATCCCTGTTATTGTGTTGCTTAAATGCTACCAGCAGTAACACTTTGTCGCCGGTGTTGAGGCTGGTAATGCCTTTTACCACCTCGGCCACATCGTCCTTTTTTACTTCCCGGCCGCTTATAGGACTAATAGTACGGCCAATACGGGCATACATCAGCCGCAGGTAATCATAAATTTCGGTCATACTGCCCACGGTGCTGCGGGGCGTGCGGGTGCTTACTTTTTGTTCGATAGCGATAGCAGGACAAAGGCCTTTGATATAATCCACGTCGGGCTTATCCATCCGTTGCATAAACTGCCGTGCATAGGCGCTGAGACTTTCGGCATAGCGGCGCTGGCCTTCGGCAAATAAAGTATCGATAGTCAGGGACGACTTCCCCGAACCACTTACGCCTGTCACCACAATGAGTTTATTTCTTGGTATAGAAACATCTACATTTTTAAGATTGTGGGTTCTTGCACCTTTAATATATATTGAATTAGCCGGGTTTTCAGCTGGCTCAGAAGCCGGTTTTGCTGACCTGGCAGTTTTTGTTTTTGTCATGTAAAATCGCCCATTACTTGGCGGTTAAAAGTAACAAGATTGATGCTGTATTGTTGCAGGAAAGTTTGCAGGTATTTTATTCTATCGGAGGTTTTTGTCGAATCGTAAGATCAACAGCAGGTGCTTTGATAAGTTTTTAAAACTTCTTTTTATAGCCATGAACCGGGAAGCCTTCTGGTAGGTTACCGCTAATTTATCACCACCTGAAAGGTAATTCGAGCGTATTGCTCAATGAGTAAAAGTATTACCGGCTTTATTGGATATTTTGTAAAAGATTCGTCACACAACCCTAAACCTACATAAATGAAGTCCTCAAAAATTACAGTTTTTGCTGTAAGCATTTGCGTTTTATTGCTCAGTAGCGCCGCCAGTGCCCAATATACTATCAGTGGCAATATCGTAAATGTCAATTCAAAACCTGTTGCCAACGCCAATGCACTTTTGCTGAATCCAAAGGACTCGACACTGGTAAAAGGCACCATTTCCAGTGCTGCCGGGTTATTTTCTTTTCAGAATATCGCTGCTGGTAAATACCTGCTGAGTTATAGCTTCACCGGCTTTCAAACCATTATAACTGCAGAAGTAGCGGTAGCAGGAAAGCCCGGTCTTATCGATGTTGGCACGATTACACTAGAACCGGAAACATCTCAACTGAATAGTGTAACAGTTACCGCCAAAAGGCCCATGTTCGAACAGAAGATAGACCGCATGGTGGTGAATGTGAAAAATAGCATTACCAGTACAGGTGGTACGGTACTGGATGTTTTGGAAAAATCACCGGGTGTTATTGTGAACAAGCAGGGTGGCTCTATATCCATGAATGGAAAAGATGGCGTACGGGTAATGATCAACGGTAAGCTCAGTTATATGCCAGCCTCGGCTATTGTGCAAATGCTGGATGGCATGAATGCTACCAATGTGGACAGGATTGAACTCATCACCACACCACCAGCAAAGTATGATGCTGAAGGGAATGCCGGTTATATCAATATCGTGTTGCTCAATAACCCGGATACCGGCTTTAATGGATCCTATGCAATTACCGCAGCTGGTTTTGTGGGCTCGGAGCCTTCGGCTAATCTCAATTTTAATTACCGTAAGCAAAATGTCAACCTCTATGGTGGATATTCTTTTTCCCGGCTGGCTCAAAAGCAGGTGTTCACCAATTACCGCCGTGTAAGCTACCAGGGAAAAACCACTGAAACCAGCACTGCCAGCGAACGCGACCCCGTGCAATTGAATCATGGGCTGAGGTTGGGTATGGATTACCAGCTGGGCAAAAAAACAGTTTTGGGGATATTGGCCAGTGGCTACAATAATAAGTGGACCATGGATGCTGTCAACAGCATTTACGTCACCAAAAACAGTATAGCAGATACCAGCATTATTGTAAACAACGACGAGGTAAACCATTGGAAACACCTGATGGGAAACCTGAACCTGCAGCACAGCTTCAACAGTGGAGATGAACTTACTTTTAATGTGGATTACCTGCGGTATAAGGACAGTAACCCAACCAATTACGCTAACCTGTACTATAAAGGAAGTGTTAACCCGGTTAAAACAGAAAGTACCCGCAGCGGCAAGGAAACGGTGATCACCATTCTGCCATTGCAGCTTGATTATAAGAAGAAAATCAACACTAAAACGGAATTCGAAACAGGGGTTAAAACGGTTTTTTCAAAATTTACGAATGATGTGAGAATAGAAAGCTTATTGCAAAACACGTGGAAAGCGGATACCAGTCTGACAGCCAATTACTTTTTAAAGGAAAAGACCGCTGCCGCTTATGCATCGGTATCCATAATAGCCAGCGCCAAAACAAGCATTAAAGCCGGGTTGCGGTACGAGTACACAACTTCAAACCTGGGTACTGAAACCAAAAAAAATATCGTGGACAGGAAGTACGGGAGGTTATTTCCTACCTTTTACCTGTCGCATAAGATAAGCGAGAACAATAGCCTGAATTTTAGTTATAGCCGCCGCATTAACCGCCCCACTTTTAATGACCTGGCTCCCTTTGTAATTTTCCTCGATCCTAACACATTTATATCCGGGAATGCAGCATTGCAGCCTTCCATTTCCGATGCGGTGAAGCTGGATTATTTAATTAAAAAAGTGGTGCTTTCTGTTGGGTATACTTATGAAGCCAGCACCATAGCATCCTTTCAGACCGAGGTAAATGCCGCCAGCAACCAGCAGTATATTATTGCCCGGAACCTTACCAGTACCCAGATCGTGTTTGGCTCCCTGTCGCTTCCGGTAAGCATTACCAAATGGTGGTTTTCGCAATTTAACCTGATGACTACCTGGCAAAAGGTAAAAGCGGATTATAAACAAAAGCCCTTGTCGCTCACACAGTTCGATTATAATATTTCCGGCTTTCAAAATTTCACCTTGCCAAAGGATTATGCTATTGAACTCTCCGGATTTTTTCAATCTCCCACTTTATTCGGAGCGTCTCCTTCCAAATCCTTTGGAGCGTTAAATGCAGGCGTACAAAAGAAGTTTGTCAATAGCAATAGCTCACTGAGATTAGGCGTGGATAATATTTTCAACACCCTTGTTTACAGGGTTTCATTTGACGTACCCAGCGAAAATTTCTACACCAGCGGCTCTTACGGATTCAGTCGACGCATGTTTAAACTTACCTGGACACAGAATGTCGGCAACAAGGTTTTGAAAGACAAACGCAGCCGCATTACAGCCTCGGAGGAGGAGCGGAACAGGGTACATTGAGGTTAGTTGATTGGTTCATTAGTTGTAAGCAAAATGGGGGCCGGTTTGCCTAATATGCTTACATTTATACCCTATCGGGTATGAAAATTATGGGTAAACTAGGCATATTTTTAAAAGAGAGAAGAAAACAGGTACATCTTACGCAGCCTGCACTTGCTTTGAAAGCGGGAGTGGGGGTACGTTTTATACGAGAGTTGGAAAATGGCAAAACCACGTTGCGGTTAGATAAAGTGAACCAGGTACTAAAACTATTTGGCCATGAACTCGGGCCATTACCGATCGACCGAGATGCCCTTATAAATGAGGGAAGCTAGCCATACTGGTTTGTAATTTTAAACCCCCCTTTATCTTACCCATTTCATTCGAAACATTCCATCATTCCTCCCCATTCCTGCCATTTCTTCCAAGACTTATCCAAATCCCCTGAACATTTTTCAACAATGTGGGTAATTTATTGCAAACTGCCAACTGTAAAACTGCCAACTCTTCTCTCTTCCCCTTACTTTTGCGGCCACAAAATTTTGTAATGCTATTATCCTCTCTTATCGACCGTTTCAACGAACCCGAAACGCTCCGCATGGCCAAACTGGGCCGTGAACTCCGTGCACAGGGCCACGATCTTACCGACATGAGCCTTGGCGAACCCGACTTTGATACACCCGACCATGTAAAGGCCGCAGCCATCAAAGCCGTGCAGGACAACTTTAGTCATTATACCCCCGTTGCCGGTTACCTCGACCTGAGGGAAGCCGTTTGCACCAAGCTTAAACGCGACAATAAACTCGATTATAAACCGGAAAATATTGTGGTTTCCACCGGTGCCAAGCAAAGTATTGCCAACCTGATTATGGCGGTGGTAGATAAGGGCGACGAAGTGATCATCCCAACTCCATTTTGGGTAACCTACAGCGAAATCGTAAAGCTGGTACAGGGTGTTCCGGTAATTGTTACTACCAAAATCGAAAACAAATACAAGATCACCCCGGCTGAACTGGAAGCTGCGATTACGCCACAGACCAAACTGTTTATGTTCTCTTCGCCCTGCAATCCAACTGGTTCGGTGTACAGCAAAGCAGAACTGACAGCCCTGGCCGAAGTGTTCCGCAAGAACCCCAACATCGTTATTATGAGCGATGAGATCTATGAGTATATCAATTATACATCTGAAGGTCACCAGAGCATTGCCCAGTTTGACGATCTGAAAGACCGTATCGCCATCATCAACGGCCTCAGCAAGGGCTATGCTATGACTGGGTACCGTCTTGGCTACCTGGCTGGAAACGCGGACCTGGTAAAAGCCTGCGAAAAAATACAGGGACAAATGACCAGCGGCGCCACTGCTGTTACCCAACGTGCCGCTATTGTAGCCTTAACCGGCGACCAAAAGCCCACGCAGGATATGGTTGCTCAGTTTGTGCTACGCCGCCAACGGATATTGGAGTTATTGAAAGAGATTCCAAACATCGAATGTGCGGAGCCCGATGGAGCATTTTACGTGTTTCCGGTGATCAGCGCTTATTTTGGAACCAGCGATGGCCAGGAAACCATCAAAGATGCCGACGATTTGTGCATGTACCTGCTTAATAAAGCCCATCTCAGCACCGTTACAGGCCGTGCCTTTGGCGACCCTAACTGCATCCGTATTTCGTTTGCCAACAGCATGGAAAATATCGAAAAGGGCATGGCTAAGATGAAAGCCGCTTTAGCCGCCTTAAAATAAGTCTGATCTTTTTTAGAAATTGAAGCCTCAAAGAAATTTGGGGCTTTTTTCTTTTTTGGGCCAGGCAGATGTGCTGCTATTGGGCCACATTGGCGTCGCTCCATTCATCAGCATCGCTTTATTGAGCAACTTTGTCATCACTATAACGCCCAATGTTTCAAGTTTGATTCATTAATCTCACCATGCTGCTGTAAATTTGCCACCGAACAAAAAAGCAGGGCAGAACCATGAAGAAGATGCACATATTTTTACTGGTGGCGGTAGCGGCAGCCATAGCAGTAATGATCAGTTTTATGACCGACCTTACCACTTATGAAACGGTTGCATCAGCCCAACAAAAGCCCGATCAGCATCTGACCCTGATCGCCAAATTGGACCGTACCCAGCCTATCGAATACGATGCGTTGGCCAATCCAAATTACTGTTCTTTTTCAATTGTAGATTCCCTGGGTTTTAAAACAAAGGTGATCAGCAACAAACCCAAACCCCCCGAATTGGAGCAAAGCGAACGCATTGTGCTCAAAGGCAAAATGCAGCCCGATGGCTTTCATTGCGACGATATCCTGCTGAAATGCCCCAGCAAATACAAGGACGATATGGAAGCTGCGAAGAAGCAGCTGGAAACCAAGGGGTAAAATCAGTTGGCAGTTATTCAGTTGGCAGTTGGCAAACAGCTGCAAACAGCTAAATTGTCAACTGAAAAAAGACCACATTGAACCAGACTTGCCGACTGCCAACTGAAAAACTGCCAACTGAAAAAAGATAGCATTAAGCCTGGCTTGCCAACTGCCAACTGCAAAACTGCCAACTGAACCACTGCCAACTAAAGGAATGAAATATTTAAACGAGCATCTTTTCCCGGGACAATTAGGACATTTTTTATCAATACTTTCTTTGGTCGCAAGTTTGTTGGCGACCATTTCTTTTTTTAAGGCTTTTAAAACCGATGGTACACCCGAAAAAGCTGGCTGGTTACGCCTGGCCCGTATCGCTTTTGCGTTGGAAACGATTGCCGTAGTGGGCATGTTTGCCACATTGTATTATATCATTTCGCACCATCTTTTCGAATACAAATACGCCTGGCAGCACAGCAGCAAAAACCTCGAAATAAAATACCTGCTCAGCTGTTTCTGGGAAGGGCAGGAGGGGAGTTTTATGCTTTGGTCATTCTGGCATTGTGTGCTTGGCTGGATTTTGATCTGGCGCGGCAAAAGATGGGAAGCACCGGTGATGTTTGTGGTCAGTTTTGCGCAGGTTTGCCTGGCTACCATGCTTATCGGTTTGTATTTTTTCGGAAACAAAGTAGGCAGCAGCCCTTTTGTATTGCTTCGTAATGAGTTAGCCGCGCCCATCTTTTCGCAACCGAATTACCTGTCGCTGATAAAAGATGGCCAGGGCCTTAACGCTTTACTTCAGAACTATTGGATGGTGATACATCCGCCCATCCTGTTTTTGGGATTTGCATCCACCATTGTTCCGTTTGCATTTGCTATGGCCGGCATGCTAAGCAAAGACCATAAAGGCTGGACCACACCGGCTTTACCCTGGGCATTATTCAGCGGTGCCATACTCGGCACCGGCATCATGATGGGGGCCGCCTGGGCCTATGAAAGCCTGACTTTCGGAGGATACTGGGCATGGGACCCGGTGGAGAATGCATCGCTGGTGCCATGGTTTGTGCTGATTGCAGGCATCCATACCAATCTTATTTTTAAAGGCAGCGGTTACTCTTTGCGAAGCACCTATTTGTTTTATACGATTTCATTTTTGCTGGTACTGTATTCCACCTTTCTTACCCGAAGCGGCGTGTTAGGCGATACCAGCGTTCATGCCTTTACCGACCTTGGCATGAACGTGCAATTATTTCTTTTCCTCGGCGTATTTGCATGGTATGCCCCATTGGTTGCAGCAAAAAATAATATGGAGCGCCTGTTGTTCCTTTTAGTATTTGCGCTTCTTTCTGTGATCGGTTTCTGGTTCCCCATTTTTACCTTGTTCTCAATCATTGGCGGCATCGGGGTGTTTGTTTACCAGATTAATAAGCAAGTGCCCACGATTGTAAAAGAAGAGAACACGTACAGCCGTGAATTCTGGATGTTTATTGGTGCACTTATTTTCTTTTTAAGTGCGGTAGTCGTGATTGCTCAAACCTCGTTGCCGGTATTTAATAAAATGATTGGTAGAAAATTTGCCCCGTCGGCAGATCCCGAATTTTCATATAACCAGTACCAGGTTTTTATAGCACTCATCATTGGCATCCTTACTGCCATCACCCAATATTTGCGGTATAAAGACACGCCCAGGAATGTGTTTTTTAAAAAACTGGTCGTGCCCACTCTAATCGCTGCCATACTTACAGTGGTGATTGGTTTTGTAGAACCTAATTTGTACACGAAGCAGGGGCCTGTTTTCCATTACGCGTTGTACCTCGCCACGTTCGCGGCGGTGTATGCGGTGGTGGCCAATGCAGCCTATATTTTCACTGGTATTAAAGGCAAAATGAAACTGGCTGGAGCCTCCATAGCACATATCGGTTTTGGCCTGGTACTGATCGGAATATTAATATCAGCATCCAACAGAACGGTGCTGAGTTTTAATAAAACCGGCATGTCGCCATTAAAGGCTGACGATAAGGAAAACTCTTTTGAAAACACTACGCTGATAAAAGGTGTGCAAACCGATATGGGGCAGTATGATGTCACCTATATCCGCGACACTATGAACCTGAGCAATAGTAAAACCTATTACGAAATTGATTTTAAAAGCAAAACCAGTAACAGGCAGTTTAAGCTCTACCCCGATGTGATCAGCAACAACAAAGGGGGAGAGGGGCTTACCCCCAACCCCGATGCCAAGCACTATTGGAACCGGGATATTTTTACTTATGTCACCTACCTAACCGACCCCAAAAAGGCAGGAACAGATACCGCCCGCTACCAGGACAAATCGATTGTGATGGGCGATACCATGTTTTACAGCAATGGTATGTGGGTATTAAATAAACTGGAACTAAACCCTGCAGACAGCAAGCACCGGTTTCTGCCAACGGATACCGCATTTGTGGCCGATATAACCGTGATCAATAAAACAGGTCTCCTGTACAAAGCAAGACCAGCCTTTATTTTAAAAAACAACCAGCTCGAGCCGCTCCCTGATACCGTCATGAGTCAAAGCCTTGTTTTCAGGCTCAATAAACTAGTGGATGCCCAAAAACAGGAAGTTGAAATAGGGGTGAAAGAATCAGGAGCCATCCTCGATTTCATCACTTTGAAAGTGTATGAATTCCCCCACATTAACGTGCTGTGGATGGGGATCATCATCACGGTGCTGGGGTTTGTGATGAGTATTGTTAGGAGGGTGAGCCTAATGCGGAAGAAGATTGTGGGCAATGAGCCTAAGAACCTGATTTAGGTTATAGGCGCCATAGTTATCTTACGTTTTTAAAATTGCTTAACTATCCCAAAATGACCCCACGCAGCCTATTCAACATTATCCTCAAAGTCCTTGGTATTTTTTTTATTAAAGATGTAGTCACCACCGTACCACAGCTAATTTCCACTGCTGTGTATTTATTAGAATTTGGTACTGGCAACGGCTCTTTGCGATCTTTAATCTATGCAGTTTTACAACTTGCTATTTTTACTTATGTTTCCTACTTTTTAATTTTCAACACCCACAAACTCATTGATTTGTTTAAACTGGACAAGGGTTTTGAGGAAGATCAATTTACATTCCAAATAGACGCATCGTCGGTTTACAGAATTGCAATTATCGTTACAGGGGCTTTTATTCTGGTAAATGAAATCCCTGAGTTTTGCAGGTTTTTGTTTAATTCGTTTGAAGAAGGGAGCCGGGATTATATCAGGGAAAAAACAGGTATCTCCCGTGTAGTAGTTTCTGTGGTAAAGATGCTTATCGGCCTTTTGTTGATAGGTGAAAGAAACCGAATTGCAGACTTTTTTGAACGAAAACAAACTAACAGCAAAGAGGATGAAATAGAATAGCAATTGTTGATTTTCGGGCAACTTCTTCTCCCTTTTATAATTTGCAGCATTTTTTTTAGCGTTAGCCAACCATACACTTTCTAGCTAATAAGCCTCCCCACCGAAACCGGCCACAGGATACAACTGCAAAGATCATAAGGGTAGTTTAGTTGGAAATGGCCTTACTATTCTTTGAATTACTGATGGAGTCCACTATCCTTCTGGCCTCCCTGTACAAAACACTATCGCAGTGTTGCCGGAGTTCCGTTTGAACTTTTTGCACTTTGCCTTTCATTTTTTTAATAATGGCAGCCTCA
This sequence comes from Bacteroidota bacterium, assembly GCA_040386335.1. Classification (GTDB taxonomy): domain Bacteria; phylum Bacteroidota; class Bacteroidia; order Chitinophagales; family Chitinophagaceae; genus JAZKFT01. Next base: position 70,810 of record JAZKFT010000026.1, read on the forward strand.
TTAGCCTGGTAGGCACTGGTACTGTCACAACCAAAAATAACAGCTGTTAACAGCAATAGTAAGGTGACGAATGACAATAATTTCATGCAATAATGGAATGAATGTTACCGTGTTTGGGTACTGTCGGCCACGAGCATTGAATCAACGAGGGCTTTCATTTTCTCTAGTTTTACGCTGTCACACCGCAACGATTCCAATTTGTAAATGCTGTCCAGCATGGCATTACCGATGCTATCAACTTTCTTCTGCCAAGCCTCCTGTTCGCGGGTTTTTTCCTCCTGTAACTTACAGGATGCAGCGAAGCACGCTGCCGCAATGCCTGTTAAACAAATACTTATTATCCTTGTCTTGCGCATCGTATAATCCACAACGGTAAATTTACAGGCAGAATGAAGAAATTTTTTCTCCATATTATTTTAGCGGCATGCATATTAAGCACCGGGGGTACTGCGGCAGCGCAGACACCAAAACCGACGCCAGTCCATCCCGCTTATGGAGCTAATGATACTTTGGTGGTATACGGGACCGTAATGAGCGATGGCACTATTATACCCACAGGCGTACTTTTAGATGCTTATTGTTACGCTAAAATGCCACGCTGGATGGTGGAAAGAATGAAGGAATGGACGAGACTTCGCAATGCAGTGTACGTTTGCTACCCCTATGCAAAAGAAGCGGGGAAAATTATTAATGAAGTGAACGCGAAACTCGCCGGCGTTACCGATGAAAAAGAGCGGAAGAAGATAATAAAGGCACGGGAAAAAGACATGCGTAAGAACTTTACCAACAAAATCACTGACCTCAGCGTGTACCAGGGAAAAGTGTTGATGAAACTCATCAACCGCGAAACAGGCAATAATTGTTTTGAAATTCTGAAGGAATATAAAGGCGGCTTCAACGCTGTTCTGTATCAATCTGTAGCCTTTTTCTTTGGCAGTAACCTCAAACAATCTTACGAACCAACCGGTGCAGATAAAGACATGGAGCAGATTGTGAAAGATGTGGAAAAGCTGTACCGGGGATGAGGCCAGTTGGCAGTTTGACAGTTGGCAGTTAGCAAGCCAATTTACCAGTCACTAAAAAACTCAACCAATTCCTAATCCACAATCCCCAATCCCTAATCCCCAACCCCTAATCCCTCTCATCCTAAAATCCTAAAATCCTAGTGAAAATAGATGTACTTGCCTTTGGCGCCCACCCCGACGATGTAGAACTTGGTTGCAGTGGCGTGCTGATGATGGAAAAACTGAAAGGTAAAAAAACCGGTGTTATAGACCTGACAATGGGTGAATTGGGCACCCGGGGAACCCCCGAAACCCGGCGGATTGAATCCATTGCTGCCACAGCTGTTATGCAGCTGGATATTCGCGACAATCTCGAACTTCACGATGGTTTTTTCCAAAATGACAAAGCCAGCCAGGTAGAAGTGATCTGGGCTATCAGGAAATACCAGCCGGATGTCATTCTTTGCAATGCGCCATCCGACAGGCATCCGGACCATGGCAGGGGATCCAGGCTGGTGGAAGAAGCAGCATTCCTGGCCGGACTTAGAAAAATACTTACCACCGACGATGGTATTTCCCAGGCACCATGGAAACCCAAATATGTACTCCATTACCTGCAGGACCGCTACCTGGCCCCCAACTTTGTGTATGATATTTCCGATGTAATGGAAAGGAAAATTGAAGCCATCAAAGCATATGGCACACAATTTAATTCCCTGGACGACGCTGAACCACAGACCTATATTTCCAAACCCGATTTTCTCGATAGTATTATTTACCGTGCCAAAATGCTGGGTAAAATGATAGGCGTGCCTTATGCAGAAGGTTTTACTTCAGAAAAAATGATCGGTATCAACAACTTAGATGCCCTGGTTCAGCACGCCACCTGATAAATAAATATCCGGCTTTTTACTAATGACTCAATGACTAATGACCAATGACTCAATGACCGGCAAAACCCCTTCAATAAGATGCATTTTGTGGGTAAGTAACAAAACTTTGTCTTCTTCCTTAAAATTTCACGGCTATCTTTGCGGCCGATTGAGATAGAATTGCCTTTGAAAACAACTTCAAAAGTACAAGTCTGATCTTTGGTTCGCCTTTTGCAGGCTATCATAAACAGCCAAAGTGCTCACACCCCGGGACTTAAATACCACATGCAGTCATCAAACAGATCGCTCTTCATCTAAAATAAAAAAAGCTTCATGATTCCAAAATTTCCATCCGGTAGCCCTTCGATACACAGCATTTTAAAAAGCCGTGTACAGGAATACTTTGATACAACCGGCGCAGAACGCCGGGGCTATGCCAAATTATATGTGAAGGCGATAGTGCTGATAGCGTTGCTGGTGGCCGTGTATATCCATCTCGTGTTTTTTACCCCGGTTTGGTATTTAGCCTTGCTGGAATGTGCATTTATGGGGATTGTTATTTCGGGCGTTGGGTTTAATGTAATGCACGATGGCAGCCATGGCAGCTTTAGCGGCAATAAGAAACTGAACAGTTTTGCAGCATGGTCGCTCGATTTTTTGGGTGGTAATGCGTTTATGTGGAATATGAAACATTGTATGATCCACCACAGTTTTACAAACGTAGAGGGTGTGGATGATGATATTAATGTTGGTATCCTGATGCGGATGAACGAGCACCAGAAGAAATTCCTCATGCACCGTTTTCAGCATTGGTATTTTTGGTTCCTCTACATGTTACTGTATGTGGCCTGGATCTTTTACACAGACTATAAGAAATATTTCAGCGGAATGATAGGAAGCGTGCCGATCAAAAAAATGAGTTTCAAAGACCATTTCGCATTTTGGAGCGGTAAAGTGCTGCATGCAGCCGTTTACATGGTTATTCCAATCATGGCTGTAGGTTTTCTTCCATGGTTCATTGGCTTTATGACAATGGGTATGGTTGCAGGATTGGTATTGAGCATTGTATTCCAATTGGCTCATACAGTTGAAAGCACTGAATTCCCGGTTGCCAGTTTGGATAGCAATAAATTGCCCGATGAGTTTGCAGTTCACCAAATTAAGACAACCGCCAATTTTGCTACCCACAATAAATTTATCAGCTGGATGGTAGGTGGTTTAAATTTCCAGATCGAGCATCACCTGTTCCCTAAAATTTCGCATGTGCATTATCCTGCAATCAGCCGTATCGTGCGCAATGTGTGCAAGGAGTTCAACATCCCTTACCTCGAATACCCAACAATGGGTAAGGCTATATTGGCGCATGTACATCACCTTAAAAGGATGGGTACCAGCTAAATTTATTTCTTTCAAATAACAGAAACCAGCCTGCCGGGCTGGTTTTTTTGTGAATAGCATTTTATGTCTTAGTTTTTCCCTGTCCAATTTTATCTCATGAAAAAACTACTATCTGCCTGCTTACTTCTTTGTGTTTTCACCCTGACACGTGCACAAATAATAAAAGGCAACAAACTAATAGGCGGCTCTTTGGCCAGCGGGAATGTACTTATAAATGAAGGGGTTGGGCTTAGTATCCAGGTAAACCCGACAGCAGGTATCATGCTCACGAACCAATGGATGGGTGGGACAGGTATTACACTTGGCGCCGTGGTATCCGACGGCTTTTTGGGTATTGCAGGAATCAATCCTTTTGTGAGATATTATATGCACAATAAAAACAAAGCAGATAGCCTGTATCGGGGCTTTTTTCTACAGGGCACAGTTGGTGTAGTCACAGTATTTGGCGATGAACTGGAAACATCTGTACAACCCGGGATCGGAGTTGGTTACTCAAGGTTTATTACCCCTGATATTGGCCTTGAACTGGCCACAACAGCTAGTTTTATTAAAGTTCTTAGTGATTACGATGGAACAATAAACATTGGTTTTTCATTTGGTCTGCAAATAGTATTGGGTAAAAACGTGCACCTGTTCCGAAAGAAGTGATAGTGCCCGTCACAGTGAAAAACCTATTTAAACATAGTCCCTTTAGCCGTCCACCAAGGATGTATTTCATAATCCATCCTTCCGGCAGCAATGGCAGGGTCTGTTTTGAGATATCCTTCCACTTCTTCCTTACTGGCGGCATCAAAAATGAAAATACCACGCCACTCACCATTGTCGCCAAAAGGGCCGGCCACATTTAATACGCCCAGGTCGGCCAGGCGCTGGATATTAGCCATATGACCAGCTTGTAATTTATTGATGATTGCCGTGTCTTTGATCTCATCCCTCCGTTTCCCTTTTACCAGCATTACAAACCAATATTGCTTCATCTCATACTTTGGCGGCGTTTTTTTTCCGGCAGTATCTACCCCGTCAGGGCTGGGGTTATCTCCGGGCTTTTGTGCATTGGCGGCCAGGCCGGCACAACAAACAGTAGAAATCAAAAGAACAAGGAAACGGATAGTTTTCATGGTGTTTTATTTATGAATTAAAGTAAAGCATTTGAAGCGGATCCGGAACCGAAAAAATCAATCAACGAACAATTTGTTAAAGAAATGACTTTAAAAAAGAATAGTTTGGAATAATCAATGTTTAAACATTAATTTTACATCGTCAATTTAAAAAAACAAAAACTACAATTATGTCAACACAATCTAAATGGGTAATAGACCCAAGCCACAGCGAAATTTCTTTTAAAGTAAAACACCTGATGATCACCAATGTGAAAGGCGTTTTCCAAACATTTGAAGCCAACATTCTTACCACCGGTGATGATTTTATGACGGCCGAAATTGATTTTACTTTGGATCCATCATCCGTATCTACCGGCAGCGCCGACAGGGATGCGCACCTGAAAAGCGCTGATTTTTTCGATGTGGAAAACCATAAGCAAATCAGTTTTGTAGCCAACACCTACGAAAATGTAGACGGTGATGGCAGTTACGAACTCTGGGGCGACCTTACCATCAAAGGCATAACCAAAAGGATTAAATTGGACGTGGAATTTGGTGGCGTAGCCAAAGATCCATGGGGTAATGAGAAAGCTGGTTTTACTATCAATGGAAAAATAAACCGCAAAGAATTTGGCCTTACCTGGAATGCAGCCCTTGAAGCCGGCGGTGTTTTGGTAGGCGAGGATGTAAGGATCAGTTGTGATGTACAGTTGCTGAAAACCACCGAGGTAGATGCAGCAGTAGAGGTTGAGGCGGTTTAAGGTTTAGGGTTTAAGGTTTAGGGCCACTACAGTCAATAAATCATAAATCCGCAATCATAAATCACAAATCACTATGAACCTAAATGAAGTAATAGCGCCTTTTGGCGCAACGGATAAAATGCCAATGTTGTTCGTCGGGCATGGAAGCCCGATGAACGCCATTGAGCAAAACGAATTTGTAAGAGGCTGGCAGACTTTGGGTGAAAGTTTACCCAAACCAAATGCCATCCTGTGCATTTCGGCCCATTGGGAAACCAGGGGCACCATGATCACAGCCATGGAGAAACCACCGACGATTCACGATTTTGGTGGCTTTCCAAAAGAACTGTTCGATGTGCAGTACCCGGCGCCCGGAAGCCCGGCCCTGGCTACCGAGATACAGGGATTGCTGAAACCCACCCCGGCTGCATTGGATGCGCAGTGGGGCCTGGACCATGGTTGCTGGAGTGTAATTAAAAACATGTACCCCAAAGCTGATATACCTGTTTTGGAAATGAGTATGGACATTAACCGTACACCGCAGCAACATTACGAACTGGCAAAAGAACTTTCCGCCTTGCGGAAAAAAGGTGTGCTGATCATCGGCAGCGGCAATATGGTTCACAACCTTCGGATGCTCAACTGGCAAAGGCCGCAGTCTGGCTTCGATTGGGCAATTGCGGCCAACAATAATTTTAAAGACCTGGTGATCAATAACAAACACCAGCAATTAATAAACTATCAATCGCTGGGTAGCGAAGTGAAACTGGCGGTTCCTACGCCGGAACACTACCTGCCTTTGCTGTATATACTTGGGCTGAAGGAAGAAAACGAAACCCCGTCTTTCTTTAATGATAAACTTACGATGGGCTCTATCGCAATGACATCGGTAAAGATTGGTATTAATTAATAAGGGATTAAATAAATGGACAAGCTGCCTCAAAGGGCGGCTTTCGTTTTTTATACCACCACGAAAAAGCCGGGTTTAGGCAATGGGTATAGAAGAAATAATCGAAATCATTTCTTCTAAATAAAAATAAGTGTTATTATTACACTTGTAATTTATTTTGCCCAATTTGCCAACGAAATAACCCTGCATCTTTGCAGTGAAAAATCAAAATCATGAAAAAAACGATTGCTTATTTGCTCGTCGCAGCATTTGCCGTATTTACCAGTTGCAACACCCCGGAAAAAGAAAAAGAAAACAGCTCCAAAGCAGGCATTACAAAAGCCGGTTGGGGAGAAACTGATGGAAAGAAAGTGGAACTCTATACCCTTACCAACAAAAACGGGGTACAGGTAAAAATCTCAACCTATGGTGGTATCGTTACCTCCTGGACTACGCCTGACAAGAATGGTAAGATGGGCAATATCCTGCTTGGCTTCGACAGCCTTAGCGGTTACCTCGCCAAGCCGCCCTATTTTGGCGCTTTGATAGGCCGATATGGCAACCGCATTGCCAAGGGGAAATTCAAGATAGACACTGCGACCTATACTCTTGCTACCAACAATGACCCAAACCATCTCCATGGTGGTAATAAGGGTTTTGACAAAGTAGTATGGGATGCCAGAACAGATGCTGATTCTATCCCTGCATTAACCCTGAGTTACCTGAGTCCCGATGGTGAAGAAGGTTACCCTGGTAACCTGAAAGTAACGGTGAAATATACTTTGACCGATGATAACGAGCTGGTGATCGAATACGATGCGGAAACTGACAAAGCCACCGTAGTAAACCTTACCCAACATAATTACTACAACCTTTCCGGCGATCACGCCAACACGATACTGGATCATAGTTTACAAATAGCTGCCGATAACTATACGCCTGTAGATGCTACATTAATTCCTACCGGTAAAATTGAAACGGTGAAGGGAACGCCTTTCGACTTTACGACTGCCACAAAAATCGGCGCCAGGATAGACAGTGTAAAAGGCGGCTACGATCACAACTGGGTACTCAACAAAAAAGGCACCGCCATGGAACTGGTAGCCACCCTCTCCGAACCCACAAGCGGCAGGATAATGGAGGTGTACACAACTGAGCCCGGTCTGCAATTTTACAGCGGCAACTTTCTTGATGGTACCATCAAAGACAACGCAGGCAAGCCTTTTAACCTGCACACCGGTCTTTGCCTGGAAACACAGCATTTTCCTGATTCCCCTAATGAGCCTTCTTTTCCAACTACATTATTAAAGCCGGGAGAGAAGTACCATACGGTTACAAAATATAAAGTTTCTGCTAAGTAATTATTGATAGCCGTTGGTAGTTCTGTTTAAAAATGGTACTGCCAATGGCTTTATTATTTGTGTAATAAAAGCCATGTCATGTATAAAAACATAGCCGCTGCGATTGCCCTTATTGTTTTCTGTTGCCCTGGCTTTGCGCAAAAATTTCGCGCAAGCATCTCCAGCCCAAACAATAAGATTTTTGTTCATTTCAGTATGAGTCCGGAAAAGACCGCCGGGTTCAGTGCCAACCTTGCTGACGGATTGGTATTGAACAAGGTATTGGAGGACTGCAAACTTGGATTGGTAACGCAGGACGAAGATTTCAGCACCGGTTTGTCGCTCATCTCATCTTCAAAACCGGTTTTGGTAACCGACAATTACAAGATGGTCAATGCTAAAAAATCTGTCATTAGTTACAAGGCCAAAAAACAGGTGTTTCATTTAAAAAATGCTAATGGTAAAAAGCTGGATATTATTTTCCAGGTGAGTGACGATGGGATTGCTTTCCGGTATTATTTCCCCGATGCTTCGGATGAAGAAAAGGAAGTTGTAACGGAAGCAACCTCGTATCAATTGCCGGAAAACGCCACTGCTTTTTTGCAACCGATGAGTGTGGCAAAAAGTGGTTGGGAGAGAAGCAACCCGGCCTACGAGGAACATTACCAGCAGGATGTTCCGGTGGGTACTTATTCCAAAACCGGCTGGGTATACCCTTCACTTTTCAAAAGCGGTGATGCGTGGCTACTGATTTCCGAAGCCGGAATGGATGGCAGTTTTTGTAATACAAAGCTGTACAACGATTCGCTCAGCAGCACTTACCACGTCACATTTCCGGATGCCCGGGAAGTAAGCAGCAATACGGGTGGCGGTCTTTTGCCCCGGTCAAAAATGCCCTGGTATTCGCCATGGCGGATCATTACCATTGGCGGTCTAAATACCATTATGGAGTCAACGCTTGGCACGGACCTGGCTACCCCGGCAAAGAAATCTTTTGATAACTCTTTTATCAAACCGGGCAAAGCCTCCTGGAGCTGGATCAATTCCAAGGATGATTTTATCGTGTACGATGAGCAAAAAAAGTACATTGATTTTGCTGCAGACATGAATTGGCAATACTGCCTGATAGATGCCGATTGGGACCGCAAAATCGGCTATGAAAAAATAAAAGAACTCTCAGATTATGCCGCTACAAAAAATGTAGGCCTGCTGCTTTGGTACAACTCTGCCGGTGATTGGAATACCGTAAAATACACGCCCAAGAACCTGCTGCTCAATTCAGAACTACGCCATAAAGAATTTGCCCGGTTGCAGTCCATGGGCATTAAAGGCGTAAAAATTGATTTCTTTGGTGGCGACGGGCAGTCGGTGGTGAAATACTATAATGACATTTTGGAAGATGCAGCCAAATACAAGCTGTTGGTCAATTTCCATGGGGCTACTTTACCACGGGGCTGGGCCCGAACCTGGCCACACCTTATGACGACTGAAGCGGTTCGTGGTTTTGAAATGGTGACGTTTAACCAGGCCGATGCCGACCTGGAGGCGACACATTGCGCTGTGCTTCCCTTTACCCGTAACGCATTCGATCCCATGGATTTTACACCCATGAACCTGTATAAGATCCAAAGTAGGGTACAACGGAAAACCACCAGTGCGTTTGAACTTTCATTATCGGTTTTATTTCTTTCTGGTATACAGCATTATGCAGAATCACCCAATGGTATGAGCCATGTACCGGAATCTGTAAAAGATTATCTGCGGCAGCTGCCCAACAGTTGGACCGATTCAAAATTCATTGATGGTTACCCGGGTAAGCTTTCGGTAATGGCACGCAAAAGCGGTAATAAATGGTATGTAGCAGGCATCAACGGCGAGAATAAGGACAAGATGTTAGACCTTAACCTGTCCTTCCTGAAAAACAAAAAGGCCTTGCTGATCACCGATGGAATGGAAGCGCTCAGTTTTTCCAGCGAAACAATTAACGTAGCCGGCAATGGCAGGTTAAAAATGCCGGTAAAACCAAATGGTGGGTTTGTGCTGGTGTTTGAATAAATAATTCTTTCGTCCTTGCAAGTGTTAAGCCTTTCATCTGTAAAATATATGGGTGAAGCTGGGTTAACATAATTAGTCTCATCCAGTGTTTGCCAGCGTTAAGCTTTTCGTCAGCAAAATATAAAGATGACTTCTGGATGCGCAACCGAGCTCATCCAGTCTTTGCGAGACTGGGTTCTTGCCCAGCCGAAGCAATCGCTCAGATTTAGCCGGAGTGTGGGCACTAAAAGCGTTCGACGGTTGATGAATAGCAGGGGATTGCTTCGGGCACCCTCGCAATGACGATCATATTGTTGTGTTGTTTTGCCTACATAAATGGTTGAAAAAGAGATACCTCACAACGACGTCATTATAATGCCAGCTTTTGCCTGATGTGGCAGTCCCCATGAATTAATAAGGATTAGGCGCACTAATTTTATAACCATTCCAGTTTACAAACTATTATTGCAAAGCAAGCAACCAAAACAACATGACAAAACCAAAAGCACTCATCTTCGATATGAATGGTACCATGATAGACGATATGGCCTACCATGTAAAAGGCTGGTTTAATATACTGAATGATGACCTCGGTGCCGGGCTCAACTACGATGAAGTAAAAAGCCATATGTATGGCAAGAACGACGAAGTACTGGTCCGGATTTTTGGCGAAGGCCGTTTTACAAGCGATGAAATGAAAGAATTTTCGCTTGAAAAGGAGCGGCGCTATCAAACAGCCTATATGCCGCAACTGGCACTGATAGCGGGTTTGGGTGATTTCCTGGAAAAAGCGAAGGAACAACATATCCCGATGGCCATTGGCTCTGCCGCCATTCCGTTCAATATTGATTTTGTCCTTGATAACCTCAACCTGCGCCATTATTTTAAAGCCATCGTGAGCGCCGATGATGTGATTTTAAGCAAGCCGCACCCCGAAACATTTACAAAAGCAGCCGAATTGATAGGTGTCGCACCCGCAGATTGCATTGTATTTGAAGACGCCCCCAAAGGCGTGGAAGCCGCGATGAACGCTGGTATGAAATGTGTGGTGCTGACTACTTTGCACGGTAAGGAAGAATTTGAGCAATATCCCAATATCCTTCATTTTATCGGCGATTATACTGATCCGGTGCTTCGGGATTTATTATAGAAAAGTGGCTTGACTGACCTTGCCACTGGTTATTTTCAAGCCAATGAATATTTCAGTGGTGTAGCCGGATTGTCGGAATTGGACAAACTTGATTAAATGATACATCAGAATTTTGGAAGAAAGGTGACCGGTAGGCCCAGGACGGAGTCCTTGCGCCCACTGTGAGTAATACAGGCTGGTAATTTTGTTTGAAAGGGATAGATCTATAAAGTTTGAAATCGGATTTGGCAATTCAGAAATCAATGTTTATTAAATTTTCTGGTGAAAAAAATATTAAAAATCTTAGGTGATCATGAACGGGCATTGATAGCTATTGGCCTGTTGTTTTGTCTTATTTTATTTCTCATGTACAAATACAACAAGGTTGAAAAAAGTGGGTGGGTGACAGTTGCAAAAGTTATTAAAAATCAAGGGCTCGATTCTGGTGGCGATTTATATCTTGATATACAGTTTCGGGGTAAGGTGTATGGAGCTATTGTCAACTATATGTGTGTCGATTGTATCGGAAAGTTCTTTTTTGTTAAGATAAATGGATATGACCCAACTAAATATCCGATTTTCTATCCCGATAGTCCGGTTCCTGATTGTATTTTGAAACAATATTCTATTTTTAATGGGTGGGACTCGATTCCGGTTTGTAAGAAATAAATGTAAATGTCCGATTGGTAAAAAGGTCTCTTCTTCCGCCACGAGTCTCCGATCATCAGCTTCTCATGCGAGTCTCTGCATGGCCTCGTGTGTGGGCTTGCAGGACTCGCCGCATTTTAGTCGGACATTTAACCCCACTTGCTTAGGAAACGGCTTGCAGCAATTGGACATACCTGCTTAAATGATACATCACAATTTTGCGCCGGCCTGTGTTTTCGCGGATGAATAATTATGAAATAATATGAAGAAAGGCTATCTATATATCTTAATTTTTTCGCTATTTATCGCAGTTTGTCAGGCGATTAAATATAGAATGTTTATTAAACGTGATTTAGCACAAAATGTGCATATTTTTATTATACAAACCACATCTCTATTTTTATTGATTTTAATTCCTGGAATTTTGGTGGTGCGTTGGTATTACAAGAAAAAAAGTAAAGGTAATTGAAACCCCTCTGAAGCGGAATTCTTCTTCCGCCAAGAATCGCTGATCATCACCTTCTCAGGTCTCTGCAATGGCCTTGTGTGTGGGCTGACAGGACTCGCCACATTTTAGTCGGACATTCAAACCTGAGTTGCTTAGAAAGCGGACTGCAGCAATTGGAAATACCTGCTAAAACGATACATCAAAATTTTGGAAGAAAAGTAACGGGTAGGCTCAAGACTGAGTCCTTGCGCTTACTGTGAAACAAAAGCAAAACATGCAGAGAACATGAAAGAAAATCGGGGCTTCTTAATAATGGCCGCCTTGTTTGGTTTATTTGGATATGTCGGCTGTAAGATTATTTTAAGACTTCGAACGAACAGTCTTTAGAAACTGAGGCTGTACAGACCAAGGCTGTAATTATTGATGAAAAAAATTATATGGGTAACAGTCCGGTAAGCCACGAGTATACCTATTCCTACCAGTTCATAGTAAATGGAAAAGCATATACAGGTAATTCTCATGATTCCAAACTAAGGATAGGGGATAGTGTTGAGATAGAGTATGCAAAAAGTGCTCCCAGCCATAATAGGACTTTGCAACGAAATGAGTAAACTTATAATTGGTGACAAGTTACTGAAAGAAGCACGACTGGCGCACCGTAGCTAACGGAGTGCCTAAAATAATGGCAATGTCCGCTGCCGAATAGCAACAGTAACCAATCCCGCCATACAAATTATACCGCTTCACGATTTTTACGCAATAGCTTTGTTGCGCAGATTTTTTGCAAACAGAACCTCCAGCAATGGCCCAGATCATTTATCAACAGCACCTTATGATACCGGCTGGATTCAGACCCGGTCGTATTGTTAGTTTGGTGCCCTCAATAACCGAATTGCTTTACGATCTTGGGCTGGATGAAGAAGTGGCCGGCATCACCAAATTTTGTGTGCATCCCGAATCCTGGTTCCATAGCAAACCAAGGGTTGGTGGCACTAAGACGGTTGATATTGAGAAAATAAGAAGCCTGCAGCCCGACCTTGTATTGGCCAACAAAGAAGAGAATGTACAGGCGCAGGTCGAGGCATTGGCCACTTTTTGCACCGTCTACGTAACCGATATTGCCACGCTGGACGATGCCCTGGAAATGATACGACAGGTAGGTGTATTAATAAACAGGGAAACCAAAGCAGCGGCAATGGTTGGCCGTATTCTGCACCGCTTCGGTGGGCTTCAATTTTCTGACACCAGGTTGTCCGCCGCTTATCTTATCTGGCGCAACCCGTACATGGCTGCCGGCGGCGATACCTATATCAGCGACCTGATGGAACTCTGTGGTTTTGACAATGTGTTTATTGATGAACTCCGCTACCCCGAAATAACCATCGAAAGATTGCAACTTGAAAATTGCAAATTGCTATTGTTGTCGAGTGAACCATATCCTTTTAAGCAACAGCATATAGATGAGTTGCAACAATTTTTACCCGAAACAAAGATCATGTTGGTGGATGGTGAAATATTTAGCTGGTATGGCAGCAGGCTGTTGCAGGCCCCGGATTATTTTCGGCAACTGAAAGAAAAGCTGGCATAATCCCCCAAATTTGATAGTTCATAAGTAAAAGAATGACGGCAACAGAAGGGCCTGCCCTTTATAAAAGATCATTGGAGTTTAGCTGGATACATGCGGCTGTGCTGTTGCTCATCTTGTTTGCACTCATTTTTCCATTTTATCAATACATACTCGACATTGATGCTGTTGGCTATATCTCGGTAGCCCGCCACTATGCCGCAGGCGATTGGCATCTTGCCATCAATGGTTATTGGAGTCCGCTTAACAGCTGGCTGATGGTACCGTTCGTAAAGCTGGGTTTTAATGATATACTCTGTTTTAAAGTTGCCAATGTTTTTTTCGGAATAGGGGCGCTGTACCAAACTGAAAAAATGCTGGAGCAGTTTTCGTTTTCACCGAAACAAAAGACAGGAATATTATTAACCGTGACGGTAATGCTGCTGTACTATTCCAGCATACAACTCGCCGCGGATATGCTCTTTGTCTGGATTTTCTTAATATACGTGAATGCTTCGCTTGTACCTGGTTTGCATTCCAGCACCAGGCTAAATGCCCGGCTGGGGCTTATTGCGGCTATTGGTTTCTTTGCCAAAACATATGGAGGCGTCTTCTTCATCCTTCATTTTTCTTTTTTACACTTTATCTGGTTCCCGTTTATTCAAAAAAAGGGCTGGCACCTTAAGCAATATGGTATCGGACTGCTGGCTTTTATGCCCCTGGTAATCGTGTGGATGGTGCTGCTTTGGAACAAATACCACCTCATCACATTTGGCTATAGTGGCCAGCTAAACTGGAGCTGGGTTTTAAAAGGCGGTCAACCGGATTACAAAGATTTTTTTTACTTCCCGCCTTATGATGGCGCCGTTAGCCGTTGGGTAGATCCTTTTTATGCCCAGGTAAAAAATTATTCGCCATTCCAATCGAAGGAACTAATGGGGCGGGGATTAAAACTGGTGGGCTTTAATGTGAAAAACAGCTTGTCAGCAGCAATGTGGATATCGTTTTTATCGCCGCTTTTAGTAACCTGGTTGTTTATAAAAAGACGGTTGCATCCTTCGCTGGAAGCGATTGCCGTAATCATTCTCATTTTTCCACTGGTGTACCTGCTCATTTTTATGGAAGAGCGTTACCTGTGGCCACTCTCAATACCCCTCTTGGTGGCATCTGGCTATTTATTGAAAGGGTCACCTTTTCAAAAAAAATGGTTGTGGGCACTCTTGTCACTATCATTTGTAACCGGCCCTGGCATTAGATTGGTGGACGCAATGGATGCTGATAAAGAGGCAGCCCAACTTGTGACCATCATCCGGCAAAATAATTTGAAGGGGCGTTTTACAGCCATGGATAGTGGCGAATGGATGCATAAGGCTGCATTTGTAACGGGCAATCAATACCTGCCGCTGGTTCGGCCACCCAAAAGTTGGGATGAGGTAGAGGCAGAATGTACTGCCAACAACATATCTGCCATTTGTATAGAAAAATTTGGCCGGGACGATGCCATCAATTTTCTGGCAACTGATTTCTATCAAAAACATAAAGCCAACGCCATCCAGGTGGAAGGAAGGTATTTATGGGTGATCAGGTTAAAATAGTCATTGGGTCAATAGGTTAATGGGTCAATGGGTCAATGGGTCATTAGGTCATTAAACGATCAGGCCAAATATTAAGCAAGACGATCGACCTAAATACCTATTGGCCCGGGTAAGCCAAATCAATGACCTAATGACCCAATGACCCGTATTGCTTTATGACCCAGGTAAGCCAAATCAATGACTTATTGACCCAATGACCTAATGACCCGTATTGCATTCGTGAGAGGGCTAATTGACCAATTTGCTCAAAAACTCTTTCAAATCATTAAAGGAAGATGGTTTGGTAAAGAAGTTTTCTGCACCAAATTTTTTGCTTTCATCAATGTCCCTTTTTGCTGCAGAAGTGGAATAGATGATCACCGGAATATCGCGGAGGGAATTTATTTTCTTTATTTCAGAAAGGCATTGAAGGCCATTCATCCTGGGCATGTTTAGATCCAGGAAGATATAATTGGGCAAAACCTCACTGCGGTCTTTTAGTTTCTTTAGTGCGTCCTCTCCATTCAGTGCAATCAGGCACTCAATAGAGGCATCGATCTCACCGAGAGCTTCTAAAAAAAGTAGCTGATCATCCACATCATCATCAGCCAGAAAAAACAAAATTTTATTCTTCATAATCGAACAGGTATCACAAAATAGGGTTTTTCTTTCGAAAAAGAAATCGCAATTTTAACAATCATTAACACTTCCCTATTGGATTTGAATGTTTTGGATTATAATGTACCTTAACGCCTCGCAACGCGATTTTACCAGGTAACAAATGACGATAACGTGACAAATAATGCATGATTTGCAACAGATAACGAATGCCCTGTTTTACCCCGGCTATACGGCTGCCTGGGCTATTTTAGACAATAATGCTGACATTATACAATACAGGGACCCCAACGGTAAATGGTTAAAACCGGCCGACCCGTCGGAAATTTTCAACCTTTATTCCATCGTGCAAAATGATACTTTGCCTGAATTGGAGCAAAGTTTCCAATTGCTGCAATCGTCACATGCTGCTATAAGAAAAGAGCGGTTGAACCTTACAATAGATGGGCAGGTTCAGCCTGTAAATATCGAAATGATGCCGTTGCCTTTTTCGGAGGATGATCGCTTCCTTGTACTTTTTCAACCGGCCAATAAAGAGTTGACGCCGGCAGATCCGCAAAATGAGGAGGAAAAATTGCAAAGCAGCTCCGACAAGCTGACCTTGCTTCAATTTGCCATTCAGCAATGCCAGGAACAACTTACCGACCTGAGTAACTACACAGAAGCGATTATCGATACGGTAAGCGACCTGTTACTGATCCTCGATAAGGACCTGCGGGTGGTAAGTGCCACCAAGCCATTTTACGATACTTTCAAAACCACCGAATCAGATATTGAGGGAAAGTTTTTTTACGAACTGGAAAGTTGCCCCTGGGAAAATCCCGGGCTGATAGAAAAACTGCAGGAGATCGTTTTAAACAGGACCTCATTTGCCCACTACGAAATTAACTGCACTTTTCCCTCCATTGGAGAAAGGGTGCTGCTAATCAGTTGCCGGCAACTGGAAAAGGCAAACAAGGAACAACTCATCCTCATCTCTATTGAAGACATTACGACCATAAGGCAGGAAAAAAATGAACTGATAAAAACACGGGCCATCCTGGAAGAAAGAATGAAACTGGCGGTGGAGGCCACCGGTTTTGGTACCTGGGAAATGGATCCCGTTAATAAAACGATTGTGTACGACAACCAATGCAGGAAGCTTTTTGGGTTTGGGGAGGAGGAGGAATTGGACTACGAAAGCTTTCGGTCTGCCTTGTTGCCTGAGGACAGGAAAAACCGCGACGAGACATTGGAAAAAACAATGGCCGGATACAACAATGGTATTTACGATATACAGTACCGGATACTAACAAAAAACACTAACGAATTACGATGGATCAAATCAAAAGGTAAAGTGTTTTTTGGAGAAGACGGAAAGGCGAAGAGCCTTGTAGGTACCATGCTGGATATTACCAGGGAAAAAGTGGCGGAGCAACTTTTAAAAGAAAGTGAAGAACGTTTCCGGCTGGCTGCAGATGCCGCTGCCGCAATGATATGGTTAAGCGGCAAAGATAAAATGTACTCTTACTTTAATAAAAGCTGGCTGGAATTTACAGGCAGGAAAATGGAGGAAGAAGCCGGCAAAGGTTGGATGGAAGGCATTCTGCCGGAAGACCTGGACCAGTTGATAGAAGCCCATCAAACATATTATGCGCTACAGCAATCTTTCACCATAGAATACCGGCTTCGCCGGAACGATGGGAACTACCGCTGGGTATCGGAATCGGGCGTTCCGCGTTTCTCAGCCGATGGTATTTTTGAAGGCTATGTAGGCACCTGCATCGATATACACGATCAGAAAATGATGACGGAAGAACTGGAACAATCGGTGGCTGAAAGAACACAATCGCTGATGGATGCGATTAATGAGCTGGAAGAATCTAACCAGAACCTTGAAGAATTTGCATACGCTGCCTCTCACGATCTCCAGGAGCCATTGCGTAAAATAGTGACTTTTGCGAACCGGCTGTCGGATAAAGCAGGCGACCAGTTAACGGAACAAACCAAAATATATCTTACAAAAATTACGGAGTCAGCTGCCCGCATGAGCGTGTTAATTGATGCATTGCTAAACTACTCCAGGCTGAGAAAAGCGGAAGATGCCATGGAGCCAACCGATCTTACAAGCATCGTAAAAAATGTATTGAAGGATTTTGACCTGGCTATACAACAAAAGAAGGGGACGGTAAACCTTTCACCGCTACCTACAATAAGAGCGGTGCCACTGCGGATGTCGCAGTTGTTCCATAATCTTGTAAGTAACGCACTCAAATTCTCAAAACCAACTACAGCACCGGTCATCAACATCCGTGCTGTTCCTTTAACCGAGGAAGCCCGGGTTAATTACCCGAGTTTGAATAGTGGTACAGAATATTCAGTTATTCTTTTCTCGGATAACGGCATTGGTTTTAACCAGGAGTTTGCGGAAAAAATATTCCTCATCTTCCAGCGATTGAATGGCGTAAGTGAGTACGAGGGAACAGGTATCGGCCTGGCCATATCAAGAAAAATAGTGATCAATCATCACGGGCTGATCTTTGCCTCATCAGTTGAAGGAGAAGGCACCGAGTTTAAGATTATTTTTCCGCTGAATTGAGCGTTTTAAGAATGCGATTTTTTTTCTTTTGGAAAAGAAACCGTAAAAATCGTTCCCTTATCTAATTCAGAATTTACCTCGATACGGGCATTGTGCGAACGAATGATATTCAATGTGGTAGCCAGTCCCAACCCGATTCCATTTCGTTTCGATGTAAAGTATGGCTCGAACAATTTTGTAATATTTTCCTTGCTGATGCCATGGCCATTATCGCAAATGGTAACCCTTTCAAAATCCGGTGTGTCGGTGACAGAAATATCCACTGTGCCGGTGGTATCCTTTACAGCTTCAATCGCATTTACAACAATATTCAGCAGCGCAATTTCAAGTTTAGCCACATCGCCAAAAATCGTATGATCATGTTTATCGCCGGTAAACGACAACTGGATATTTCGCAACGTAACCCTGTCTTCCACCAGTTCCATCACTTTTTCCAGGATGGTATTCAACGATACCAGTTCCATATTCATTTCTGCCGGGTTGGAGCTTTGTAAGAGTTGTGTAATAAGGTCCCCGATGCGTTTACTGTTGCGCTGAATAATGGCAAACAGCACCTTGTTCTCTTCATCGGTAATATGAGGCAATAACGTTTCTGTAGCCAGGTCGATATTGTTAAGTGGGTTACGTACTTCATGAGCCAGCGTGCGTATAAACCGCCCCGAAGCTGCCAGCTTTTCTGCCTGGATAGTGGCCATTTCAGCTTTTTTAAAGTCGTTTATATCGTGAATAACACCCTGGATATAAGCTTCCTTTTCACTGCCGTATTCTATTGCTGCATTAATAAGGCAGGTAGTTACCTCATTGTTTTTCTTTAACAATTCTACCTCAAAATTCTCCACTTCACCGTCATCACGCAGCACATCCAGGAATGCAGCGCCTCTTAGTTCATCTTTGAAAAAACTCAACAGGTTTTTGTCAATGCAGTCTTCGATACCGATATCCAGTATTTCTGTTACCGCATAATTAATAGTGGTGATGATGCCATCCGGCGTAGATATGAAAACGATATCTTTTGATTTTTCAAATATGCTGCGGTAGCGGCGTTCGCTTTCCCTTGCCTTTTGCAGGTTATTTACCTGTTTCAGTGTATAGCGGATGGTACGCTCTACCTTGTCTTCATCCAGTTCCGTTTTTATCAGGTAATCAATAGCTCCGGCCTGGGTGGCCTCAATATCAATCTGGTAATTGCCTTTGCCCGTTAGCAAAATAATAGGGGTCACCGAATTATTAGAAACACTGTCCCTGATAAGATCTACCCCGTTTTTAGCCCCCAGCCGGTAATCGCAAAAACATATGGTGTAGTAATTACTGCACAACTCTTTTATGGCCTCATCGTACCGTTGTACCCATTTTAGTTCGTACTTCCAGGATTGCACATTTTTAAAGTACTCTGATAATAGCATATAATCATCTTCATCATCTTCCACTATGAGAATGCGAAGCAACTGATTACTGAAGGGCATAGTATGATTGTTTGGGTGAGTAATTCGTTTGTTAAAATATTTTCGAAAGTAACAAACCTAAATAAAGCAATGGGATTTCTATCTGTCCATTTAAAAGTGTAGAATATTTTCCCCAATTATTCCCACCTAAATCAAAACGGTTAATTCTGGAATACCCGCCTTGATAATAGCATATACGGATGATCGCGCAAGCCATCAATTCGCTAAAATTGGGAATCATTTTTGCTATAAATGGCGCTGGCACTAAATTCTTGCAATTAGTACGCCAATAGGTTTCTACTTTATCTTTAAGCTGGCTTTATTTGAATGTTTTATTTATAAAAAGTACCCCTATCTTTTTAAAACCTGATTTATGCCAAACCCAAAAACGAAAGCAACTGGTTCCAACGGAGCCAGGCATCATGAATTAAAGGAAGTTGCCGTTTTATCCCCTCAAAAAAAATCTTCATCGCCTAAAAACAAAACGGCTGTATCGCAGGAGGATATGGACGAATCCATGGATCACCGGGAACTGTTTAAGGTGCTGACAGAGGTGAAAAACGGAAATTTTAATGTACGCATGCCCATTGACCTTACGGGTCTTGATGGAAAAATTTGCGATACCCTCAACGAGATCATTTCGCTCAACGAACGGATGATGCAGGAGTTTACCAAGGCCGGTAACACCATTGGCAAACAGGGAAAACTCACACAGCGTATAGAAGTACCCAGTGCCAAAGGTTCCTGGAGTACCGGCGTGGATTCATTGAATATACTGATCTCCGACCTGGTGCATCCTACCATCGAAATTGCGCATGTGATCAGCTCCGTGGCCAAGGGAAACCTGTACCAGGAAATGCCCATGGAAATAGGCGGGCATACATTGCAGGGTGAATTTGCCAGGATCGCCAAAGAGGTAAATGATATGGTGAAACAATTGAACCTGTTTTCCATGGAGGTAACCAGGGTGGCCCGCGAAGTAGGCTCGGAAGGTAAACTGGGTGGCCAGGCCAAGGTAAAAGGCGTAGGTGGTGTATGGAAAGATCTTACAGACTCGGTAAACCAAATGGGCAGCAATCTTACAGCACAGGTTAGAAATATTGCTGAGGTAACGACGGCGGTTGCCAAAGGCGACTTATCAAAGAAAATAACCGTGGATGTAAAGGGGGAGATATTGGAGCTAAAAAATACGATCAATACCATGGTTGATCAGCTGAACTCCTTCTCTTCCGAAGTAACCCGTGTGGCATTGGAAGTGGGAACAGAGGGTAAGCTGGGCGGCCAGGCGCAGGTAAAAGGCGTAGCAGGTACCTGGAAAGATCTCACCGATTCTGTAAACCAAATGGCCAGTAACCTCACCGGCCAGGTGCGCAATATTGCCGAGGTAACAACGGCCGTGGCAAAAGGCGATTTATCGAGGCAGATTACGGTGGATGTGAAGGGTGAAATTCTTGAATTAAAAAACACCATCAACACGATGGTGGATCAGTTGAACTCTTTCTCGGCAGAGGTAACCAGGGTGGCCCGTGAAGTGGGTTCAGAAGGTAAACTCGGCGGCCAGGCCAAGGTAAAAGGAGTAGGGGGTGTATGGAAAGATCTCACCGATTCTGTAAACCAGATGGGTAGCAATCTTACAGCACAGGTGCGCAATATTGCCGAGGTTACTACGGCCGTGGCCAAAGGCGACTTGTCAAGAAAAATTACGGTGGATGTAAAGGGAGAGATACTGGAATTAAAGAACACAATGAACACGATGGTGGATCAGCTGAACTCGTTCTCATCGGAAGTAACACGTGTTGCATTGGAGGTGGGTACCGAGGGAAAACTGGGAGGCCAGGCACAGGTAAAAGGTGTGGCCGGAACCTGGAAGGATCTCACCGACTCTGTAAATGGTATGGCCAGTAACCTTACCGGCCAGGTGCGTAATATCGCTGAAGTAACTACGGCTGTGGCCAAAGGTGACTTATCAAGAAAAATTACGGTGGATGTAAAGGGGGAAATACTGGAGTTAAAAAACACCATCAATACAATGGTGGATCAGCTCAATTCATTTGGATCGGAGGTAACCAGGGTAGCCCGTGAAGTAGGTTCGGAAGGAAAACTGGGCGGCCAGGCCGATGTACCCGGAGTTGGTGGTACCTGGAAAGACTTGACCGATTCGGTAAATAAGATGGCCAGTAACCTTACCAGCCAGGTAAGGAATATTGCCGAGGTAACCACAGCTGTTGCCACCGGCGACTTATCACGCAAAATTGATGTGGATGTAAAGGGTGAGATACTGGAGTTAAAAAATACGATCAATACCATGGTGGACCAGCTACGTGGTTTTGCATCGGAAGTAACCCGTGTGGCCAGGGAAGTAGGCTCCGAAGGAAAGCTTGGCGGCCAGGCAGCCGTGGAAGGGGTAGGAGGTGTTTGGAAGGATCTTACCGACTCCGTAAATGGTATGGCCAGTAACCTTACCGGCCAGGTGCGCAATATCGCTGAGGTAACCACGGCCGTGGCAAAAGGCGACTTATCCAGGAAGATTACGGTGGATGTAAGAGGAGAGATCCTCGAATTGAAAAACACCATCAACACGATGGTGGATCAGCTTAATTCGTTTGGTTCGGAAGTAACCCGTGTGGCCCGCGAAGTGGGCTCCGAGGGCAAACTCGGTGGCCAGGCCGAGGTACCCGGCGTAGGTGGTACCTGGAAAGACTTAACCGATTCTGTAAATAAAATGGCCAGTAACCTCACCAGCCAGGTAAGGAATATTGCCGAAGTAACGACCGCCGTGGCCAATGGCGACCTGTCGAGAAAGATTGGGGTGGATGTAAAAGGCGAGATATTAGAATTAAAGAATACGATCAATACCATGGTGGACCAGCTCCGTGGTTTTGCATCGGAAGTAACCCGTGTGGCCAGGGAGGTAGGTACTGAAGGAAAACTCGGCGGCCAGGCAAACGTGCCCGGGGTTGCCGGAACCTGGAAAGACCTTACCGATTCGGTAAACCAAATGGCCGGAAACCTTACGGCACAGGTGCGTAATATTGCTGAAGTGGCGATTGCCGTTGCCAACGGTGATATGTCCAAAAAGATCACGGTGGATGTAAGGGGCGAGATTTTACAGTTGAAGGAAACCCTCAATACGATGGTCGATCAGTTGCGGGCATTTGCATCGGAAGTAACCCGCGTGGCCAGGGAGGTAGGTACCGATGGAAAACTGGGCGGTCAGGCCTTTGTACCGGGTGTAGCCGGTACCTGGAAAGACCTTACCGACTCCGTAAACCAAATGACCGGTAACCTTACCGCACAGGTTCGTAATATAGCAGAAGTGACCAAAGCCGTTGCGAGTGGAGACCTTTCCAAAACAGTGGCCATTGATGTAAAGGGTGAGATACTGGATTTGAAAAACACCATCAATACCATGGTGGAGCAATTGAACTCCTTTGCCTTTGAGGTAACGCGTGTGGCCCGTGAGGTGGGTACCGAAGGTAAACTGGGCGGCCAGGCTGAAGTTAGAGGTGTAGGTGGTACCTGGAAGGACCTCACGGATAGCGTTAATATGATGGCATCTAACCTTACTAACCAGGTTCGTGGTATTGCTAAAGTGGTAACTGCCGTGGCCACCGGTAACCTTAAACAAAAGCTGGCCATTATTTCACGGGGTGAGGTGGCACAATTGATCGATACCATTAATGAAATGATCGATACGCTGGCACTGTTTGCCGACCAGGTAACTACCGTGGCCAGGGAAGTTGGGGTAGATGGTCAGTTGGGTGGACAGGCATCCGTGCCAGGTGCATCCGGCATCTGGAAAAACCTGACAGAGAATGTAAATCAGCTGGCGCAAAACCTTACCACCCAGGTACGTTCAATCTCCGAAGTGGCATCGGCTGTAACCAAGGGTGACCTTACCCGCACCATACGCGTGGAAGCGAAAGGTGAGGTGGAAGCCCTGAAGGATACGATCAACCAAATGATCGCAAACTTGAAGGACACAACACTCCGCAACCAGGAGCAGGATTGGCTGAAATCGAACCTTGCGAAGTTTACGCAAATGCTGCAGGGGCAGAAGGATCTGAAAACAGTAACACAGCGTATTCTTTCGGAATTGGCACAGGTGGTAACGGCGCATTATGGCGCCTTCTATATCCTGAACCAGGATGATGAAACACAGGTGGTAAAGCTCAATCTCTTCTCCGCTTACGGCTACAAATCTGAAAAAAATATCCCGACAGAATTTGCGCTGCGGGAAGGTTTGGTGGGCCAGGTTGCTTTTGAGAAAGAGCGCATCATCTTGTCGAATGTTCCCGGCAATTATATTAAGATCAACTCCGGGCTGGGCAGGGCAAAACCCGCCAACCTGATCATTTTGCCGGTGTTGTTTGAGAATAAAGTAAAGGCCGTAATTGAATTGGCTTCGCTGGATATTTTTAGTGAAACCCATATTGACTTCCTCGAACAATTGACCGAGAGTATCGGTATCGTTCTGAACACGATTGAGGCTAATTCCCGTACTGAGGAATTACTCACCCAGTCCCAATCCCTGGCTGGGGAATTGAAATTGCAGCAGGAAGAATTGAGCCGCACCAACGACGAATTACAGGATAAAGCATTGCTGCTGGTAAAACAGAAAAATGAGGTGGAGGATAAGAACAAGGAAGTGGAGGAAGCCCGTAAATCGCTGGAGGAAAAAGCCGAACAGCTGACGCTTACATCCAAATATAAATCAGAGTTCCTGGCCAATATGTCGCATGAATTGCGGACGCCGCTCAACAGCCTGCTGATACTGGCCCAGCAACTTTATGAAAATGCCGAAGGCAACCTGAACGATAAGCAGATCAGGTACGCAAAAACCATCCACTCCTGTGGCGACGACCTGATACAACTGATCAATGATATTCTTGATCTGTCTAAAATTGAATCAGGGTTTATCAGCGCCAATATGTCGCCCGTTCGATTCGCTGAAATTGCTTCTTTTGTGGAAACCACCTTTAAGCCCATTGCCGAAGCAAGACACCTTCGGTTCACGATAGAAACCGATTCACAGTTGCTGGCTACCATGGAAACCGATCTTCAGCGCCTGAACCAGATCCTTAAAAACCTGCTGTCGAATGCATTTAAGTTCACGGAAAAGGGAGAGGTAAAGCTGAGCATTTATCGGGCAAACAAAAACTGGAAGATTGGAAACCCAAACCTGGATACTGCCAAACAAGTGGTGGCCTTTGCTATCAGCGACACCGGTATTGGCATCCCGCAGGAAAAACAAAATATCATTTTTGAAGCCTTCCAGCAAGCGGAGGGATCTACCAGCCGCAAATACGGAGGAACAGGACTTGGTCTTTCTATCAGCCGCGGCCTGGCCGAGTTATTGGGTGGAACGATAGAACTGGAAAGTAATACGGCCAGGGGCAGCACATTTACATTGTTCCTGCCGGTAGAAAGTGTGTCAGGCATTATTTCAAAAGAAACAGTCGAAAACCTGAGTTCTTATCAATTGCAGTTGGGAGACAACCCTGAAATAAACACGCTCATGCATTCCATTCGGGTTACCAACGAAGGTGGTGATGGAAAAAGCCTGGGCATTGTAAATGAAATGATCAATGAGTCGGGAGATGACCGGTCGAATATTGTGGCCACAGACAGGGTAGTGCTGGTGGTGGAAGATGACCTGAGGTTTGCAAAAATATTGATAGAAAAAGCGCATGAATACCATCTCAAGGCGATTGTTGCTGTAAGCTATATCGAAGTATTTGATTTTATTAACCGCTTCCTGCCTATAGCCATTACACTAGATGTAAAATTGCCCGATACCAGCGGCTGGAAAGTCCTCGACCTGCTTCGCAACGATTTGAATTACCGACATATCCCTATTCACCTCGTATCAGGCGAAGAGAACCGTGCCCTTGCTTTTAAACGTGGTGCCAGGAGTTTCCAGATGAAGCCGCTGGATAATGACGCTATCAATGAACTTTTCGCGGACATTATTTCGTTTAGTCAAAAGGAGAAAAAGAATATACTGATCGTGGAAGACAATGAAATAGACTCATCGCTGATCGCTAAAATGCTTGAAATAGATAATATTGAGGTGAGTATTGCTGAAACCGGGAAAAGTGCATTGAAACAGGTCAGAGAAAAGGATTTCGATTGCATCATTCTCGACTATACTTTGCCGGATATTTCTGGTACAGACCTTGTAACAAAAGTGAGTGTTGCCAAGAAGGAACTTACCCCGGTGATTGTGTATTCGGCCAGGGATTTTAATAAAGCAGAATTAAAACAGTTAAACCTTACCTCCAATGCGGTCCTCACCAAAGGTGTGAACTCTTTGGAACACTTATTGGAAGAGGCAGTATTGCAATTACATCTTGACCACAAAGACCTGGCACCGGAGAAACGCAGGGTAATTGAAAATATCCGGATGAAGGAAGATATACTTACCGGGAAAAATATCCTGGTGGTAGACGATGATGTACGAAACCTGTTTGCGCTTACCACTGTTTTTGAAAGATATAATATCAACGTGATCACAGCAGAAAGCGGGAAGGAAGCCATACAGATTGTGATGGATGATAAACCGAAGATTGACATGGTATTGATGGACATTATGATGCCGGAAATGGACGGCTATGAAACGACGCAGAAGATCAGAAGGGAACATAAAAACAGCACCCTTCCGATAATTGCTGTTACGGCAAAGGCGATGAAGGGCGACCGGCAAAAATGTATTGAGGCAGGGGCCTCTGATTATATTACCAAGCCACTCAAAATTGACCAGTTATTGTCGCTGATGAGGGTTTGGTTTTATAAATAAAAATATATGGAATGCAGCAAAAAATTCTATTAGTAGATGATAGGGAAGATAATCTGTTTTCAATGGAAACGATTTTGGAACCTGGAGGCTATCACCTTGTAAAAGCAAATTCGGGGCGCCAGGCTTTGAAAATCCTGTTGTCCGAAATTGATTTTGCGCTGATACTGATGGATGTAAAAATGCCCAACCTGAACGGGTTTGAAACGGCTGCATTAATTTATGAAAGGGAGAAATTAAGACATATCCCGATTATCTTCATTACGGCGAATACATACGGTGATGAAAACGTTTTTAAAGGGTACCGCACCGGCGCGGTGGATTATATTTATAAGCCCATCAACCCCGAATTACTCCGGGCGAAGGTGGGCGTTTTTATAGACTTGTATAAGAAGAACCGCCAGCTTTTAATGCAGGAACAGCGGTTAACAGAGATCAATAAAAGCCTGGAGAACGAGATCAGCGAACGTAAAGCTTCGGAAGAAAAGATCACGGAACTAAACCACCAGTTATTAAGAAATATTGAACGGCTGCAAACGGCCAATAAGGAACTCGACAGGTTTGCTTTTATGGCATCCCACGACCTGCAGGAACCATTACGTAAAATCCGGACTTTCAGCGATCTACTGAATGTAAAATATAAAACGGAGTTGGATGGTGATGCCAAATTGTACCTTTCCCGTATTCAAAAAGCAGCCGAGAGGATGCAGGATCTTATCAAAGATATTCTTGCGTTCTCTAAAATATCCAACGAGCAGGAAGCATTTATTTTAACTGATATCAGGACATTGGTAAATGATGTGCTGGAAGAATTGGAAGGCACTATCGCTGAAAAGAAAGCAGTTATTGATGTTGGCGATATTCCGCCACTGTATGTAAACCCCAGGCTAATAAAGCCGCTTTTTTCCAACCTGCTGGGCAATGCATTGAAGTATTGTAAAAAAAATATTGCGCCGCTTATTAGAATCTATGTCAGTAATAAATCCGGTTCAAAGGAAACTGAAACCGGTAGCGGCGACAATAAATACTGCCAGATTCATGTGGAGGATAACGGCATCGGTTTTGAACAAAAATATGCCGAGGAGATTTTCGAAATGTTCAAAAGATTGCACGGTAATTCCGAATATGAAGGCACCGGTATTGGCCTGGCTTTATGCAAACAGATAGTGGGTCGCCACA
This sequence comes from Bacteroidota bacterium, assembly GCA_040386335.1. Classification (GTDB taxonomy): domain Bacteria; phylum Bacteroidota; class Bacteroidia; order Chitinophagales; family Chitinophagaceae; genus JAZKFT01. The sequence continues at coordinate 98,163 of JAZKFT010000026.1, forward strand.
ACGGCTTCATCAGTGCGCTGAGCAAAAAGGATGATGGGGCTACGTTTATTGTTTCACTGCCGTATCAGCAGAGTGGTGTAAATGGCTAACTTGCAACATTTAATTGACACTCATTTTCCAAAGTATTCATTCCCTTTCCATTATGGAAGATATTTTCAAGGCAAACCATTACCAAAATTCATGTGTTAGTATTTTGCGTGTGCAATTTAATTGCAGCCATGAAAAATCCTGCTTCTAAAAACAGTAATCGCCATTTGGTGTCGTGCATTTATTGTTTAGATTGCCGAGAATGCTTAGGCACTAACCGCTATATCGACAAGTCATGTTTCAACTATCTACCATACTAATATTATGTATGCCTTTTTTCTGTTTTGGACAAACTGAAATTTATCCCCCTCTTCCAATATCGCCAGGCATTATTCAAAATACACGTATTGCTCTACTCAAAGCAGGGAAACTTGACAGTTTAAAAGCTCCAATAACATTTTTTAAGGATGCTTTCACTAGAAGAGACAGTGTTAAACAATTCTACGTTTATGCAGACACAGTGAAGTACACTGACAATTTTTTTGCAATTGGAAAAATTATTCTTGACCCTTCCATGGAATTTGAAAGACGAAAAATTGGGGAGTGGACCTTTTATTATCCCTCAGGTGAGGTCTATTCCAAAGGAAGTTACTCAATTGGGGCATATACAGACTGTGAATATTCAGGGTATGCATTAAGGGGTTATAGTTATAAAACTGCGGCATGGAAATACTGGTACGACATTGGTATTTTGATGGCTGAAGGAATCTATGAACCTGCGCAACATTCCATAAAAACTTGGTGTGAAGGCGGTGATACAGTGAGTGTTTCCAGAGTAACATTAAAATGGAATTTATTTGATAATACTGGCAATAAAATGAGCAACGACGAAACGATAGCTTTCAAAATAAATAGTAGCCACTAAAGAAGTACGCTCTGGAGTAAACCTTTAATTAATTTCAACTTAAATAAATTCGGAAAAAAGTTTAATGAATTCTTCAACAAACACAAAAATGAAAAAAGCCATAACCCTTTGTTTAACGACCATCCTGATTGCTTCTACCAGTTTCAGCCAATCAAACGCCTCAAAAAATGCAAAGCTCAAAGCCGAAATCATTGCCCTCGATAAACTGGCCTGGAAAGCCTGGAAAGACAAAAATGCAGAATGGTTTAAAACGCATACCACCGAAGAGTTCTTATCCATCAACTCTGATGGCGTTAGCACCAAGGCAGATGTCATTAAAGCGACACCTACCGACTGCGATGTAAAGAGTTTTTCTCTCTCCGATTTTAAGTTCATCGTGCTCGACGCGAACTCGGTTATATTAACTTACATAGCTAACCAGGATGCGACCTGCAATGGTAAAAAAGTGACCCCAAAAGTTCGTGCATCTGTTGCCTATGTTAAGCGAGGCGGAAAATGGATCGAGGCTTTTTATATAGATACGCCGGTAGCTGAATAGGAAGGCGATTTGAAAATGATGCGGGATGCAACCGGTGTGCAGGTTTTGTGCACTTCTACATCTATTTTAAACTGAATGATCTCTTCCATGAAAAGCAGGTTTGGCACATTTATTTTCAGCTATTGGAAACCTGCCCTGCTACTGCTGTTTATCACTCCCGTTCTTACCGAATTGCTGGCCAATAATATTCCCGCCAAAGAATTGTTTCGGCCCAAACTCTTTTTGATGTTGGCTACGCTTGTCTACGGCCCGGTGCTTCTTTTGAGAGAACTGGCCCTGAGATGGAACCTGAGATTGGCAGGCTATATCGTTTTGGGTCTGGTGTATGGCATATACAATGAAGGTTTATTGGGTAAAACCTTTTTTCAACAACAAATTGCCAATACAACATTCGTTGATTATGGATTTGTTGGCGGCACCAATCTTCCCTGGGCTGCTGTTATTTCCGTTTTTCATGCGTTTTATGCGTTCCTGTTTCCAATTTTGTAGGTGAACATCTTGTTTCCAAAAATGGAAACCAAACCATGGATGAATACTAAATGGTGGATCTTTTTTTCGATCGCAGTCTTCCTGTATGTATCCTACAAATTTTTAAAATCTCCGGGACCTGCATCTTCAATTCATTATGCGGTGTTACTTGCCCTCATGACAGGCCTTGTTATTCTTTCCCGGTTTTTTAAAGGCGGGTTGGCGGGCACCGGCAAAAGCCGGTATTTGTTGTTGCTGAGTTTGTATGGATTTGTATTTGTTGCAACCACCTTTACCGTTTCATACCTGGTCGCAAATTCACGGGTAAACTTTATGTTGTTCCTGGCCTATGCTATTCTTAACCTGGCTATTGCCGTTAAGCTGCTCGACAAGCGCTACAGTAGTCAAAATCTTCTGTTTTTTGCACTCGGAGCGCAACTGGGATTTGCAGCATCCATTATTTTAGTGGGGATGCTCACCAAATCAAATAACGGACTGGTGACAGCCAGCATATTTTCGGTAGGGTTCGCTGCCGCCCTGGCGGTAATTTTTTTTAGAAATAAAACAGGGCATAAAAAAATAGTACTTGCCGATTCTGGCACTGATTTCCATCACCAGGAATGAACGTCTTTACATGGTATTTCTTATGATGGCCACAACACCCTGAAGGCAATCAGGTAGTTGATTTCAATTTCTTTTCAGTTCCAGCCTAATCACAATCCCTTCAATGGAAATTGTTGTATTCCTCATCTGTAACCGGCTCCATCCAGTCTGTGCTGTTTTCACCCGTTGGTACAATGGCGGTATGGGTCATGGAATCATTGGCCGAAGCGCCGTGCCAATGCTTAATATTAGCCGGAATCTTCACTACATCGCCTTCATAGATCAGCTGTATGGCTTTTCCCATTTCCTGGTAGTATCCAATTCCTTCTGTTACAATCAGGATTTGACCGTGGGCGTGTGTATGCCAGTTGGTTCTCGCCCCGTGCTCAAACGCCACTTTGATTACAATACAGTTTAGTCCATCTTCCGGTGTTACCACCCGGTTCATATGAACTGTTCCGGTAAAATACTCCTGGGGAGCCGGCTGGCCTTTATCTTTTATTGATGTCATGACAGGTGTTTTGTCGTTTATCGTTTGGGTGCCATATTAAATGCTGTAACCCAATTTTTTTGTTGTAACAAAGTTCACCCGTAAAGATTACAAGACTAAGGATTTAATAAAATAAAGAAGGAAAGTCAAACATTTTGGGTTGGATGCCAATAGAATCGTTGCGACTTATTATGTTGAATGGTGATTTTCATGTAGTGGACCCCAGCTGTTTTAATAACACTGCCCCGGTTCGTGATACCGGCAGCCAAATCTTGTCATCTAATTCCAGCTCGCTGGTTTGTCTTTTTAAAGCCGTGATGGATTGCAGGTTCACGAGGTAGGAGTGATGGATACGCAGGAATGCGTCGCCGGGTAATTTGGCCTCAATATCTTTTAATGTTTTGCAGCACAGATACGACCGGCCGTCCCGTAGAAAAACAGTGGTGTAATTATTGGTCGATTTGCAATAGGCAATATCGTCAAACGCAATGAACCGTACTTCATCAAGTGTGGTGATGGCCAGCTTTCTCCACAAAGGCCTTGCCGGTTCTTTCACCCGGTCCGTCACTTTTTTTAATGGAATGACCGTTGCCTGTTGTAGTTTTTCAGCTTTCATGTGCGATGGTTTATTTGTTGTTTTATTTCAATCCCGTGCTTCCCGGCAGGTCACTTGTAACTGGCTTCAATAAATAATGGAGCGTCTTTTTAATTACGCAGCCTCAATGGTTTTTCACGATATAAAAATACCCGGGGAATAACCGCATGGCTATAAGGATCCCGTCAAATAGTATCAATTTTCCGTCAGCAGCGGGTTGCATTGAAATTTGGGGATTAGTAGTTGACTACATTTTTAGCGCAACCCCGTAATCATCAGCTTCGCACCCGTAACAACGGTAACCGATGCTCCGGTATTGACAGTCAGCTTTTTACAGGTACTCAAAAGCCCGGTTACCCTGGGCATAATGATTCCTGCACCAGCATTGATAACCACCTGTGTGCAGGAGCCGGGTTGATGGCCACTGTTCCAATTGCCAGGGCTGGCCCAATCGTTGGTTAGCCCCAACCAGGTTGCAACCGTATTGATAAAAACTGTTTTGGTATCGGTACCCGGACAGGATCCGGTCGTAGTCGTCAGTTTTAAGGTGATTGTTCCGCTTGCATTGGCAGCCGCTGTGTAGATCGTTGTAGCCGGTGTGGTGCCGCTGTTGTTGGTGAAAGTTCCGCCGGCGCCGCTGTCGCTCCAAATGGCAGTGGTGGCCGTACCGGTGATGCTTCCTCCAAGGGGTGGGGTAGATGTTCCGGGACAAATAGCGGTGAGTGCCGCGCCTGCGTCGGGCCCGGTAGTATCTTTAATAGTTGAGGTAAACATGGTTGCGATGGCTGCATTGGTTCCATCTGTACCTGTTAGTGTCACGGTCGTAATCCCCTTATTAAATGATAGAACACCACTACCGGTTCCATTCGGTTTTGTATTGCCGGAGGAGCTGAGAATGGTGGCTCCCGTAGTGGAGTAGCCCCAAAAGGCAGTGGTGCAATTATCAGTAATTGGGTCGGCAATCGCATAACTGGCTGCGCAATTGGCGGTGGCATTTAAGGTTTGGTTACCCGGAGATAAGAGGGTGGGCACCTGGGTATCATTCACCGTAACGGTAAATACCAGGCTGGTAGCCGCATTGGTTCCATCGGTGCCGGTCAATGTAACCGTGGTAACACCTTTATTGAATAACAATACCGCACTGTTCACACCATTGGCTTTTGTATTTCCGGAGGAAGTAAGTATGGTAGCTCCGGTGCTGGAATAGCCCCAGTTGCTAACGGAGCAATTGTCGGTAATAGGATCAGCAATCGTATAGGATGCGGTACAGCCATTGGCCGCTGCATTGAAGGTTTGATTACCGGGGCTTGCGAGCGTTGGTGCCTGGCCATCATTTACGGTTACCACTTGTGTGCAGGTGCTTGCATTGCCACTGGCATCGGTTGCGGTCCAGGTTACGGTGGTGTTTCCTTTGGGAAAAACGGTAGGGGCATTGTTGGTTAAAATGGGCGGCGTATAGGTTGTAATATTCCCGGTCACCCAGTTCGACCTGTCACCGCTTAGCGTAAAGCCGCTCAAACTGCCATTTGTTCCAACTGTTGCAATGGCAGTGGTAATGCCTGGATTGTTTTGATTTGCTACGCCTTCATTGAATTTGTAATAAGCGGCAAGCCCGGGTTGGGCGCCGCTTAATTCCTTATTCATATTTTGTTGTATTTCTGTTGCGGTCCGGCTGGTTTTCCAAATCCTCATTTCATCCAGGGTGCCCGTAGAACTGGTGCCGTTATAGGGAAGCCTCCCAAAAAACAAATCAGTGTTGCCGCTTCCTGCATAAGGTGCGCTTGTAACTTTCGATGCCCGGTAAGCGCCATCTATGTAAATGGTCTGAACATTATTTGAGATGTCGTAGGTGCACGCATAATGATGCCAGCCAAATAAATATTCGTCAGCGTCTGTGTTTAAACTATCACCCTGCGGATAAGAGAAATTGAAGACTATACTGTTATTAGCAACGTCCCGTACGAATCCAACGCGAAGTGCATTATTGGGATTTGCATCGGGGCCCTGCGAAAAAATACAACCTGTTGCGAAGCTGGAGTAGTCGGCCCAGAATTCAATTGTAAATGACGTATTAGCAAGGCTTAAACCAGAATTTCCTACCAATACATTACTATTATTAAAGTGTAACGCATTGGATAGGGATGTCCCGCAATTGTCGGTTACCGTTGGCAAAGCCAGGGTGGTAGCGCCTGTACAAAGCCCGGATGTTGTATTAATAGCAACGGGGCCGGGACAGCTGATAACGGGTGCCTGGTTATCCGTAACGGTTACTGTAAATACAACGGTGTATGCCTGGTTATTTGAAGCATCTAAGCCACTTAAGGTAATTGTCGTGATTCCTTTAGTAAAAGAAACCGGGCCACTGTTGGTACCTGCTGCAGTGCCATCTGCTTCACCGGTTGTAGCGCCGGTTAATGAATAACCCCAGCTTGCTCCCGCACAATTATCTGTTACAGGACTGGCAATGGTATAATTCGCTGCACAGCTATTGGCAAGCACATTTAAATTGACTCCGGTATGAGCTGCCAGTGTCGGCCGCTGATTTTCCCTCACCACAACGTAATAGGAAATCGTAGTAATGGGATACGATCCGTTATTTGCTGTTAGTGTAATGGTTGTTGTTCCGCAATTTAAAGATACCGGGTTCGCATTGCTTCCATTAGCTATCGTATTCCCGCCGGAGCTTAGCGTGGTAGCACCGGTGGTAGAATAACCCCAGCTGGCACCACTGCAATTCCCCTTAAGCGGATTGATAATCGTGTAAATGGCAGTACATGCATCGGCGATTGTGTTGATGATTTGCTCAGCGGGTTTAATAAGCGTTGATAAACAGGCCGCCTCACTGCATCCAAATGCTGTTGCATCGGTATTGGTGCCATTACCGAGTTGGCCATATTGGTTATCCCCGGTAAGACATACATAAATGCGGGTCGTCTTTATGATACCGCTTTGATTGCCGCCACAGGAAATAGCCACGATATTGTTTTGAACCGCATTTTGCACCGGGCTATTTCTTTGGGTGGTAGTGGCATCTCCAAGCTGGCCCTGGTCATTTTTGCCCCAGGCCCATAGCCTGCCATCTTGCTTCAAACCAAGGTTATGATAATCTCCGGCCGCGATGCTGATCCAGTCGGTGCCAATTTGCACGGGGCTGTTTCTTTGTGTGGTGCTGCCGTCGCCCAACTGCCCATAATTATTTTTTCCAAAAGACCAGGTCGATCCATCCGATTTTAAGGCGATGGTGTGTTCAGAACCGCCGGCAGCACTTACCCATTTATTATCGGTGCCAATTTGTAAAGGGCTGATTTTTTGATTGACTGTTCCATCACCCAACTGGCCTGCGGTATTTGCTCCCCATGTCCAAATGGTTCCGTCTGATTTTAAGCCGATGGAATGTGTACCGCCGGCTGATATGCTTACCCATTTGATATCGCTGCCAATTTGTACCGGGCTATTTCTTTGCGTCGTAGTGCCATCTCCCAACTGGCCCGCTGTATTCAATCCCCAGGCCCAAAGGGTACCGTCTGATTTTAACCCCATAGAGTGATCATTGCCGCATGCGATGCTTACCCATTTGGTGTCAGTGCCTGTTTGCACGGGACTGTTCTTATTGACTGTTGTGTTATCACCAAGCTGGCCATTGGTATTTTTCCCCCAGGCCCACAATGTACCGTCCGACTTTAAACCGATGGAATGACCAGCACCGCCGGCAAGGCTGATCCATTTGGTATCGGTGCCAATCTGCACAGGGTTGTTTTTATTGATTATCGTGCCGTCGCCCAGTTGGCCATCGCCATTCAGGCCCCAGGCAAATAAAGTACCGTTTGCCCGGATGGCCATTGTATGGTTAACACCCGCATTGATGTTTATCCACTCATTATATGGTGCGTAGGTTATACTCCCCGGGTCAATCTTGTTATTGCTACCCCCGCCATCGCCTAATTGACCATAATAATCCTTGCCCCAGGTGGAGACCGTACCGTCGGATTTTGAGCAAATAACATGTTCTTCACCACATACAACGCTTACCCATTTTGTTTCTGTGCCCACTTGCATAGGAAGTACATTTACAGCATCAATACCAGGATCCTGGCCCCATTTCCAAAGGGTGCCATCAGATTTAATAGCGAGCATGTTGTATTGTCCGCAGGCAATGCTTACCCATTTGTTATCATTATTACTTTGTATCGGGCTGGTAGCATAATCCGAATTATTTCCATACTGGCCATACCTGTTCGATCCCCATACCCAAATCGTGCCGTCCGATTTTAAGCCTGCTGTGTATAAGTATCCAGCTGATACGCTGACCCATTTTGTATCGGTGCCAATTTTTACCGGGTTGTTTCTTTGCGTGTAGCCGCCATCGCCAAGCTGGCCGTAAGTATTCAATCCCCAGGTCCAAAGTGTACCGTCCGATTTTACACCTATGGAATGGTCATTACCGCAGGCGATGCTGGCCCATTTGTTATCTAATCCTACCTGCACCGGGCTGTTTGCATGGTCGGTTGTACCGATGCCCAACTGGCCATTTGTATTTTTACCCCAGGCCCAGAGCGTACCGTTCGATTTTATACCCAGGTAAAAGCCCCAGCCTGCCGCAAGGCTGACCCATTTGTTATCAGTGCCTATTTGCACAGGGCTCAGTTTCATAGTGTTAGTGCCATCACCTAACTGGCCAAAGTCATTATTGCCCCAGCCCCATAAAGTGCCGTCCGATTTGATGGCAAGGGTAGAAGAAGATCCTCCGGCAATTAATGCCCATTTGTTATCGGAACCAATTTGCACCTGGCTGTACCTGTCGGTTGTGGTACCATCCCCCAACTGACCTTCACTATTTAATCCCCATGCCCATAGTGTGCCATTGCGTATTTCGAATCCTGAATTGGACGTTTGGCCTGATGCAATGCGCTGGTGGCTTCCCCGGTAGGATACGGATTTTTTATGGTTGGCCCTGTTTAGCTGTGCAAGTGCATTAATTGCGAATGCCCATAGGATAAGGATTATAAGCAGGACCCGTTTCAATGGAGTAATTGCAGCTTTCATGGCGGTATGTTTTGGGAATGATGGAATAGCCGGCCTGAAAAATATAGTCAGGTAGCCGGCTTTTCTGATGGAATAAAATTACCCGGCCGGGCACCCCGCAGGCTGTAAGGATTGGTTCAAATGCTATCAAGTTTGTGTCATGGCTCTGGGAATTGGTCTGAGGGATGGCTAATGAATGTGTTGCATGCTAACTATTTTCGGTTCGATCAAACAAAGGCAGAAATGAATAGCAATCACCAGGCACCGCCCTCCGTTTCGTGAGACACAAACCGGGGCGACGGCTGACTGTTTTCGGGTCGATCAATCAAAGGCAGAAATGAATAGCAATTACCAGGCTCCGCTCTCCGTTTCGTGAGACACGAAATCCGGAGTGACGGGGTGGCGGCAAAAAAGGAAGGATAGTCCCGCTCTTTAAAAACACAGGGAAATATTGGGAGATCAAAAATTCACCGACGGTCACTTTCGGCTTGAAACCCAATCGGATGGTGTGATATTGTATTGCTCTTTAAAACATTGGGCAAAATAGGAGGGGCTGCTAAAGCCTACTTTATATGCTGCTGAACTGATATCAAGACCTTCAGAGAGATAGCCGGTCGCTTTTTGTAAACGGTATTGTTTAATCATTTCATTGGGTGGTGTGCCAAGCAAGGATTGCAATTTACGGTTCAGTGTACTGCGGCTCATGCCCATCGCTTTGCACAGGTATTCCACTCCCAACGCTGTATCATCTATTTTAAGATCTATCTCGGTGTACAGCTGTTGTAAAAATGGATTGTCTATAACGGGCGGCTTCCCGGCCGGGGTTAATGGCAATACCTGTGCCCGAAGTTGAGCCCGTATTGTTTGTTGTAATTGCAGCAGGTTGGTAGTACGTAGTGCAAGTTCCTCAACGTTAAAAGGCTTGGTGATATAATCGTCTGCCCCGTTTTGCAAGCCTTTCAGTTTGGCTTCATGTGCCGCTTTGGACGTGAGCAGGATAAAACCAATATGTGCCGTTCGGTTGTCGGTTTTGCATTGCCTGCACAAATCAAATCCGTCCATGCCGGGCATCATCACATCACTGATGACGATATCTGGAAGCTCCTGAAGGATTTGGTCCCTGGCGATTAAGCCATTTGCCGCTTCAAGGCACCGGTAATTTGCGGCCATACTCTCCACGAGGAATGATCTGAGCTCATCGTTATCTTCTGCTATCAATACAAGCGGAAGGCTTTCGGGTTCTGTGGCATGAGATGAATTAATTTGAGATGGCAAAGCCGCCTGGTCTGGTGCCGCAGTCACCGCAGCCGGGGCCCTGGTAACAGGAACTGTTATGAGAAATTCAGTTGGCCCACCGCACTTGCTGCTCACAGAAACCTGGCCATTCATCAACGTTGTCAATTCTTTTACGAGAGCCAGCCCAATGCCGGTTCCGCCAAAGTTCCGGATGGCTGAATCCTCTACCTGGTAAAAGCGGTCGAATATTTTAGCCTGCTGGTTTTCAGGAATGCCCGGCCCTGTATCTGTCACAGCGAGGCGGATCATATTGTCAGGTAAGCCCGTTAAGGTTACAGTAATATTACCACCCGCAGGTGTAAATTTCAAAGCGTTGCACAGGAGGTTTGCCAGGATCTTCTCCCACTTCTCTTCATCAAAAAAATAGAAACCGGATACACCCTGTGAAGAAAAGCCGAGGCCTAAGTTTTTTTCAGCGGCGGCTACTGCAAAGGACTCAACACAAGTGGAAACAAACAGTTCCAATTCACCTATTGATAGTTTTAATTTCAACTGGCCATCATTCAGCTTACTAAAATCAAGAAACTCGTTGATCAGCCGGAGCAATTGTTGCGAGTTTCGCTGCGCTGTTTTGAGCGTGTTGACGACAGGGGTGGGGAGGGAGTCGTTTTTAACCAGCTTCTCCAGCGGTGAAATAATAAGCGTCAGCGGCGTACGAAATTCATGCGTGATATTGCTGAAGAAACGGTCTTTCTGTTCATCCATTTCACGAAGCCGCAGCGCTTCTCTTTTTTCAAATGCCAGGCTTTGAGCAGCCCTGATCCTTTTTTCACGATATACAAAATATTGCCTGGCCGCCACTACCAGCAAGCTGATATAAATAAGATATGCCCACCAACTGGCCCAAAAGGGAGGGCGGATCCGGATAGTTAGAATTTTTTCCGCGTCGCTCCACGCACCGTTTATATCTGTTGCACTGAGCCTCAACCGATAGCTGCCGGCACCCAGGGCCGCATAATTTGCCAGGTTGCTGTTGCCGTTCTCAATCCATTCCTTATCTACCCCCTCCAGCCGGTAACGATACTTTGTTTTTTGCGGCTGGTTAAACAGCATTGCAGCAAATTCAAATCGCAGGTAATTCTCATCGTAACGCAAATCAATAGCATCCAGATCATTTAGCGAATGCCGGATAATGCTCCCTGGTATATCAATATTTTGCGGCTGGTTATTGATCTGAAAACCAGTTAACATCACAGGCACAGTTTCCTTTTTCCTGGTAGCATCAAAGTCGGCCGGGTTAAAAATGGTATAGCCATCCAGACCTCCAAAGCAGAGCTTGCCATCAGCAAACGCAAACTTGTGAGCACGGTTAAATTCATTACCCGGCAGACCGTCCGTTTTCTCAAATACCGTCAGCTGTTTTGTGGTTACATTCATCCGGAAGATACCCTTATTGGTGCTGCACCAGATATTTCCCAGCTTGTCGGGCAGGATACAGTAGACGGTATTGTTGGGTAGACCATCTTCCATGGTGTACACATGCCGCACGCCTTTTTTTACATCCCATAAAATCATACCACCGCCCCGGGATCCAATCCAGAATTTATTGCTGTCCAACGGGTCGGGGCAAATTTCTGTCAGGGCAAACGGCATCACAACATTGGCTATACTGTCTTTAAACTGGTTGATACGCTTCGTTCCCTGGTACTGCAACAAACCGTGGTTATAGGTAGAAAGCCAGGTATATCCACCAACATAAGCGGCATCCGCTAATTCCACTCCTTTCATACTCGCAAGACCCAATACCATCCTGGCCGGCTGCGATTCCGCGTCCTTCCAGCTATACCAGGCTGCTTCTTCCTGGCTGAAAGTGGTAATGATATCGCCCGGCAGACATACCAGTGCCGAATGGCCCGTACTGACTTGCAGACCCTGCATAGACTGAAGTCCCTGGTCATTCAGGCGCCATACCTGGTGAAGCCCTTCCCAGTTTCCGGCAACATAGAGATTTCCTTTACTGTCCCGCACCTGCCGGAAATAGTACGCTGCATCAGTATTGTTCCAGGCATTTGGAAGACCTGGGTTTTTTCCAAAGGCTTGTGTAAGGATATCAGTTATAAAATTGATTGAGTAGGTAAACGACCGGAATCGGGGTGCCCTCAGGTCCACCTTCGTTAACCCCTGCGCATCTACGCTTAACCACAGCACATCCGACCGGTCGATAAACATCGTGTTGATGCGCAGTTCGGGGCGGAGCTTATTTTCCCACAACAGCCTCAGCTGACCATTTTTTTCCAACCGGAAGATGCTGCCGTTCGTGGCAAAATAAGGCCGGCCCTCTGAATCGGTTTGCAACAATTCATTCCGGCCGGCACGGGCATCGGGTGGTTGCGGCAGGTTGATCACCCGGCTCGTCCCTTTGCTGATATCGAGCAGCACGATCGTATTCCCATCAAGGGCTGCCAGATTATTGGAACCAAAAAAACCAATGCAGTAACTGCTGGTTTCTCCGGAAATTCCAGGTGACTGGCTGCGCTGTTTTAAATGGGTGTTGAACCGGACCATACTGAACTGCTTCCGGCCGGTGTCGCTAACCTGCACCCCATCTTCGCTTACGAGGTACAGCCTCCCCGCGGGTGATTGTATCATGGTATGAACAGTATCCTGCTGCAACATTCCGTTTGACCGGTTAGCAAGAAAAGTCTTTTCGCCCGCTGTTTCTATCCACCCTACTCCCTTGAATTCCGCATTCATAAACAGCCAGTCCGACAAATGGGTATTCCTGCTATAATAGCCCCAACGCGCATTGGGAATTTTTGCAAGTACCGGAAGTATATTGTTGCGCGTGGCCTTAAAAGTCCGCATATCAAAATAATCTGCCTGTAGTGTGCTATAATACACCGGGAGTATATTATTAACCGGCAAACCCAGTAAATAGACGCTATTGGCAGCCAGGCCCGCAGGTTCGTTTGGGTGGAATTTGATCGTTTTAAAATTCCGGCCATCAAAACGGCAGAGGCCGTCTGGTGTGGCGAGCCAGATGAAACCATCTTTATCCTGGGTAATGCCGCTGATAAAACTTTGTGGTAGTCCTTCATCCACCCCGTAGTGCTGTTGGTTGGTAAGTAACTCCCGTTGAGCAAAGTCCTGCAAATAACAAAGGAACAACAGGCAAATGGCCATTGATATGCTGTATGAAATGGCGCGCCTGTTTTGTTTGATCAATAGTGGGGAGGTTTAGTTAGTCGTGAGATCCGTCTTCGAATGCTTGTGAAATTAAACCAGAATAGCGAGGGTAGGGCAATTCAATTTGAGCGGCTATTTTTAAACTGAATGGTAGATTAGTTGGAAACAACGCCATGGGATTTTATAAAAATTGTTGCCCCTTTTGATATAAGCAAAACAAATTTTTTATTGCGCCCCGGTATACTGTCATCATTTTTAATATCGCCTCAACAAACTGTGGCGTCCTTTCCACAATTGTGGCGACCGAGAGGGCTTGCACTTACAACAGATGATGGTAAAATTATTTCTTCGGGTCATACAAATCTCCCATCCCGAGCATTTGGGCCTGCATCTTTAGCTTTTCCTGTTCTGCACGGATTTGTTTCTCCCGGTAATACCTGACCCTGCCAATTTGGAGGAGAAAACCCAACAAGAAACAAACGCCACAAATTACAAGAAAATAGGAAGCCTTAAGCGTAATAAAAGCTACGTGCATAAAATGATAATTTAGGTTAGAATGGGTATTTCATTTTTCGTCCGATAATACTGTTTCAGCTTGTTTGCGCCGTTCCATAAGCATTTGATGATGATGCCTGATGGAACTGTTACTGCTACTTAATAGAGTGAAAATAATGCCGAAAACAGGGGAGCCTATTAGCGATACCAGCAACGCGCCACTGAAGCCTATTTTTCTGTAGCTACCAATGATGCCTGCGATACAACTGAACAGGATCCATAGTAAAAGTACCTGCATAAGAAAAATTGATTTACCTGTGTGGACGACGGTTTGCTGTTTAAAAAATCAAATTTTGTACCTGTTTTTTTGTGCCGGTGCAAAGAATGTTTTTCAGTAGCGTCAACCAGGCAATAAAAAAAGCCGCCTGTTAAGGGCGGCCGTTTTGAAAAAAAATACATGTAAATCAAATGCGGTGCATCAACGGCTACTATCGTAGTAATACGACCGAGCCATTGTACTTTCCATATTTGGCATCTTTGGTATCAATGATATAATAATAGGCGCCGGTTGGCAATAGCGTTCCGTTGTGTTTGCCATCCCAGGGTTTAGGATTACCAGCCTGGCGATATACAACCTGTCCCCACCGGTTATAGATTTCCAATGTCGCCAGCGGGTAATCAACCAGGAATGGAATGCGCCAAACATCGTTCAGGCCGTCGCCGTTCGGGCTAAAAGCATTCGGTATTTTGATGTCCTGCAGAATTTTGATGTAAGCAGAATCTGCAGCGGTACAATTGCCAGGTCCTGTAACGGTAAGCCGGTACCCCTGGCTTACAGGCGTTGTGCTGGCGGGTGTAAGAATGGCAGGATCGCTCAGGTAAATAGCAGGTGACCACCGCACAGTTAGTGTAGGATCGCTCATGGTACCCCTGAGGTTGAAAACGGAACCAGCATGCCCGGTAAGAGACGGGCCTGCATCGGCCGTTGGTTGATCATAGATGGTAATGATGTTATTGGTTGTGTCTGAGGTACAGCCGGTACTATTGGTCACTGCAAGTCTTGCAGTATATGAGCCTGGCTGGCTATAACTAAAAGCGGGAAACCTGTTTGCGGAAACACCACCATTTCCTGACACCCAATACCAGCTTGCGATGTTGCCAACACTTTTGTCTGTCAGCATTACTGGTTCACCTGCGCAAAGCTTTGCAGGAAGATCAAATGCCGCCGTTGGTTTATTGCTGAAAGCAGAAAGAATTTTTTTGCTGCTATCGATGCAGCCCTGTGGTGTGGTTGCCTTCAGTACAATGGTAAAAGGCCCATTTGATGGATACACATGAACCGGGTTAATGCTATTGGAACGATTGCCATCGCCAAAATTCCAATCGAATAATAAACTGCTTATGTTGCCCCCGGGAAGGGTAGAACTGTTGGTAAAAGATGCGTTGCCACCGGGCATACAAATCGCCTGTGGCAGTATAAAACCCGCCACCGGTTTATTGGCAAAAGACGAAAGTGTTTGCGAGCTGCTGTCTACACAACCCTGAGTTGAAATGGCTTTTAGTTTTACTGTGAATGATCCCGCAGCCGCATAAATATGGGTTGGATCTTTTAATACGGATTGATTGCCATCACCAAAACTCCAATCAAATCTTAACGCGGATACATTGCCATTTGGCAGCTGCGAGTTGTTGACGAATACTGCATCTCCATTAGGCATACAAATATTTTGTGGCAGCGTAAATGCTACAACAGGCTTATTTAAAAACGACGAAAGCACCTGTGAACTGCTATCCACACAACCCTGTGGCGAACTGGCTTTTAGTATGATGGTAAAAGGGCCCGTTGTAGTGTAAATATGATCAGGGTTGGTGATGCCTGAATGATTGCCGTCGCCAAAATTCCAGTCAAATACCAATGAAGCAGCGCTGCCATTTGGCAGGGTAGAATTGTTCAGAAAACTTGCAGTACCATTGGGCATGCAGATATTTTGCGGCAAGGCAAATGCCACCACCGGTTTATCGTTGAAAGAAGAAAGCACCTGTGTACTGCTGTCAACACAACCTGCTGTTGATATGGCTTTGAGTATTACTGTAAATGGTCCGTTGGAAGAATATATATGTGTGGGATCTTTCACTGCAGTATGAGCGCCGTCACCAAAATTCCAGTCGTAGGTGAGCGTGGAAGCATTCCCATTTGGCAAAACAGAATTGTTGGTAAATAAGGCGTTGCCATTAGGCATACAAATATTTTGTGGCAGTGCAAATGCGGCCTGTGGTTTATTGCTGAACGACGAAAGCACCTGCGTACTGCTATCGATACATCCCTGTGCTGAAGTTGATTTTAATACGATGGTGAAAGGGCCGTTAGAAGTATAAATATGATCGGGGTCTTTTGCAGCCGAATGATTGCCATCACCAAAATTCCAGTCAAAGACTAATGTGGAAGCATTGCCATTTGGTAATGTGGATTGATTGGTAAAAACGGCCTTGCCATTGGGCATACAAATATTTTGCGGCAATACAAAAGCAGCAACCGGCTTGTCAAGAAAAGAAGAAAGTACTTGCGTAATACTGTCGGCACAACCCTGCTGTGAAATGGCTTTTAGCTGAACTGTAAAAGGTCCATTGGAATTGTAAGCATGGGTAGGGTTCGTTATGACCGAACGTGTTCCATCGCCAAAGCTCCAGTCGAATGTTAAGGAGGATGGGTTGGCATTTGGCATCGTAGAGTTGTTGGTAAAAACAGCGCTCCCATTTGGCATACAGATATTTTGTGGCAGTGTGAAAGCCGGAATCGGTAGCGCATTAATATGGACAGGCTTTACCGTATCACCAACACATCCATCATTAGCTTTGATAATTTTCAGGGTTACGTTGTAATCTCCCGTAACCGCGTAAGCTTTTACAGGATTAGCAACAGTGTCGGTACCTCCATCTCCAAAATTCCATTTCCATTTGTTGATCAATTGGCTGTTGGGAGATGTATGGGTAAAACGAATGGAGTCTTTGGAACATGCGGTAGCAAGGGTTGTGAAATTCGCTGTCGGCGCTGGTTTGATCGTCAGCGCCATATAGGTGCTGATGCTGTAGGTACAGTTTTCGGTAGCCATATTGGTGAGCGTTACCGGTATGGTATCGTTGCCGGTATGATTAAAATAATAATCGCCGGGCAACTGGTAGAGATAATATTTACGTCCCGTTTCCGTCACCGAATCGGTAGGAGCGGGGTTGTTGATCGTAATATCAGCATTGGGTGATAAGCCGGCAACCCTGCTCAGTGGCCAAAAAATACTGGAAGGTTTGTACACCGTTTTCAGCACCGGGTGAAAAGGCGTTTTGGTACAGGTGTAAGCGGAATAGGTTGGCGCAAACTCATTTTTTAGGACTACTGCGGCTTCCAAATTATCGATATGTGCGCCTGCATTATAACCGTAAGATTCAAATTGACCAAGGCCATAAGCGATAGCTGTAAATGCTGAATCGCTGTATGCAGTGTGCTGCAGGTTGGGTACCTGGAATTTTTTGACCACCACTGTGTGCCCTGTAGCATAAGGATGTGGATAGGTATGGTCAAAACTATTGCTGCCATCTATCAGCAACGACGAAATGCCGTTTGTAGGTACGATCAACGTGAGGTAATTGACTTCAATATTTTCCCTGCTGCTACTGAAAAATGAAATGTTATTGATTGCCTGCTCTACCGGCACCAGGCAAAACATTTCCGGATCCCCCAGGCCATCCGTACCGCAGCCGTTGGCTGATGGAATAAACTGGGCTAATAATATTGGTCTTGTAGAAGTGATCACATCGCCAGTGGTCGATAAGAAATCATAGTAAGCATTATTGATCAAACCCGTCACCAGTACACCATTTTTACGAACAAGTGTGTTGGCATCACGGATATAGGCCCGGAATTTATTGTTGTTAAGTGAGCTGGCGCTGGTGCTTTTGGAGGTAAGCGCCGTTATAAACCTCGACCCCCAGGCATTGGTGGGAAATATCTGCTGCATCACAAAGTCGCTGCCGGTATTCAGCGGGTCGCTGCTGGCACAAACATGGGTACGGCTGCAGCCGGAGAACACGGCAACCGGGTGACAATTTCCATCAGCCCCGGGAATAGACACCACCTTGCTCCCAGAAATATCGTTGCCGGAACCAGCGACGATTCTGGCCATCACATTGTAAATTTCTCCTTTGTTTAGAGACACTTCAAACGGTACGTTCAGTGGCCGGTTACCCACAGTTAGCCTTGTCGGGGTGATCCGCACTTTTGTATTGTTCTCGCTGGCCACTACATAAAACCAGGAGTGGTTATCGCTGCTTTGCTCGGGATTAACAGAAATGTAATTATAACCATATGAATCCACGGGTAGTAACATTGTGCCGCCTGAACTGTATTGACCATAAGTGTGGGCAAATGCGGAAATGGGAACACTGCTAACAATATGAATCGCTTTAGTGTAAAACCCTTCTGTCATTATCCGGCAGTCTTCAGCGCCGGATTTCGGTAACAGATCACTCACGGTTACTGAATTGGCCGGAATAGCATAAGTCCGGGTCCAGCCAGTGCCATTAACAGAAACGGTAACAGTTGCAGGAGCATCGGCACTCAGGTACAGCACCATGCTTTGTAAGTTCGGGGATGATGCCGTGAACAATTGATTCTGGCCATAGCCCACCCAAAACTCCTTCCCTTTATTGGTGAATTTTTGAGCGTCCACCCGGAGGAGGGACAGTGAAAAAATAAGGAAATAAAATAATTTCAATGCGCTTGCTTTTTAATGATAGATCGCAAATGACGACGTTTCCTGTTACCAAAAATCCACCACTGCAAAATGACTTGCAGTGGCGGATGAGGAGGTGATATATTATTTACTCAGTTTGTAGTTGTACAAATTACCATTCAGTTCAATGCCCACCATATAAATACCAGCAGCGAGATGTCCGATATTGTTGATCTCCACCAGGCTGGAACCTTGTTTCACGTGCTGGTTGCGGATGGTGATTAAACGACCAGTGAGGTCGCGAACAGTTACGATTGCAGTGCCGGGGTTTGCTGTTGTAAAGCGCACATAAACTGCAGCTACAAAAGGATTCGGGAATACTCCTACAATATCACCCGCCTTCTTACCCAGCACGATCGTTACAATTTTCGAATACTCAAAGCTGCCGTCTTTGTCTATCATCTTCAGGCGATGGAAGATAACACCGCCTGGTACAGTTGGCACAATGCCTTTATGCGAATAGCTGTAGTTATGAAAGCCGGCGGTGTTGCCGCTTGCCGGTGTGAGGCCAGCCGTGCGGAAGCTGATACCATCCAGCGACCATTCAATTGCAAATTCTTTACTGTTCGTCTCAGAAGCCGTGATCCAGCTCACCAATACATCACTGTTGGTTTTGATGGCGGAGATATCGAGGAGTTTCACAGGCAATGTGCCATCAAATTCATAAGCGCCGATATCCGGTGTGGATATGTTCCTTGTTGCGCCAGTGATATCGGTGGAGATCGCAACTGGCGTGCCCAGGTTATCCAGCGGGATTAATGTAGGGGTAAAGTTTCCCGCTGCCGCATTAAGGTAGTTGGGATCGAGTGCCTTTGAACTGGAATCTTTTAAATTGGCAGTTACCCAGTTAGGCAATGAATAGTTCGTTGCGTTGCGGTAAGCTACATAGTTGGTATTCGAAGTAGATGCAACATAATAGTTATTAAAATCCGAGGCAAATGTAGTAGCAGGAGTGTTCCAGTATACTGCATGCTTGTTGGAAGTGCCTGTACGGCGGATGGTGATCATATTGTTTTTAAATTCAATTCCTGCTGCCGCTGTTTGCTGGTAGAATCCGCGGGTAACCGCGGTGGAAGCATTTGTGATATCTTCCAGTGAAATGGTGTTGTGATAATACAGCGCATAATCAGAACCACTGTTGTACAAGCCGTATTGCGGACCCGCGCCATTCATATCATAGATCACATTGTTACTGATGATATTTGGCATCGCCGCTGTTCCGTCAGCGCTGCTGGTAAATACCGGGTACGAAGTGGAGGTGCTGGTAAGGTGGCTGCCAAACAAATTGTGGATGCGGTTTTTCGAAATTTTTACACCGGAACTTTGCGTAACCATGGCGATCGTATACAACGTACCATTCGTAGCGGTCCGGGTGGGTCTCGATAAATCGTTCCCTTCTACCAAAGTGCCTTTGGTGCCGGTAACATAAATACCATAGGCGTAAAAATCTTTGACAGTATTGTTGGTGATCCTGTTATTGTAGATGGCAGAAGCGTCTGCTGTATTGGCCACAGCGGTAATGCCATAGTTACCACCGGTCACTGTATTGCCGGTAATGGTATTGCCATCACAATAGGTATCACCTTCCGACACAGCGCTGGTAGCAGAACCCGTGATACAAATACCTGCATAGGCTGTAGTTGTATTGGTGGCACTCACAGATACTACGCAATTACTCACCGTATTTGAATCGGCATCATTTACCATCTGAACACCAAAACCATATTGGCCGGAGGCCGCTGTAGCCAATGCTGTAATTTTTAAACTGTCGATCACAAAATGGTCCGCACCATCAAATTTGATGACTGCTCTTTGATTGGTGTTGGTAGATAAGTAGGATAACGTTTCATTGCTGCCTTTAAACGTAATGGTATTAATGTTGGACGCTCCGGCTACCGGCGTAAGAATTACTTGTTCATTGTAAGGCCCGGAATTTGGAACCACGGTAATCACGACTGGTCCATTAACGCCACAACCCATGTTAAAAAGGGCATCTGCGAATGACTGGTAATTACGTCCACCGGTGATCTCTGCCTTGTTGATCGTATAATCGCCCGACATGGTATTGTTCACCGTTATTTTTACCGGCGTCGAATAAGATGTCATGCCACCGCAGATTACTTCTGCACGGTAGAACATGGTGGTAGTAGCAGGCATAATGATCGCAGACGAAGTAAGAAGACCACCGACATTGGTATAGGCTCCATTAATGGTCGCAGAAGACTGCCATTGGTAAGTTTGACCTACACCTACTGTATTACCGGTCAATTTCAAAGTTGCATCACCACCACCACAAAAGCTGGTGGATGGCATCGCCTGGCTGGTACCAGCGTTTGGCGGCGTGATGCACGCAGTTAACACCGCACCAAATTCATAGGCGCCGGCATCCGGGCTCACATTGCTGCGGGTGGCTCCGGTAATGTCGGTGGCAATATTGAGGTGCAAACCCAAATCATCCATCGGGATAGAAGTGGGTTTAAAATCCTGCACCGCGACATTTGTGTAGGCCGGGTTTACGGAAGCGGAATAGGTATCCTTGCCGGTGGCAGTCCGCCAGGTGGTCATTGTTGAATAATTGCTTCCGTTGAAACGGCCTACCGCATTGGTACCACCGGTAGAAGTGATGTAAAAATCATTGTTGTCACTTGAAAAAGCTACAGTGGTGGCTGCTGCGTAAATAGCATATTTACTATAACTACCGCTTTGTGAGATGGTAAAAACATTGTTGTTGATCTTAAGCCCGGTCGATGTACCGTCCATATATACGCCGGACAACATACCGGTGCCGGTACTGGTGATATTATCCAGCGCAAAAGTGTTGTGATACACATTTACATTGGTGGTGGTTTCCAGGGATATGCAGCGTAGCTGACCCACATTGGGCAAATCGTAAAAGAGGTTGTTGACGATCAGGTTCCCGTTTCCTACACCTGGCTTACCGTACACGATATTGACACCTGTAATGGCGCCGGTAGGCGATGAGAGGTTAGTGATAAACTTATGTATTTTATTGCCGTTAATATTTGCCTTCTGATTTAATTCATCCAGGTTGATCACATTGCCACCGCTGTTTTGAACGGGCAGGTCCAAATCATTTCCCTGTACCAGCGTGTTGTTGGTATAGATCATGTTTATAGCAGAATGCAGGTAGTTATAAATGATATTCCCGATCACCTTGTTGTCGTTCATCAGAACAACGGGGTTGCCGTAGCCGGTAAAACTGTTTAAAACAATGCCATTATAACCACCGGAGATCTTATTGTTCATCAGCAGGTTTCCGTCGCAGTTACTGGCTGCTACGGTGTTCGAAATATCGTCTGCCCCATTGATCACGATCCCTTCGTTGTTTTGAACATTCAGGTTGTTATTGATAATAGTGATGTGACAGTTTTTTACTACGTTACTATCGGAGTTCCTTTTAATATGGACGCCGTAGGCATATTCAAAATCCAGCGTTCCCACCGTGAGTGGCTGAATTTTAAAGCTGTCAATGATGATGTGTTTGGCACTGTCCAGTTGAATGCAGGCCCGCAGCGCAGAATTGTTTGATGAGAATTGCAAGGTTTCACCGCTCCCGTTAAAAGTAATGGTGTTGGTGGCAGAAGCACCAGGGATAGCACCTACCACAATCTGCTCTATATAAGGGCCACTACCAGGTGCCACATTAAAAACAACAGGACCTGTAACACCACAAGCCAGCGACCATACTGCTTCAGTCACCGTTTGGAAATTAGTACCCCCGGTTGCCACCGCCGAATTAATAGTGAATGTTCCTGAAACCGGACCAGTACATTGGGCAGTGGCTTTGCTAACAGACAATAGCAGTGCTACACCTGCCAGGCAAGTGGTAAATACTCGAACAGCAATTTTCTTAAGACGTTGAATTGTAAGCATCTGGGCTTTAGTTTTGGTTTAAAAAAACAGGTGAAATGCACCCTGTAGGGCCGATTTCTCATTTGCCGGAACTCCTGTATTTGCGACTTGTAAAATTACCCACGCAGCACAGGATGGCTATCATGACAAACAACCAAATAAAAAAACAGTGGAAAACCACTACTTTTAAACAAAAGGCTGAGATTTTGAAACCAGCTTTTCGTTTTTCAAATAATTCTGCCCGAACTGATACATATTTTAAATAACGCTATATCAAATGGCTTTCCCTTGCCGGGGAAGCCGACTGTTACCCGCAAAAAGGATGAGATGATGGCCATCATGCTCCGGAATTGGTGCTGGTTTTTCGTTGTGACAATTTGTGTCTTGCAAAACAAACCCGCTAAGGCGCAGGACGGCGTCAGTGAAAAAAGTCAGATCACCATATCCGCAAAGCCCGACACCGGTTTTATTAAAATTTTACTGGACAAAGCCATTCAGCTCCGTGAAAAATTCCCCGACAGTGCTTTTGTTATGTTTCGCGAAGTGTTATCCCAAAGCAAGATGATCGGCTACAGGGATGGCATCGCGGAAGCGTTTAGAAATATCGGCCGCTATTACAGTTCTAAAAACGACCACGAAAAATCGCTGTACTTTCTCCGCTCGGCCCTTCCATATTGTAGCGACGATATGCGTGGCTACGAAAAGACCGTGTCCCTCTACCTGGCGATTTCCGTAAATTATTATTATGAAGGCCGGTACGATTCCTGCGCCTGGTACCGCTACCAGGCACTCAATTATTTGCAGGAGCATAATATCCAAAACCTGGATGTGCAGATAGATGTCTACGGCCGCCTGTTGCAATTCTGGCTGAATGCACACAAGGATATCCAGAACGATCCGTATAGCCGCGAACTGGCCGCACATATCGACCGTTTTGAAAAGCAGGCGCTCGCCACCAACGACAGCAGTGTGCTGATGGAAGTATATTTTCAAAAAGCCGGGTATTACAACAACCTGAAAAAAAATGACTCCGCCCGGTATTACTGCCACCGCACACTCGAAATCGGCAGCCTGCTGAATATGAGCAACGGTGTGCGCATGTCTACGCTAGTGAACATTGGTATTACCTATGTGGAAGACAAACAACCGGAACTGGCTATGGAGTATTTCCACCAGTTGAAAGCGTACGCTAATGAACATAACGTCCATAACCGTTACGAGATATTTGCCGACATCATGATGGGGGAAGCATATTGTATGCAAAAAAAATACGACTCAGCGATCGCCATCACCCTGCCGGCACTTGCCAGGGCAGAGTCTATGAAAATTATCACCACTACCGATAATGCACATAAAAACCTGGCGGATGCATACGATGCACTCGGGCAATATGAAATGGCATCAATCCATCGAAAACAATATTCCGAAATACGGGATAGCCTCAACAAGGCCGAAAAAATGGAAGTGATCTACGATTTGGAAATGAAATACCAGATCACGGAAAAAGACAAGCAGATCGCCGAGAAGGAACTAGCCATTGCCCAAAATGAAAGCCGGATCAAAACCAAAAATACCTGGATCATCGGTATTACGGCAGGGTTGGTGTTGCTGGTTTTGGTGAGTTTACTCGTGTACCGCAACAATGTACACAAGCAAAAGATACAGCGGGAGAAGATCCAGAATATGCAGCGTGAAAGTGAGATCGGTCGTTTGAAGGGCGTGATCAGCGGGGAGGAAAAGGAGCGGAGCCGAATTGCGAGGGAATTACATGATGGCATGGGTGGTACCCTTGGTTCTATTCGCGGCCAGTTGAGTATGATCTTTCGGAAACACAAGACAACCGATGTGTCCGCAGATTTCCTGGAAATCATGAAGCTGCTGGAAGAAGCTGCTGCTGATCTCCGGCACACGTCGCACAACTTAATGCCCGAGATACTCTTGCAGGAAGGCCTGGCAAAAGCGACTGCTCTGTTTTGCGAACGGGTGCGGAAAGCCGGTGCAACGCCAGTCAGTTTCGAAACCTGGGGTGAAGCCAAAAAAATGCCACCCGATTTTGAATTGTCGGTTTACCGGATCATCCAGGAATTGGTGCAGAATATTATTAAGCATGCACAGGCCACAGAAGCCAGTGTGCAACTGGTTTTCCACGACACCCAGCTGTGCCTCACTGTAGAGGACAATGGTAAAGGAATAGATACCTCTGAGAAACGGGACGGTATGGGATTGACCACCGTGCGGGAACGCGTACATTCGCTAAGCGGGGTTTTGGATATCGACAGCACACCGGGCAAAGGCACCAGTGTGTATATCGAATTCAACTTGCCGTAGAAAAATGCTGATCAATTATGGCAATACGCATCGCGATAACAGATGATCACCCGGTAGTGACCAAGGGATTGGTGAAGATGTTCGCCGACTTCCCCCAGATGCAGGTGGTGGCAACCTACCCGAACGGCCAGTCTTTGCTGGACGGTGTTCGGGAATCATTACCCGATGTATTGCTGTTGGATATGCACCTCCCCGATATTGGTGGCCCTGTGCTGGCCGCGGCGGTATTAAAAGCAAATCCTGCCATCAAGATCATTGTACTCAGCAGTTCGGATGTGCTGCTGCAGGTAAAGAAAATGTTGCAGATAGGCTGCATGGGTTATTTGCTGAAAGATTCCGACGACCTCACGATTATTAAGGCAGTGGAAACCGTGTTTTACGGCGGTCAGTTCCTGTCACCCGTTTTGCAGCAGGGCATTATGGACGACCTGTTTAAAAATAAGAATGCAGAGAAAAAGCAGGCTTCACTCACCCGGCGGGAAAAGGAAATTCTAAAACTGATTGTACAGGAATCCACCAACCAGGAAATAGCAGAAAAATTGTTCATCAGCCCGCATACCGTAGACAACCACCGGATCAGCCTCCTCCATAAACTGGGTGCGAAAAATACTGCAGGACTGGTAAGGATCGCATTGGAGACTGGGTTATATGCGGAGTA
Source organism: Bacteroidota bacterium (assembly GCA_040386335.1). Classification (GTDB taxonomy): domain Bacteria; phylum Bacteroidota; class Bacteroidia; order Chitinophagales; family Chitinophagaceae; genus JAZKFT01. The sequence continues at coordinate 123,391 of JAZKFT010000026.1, forward strand.
AGATGTATACATTCCTGCAAGTGGTTTCGGTACTGGAAGCGCTGTATATTTATTACATCTAAAAGACGTTTTAAGTGCGAAACATTTCAATTGTAGAATTTCCTTTCAACCTTGGGTTAAAAGAAGTATTTCCCGGACAGGAACCGGGGGTGAGAAGATTGCCGGAATGGCTGAAACAATACCATTTTCATGAGATCATTGGGCCTGGCGATATTCACAGGCTTGAGGCGCCGGATTACCATATGGTGCAAGATCCTGTTCAGTTTGTACTAAACACAGATGATATTGTAGCATATGCAGGTAAACAGGCAGCGCTGCTGAATACGCTGTTCTCTGAAAAAAAATTTCCACTCGTTATTGGCGGCGACTGCAGCATTTTTATCGGTATCGCACTGGCATTGAAAAAGGCAGGAAATTATGCCGTGTTCTATTTGGATGGGCATACCGATTTTATGGAACCGGAATTATCGGAAACAAAGGCTGCAGGAGGAATGGTAGCTGCTATCGTAGCCGGGCGTGGCCACCCCAAACTTACAAACATTGATAACGAGCTGCCCTACATAAAGGAACAGCATGTTTGGTGTGTTGGAAACCGGGAATATGATGATGAATATGAGGACGCTATCCGTTTTTCTGATGCCACCTATATTAGCCTGGATATGCTTCGCGAAAAAGGCCTGGCACAGGTGGTAGCCTCATTTCTTGAAATGGTAAAACAAGAATCGCTTGACGGGTTTTGGCTGCATATTGACGTAGATGTTCTGGCGGATGATATTATGCCCGCTGTTGACAGCCGCACCCCAGGCGGCTTAACTTACCAGGAATTTAACTAGGTGTTACAATTACTCTTGTCAAGTTCCAAAATGGCCGGCCTTGGTATTACGATTCTTGATCCTGGCCTGGACCCGACAGGTCAATACACTAAAGATTTTGTTGAGAATTTTACAGGCACCTTCAATGACTCGATGAATAGATAATTCAGTGTTGTCTACACCCGAACAAATACGATTAAAAAAAATAGCCAGGATCGCAGCGCTGTATAATATGATCCCCAGTCTATTGTGGACAGCAGTTTTCCTGGTGCCCGCCGCCATGTATTGCATTATAAACCTGGCTGCTGTATCTATTTTTACAATGCTGGCCGTCAGCCTTATTCCTGTTTTGTTTCCCAACGCTTTTTTTGATAGCATACAACTTAGCGGCAATGCGCATTTTTATAAAAAAATCGGCGTGATGTATGTCAATAAATTCGCCCAGTACGGCACACTGGTTACTAAACATTTGAAGAGAAAATTTCCAGGCTACAAAGTGGTTGACCGGTCAAAAGCGTCCATCAGGAAACAATATTATCAGACTTATTTTTTTGAGAAGTTCCATTTCGCCCTGTTCGTGTTTTTTACGATACTAACGATACATGCAATGAGCCAGGGTCATTTATATGGGGTCTTCATCCTGGCAATATCGAACCTGCTTTATAATGTATATCCAAACCTTTTGCAACAATATATTCGCGTAAAACTAAAACCGGCGGTAAAAGCTTTCACGCGACCCTAAAAAACGCGTGAATAATGGTATTGAATATAAACCACACCACAACGCCACGAAAATTTACCGCCGTCATTTCGGCTACAATATTCGGCAGTATGGCAACATAGAAATTCCTGCTTCGGAACATTTTTGCATTGTAAAATTTAAAACAACTACAATGCAAAAGACCATTTTTATTACCGGTGCGTCATCAGGGCTTGGAAAAGCTTCCGCGAAATTATTCCAGTCAAAAGGCTGGCATGTGATTGCTACCATGCGCAACCCGGGGAAGGAAACTGAGTTGACACAACTTGAAAACGTGACGGTGCTGCAACTGGATGTTACCAATCCCGGACAAATCCAGGAAATCGTGAGCAAAGTAATCGGGGATTACTCAATCGATGTGGTACTGAACAACGCTGGCTACGGACTTATAGGGGCACTGGAAGCAACAACGGATGCACAAATGGTTCGGCAGATGGATACCAATTTATTAGGGGTGATCCGGGTAACAAAAGCGTTCATTCCATATTTCCGGGAACGTCAAAAAGGGTTGTTTCTCACCACCACCTCTATCGGCGGGTTATTGACATTTCCTTTTGACTCGCTGTACCATGCTACCAAGTGGGCTTTGGAAGGCTGGAGCGAAAGTTTGTCTTTTGAATTGGGTCTGCACAATATTGGTGTCAAAACAATTGCTCCGGGTGGTATTAAAACAGCATTTGCAGGTACATCGCTTGATGTGTCTACACATCCGGCTTATGAAGACGGCTTGAAAAAATTATTTGACCTGATGAATCCAGACAATTTTGAACCGGTGGAATGGATTGCCGACACTGTATTCGAAGCTGCTACGGATGGTAAAAAACAATTGCGTTATGTGGCTGGTGCATTTGCCAACCAGTTATACGCAAGGCGTTTGGAAATTGGGGCAGAAGCAGCGGTACAGGAAATGAATGATATGGTCTTCGGTGAATTAGTAAATTAGCCACATGAAAAAAGATTTGAACCCTCCGTTAAAAATTGAATCTATTTCACAACTGCACGAAATATTGGGTTTCCCAAAGCCGGTTCATCCGCTGATAAGTCTTAATCAAAATGCCAATATGATTGTGGAAGATGAGTTGCTGAACCGGAATTTCCTGTTCAATTTTTACAAGATCTCCTACAAGAAAACACTCAAAGGTAAAATGGGATATGGCCAGGGCTATTATGATTTTGATGAGGGTGGCATGATATTTACCGCGCCCAATCAGTTATTATCTACCAGCCAGGATGATATGGAGTACGAAGGATTGTCGCTGTTAATTCACCCGGATTTTATCAGGAACTATGCACTGGCTACGAAAATAAAGACCTACGGCTTTTTCTCTTATGCGGCCAACGAAGCTTTGTTTTTATCAGACAAAGAAAAGCAAACCATCTTTTCTGTTTTTCATCATATACAGGCGGAACTTAATGGTACAATAGATGATTTTAGCCAGGATGTAATTGTTTCACATATCGAAGTGCTGCTTAATTATAGCAATCGCTTTTATAAGCGGCAATTTATTACCCGTAAAACGGTGAGCAGCGACCTACTCACAAAAGTGGAACAGCTTTTATATGCCTACTTTGAAAAGGAAGATGCGTTGAACAAGGGGCTTCCTACGGTTGATTACCTGGCAAGCCAGCTCCATCTTTCGTCGCGCTATTTAAGCGATATGTTGCGGTCTGTAACCGGGCAAAACGCACAACAACATATTCATGAAAAGCTGATTGAAAAAGCGAAGGAATATTTGATTGCTACAGATTTATCGGTGGCAGAAATAGCTTATCAACTCGGCTTTGAGTACCCGCAATCTTTCAACAAATTATTTAAAAATAAGACCAGTCAAACCCCTGTTCAGTTCAAAGAGGCGTTTCACCCTAATTAAGCGCAGGCAATGGATATCAAAGCATTTTTATTGGATTGGATCGCCGTAAGTAACAGTTACGATACGGAAAAATATTTGGAAAAGTACCTGGCAGATGCAGTGCTTGATGATCCTTCCGTTGGCAGAAAGTTTGCGGGCCATAAAGGTATCCGCAATTATTACGAAAGCTATTTTATCGGCTATAAGACCCAGACTAAATTTATGAAAGCGGTGATTGGCGATAACCAGGCTCACCTGGAAGTGGAGTTTACAGGCGATTTTCCCGAAGGAAAGATTGGCGGGATGTTTGACCTTACCTTCAGGGATGAAAAAATAGCGACAGTAAAAGCAGATTTAATGTAAAAATTATGAATAGCAACAACTTCGATGATATTATTAACCGTTCTCTTGAACTAAGGAAAAAATACCACCTACTGGAGGTTCAGCATCACAACAGCAAATGGAGTGTGGAAGAAGATGCATTGGCGTTTTTAACCGATGCAGGTTTGGTGGGCAGGAATATTATGTCGCAACAGCTGCGCTGGCCGAAAGCCAATAGCCAGTCTGAACTCGAACATAAATTGGGCGAAAGTATTTGGTGGCTGATTGTTTTGGCTGACAGAAGTGGGATAGAAATAAAATCAGCCATGGAAAGTTTCCTATCGAAAACGGAACAACTTGTAAAGTAAATGAGTAAGCGTGTTACTGTTTGAGACTGACATTTACCAACCATGTTAGTTGATTACATAACGGGCTCCGCAAATTCAAACAAACTCAAAAGAAATGATAGTTACATCAGAGACTTTACAGCAAATCCTTGAAGCATTTAACCGGCATGACCTGGATGCGATCATGGAATTTTTCGCCGATGATTGCTCCTTCGATTTTTCAAGGGGACCGGAACCCTGGGGGCAACGCTTTATGGGCAAAGACCGGGTGCGGGAAGCAGTTGCCGGTAGGTTTAAAGGAATTCCCGATGTTCATTATGGGGAAGACCGTCATTGGGTGTCAGGCGATAGGGGCGTGTCGGAGTGGACGCTCACCGGAACCACAACTTCAGGCGTTAGTCTAAAAGTGCGCGGCTGCGATCTTTGGGAATTCCAGAGTGGTAAAGTCACGAGAAAGGATTCTTATTGGAAAATCGTAGAGCCATAAATGCGGTATTGTGATTGAACAAAATGATATGTTGGTGGGCAGACGGATTTACGAGTCTTATTCAGTAACCTGGTTTTGGAAACTGTTGAGTATCCCGTTGTTGATATTGAATTTTTCACAAAGCTCCTTAATTTTTAAGCCCAGTGCTTTGCTGTAATACGCCGGCATAGAACTGCCATTTGAAAAATACTTTTCATACCTGGCTAAAAGATGCGGGTAATGTTTTTCGATGGCCCTGAAAACTAAAGTCTTGCTATCAGCATGGCGACTGCCAAACAGGGAGATGCTTGCACCCAAAAGATAATGTATGTTGATGCTTTTAAATTCGGTGAACATTCGATCAAGGTTTGCTCCTGTGTCTGAAATAAAGGGCAATAGCGGCATTAAACTCACCCCGGTATGAAGACCATCTTTTACGGATGCCCTCATGGCATCCAGGCGTTGGGATGGGGGAGTGGCGCCAGGCTCAAATATTTTGGCAACGGAATGATCGGTGGTAGAAAATGAGAAGCTGATAAAAACACATTGGCGCAATTGATCCCGCAAATCGGCAGGTAATATGGCTTCTTTATTGATTTGATGCAGCAGGTCAAAGTCGCGTGTCACCAAATCGGATTTGGTAATAATGTGAACCGGGAATTTATATTTCAGGATCAGTTTCAGAATAGTTCTTGTCAGTTCCCGTTCTTTTTCAAATTGCAGGTAGGGATCGGTTGCGGAGGAGAGTACAATGATGCCATACTGCCCTTTCTTTGCCCTGTTGTGCAATTGTTTTTCCAATACCTCAATGGCATTTGATTTCACCGCCAATTTTTCCTCCATATTAAAACCATACTTGCTGCCCCTGATATAACAATAAAGACAGTTGAATGAACAACCGCTATAAGGATTGATCGTATAGTCGTCCAAAAACCAGGAATCTCTTTTCCTGGTTTTATTGAGCATGCTTTTAATCTGTATATCGTGCGGCATATTTATACAAGCGGACTTTCAAATCTTATTCGTGTTGAATCACCCCTTTATTTGGGTGTATTAAAAATTGTCGCAGATATGTGCCGTAGGCACTACCTGTTTGTAGAACAGATCTCTAAATTTTGCAAATATGCCACGTAGTGGCTACCCGCATCAGTGGCGCACCTGGGGAACGCAAATCAGCGGCAATTTTAAATGAACCCTTTATTTCGTGTGGCTTCACCAGGCATTTATTTTACCTTCTTTGCCTCGGTATCCCTGCCGCTTTGATTCAGTAGTACACTTGTCACCTTACCAGAACCGTCCTTTACAAATTGCAATTCTGCATCATTTACTTTCAGAAAGAATTTCTCAGTTGTTTCGGCAAACATTTCAACTTTCTCCTGCCCCGTGGCTTGTAGAAAAATCCGGTCTTTTTCCCTTGTCACCACAAAAAGGAACGTGGGTGTAATTTCATATTCACCTACATAGGTTGCCAGGATATTGGGGTCTACTTGTATTGCTACCGGCACCGGTATCGCCTTATTGGTCTTGTTCCAAACCTCGCTGCCGTCGCGGCCTTTAGTGGTGAGGGCGGTTACACCACGCTTAGCATCCCGGGTAAATGCGATCGTAAGCAATGCATCGTCAAAGAAAAACTGGTCTTTTTGATAGGCGTGGATCTTGAATTTTGGGCCTTTGCCGCGTTGAGACAACAACTGGTTTTCCGAAAGCGTGATGATTCGTTGCTCTGATTTCGCATTTTCGTACACCCCGGTATATCCTTTTAAATCGCCGGTCTCAATAGGTATGGCTTTGTAGTCGTAAGGTTTTCCTAAAGCCAGCGCAGCGAGCTTTGTCGTAATATCTCCGGGTGATATGCATTCGCAATTGGAGAAAACGGTTACAAAAACATCTTCCTGTGGTACATAAATGGCCATCGTTGAAAAACCGTTGATGCCGCCACTATGCTCAATAGTTGGGCTTTCCTGCACATAACGTAAACCCCAACCGTATCCATAACTCGTCTCTTTACCATCTGAGAGAACATACTTTTTATGCGCTTTCTTCAGCGTTTCATTTTTAACCAACTTATTAGCAAAAACAGCCTGGTGCCATTTAAACAAATCTTCTACGGTGGATTGTATCGAGCCGGCAGCATAAGGTTGCGTCATGCTCATGGAGTGCGCGTTTTCAATACCGCTGTCGCCCCTGGTATAACCGGCGACCCTGTTTTTAACGATCCTTGCATCGGTTCCGTAGAGCGTGTTAGTCATGCCCAGCGGCTTGAAAAAGTTTTCTTCCAGGTATTGCGGGTAGGTTTTGCCCGTAATTTTTTCAATGATATAGCCGAGTAAGAAATAGCCGGAATTATTGTAGTTCCATTTGGTGCCCGGCACAAAATTCATAGGTTGGTTCTTGAAATGGTCGATCATTTCGGCGGGCTTCAAATCCATATTGATCCTACCAATAAAATCTTTCATACCGGTATAGCTCTGTATGCCCGAGGTATGGGTGAGCAAATGTTCAATGGTGATCTTACTGTTCTGCGTGGGATAATCAGGGATGAATTTCGTGATCTCGTCCTGCAGATTGAGTTTGCCCTGTTCCATCAATTGCAAAATAGCAACGGCAGTAAATTGTTTGGTAATCGATCCGATCCTGAAAACATGGTCCAATTTCATGGGAACGCCTAACTCTATGCTTGCCATGCCAAAGGCCTTTTTATAGATCACCTGGCCTTTTCTGGCAACCAGCGCGGTAGCGCCTGTTTCATTTGTTTTAAATGCCGCCGACAGGATCTTGTCAAAGCCAGCTGCCAGTTCCTGGTCGCTTTTTGGTTGCGCATAACTAATATGAAACAGGAGGCCCAAAACGAGCACCAGTAGTTGATTTTTCATTATTCAATTATTTTTTAGGATCGAGGATGTTGGTTACACAAAAAATAGCAACACGATGATAGCGCAAATAAAAATGACACCATAACCAACGAACAGGTATTTTCTAAGCGTGCGGCTTCCTGCCCAGATACCGATACCCATTTTTACAAATGTATTACTGATGGTGGCGATCAACACTGCTTTTGCCGCCAACCCAAAATCAAGATTAAGGCCGGCCAGTTTGGAAACCGAAATGGTGATCGCATCAATATCCGAAAGACCGGCAACCGCGCTGGAGATCAGCATACCCTTTTCGCCCAGTTCCTGGTTGGCATAGCTCACAGCTAGTAAAATAACGCAGTAAATGATGCCAAATACCAGGGCGCCCTGTAGATCAAGTGGTTTGCCCTGCCGGATGGCGGAAGCCGGTTGTTCTTTGCCCCGGTGTTTAAAATACAGGAACAACGTAACGCCAATCGCCGCCAGGAATACTGGAATGAACGCACCGTAGCTTTGCTGAAACAAAGCTTTATTAAAAACAAAGACCCATACAAATACCCGGACGATCATAATGGAGGAAGCTGCAAGAATAGCGATGGCGCAACTGAGCGAATGCGCTTCATTTTCTTTGCTCTTTTTGGCAAACACCCAGGTAACGGCCGTGCTGGAAACAAGACCGCCAATGATGCCGCTGAGCAAAATGCCCTTTCGCGAATCCATAAATTTCATCAGCATATAACCGACAAATCCCAGGCCCGAAGTGAGGATGATCACCCAGCCAATTTCACGCGGATTTAAAACATTGAATGGGCCAAAAGTTTTATCTGGCAGAAATGGAAATACCAGCAGGGCCATAACCACAAAGCGGATAAAATCGTACAATTCTTCGCCTGTGATTTTCCCGATAGCAGCATGCATTTTAAGTTTTGATGAAAGCAATACCAACACTACCACAGTGACTACCAGGGCTACCTGTATAAAGCCCAAAAAAGCAAGTGTGCCCAGCAGGAACCCGATAACCACGGAAAATTCTGTGGTAGCGCCTACGTTTCCTTTGGTGGCTGTGATACTATATGAAATGCCGGTTAAAACAGCTACCACTGCAAACACAAAAAAGTAGACCCAGGGCGACAGCACATAAAAACACAGGCCGCCCAAAAAGCCCAATAATGCAACAAAAATAAAAGTTCGGATGCCGGCAAAGTTTTCGGTTTTTTCTTTCAGGGCAGTGTGCTGCCGTTCCAGGCCAATAAGTGCGCCAATACCAATTGTTACAAACAACCTGGTAAAAAACGCGGCCTGCGTTAATTTAAATCCCGCGGTATCTACGATCAGTTCATCCATAAGTCAGGCATGCAATCGGCATCCATAAATATATTATAAAGATGTGGTTTGGCGTACAATTATGTCGTGTTGACTGATTTCAAAGTTCCACCCTCTTTTTGCTGATGTACCCTGGTAAAATGGCGCTACCCGTTGCGGAAAGCCAGGGTGCAAAAATGTATTGCCGTCACTCTCGGGGACTGGACTTCTTTGACGCTTTTTCTCATAAAGAATTGATTGAATCCAGGCCAGGCCAATTGTTGCTCCGATTTGGAAAGCCGGGGTGTGACGGCTATATTTGAGTAAGCCGCCATATTACACGACCGCTATGACATTTGAAGATTTTAAAACGCATTTTGAAAAATTCAGCAAAATTGACACCGCTGAAAAACTTGCTATTTGTCAGAACCAATATGAAAAGCATCTTTTACACATTGAAGACGAACAATTTTTTGAGCCTTTAACACAACGTTTAAGTGACGACATAATAAGTCAATATGAGAAAAATTTGAATAACATTTTCCTTTTCGACAAAATCCAAGACAATCAATGTTACTTTTTGGTAAGACCATCATTTGAGCCAGAAAACTTATTGACTCTTGAATACCAAAAAGACGGGTACTTGTTGACACATACAACTTTGACCAAAAATTATTGGACCTTATTTTATGCCGACAATAAAATAGTGGACGTTCCAAAAGTTACGGTAAAGTCTGAACTGAATAAAAAAACTGGGGATATACTTTTTTCGTTGCTTGACAAAACCATCATTGATGCGAGACAACCAAAGGCAAATGGTTTTACTTTAGACGGCGTTGTTTATAGGTTATCGAAACTTTATAACGATGGACAAAGAATTGTTGGTAAGCACTCACCAAGCGACACTTCAAAATCTGGAAAAATTATTGGAATTATGCAAGAACTAATCGACAACATTGAATATTTAGACGACACTACCCTTTCAAACATAAGCACAAAAATTACAGGCCTGCAAGACTGACCAATACGGCGGCTTACATGGGTTTTGTGTTATGGTGGGCTGACGAACAAAGGCTTATCTTTAGTTTTTCAATTGGGCTTTTGGTTATGGGTTGGGCTGACGTTCCCTGATTCCCACCACAACACAAAGCCCTAAAACGTTGGCAGCAAGTTAAGACAGACTCATTATGGCAAGCAGTTTTATAGGTTTTAAGGACAATGGATTTTGGGCAAGAGACGGCTTTGTAGAATCATTTCAGCTATTACTATTTGAGGAAATACAGCTTCAATACCAAGACCAATTTGAATGGCTCAATAACTACAAAAAGAACTTAGCACTTCAATCTTTGCCGTTAATTTATGGTGGAATGTCTATGTGTCTTGACGAAACTTTGACAGACAGCAATCGTACTGCAATAATTCTAGAATTACTTGACGACATCGGAAAGAAAATTGTCAACGACAATGAATATCTAACTGGGACACACCTAAACTCACTTCGCAAAACAGTAAGAAATTATTTAGTTGACATGAAAGAATTTGATTGGGACGAAAAAGAAATTGAGAAACAATTAAAGGACGGACACTATGGAGAATTGCCTTTTGAAAAGTATAAAAGAGGATTCAGTTTGTTAAGAGCGCTTGTTGTTGGACAGTTAAATATCAAAGCGGACACAGAAATTACTTATTGGGGCGACTAACCTGCTGCCAACAGAATGGTTTACTGCTATACTGGCTGACGTAGTATCAATCGGCTATAAGAACATTGTTCAGCTGTTATTCGGCGGACGGAGCACAATTGAGATTTTATATTTATATTGAGCATCAGTTTTTCAATCTACTGCTGTCCAGGCTTACCTTTTTCAAATGCCAGTACAGCAGTAAGCCTTTACCGCTGTGCGGCATTAATATGACAACTTCTTCTGACTTTGACTTTTTTTTAAAACATGGATTTATTAAAGGACTCAGCAAAGGTTCCTCAATGAATATCTTATTGACTAAATACGGGACTGACAATTGGTATGTAAAGCATATCGAAAACAATGGACTTATCTACGGCATTATAAAAATTGGCTTTATAGAGTTTCATATTTATAATGAGAAAGTCAATGGCATAAGTTATCGACCAGACCTTCCATTTCCCAAAAAAGACTTTAAGGGAGTGACAATTCCCTGGATTTATAAAATCATTGAAATATCCAAAATTGAGGACAATTTAAAAGCAAAAAAAATAGATTATAGAAGATACCTTGTAAACGGACCTTCGAAATTATTTGCAACAGCGGGAGCTGAATTAATGCTTGACGATGGAGTGCATACATTTATTGACACCGAAGGCGGGGTGACATTTTTGTTTGAAACCAACAAAAAAACTTGCAAACTTGAAGCGTATCAAATTTGCAAATACTTTGACATTCATAAACTGGATGTAATTTAACGACCGCCCAATTCGGTTTGGCGGCCTGTCGGATGAAGGGCGATCAATCGGCTTCTTTTCGCTACTCAACTTCGGTTTCAGCGGATGAATAAAGCCGGGGCAGCAGAATAAACAATGAACTTTTATTTATACATTTAGCAGCGGCAATCGGCTGACATAGCACGGACGACCGCCACACAGTCAAGCCTTAAACGTTGGTGGTCAGGCCATGAGACCCCACAATTTTGACGAATAAAATTTTATTAAATGACAGATATAAATTTTGCACCTTTTCCAGTTTTGACAACTGAAAGTTTAACCCTTAGACAACCAACAACTGATGACCAGCGAGATATTCTTGCTTTGCGTTCTGACCCGGAAATAAACAAATATCTTGGAAGACAACCAAGTAGGACAATTGAAGACGCAATAAACTTTATCAAAAAAGTTAACGATAACACTGAGAAAAACAACTCAATTTATTGGGTAATTACTTTTACGAAGACAAAAGAATTTGTTGGGACAATTTGCCTATTCGACTTTTCAAAAGAAAAAAATAGTTGCGAAATTGGTTATGAACTTATGACAAAATTTCAAGGACAAGGAATAATGAAAGAAGCCACCAAAAAGGTTATTGATTATGCCTTTCAGACAATTCAGTTTCAAAAAATAGTAGCATTTACTCATAATGACAATCAGAATTCAACTAAACTATTGGAAAAGTTTGATTTTAAAAAATCAGGTGAGGCTGACAAAGAAACCCCTGACCTTAATATTTTCACTTTGACAAACTCAAATTGACAACAATTAGCAAAATATAGTAAGAATAAAAGCCCGAACCGCTAACATTGGGTTTGGCGGTATGGCGGGTGATGTAAGATCAATCGGCTTCTTACCGCTAATCAGAATCAGTTCCAGCTGAGGAATAAAGCCGGGGCAGCGATACAACCAATGAACTTTTATCTATACATTTAGTTGCGGCTATCGGCTGAGGTAACACGGACGACCGCCACACCGCCAAGCCGTGAACGTAAGCGGTAATGCAACACGAAACTTCATGCGATTCTTAAACCGATATTTAACTTTTGACAGAAACAAGAAAATCAATCAACTTCTCGACAAACTAAGTATTCCATTTAAAGAGGAAGAAAAATCGTTAGGAGAAGGCAGTGATTATTATTCACTTGAATTTTTCCTTTATGAAGAGGATATTTATTTTAAAAGCAAATCAAAAGAAGTTGCGAAGTTTAAAATAGAACCGCAAATCGGAACGGAATTTTCAAAGGAAGACGAAGAAAATGCAGAATGGTTTTGGATGTCTACGGGACAATTTGGTTACCCACAACCCCAAGACAATTATTTTGCATTGACATACTCAAATGAGAACGTTTGTTTGCAATGCCAAATTGGAAAACAACAAATCAATTCATTTAGACTAAAAGCTGAACCAAAAGCAAAGCATAGTCAGTTCTTAGGATTGAATTGGATATTTGATGAATTATTTGTTCGAGAGCAAGCAATAGAATGTTTTGCAAAAAACAAGATAGGTGGAATACGCTATTCACGTCCTGTTTTGAACAAGACAAAACTTCCTTCAGAAACATTGCAACAACTTCATGTTGATACAATTTTGCAATTGGGCTTATTGACAGATGATCTTGAATTTGAAATATGTCAGAAACCCACGGACAAAAAACAAATTGCTTTCATTAAAACGCAAAATCCAAGTTATTTGGAAAAAGAATTTTGTGGGCATAAAAAATATAATTTTCCTAAAAGAGGAGCAATGACATTTAAAAAGGAAATTTTTGTAAATCAACCAGACTTTGTAAAACCGTTTGAGTGGTTTGGTAGCGGAGGGAGCGCTACAAGACCAATACTTGTATCACAAAAGGTTCGACAATTAGTAATTAAACACAAGTTGCGTGGAGCTTCTTTTACACCAATTACGCTGATTTAAATGGACACCCATGCACTACCGCTTGCATTGAACGAACATGGCATATGTAGAATCAAGACAAAAAATGATTGAATTATTCGCAGGTGACGGCGATATTGACGCTTTAAAGAAACTATTGGAACCGGATCATACTCAATTGGAGATTGACATTGCCCTTGAAAATGCAATTGCTTATTCCCAAATCAAAAATACAGAATATTTATTGTCTTTGGGTGCAGACATTTCAAGTCATGGCTGGAAAGGTGCATACTATGCTGCACATAACAATGAACTGGAAGGCTTAAAGTTTGCAATTGAAAAAGGAGTGGCCATTAATGTTGATAATGGATTGCTTCTTAATACCGGAATTGTAACCGCAATAAATACGAAAGATATAGAACTGGTGAAATGGCTTTTTGACAACGGCTCTAATCCTAGGTTATTGACAACTCAGTCTTTGAAAACAGTCGCTGACGTTGGAACGAATGAATTGAAAACCTTGATTAAAAACGCCACATAACAGAAAGGTTTACTGCTATACTGAACGGAAAAGCAATCGGCTGCAGGACTTTATTCAGCTAATATCCGGCAGGACGGAACAGAATTGAACTTTTGTATTTATATTGAGCATTAGTTTTTCAATCAGCTGTGGTCCCGACTGACCAATATAGAATGCCAGTACAGCAGTAAGTCGTATCTGTTAGCTGCAACAACAAAATGACATCCGATACTATTGACATATTTGACAAAGAAATACTAGCGACTAAAAAGCCGTTCAACTTTTATCTAATAACAAGTATTTTCGTAGGACTTGGCATTTTATATCTTGCAGTTATAGTAATTCGACAGTTAGACTTTGAGGGTTCTTTAACTGCAGTCGTTGTCTTTCTTGCTATCGCCGCAATATTTTATGCAAATTTTGGACAATACTTAGCAACAATTAAGCTATATGGACACAGAATTGAAGTCAACTATCTTTTTCCATGGAATAAATCATTAGTGTTCAAATTTGATAAATTAATTGAGTTGGATTATAAAGATATGCCCTTTCAGAACGGGCGACAGAGGTGGTATGTTGGAGGCAAATGGTTGTATTTAAAAAACGAAAAAAAGGAAGTATGTCAATTCAAATACAACATCAATAATTCGGCAGACACAATACTTTTAGAAGAACTTAGTAAAAAAAGATCTTGAGAAGTTGTATGCCGCTAGCAAAAAAGTTTACCACTATACTGGCTGATGGTAAAGCAATTTGCGAGTAAACCAGTATCAGCTATTTTCAGGCAGAAGGGACGCAATTGAACTTTTGTATTTATATTGAGCATCAGTTTTCAATCGGCTGCGGCACGTGCATATTCCGGAGCAAAGTGAGCCACCATTCCGGCCAAACTGAGCCACCCCGAA
>JAZKFT010000027.1:0-76912 GCA_040386335.1 Bacteroidota bacterium
GAATGTAGCACATTTAAAAAGGTATTTCGGTAAAGGCTCACAGTCAGTGGTCGGTGAGGACGCCGACCACGGCCTCTAATGGTCTGGACATTGGCCACGGCATCAGAAAATCACCTCAGAACATCATTTTCCAACAGTCCCTTTTCTACCATTGCTTCCCAAAACTCAGCTGGAATTTTTTTCGTGGCCATCTCAATATTGCCCTTCACTTTTCCCGGCTTCGTGGTGCTTAAGGCTACACTTTTGATACCCGGAATATTAAAACCAAAATTAAAGCAGGCTTCCGCAGGTTGCATTCCAAACTCCTTGCAAAGCGCAAAAAAATCATCCCGCCATTTGTATAGTGCCTTGCCTGCTTCTGTGTTTTTATCCACCTCCTGGTAATTATAAAAATCGCTGCCGATCAGGAAGCCACCATTAAAAACGGCAGAGTTAATGACCGATACGCCTTTCTGTTCCAGCCCGGCAATAAACGCAATCAGTTCCTTGGGATGGCTATGCAGGGTAAGGCTGTTTGCGATCATCACCCAGTCCAGTTGCACATCGCCTGCGATTCTTTGAATGACTTTCCATTGCTTACTGCCCACACCAATACCGGTTACTTTTCCCTGCTCTTTTAATTCTGTCAAAGCCCGGTAGGCGTCTAAAATATCCTGGTAGCGCCTGGCCTCATCAGCTGCGTCAGTTGCTGCTGCGAGGTACTCATCGGGGTCATGTATGGAAGCCATTTGCGAATCGTAGTCTCCCAGTAGTTCATTGCCCTGGTGGAAACATTCGAGGATGCCATCGTAGCTTATTTTTTGCACGGCATCATTCTTCATGTCCTTCCAGATATCCCTTTCAAATGTAGGCTCGGGGGTAGTGAGTTCCGTTTGGTACCAGGCCAGCTTGTTACTGATGATCACTTCGTTTGGCTTTACGCCCAACTCCTTTAAAGCCTTTCCCAGCACCTCTAAAGCCAGGCCGGCGCCATATTTCCCGGCACTGTCAAAAACCGGAATGCCCGGAGAATGACGCACACATTCGCTAACGATGGCCAGCTTGGTTTCGTAAGGTGTGGCTTCGTAAATATTGCCGAGGCAACTGGTGCCAAACATCACCGGTGGTAAGGTCATTTTTTGCGGTTCGCTCATAGTATATGTTACATTTATAGGCTGTAAAATCGGGTTGCATTTTCACCAAAAAGAGCTTCCTGTTCAGCAGGTGAAAATGAGGAGAAATATTGTTGAACAATGCCCAGCATTTTTCCATAATCAGCCGCCACCAAACATACCGGCCAGTCGCTGCCAAACATGATTCTGCTGGTTCCAAATGCCGCCACAACAGTATCGAGATAGGGTGTAAAATCTTCCGGTTTCCAAAGATGATAATCCGCCTCGGTTATCGTGCCGCTTATTTTACAATGCACATTTGGGTATTGTGCAATGGCGGTCATATCCTCCTTCCATTCATCTATTAACCCTGCCTTGATATAGGGCTTGGCTATATGATCTATTACAAACCGTTGCTCCGGAAATTGTTTCACCAATTCTATGGCAGCCTTGAGGTGTTTAGGGAAGATGAGGATGTCGTAAGTAAAACCAAATTCGTGTAATGACGCGATGCCGTTCAGGAATGCGGGTTGTAACATAAATCCGGGTTCCTCACCCTGCAGCACATGCCTGAAACCCTTGATGGCACTGAATTGCGCATAGTGCGCTAACCTTTCGGTGATATTATCTGCTCTCAAATCAACCCAGCCAACAATGCCTTTGATAAATGAATTTTCCTTGGCCAGCTGTAGTAAAAAATCTGTTTCAGCTTCGGTCTGATCGGCCTGTACTGCCACGCAACCATCAATACCATTTGCTGATAAAACCGGCATTAGATCTTGCGGCAAAAAATCCTTTCGGATCACGGCCATTTCATCATCTATCCAATCATGTTTTTGAGCATTGTAATGCCAAAAATGTTGGTGACAATCTATGCGTTTATTTTCCATGCAATTACGGGTTCAATTCAAATATCTTGTCCATAAATATCCATTTCTCGCCTTCTTTTGCCCAGGGCAGGGCCAGCTGGAATTTCCACATCAATGCTTCCCATTCCTGCACCTTTGGGTTCGCGGCATCCATTGCTGCTTTGCGTTCAAAGCTAAAAGTTTCGTCGGTGTCTATGATCATAAAAAGGCGATTTCCTGTACGGTAAATATCAAGGTTGATAATACCGGCATCCGTGATACTTTTCTTTATTTCCGGCCACACGTTTTGATGATAGGCTTCATATTCAGCTATCAGGGCGGGATCGTCTACCAGATCAAGGGCAAGGCAATAACGGTTCATGATGTGCTTGATAAAATTAGGCTGATGTATTTTTTACTTTATATCCACTGAAACCATACCATGCCACTACTGCAAAGCAAACCAGCGGAACAACATATCCGTATTGAATATTTTTAGTCACATCGGCTATTTTACCCAAAATCAAAGGCAACAAGGCCCCGCCAACAATGGCCATGATGATCAGGCTACTACCCATTTTTGTGTCGGTAGAGTTTAAACCTTTAATTCCTAATGCAAAAATGGTGGGGAACATGATGGACATAAAAAAGGAGATGCCAATCAAAGCATAGATTACGATAATACCGGAGGAGAAAACCACCAGCACCGAAAGTGCAATATTAATCAGTGCATAAATAGCCAGCAAGCGGTTGGGGGCAACAAATTTCATAAAAAAAGTTCCGGCAAACCGGCCCAATACAAAGGCTGCACCGTAGCCATACCCCAGGTAGTCTGAAGCTGTTTTTTCGTCCATTTCCACAGCATTTCTTGCCACATTAATAAAGAAACTACCCACACATACCTGCGCACCCACGTAAAAAAACTGGGCAATGACCGCACCCCGCAAATGAAGGAAGTTCAGGATTTTTCCAAATCCAGTTGGGTTCTCGCCAGTGTCCTTGCTATCCGGCAGTTTTGTAAAATAGAAAATGGCCGCTATCACCAAAATGATAATGCCGATAATGAGATAAGGCATTTTTACCCTGTCCGCTTCCGACTGCAGGTATACGGCGAGATCCGTCGCGGACATAGCATTTGTTTGAGCTTCGGTATATTCAGTGCCTGACAAAATAAACCGGCCACCAACCAAGGGGGCCAGCAACACAGCAAGACCATTAAAAGATTGGGCAAAGTTGAGCCTTTGGGTTGAAGTGGCGGGGTCGCCCAGGATGGTGGCATAGGGGTTTGCAGCTGTTTCTAAAAAAGTAAGCCCACTCGCCACGATGAACAACGCCCCCAGGAAAAAAATATACTTGTTGGTATTCGCTGCAGGCAAAAACAGAAAGCAACCAATAGCAAACAAGAATAGCCCGAGAATAATACCAGCCTTAAAACCATATTTGCGCATGACAAAGCCAGCGGGTAAAGCCATTAAAAAATAAGCGATGAAAACCGAGGAATCCACCAGGGATGATTCTACATAGCTCAGCCGGAATGTCTTTCTTAAATGCGGTATCAGTACAGGATCCAGGTTATGGATAAATCCCCAAAAAAAGAAAAGGCTTGTTACCAGGATAAATGGCAATAAAAATTTCTGTTTTGTTCCATCGGATGCAGACACAGGTATCGCTGCTTGTTGGGTAGGCAAAGCCATCGCTAAATGAATTTTTTTGAAGTTGAAAAAGAGTTGGTGCAGTTCTAAAAACTCCACCAAAGTAAGGATTAAAACTATTAGTGTACAGCCTACAGTTTTTCACCGCCATATTCCAAATTGTAGTTACAATATGCACGGGCATAACCAATCCCCCAAAAGCAGAATTGCTATATCCTGTTAATGTCAGGATATAGTACATTCAATGCCCGGAGCCTTGTGAAAGCCGGCTATCAATTAATAATATCCCTGTATGAAGATTTACCTGCTTTTTACCGGTGCCTTTTTTGCCTGCATGACGCTGTTTGCCCAGAAAGAAAATCTTAGTAAAACCTCAGCCGGGTTCCCGGTTAATTATGAGGAAGATTCAGTGGGCAACTATACCCTGCCAGATTTATTGACGCTTAATAATGGCGATAAAATAACTGATGCCAGATCCTGGACGCAGCAACGCCGCCCGGAACTCGTAAAGCTGGTGGAATCGATTCAGTACGGCAAAATGCCAGGGCGCCCTGCTGATATGTATTTTGAAGTAACCGATAAAGGCACACCAGCTTTTAACGGCAAGGCTACCCGCAAACAGGTTTCTGTATATTTTACAAAAAATGAGTCCGATCATAAAATGGACCTGCTCATTTACCTTCCTGCAAATGCACAGGGACCGGTCCCCTTGCTATTGAACATTTCCTTTGCTGCCGTTAACCAAATAACAGATGATCCGGGCGTTAAAATTGGTTCTTTATGGACCAGGGAAGGTAAAAAAATACGAGCCGACCAGCCTTCAAGATTTGGTAAAATGGATATCGAACAATTCGCAGCTGCCGGTATTGGTTATGCCTGCGTTTATTATGGTGATATCGAACCCGATTTTAAAGACGGCATAAAATATGGCATCAGGAGTTTATATCTGAAGCCCGGCCAGGCGACACCTGCTCCAGATGAATGGGGTGCCATCTCCGCCTGGGCCTGGGGGCTTAGCCGGGCAATGGATTATTTTGAAACCGATAAGCAAATAGACGCAAAACGGGTGGCAGTGCAAGGTGCATCGCGGTTGGGTAAAACCGTGTTATGGACGGGCATCAATGACACCAGGTTCAAAATGGTGATCGCCAGCATTTCAGGCGAAGGCGGCGCTGCATTGGCCCGGCGCAATTATGGCGAAAACATAAAGCATATCACCGACACTTCCCGATACTATTACCAGTTTGCGCCTAACTATCATACCTACGCCCCGGATCCGGACAAATTACCTTTCGATGCACATGCTCTCATAGCATTGATGGCGCCCAGGCCCTTGCTGCTTCAAACCGGCGACACGGATTACTGGAGCGATCCCAAAGGCGAATTTCTTTCAGCGGTGGCGGCGACGCCTGTATACAAACTGTTCGGTCTTAATGGACCTGGAAATGCACCCATGCCAGCAGCTAATGACGCTTCTTTGATGATGAATCCATTAGGATATTATATGCACGCCGGTGGCCATACTGTACTTCTGGAAGATTGGAAACTGTTTATCGGGTATATGAAAAATTTTCTATGACCCGCTGCTATTTAGCATTGTGACATTTTGGGCACAAAAAAAGACCATCCTTTTGAGAATGATCTTTTTATCTGGTAGAGCGTACGGGAATCGAACCCGTGATTCCTCCGTGAAAGGGAGGTGTCTTAACCCCTTGACCAACGCTCCATTTTGTTTAATGGGCTGCAAAAATAGGGTCTCATTCCTTTCGGGCAAATTTATTTTTCGCGCAAATTCGATTTTTTTCCGCCCGGTCAATACCAGCTTGCTTTCTGCCGCAACCGGTTGCGGGCGATATTGGGTACAAATACCCGTAAAAACTATGGGTTCAGGCAAAATATCATAGAAATACTCTTGCCCAAAGGGCTTATTTTCGCGACACAAAAATTAAAACACCAATCTTCAATTTATTAATTCTTAGTTATGAGCGTAAAAGTAGCAATCAATGGTTTTGGCCGCATCGGCCGCCTGGTATACCGCCAGATATTTAATATGGAAGGCATTGACGTTGTGGCCATTAACGACCTCACGTCACCAAAGGTTTTGGCGCACCTGCTCAAGTACGACAGTGCCCAGGGTCGTTTTGATAAAAATGTAACCGCCGGCGAAGCGAGCATTACTGTAGAAGGCAACGAAATAAAAATATATGCCCAAAAAGATCCCGCACAAATTCCATGGGGAGCACACGATGTGGACGTAGTTTTGGAATGTACCGGCTTTTTTACCGACAAAGACAAATGCCAGGCCCATATCACCGCAGGTGCCAAACGTGTAGTGATCTCCGCACCAGCTACAGGTGACCTGAAAACCATCGTATTTAATGTAAACCATAATATCCTGGATGGCAGCGAAACCGTTATTAGCTGCGCCAGTTGCACCACCAACTGCCTTGCCCCAATGGCACAGGTACTGGAAAATACCTATGGCATCGTAAATGGCCTGATGACAACCATCCATGCCTATACCAATGATCAGAATACTCAGGATGCCCCGCATCCAAAAGGCGACTTGCGCCGTGCAAGGGCTGCTGCGCAGAATATTGTTCCAAACAGTACCGGTGCTGCTAAAGCAATCGGCCTTGTATTGCCTGCCTTGAAAGGTAAACTTGATGGAAGTGCCCAACGTGTGCCTACCATTACCGGATCACTAACTGAACTGACTGTTGTGTTAGGTAAAAAAACAACTGTTGAAGAAGTAAACGCCGCCATGAAAGCAGCCAGCAACGAGAGTTATGGGTATACCGAAGATGAGATCGTGAGCACTGATGTTATCGGTATCAGTTTTGGTTCTTTGTTCGATGCAACACAGACCCGTGTTCAAACTGTGGGTGATGTACAGTTGGTTCGCACGGTAAGTTGGTACGATAACGAGATGAGCTATGTAAGCCAGTTGGTTCGTACCGTTAACTATTTCGCGGGGCTTATCAGCTAATATATGCTTCATAAAATCAACCCTTTTAAATGCTGTTCCTTAAAAAACAGCATTTATTTTTTTGCTGCAGTTGCAGCGATAGCAAGCCTCACCGGTTGCAGATTGGATCCTGAAAAGGAGTTGCAACAGGAATGGTATGTAACGGACTACCATACACCTTTGGCTGATGGTACCACCAGTAGCCCTGTTAATGTTCTAAAGCTGTATAAAAACGGCAAATACAGCCAGTTTGGAAACTATAGCAACTTTAGTTTTGGCATTTGGCGTTACGATAAAGACAAACACATATTCAGGCTGCATCCCCTGCAAACCAAACAGGATATACTGGATAGTTATTATTACATCAACGAAATGAAACCAGGCTTTATGCAGGTGTCGCTATTTCGCAACCTGCCCATGAAGCCCGGGACGGAAGAACTGTTTTTCTCTTTGGAAGCGGCAGCAACAGGGAAAAGTTCTTTTGATCCGTACAAACCTGAAATGCATACCTGGCGGCAAAAACCCAGGCGCTCAGAAACGGATCTGCAGATCAGTGAACGGGTGAAGGCCTACCTCATCTTTGTTAAGACAATGTACCAACACGCTATCGACCACAAGTTTCAATCAATTGCCATGAACTGGTATCCGCACCCGCTACGAATGCATTACGGCAATGGTGTGCGTATGGCCTACAGCGACGAGTTGGACGACTGGAATAGTTGCTTTTACGACTCGGTCCAGGCTGTGAAAGGATATCAATGCATCAGTGGCCCGTTTCAAAAGGTAAAGATCACACCCGGCAAAAGCAAGGCAGAACGTAACCTGGACATAGTGGAACAGTTACTACGGCAAATGAAATGAGTGTACCATAGGCTTGGTATATTTGGGACCGGATTGAAATTTCAACATCATCATTCACAGAAAACAATATTATATGAGCAAATTCTCTTCTCACAACTTCGCTGGCCAAAAGGCCCTGGTACGCGTAGATTTCAACGTTCCGCTGAACGACCAGTTTGAAATTACCGATGATACCCGAATGACCAGCACCATCCCCACCATTAAAAAAATATTGGCTGATGGTGGCAGTGCCATTTTGATGAGCCACCTGGGCAGGCCAAAGGATGGTCCCACCGATAAATATTCTTTAAAGCACTTGGTAGCGCACCTGCACGAATTGCTGGGCGGTGAAACCAAAGTGTTTTTTGCCAAAGACTGCATTGGCGAACAGGCCTTTCTTACCGCCAGTATGCTGGGTCCTGGCGAAGTGCTGCTGCTGGAAAACCTGCGTTTTTACAAAGAAGAAGAAAAAGGGGATGAAGCCTTTGCAGAGAAATTGAGTAAGCTGGGCACCGTGTATGTAAATGATGCCTTTGGCACTGCACACCGTGCACATGCCAGCACCGCCGTCATCGCAAAGTTTTTCCCGGGCGATAAAAAAATGTTTGGCCTGCTAATGGAGGCCGAGGTGATCAGCGCCGAAAAAGTGTTGCATGAAGCACAGAAACCATTCACTGCAATCATCGGCGGTGCCAAAGTGAGCGATAAGATTTTGATTATAGAAATGTTACTGGATAAAGCCACAGATATCATCATCGGCGGCGGCATGGCCTACACTTTTATGAAAGCCCGTGGCGGACAGATCGGCAACAGCCTTTGTGAAGAAGATCGCCTGCAAACAGCCACCGACTTGCTGGCCAAAGCCACCGAAAAAGGCGTAAGCATCCACCTGCCCGAAGACAGCGTGATCGCCGACAAATTTGCTGCAGATGCCAATACCGAAGTACGGCAAAGCGATGCCATACCAGCCGGTTGGATGGGACTGGATATCGGCCCAAAAGCTTGTGGCATTTTTGCCGAAGTCATCCGCCGCAGCAAAACCGTTTTATGGAATGGCCCCATGGGTGTTTTTGAAATGGAAAAATTCCAGGCGGGTACCAAAGCCATTGCAGAAGCCGTAGCTGAAGCTACTGGCAACGGGGCTTTCAGCCTTGTAGGCGGTGGTGATAGTGTGGCTGCAGTTAACCAGTTTGGCTTTGCTGAGAAAGTGAGCTATGTAAGTACTGGCGGCGGTGCTATGCTGGAATATTTTGAAGGGAAAGTATTACCGGGGATTGCAGCGATTAGTGAGTAGGAGGAAATCTTGTCAAATTATTTATGACTTTCGGCCGCCGTGGTCGGTGTCCCCACCGACCACTGAATGTAAACCACCAGGAATAATATTTTAGTACGGAGTAACAACCTTTTCAATACAGTTCAAAACAATGAAAATATCATACAAGGAGTCGTCAAAGTCAGTGGCTGACATGTATCTATGACTTTCAGCCGCCGTGGTCGGTGTCCTCACCGACCACTGAATGTGAGTCACCACGGATTATATTTCATCATAGGTTACCAACCATTTCAATACGGTTCAAAACAATTAAAAACATCATTCAAAAAGTCATCAAAGTCAGTGGTCGGTGAGGACACCGACCACGGCGAACGAAATGGAGTTTGATTTTAACCCCCAAAAATGAAACCTATATTTTCATCACTTTTTCTAATCGCTTATAGTTTTTGCATAGGCCAAAATAAAAAGTTTGAAGGTGCCATACTTATGGATCCGGATTTTAAAGGGAAAATTGGGCTCTACAATAAGCCAGGGGGTACATGTATTAAACTGTTGCAACACAATTTTAAGGGTGAAGACTTTATATGTATGGAAATAAGAGGGCAGAATGATAGTATGTTTTATGTTTCGGTGGACCTTCCTCAAGCCGGTCATATAGTAAACGGGTGGGTAAAAATGAGCAGACATATCGGTGTATACAATAGAAATGACCCCCAGGGATTGGCATTGTATACTTCTCCCAGTATGAAATCGTCAATAAGAACCAGGCTAAAAAAATCCACTTTCGATTTTCTTAAAGTTATTGGGTGCGATGGCAAGTGGTTAAAGATTGAAAAAAAGGTAAACGGTATTATACAAACCGGGTGGATCCCTCTTGAAAAGCAGTGTGCAAATCCGTATACGACTTGCTGTTAATCAGCCGCCGTGGTCGGTGTCCTCACCGACCACTGAATGTGAGTCACCACGGATTATATTTCATCATAGGGTACCAACCTTTTCAATACGGTTCAAAACAATAAAAACATCATTCAAAAAGCCATCAAAGTCAGTGGTCGGTGAGGACACCTACCGCGGCGACCGAAACGTTCACCCTATGGAAAAACTGTACAGGCTATTTGCATTGCTTTTTACATTATATGCAGGACCAGCTTCTTCGCAGGTTATCACAACAATTACCGGCACATTTTATGGTGATGGGCACAATGCTTTAGCGATTGGTATCACGCCCATTAACCAGTCAGTGGACCAGGCTGGTAATATTTATTTTTCTGAACCGGACAGGCATATAGTACGAAAATTATCAGCAGATGGGGTTTACAGCACGGTGGCAGGCAATGGCATCTTTGGCTACGGTGGCGATGGAGCTTTGGCAATAAATGCTCAGTTAAAATCGCCTTACTGTATTGCCAGAGATGCAGCAGGTAGTGTATACATCGCTGATAGTTACGATAATCGTATTCGTAAAGTGACCAGCGCTGGCATTATTACGACTATTGCCGGTAACGGCACAGCCGGTTTTTCAGGTGATGGTGGACCAGCTATTCAGGCACAGCTCAACGGACCTAATGGAATAGCTGCAGATCATCTTGGTAATGTTTACATAACAGATTTTAGCAATTACAGGGTTCGAAAAATATCGGCTGCCGGCATAATCACAACTATTGCAGGTACTGGAGTTTTTGGTGGTGCCGGTGATGGCGGCCTTTCTACTCTAGCACAGGTTGGTGCTCCACTTAGTGTGGCTGTGAACAATATTGGGGAGCTTTTTATTGGGGATGTGGCTTTAAATAACGTTCGTAAAGTGGCAACCAACGGAATTATTACAACTATAGCAGGAACAATTTATGGTGCAAGTGGTTTTAGCGGTGATGGCGGTTTCGCTACATCAGCATTGTTCAATGAAATTACTGGTGTGGCTGCAGATGCTTCAGGTAATATTTTTATAGCAGACAGAAGCAATAACAGGATAAGAAGAATAACTAACGGTATTGTAAATACAGTAGCTGGAAACGGAGGATTCAACAACAGTGGGGATGGCGGCCCCGCAACAGCTGCCCAACTCGCTACTCCACAGAATGTAACAATAGACGCTATAGGTAATTTATTCATATCGACGCCCACCCTGATCCGAAAAGTTTCCGTCTCCGGCAATATCATCAATACCGTAGCCGGCAACGGCTTTAAAGGATACAACGGCGATAGTTTGCCCGTAGCGGTAACGCAAATGTATCAACCTTTTTCAATGGCTGCCGATAACCAAAACAACATCTATTGGTCTGACCGGGTGAGTGGCAGGATAAGAAAATTAAATACCAATGGCATAGTCAGTACAATCGCTGGGACTGGCATACCAGGTTTTAGCGGAGATGGTGGTCTGGCTACAAATGCCCGGTTGTCCTTGCCCAACGCGATCGCAATTGATACAGGGGGCAATATTTTTATATCTGATTTTGGACCCCGGCGTGTTAGAAAAATAGGCACGGATGGCATTATTATAACGGTGGGAGGCAATGGTGGCAGTGGATTCAGTGGAGATGGTGGCCCAGCCATTTCAGCCCAAATTTCAACACCAAATGGGCTTGTTGCGGACAACCGTGGAAATATTTTTGTTTCCGATAGGGATAATCAAAGGGTAAGAAAAATAGCATCAAACGGAATAATTTCAACAATTGCAGGAAATGGTACAGCCGGATTTTCTGGAGATGGTGCCAATGCTGTTTTGGCTTCACTTGTTTACCCTGCAGACTTAGCTTTGGATACCGCGGGAAACCTGCTGATCAGCGACCAGGGAAACGCCCGGGTGAGAAAAGTTAACCTTACTACCGGCATTATAAGTACGATAGCTGGTAATGGATCTACAGGGTTTAGCGGTGATGGTGGGCCAGCCGTAGCCGCTGGCATAAACCCCGGTGCCATAGCTGTCGATACATTAGGCAACGTATTTGTTACTGATCACAACGGCTATATACGGAAAGTAAATACTGCTGGTATCATATCATCAGTCGCTGGTGGTGGAACTTCATATGGAGAGGGCGTGCCACCTAATACCACACAAATCAAAGCCCCTTCTGGTATAACGATAGATATGCAAGGCAACTTGTATCTAACAGACACAGATAATAACCGCATTCGGAAAATTACGGATATCAATTGCGGTTATTGGACTGGATCAGTTGACAGTATCTGGGAAAATTTACAAAACTGGACCTGCGGTTTACTTCCAGGTATTACTACTGATGTTTACATCCCAAACGGAAATGTCGTTATCAATTCGAATATTACAATCAGAAGTTTAAGAATAGGGCCGGGTGTAAACATGATTGTCCGAACAGGTTTTACCCTGACGGTGTTAAATTAGTATGCGGATGAATCGCTTTACCAAACAAACGTGAAAAGCCCCTTATGCCAACCTTCCCACCAAGAAGTGAGCCTATAAGAAAGGAAGAGCAACTCTCACAAAAGCGGGAAGAACTTTCGCATGCAATAAAATGCAGTTTCCCTCCGGAAAGGTTGTCGAAGGCAGTCGAAAAATATCGGGCAGCAGAATTGTCATTGCTAAAAGCCAAGATTCATGTTCTTAAGGATAAGGATTTTCAAAACCGAACTCATAATCTTAATTTAGACAGCATTGAAAATAAAATCACAACATGGAAAAATAAGACCGAAGGAGAAATAATTTTAGAGTTCTCAGCAACCTTTTCGAAATAAATCCCATATCCACCATGTCATCCCGCATCCTCGCTTTCAGCAGCTCCCGTGTTTCAACCGGCGGTTACCTCGAATCAGCCGCGCCTGTCATAAAAAATTTCCTTGGTGATACACCTTTGAATATTGCCTTTATTCCATTTGCCGGTGTTGCTATCAGCTATGAGGAATACACCCAAAAAGTAAGAGAAGGATTGGCCGGGTTAGGTCATAATATTATCACTGTATCGGCGGAAAATGCAAAAGCAGAAATTGGGAAAGCCGATGTGATTATGGTAGGTGGTGGCAATACCTTTAGCTGCTGTGGTCGGTGTCACCACCGACCACTGAATGTGAGCCTGCACGGATTATATTTCAACATCGAGAAGCAAGCTTTTTGACACAGTCCAACAAATTGAAAAGCCATTGGAACAATAATCAAAGTCAATGTTCGGTGGGGACACCGACCACGGCGGCTGATATTCTTGAATTATTTAAAACTGCCTGATTATTGGCGCCTCGACCACGGCTGTTGAAATGAAAAATCTACCCCATGAATTTTACCGGCAAAGTAGTTTGGATAACAGGCGCGTCATCCGGCATCGGAGAAGCGTTAGCGATCGCATTCAATCAGTTTGAGGCAAAAGTTATTATTTCAGCCAGGAATATCGGCGAATTAGAGCGGGTAAAATCGCTTTGTAAAATGCCTGAGAATGTAGCGGTTTTGCAGATGGATATTGCCGATAGCGATAATATTTCGACTGCGGTTGATATTGCCATTGGTTGCTTCAACAGGCTGGATATCCTACTTAACAATGCTGGCATTTCTCATAGAAGTCTGGCTGTAGATACAGATGCCCGAGTGTACAGAAAGATTTTTGATGTGAACTTTTTTGGCACAGTAGAATTGACCAACTGTGTTCTCAAATACTTTATAAAGCAAAACAAAGGGCATATTATAACGCTAAGCAGCATGAGCACCATCTTAAATCCTCCCAACCGCACTGCTTATATAGCTTCAAAGGCTGCTATCGAAGGCTATCTCAAAACACTCCGACACGAAATCTGGAATACACCTGTCAAAATATTAATTGTAAAGCCCGGAGCCGTTAAAACCAATATTGCCAACAACTCTATAAAAGGTGACGGGCAACCATACACTGAGTTCGATAAGTTGATAGCGGCTGGAATGAAGCCGGAATTGCTGGCAGTTAAGATTTTAAAAGCGATCAGTAAAAATAAAAAGCAACTGATTGCAGGTACCCCGAAACACAGACTGGCAGCGGCTTTGGCAGTTGCCTTTCCATGGAGTATTTATGGTATGGTGAAAGATTATAAGTAATCGGTACACAGCGCCAACGCTTTAACCATGATAACAATAGATCAAAGCATCAATAAAAAACTGACATTCGTACATGCCTTTTCCCCGTATCCTCGCCTTTAGCAGTTCCCGTGTAGCCACCGGAAGTTACCTGGAATCAGCAGTGCCCATCATAAAAGATTTCCTCGGCGACAAACCATTGAACATTGCCTTTATACCTTTTGCCGGAGTAAGCATAAGCTATGGTGACTATTCAGATAATGTGCGGACGGCATTGTCTTCACTCGGCCACAACATCATCACCATACTGCCCGAAAATGCAAAGGCAGAAATGGCTAAAGCAGACGTGATCATAGTGGGTGGCGGCAATACGTTTAAATTACTCAGTGAAATTTACAAAGCCCAATTACTGGACATTATCCGTGATAAAGTAAATGCCGGAACACCCTATATCGGCTGGAGCGCCGGCTCCAACATCACCGGCCCAACTATTGGGACTACCAACGATATGCCGATCGTAGAACCTAAAAGTTTTAATGCTTTGGGTTTGTTTCCCTTCCAGATCAATCCTCACTACTTTAATTTCAAACCAGCCGGGCATAACGGCGAAACCCGTGACGACCGGTTGACGGAATTTTTAATAGAAAATCCTGGCCTCAGCATTGTGTGCCTGCCCGAAGGGACGGCTTTAAGGTTTGAAAACAATGTGCTTCATCTCACCGGCGACTGCCCCGGTATTTTACTCCAAATGAATGATCAGCAGGAACTCATCCGAAAAGAAATTGCCGCAGGCGACGAAATCAGCTGGCTGCTTTAATCCCTCATTAGCATTGTTTTTATACCAAACAGGCGCAATCACACGTTTTGGTACGATTCTGGATTTATCTCTCCCAATAAAAGAATTGTATCATGAAAAGATTGTTTCAAGTGCTGTTGGTCATCCTCACCGTTTCGTTTTTGGTTTCCTGCGCCAGGGGTATCTCCCCATTCCAGGCGGCTAATGGAAAAGCAAGATGCGGCAATTATTTAAAATAGGTAACTGGTATTATAACCTGGGCTTCCAGGTCACTTCTGCCACACCCAGCAAATGCCCCGCATAACGGCTTACTACAAATAAATAGTCACTCAGGCGATTTAGATATTTGATGACCAGTGGGTCCACAAAAATGTCATGCTCCTTCATGTTTACGCAGAGGCGCTCAGCTCGGCGACATACACAGCGGCAAACATGCCCCTGGCTGATACTTGGGTGACCACCCGGCAGTATAAAAAATTTCATCGGTGGCAGCACCTCATTCATTTGATCCATCTCCCTTTCAAGCCGGGTGATATCTTCTTCCTTTAGATCGGGAATTTTCATCAATGGCTCACGTTCGGGATCGCAGGCGAGCGACGAACCGATGGTAAATAACCGGTCTTGTATTTCTTTTAGCTCATCTTTTGTATGCTGATCACTAAGTTGATCGATCAATAAACCAATATGTGAATTCAGCTCATCCACCGTTCCGTATGTTTCAATCCGGATATGGCTTTTTGGTACCTTGGTTCCGCCAATAAGAGAGGTTTTCCCGAGATCGCCTGTTTTGGTGTATATTTTTGAGGACATGTTTTCCTGGTCATTAAGCCATGTGGTGATTATTGTAACGACCCCAATGACTATTGAAACAAAAGTAGAAAATTAAATTTTAGAGACTTGCAGGGCATTGACCCAATGACCAATGACTTAATGACTTTATGCCGCCGCTTCCTCCCTTGTATGATCACTTTCAATAACCCCGTCGCGAAGCCTGATGATGCGCTTGGCAAAATGGGCAATATCTTCTTCGTGCGTTACAAGTACCACAGTGTTACCCGCAGCCTGTATAGCACTAAAGATATCCATGATCTCAATGGAAGTTTTACTGTCGAGGTTACCGGTAGGTTCATCGGCCAAAATAATAGAAGGGTCGTTTACCAGCGCCCGGGCAATAGCCACCCGCTGGCATTGGCCGCCACTTAATTCGTTGGGTTTATGATGACTGCGATCGGCAAGGCTTACTTTTTCCAGCATCGCAAGTGCTTTTTCTATCCGTTGCTTTTTGCTTAGACCGGCATACACAAGTGGTAATGCCACATTTTCGGCGGCTGTTAGTCTGGGTAAAAGGTTGAATTGCTGAAACACAAAACCGATCTCCTCGTTACGCACTTTAGCCAGATCGTCGTCGGCCATACGGCTAACATCTTTTTCGTTCAGTATGTATTTGCCGCCGCTGGGGCTGTCCAGGCAGCCGATAATATTCATCAGCGTACTTTTTCCGGAGCCCGACGGCCCCATCAATGCCACATATTCCTCCTTGTAAATATCCAGCGAAATGCCCTTCAGCACCTTTAATTCCTGGTTGCCCATGAAATAGCTCTTCCGGATTTCTTCTATATGGATGATACCCTGCATTGATGTATGATTTATGATGTCGGATTTCTGATTTGTTCTCAATTCGGATAAATCCTTATGTAGTCTGCATTTTTATTTGGAGCCTGGCTGTTGGAATACTATCAGGCGACATTGGCGTCGCACTCTTGTACTGCAAACCATTACTGATCACACCTTGATCCCTACACCCTAAACCCTTTCCTCACCTCGATATCACCTTTGGAACCATGAAAAATTCATCAGTATGGTTACCAGCGTTTTGGAGCGCTTCCGCCCTCGAAACAGAGCCTTTTACCTCGTCGTTGCGGAGTTTGTTCATTTCAAAACTCATGTGGCGCAGCGGTTCCACACCGGTAGTGTCCACTTCCTGCAATTTTTCTACAAAGCCGATCATTTTTTCCAAATCCTGCCTGATGGCTTCTTTTTCATCGCCATCAAAACGCAACATGCTCAGGTGGGCCAGGTGATCGATCAGTTCGTTAGTTACTTGTACCAAACTTTATTAATTAAGTGGAACAAATGTAGAGGATAAGGTTCAAGGTACAAGGCTCAGGCTGTAATGAAGCTGGTTTAAGGTGTGGGCTGGCTATTTTCAGCCAAATCCCAGCTATGGTTTGTAATTATTCCAGCCCAATTTTCTCGGCTTCCATTCTCAGGAATCCCCCTATATTTGCGGCCTTATTTTACCACGTCTATGTCGAAGAAATTTTCAAAAGAAACATACCTGTACTGGTACGAACTGATGTTAAGCATCCGCCAGTTTGAGCTAAAGGCTGAGGAAATGTATAAAATGGCTGGAAAAATCCGCGGCTTTTTTCATGCCTACATAGGCCAGGAAGCCATTGGTGCAGGCTGTATGACAGCCACCCGCCAGCAGGATCCGTTCATCACGGGCTACCGCGATCATGGATTGGCCATTGCAAAAGGTATTTCGCCGAATGCGTGTATGGCAGAATTATATGGCAAAGCTACCGGCGCCGCCAAAGGCAAAGGTGGCAGTATGCACTTCTTCGGTGTAAAAGACAATTACTTTTTTGGAGGTCACGGCCTGGTAGGTGCACAAATAGGAACCGGTGCAGGCCTGGCTTTTGCCGAACAATATAAAGGAACAGACAATGTGTGCCTTGCCTTCTTTGGCGACGGTGCTGCCCGCCAGGGTATGTTGCACGAGGTGTGCAACATGGCGATGCTGTGGAAACTCCCCGTGATCTTTATTTGCGAAAACAATAACTACGCGATGGGTACTTCAGTGGAACGTACCAGTAACGTAAGGGATATTTATACCATTGCCGACGCCTACGATATGCCCGGCGATATGGTAGATGGCATGAGCCCTGAAGCCGTGCACGAAGCCGTAGAACGTGCAGTAAAAAGAGCCCGCGAAGGTGGTGGTCCAACGCTCCTGGAAATGAAAACCTACCGGTACAAAGGCCACTCTATCAGTGACCCGCAGAAATACCGCACCAAAGACGAAGTAGAAGAATATAAAGCCCAGGATCCAATAGAAAAAGTACTAAAGACCATCAGGGAAAATCACCTGGCAACCGAAGAAGAGATCGATGCGATCAATAACAAGATCAATGCGATTGTAGAAGAGAGCGTAAAATTTGCCGAAGAAAGCCCATGGCCTAATGACGACGAATTACTGAAGGATGTGCTTACGGAGGAAAATTATCCTTTTATTACGGATTAGGGATTAGGGATTGGTAATTGGGATGATCTTAGAATGAAGGAAATCATAAATCATAAATCATAAATCATAAATCATAAATCACAAATCATAAATCAAAATGGCTGAAACAAAAAAAGTGCAGGAAGCAACAGTGGTGGTGCCAGACGATTCTGCCAGGGTATTAAACCAGGCTAAAGGCTTTTGGGAACAAAATAAAAAATTCATTCTCATAGGTGGCGGTGCCCTCGTTTTACTGGTGGGCGGCTGGTTTGGCTACAAGAAATTTATTAGCGAGCCTAACAACGATAAGGCTAACGAAGCGATTTGGAAAGCGCAACAGTACCTGGATAAAGACAGCATCAAACTGGCGCTTAACGGCGATGGTCAAAGTGCAGGTTTTGAAAAGATTGCCAAGAACCACAGTGGTACCAAAGCCGGTAACCTGGCTAAGTATTACACGGGTCTTTGTTACTTGAAACTGAGCGACTTTAATAAAGCAGTTACTTACCTAAAAGACTATAGCAGCGATACAAAACCCACGCAGGCATTGGCTTACAGGCTGTTGGGCGATGCTTACAGCGAGCTGAACAAAAACGAGGAAGCTATCCAGTATTACGAGAAAGCCGGTCATTACTTTACCGAAGATGAAGGCCAGAGTTCTGAGTCGCTTTTCCGTGCAGGACTTAAAAGCGAAGTGATCGGCAAGAATGAGAATGCCGTTAAATACTATAAAGAGATCAAGGAGAAATTCCCTAAAACAGAACGCGGTTACCAGGTAGATAAATACCTCGCAAGACTGGGCGTTACCGAATTGTAAAATGAATGAACCCTGGTTAAGAATAAATAAATAATTAGAAAGTAGCGATGCAGTTTGTGTCGCTATTTTTGTTTACAACTCATAAAAAGTATGGCCAGTAAAGGGAATAAAAAACTGATGGAAACTGCTATCGATAACATCCCCGGCAAGTCGGTGGTGGTAATCGTAAAAACAGAGTGGAACGCACATATTATAGATAAGCTGGAGGCCGGTTGCAAGAAGGTGCTGAAAGCACAAGGTGTAAAATCTAAAACGGTGATCGTTCCCGGAGCAGTTGAAATTCCATTTGCGATCAATGCGTACGCAAAATCCACAAACCGTGCCGATGCATTTGTGGCCTTCGCCTGCGTTATTAAGGGCGATACGCCGCATTTTGATTACGTATGCCAGAGTATTACCCAGGGCATCACTACTTTAAACACCCAATTGGATGTGCCGGTTATTTACGGCGTACTTACCGTGAATACCGAAGAACAGGCAATCGAGAGAATTGGCGGTAAGCACGGACACAAAGGTGAAGAAGCCGCGCTGACAGCTCTGAAAATGATTGCCTTAAACAACGAACTAACACCTGTCTTTCACGATCTGCCTTTTTGAAAAAAAAAGTGAATCATAAAACGAGCTCTATGACGAAAACGAACACGCCATCAACCGGCAGGGACAAACCCAATACATCAGCGGTTCAATTATTTGTTCCCTGTTTTGTGGACCAGCTATACCCAACAGTGGCTTTCAATATGGCCAAAGTGCTGGAAAAAGCCGGTTGCGATATCAGCTATAATACCAACCAGACCTGTTGCGGTCAGCCCGCCTTTAATGCCGGTTTTTGGGATGATGCCAAGGCTATCTGTAATAAATTTATCAAGGACTTTAGCGGGGCAGAATACATTGTAGCACCCAGCGCCAGTTGCGTTGGTTTTGTGCGGAATTATTACACCAAACTCTTTGACAACAGTAGCCAGCACAATGATGTAAAAGACCTGCAAGGCCGCATATTTGAATTCAGCGAGTTTATGGTACAAGTGCTTAAAGTGGATGATGTTGGCGCTACGCTTGAAGGTAAAGCCACCTACCACGACAGTTGCGCGGGTCTTAGGGAATGTAGGATCAAAACAGAACCCCGGCAATTACTGAGTAAGGTAGCCGGATTACAAGTAACCGAAATGAATGATGTGGAAACCTGCTGCGGTTTCGGTGGCACATTCGCCGTAAAATTCGAGCCAATCAGTGTTGCCATGGCCGACCAAAAGGTCACCAATGCCACAGCGACCGGTGCCGACTATCTGATCAGTACCGACATGAGTTGCCTGATGCACATAGATGGCTACGCAAAAGCCAATGGCAAAGCAATACAGTCACTGCATTTGGCAGATGTGTTAGCCAGCGGTTGGTAGTTTTTTTAATGTGGAAATATAAAAATGTGGAAATGTGATAAATGTGGAAATGTGGAAATGCAAAGCAGCATTAATCATTTCATGCCTAAAGCCTTTAAACTTCTAAACCTCTAAACCTCTAAACCCTAAACCTTACACCTTCAACCTTTCACCTCTATGCGACATTGGCTAATAAAGTCCGAGCCCTTCAAATACAGCTGGGACCAGTTTGTAAAAGACAAACAAACGTTTTGGGATGGCGTGCGCAACTATGCTGCCCGCAACAACCTGCGGGACATGAAAAAAGGTGATGAGGTTTTCTTTTACCACAGTAATGAAGGATTGGAAATAGTGGGTATTGCCAAAGTGGCGAAGGAAGCCTACCAGGACCCCACTACCGAAGATCCAAACTGGGTGGTGGTTGAATTTAAGCCGGTGAGAAAACTGAAAAACCCTGTAAGCCTAACTACCATGAAGACCGACCCGCGGCTCGCCAATATGGACCTGATCCGCCTGGGCAGGTTATCGGTTGGTACTGTAAAAGACGACGAGTGGGATGTGGTGATGGAATTGGCAGGGGAGAAGAAATAGCTAACCGTTAGTTTTTCTTTTTCTCCAGTTTTTCAATTCTTTTTACCAGTTCTGCTATTTGATTTTGCTGGAATTCATTTTCCTTTTGTTTCTCGTCTATTTGTTGTTGCTGTTCCTTCATGGCTTCGGCCAGAAGCGCCGTGAGTACCTGGTAATTGACCGACTTGTATTCTCCGCCGGAACTTACTGCTTCGGGTACCACCTGCTCCAGTTCCTGCGCCAGGAAGCCCATCTGGCGGTTGCCTCCGAAGCGATTTTCATCAATAAAATTATAAGTCACCCCATGCATTTTCATCACTTTTGTTAAGGCGTTACTAATGTCGGCCACTTTGTTTTTCAACGTAGCATCAGAAGGTGTGCGGATGATATTGCCGGAAGCATCTGTACTTAATGTGGTGGCGCCACCGGCTAAATTTAAGGCATGAATAGTGCCCCCTACATCCAGTTTTGCCGTAACACTGGGACTGGCGCCGATACCTACATTCCCGGTCGACCCAACCGAAATTCTTACGCCACCATAGTTCAATTCCCAATTATTGTTGACGTCATTGAATGTTGTCCATGCCTTCGCCGATCCATTGATGGCATAGCCATAAAAGGGCTGACCATTGGTTCCACCATCGATATACATACCATAATAGCCACTGATATTATTTTTTAAACTCAGACCGGCAGCGCTGGTTGTTGGAGTATTTGTTCCGATACCCACAAAATTGGTATTGAATAACGCCGTATCTGTATTGAAAACCGCCTTGGAATTTCCTTTGATAAAAAAGTCAGGCGTGCCATCACTGGATTGATGGTATTCAAGTGCTGCGTTTGATCCGTTATAGGAGAGGTAAGACCTGGGCACTCCGTTTAATGCGTAACCATAAAAAGGAATTCCTGTAGGGCCTGCATCGATATAGCTTCCGTAGAAGGTATTGGATGCAGTCTTCATAGCAAATCCTGTAAAACCGGTGGTTGGAGTGCTGGTACCTATACCAACAAAACGTGCATTGAATACCGTGGTGTCAGTATTAAAGACCGACTTCATACTCCCTTTGACATAAAAGTCCGGAGTGCCATCACTCGTTTGGTGGTATTCCAGTGCACTGTTGGGCCCGTTAAATGACAGGTAGCCTTTTGGAACGCCATTTAATGCATAACCATAAAAAGGTACGCCTGTAGGTCCGGCATCAACATAACTTCCATAAAAGGTATTGGCGGCACTTTTCATAGCGAATCCTGTAAAACCTGTGGTTGGTATGCTGGTGCCGATACCAACAAAATGAGCATTGAATACCGTGGTGTCTGTATTAAAGACCGACTTCATATTTCCTTTGACATAAAAGTCAGGTGTCCCATCGCTGGTTTGGTGGTATTCCAGTGCACTGTTGGGCCCGTTAAATGACAGGTAGCCTTTTGGAACGCCATTTAATGCATAACCATAAAAAGGTACGCCCGTAGGCCCGGCATCGATATAGCTTCCGTAAAATGTATTGACAGCA
Source organism: Bacteroidota bacterium (assembly GCA_040386335.1). Lineage (GTDB taxonomy): Bacteria > Bacteroidota > Bacteroidia > Chitinophagales > Chitinophagaceae > JAZKFT01. The sequence continues at coordinate 22,031 of JAZKFT010000027.1, forward strand.
CTCTTCATTGCAAATCCTGTGAAACCTGTGGTAGGCGTGCTGGTGCCGATTCCAAAAAAATTAGTTTGGAAAAAGGCTTTATCCCCTACGACATGTAAAACTTGTGTAGGCGTCACTGTGCCAATTCCCACATTTTGCGAGAAGGAAGAATTGGCGCACAAAAGAGCAAATGATTGTAGAATTATTTGTTTCATTATCGTTCTGTTTAGCATTAATAGGAATCGGCCATTCTAAGTAAAATACAAATAAAATGGCAGGTGGAGAATAGCAGGAAAGCAAAATGGCCATTTGAATGAGTTGGTATGCCAGGCTGATGAACGTGTCTTGTTGAGTTGGGGAGATATCCTTATTGCAGGTGCTAAGCAAGAAAAATAGAAGCGGGTTATTGTCGTTCTCCCTCAAAATACCTTCCGGCTTTTCTTTTCTTTTAACATTCAATTTCAAGGTTACCAATTTGTGTAGAGCCGTATCAATCTTCATCTGTAAAAGGCTGGTGCACAACAGCTTTTAAAGACATAGCCTGCAGGTGCATGCAGGTAGTGGCTTGCATACTCCATCTCATCATTTATTAAATTTATTTACAATGAAACACTCGTTGCTTGTAGCAGCAGGGCTTTGCTTTGCCATCATGGGATGTAATCGCGCTGAATCACCAGCCAATGAAACAGACCAGCAGATAAATAGCTTAAAATATAAGGTTGCAACTGATGAGGAAAATCTTTCCACAGCCGACACGATCATGGCTGGTAATGGCTCCTCATTCGCTGCAGTAGAAAATCCCAAAGACACCGAACATAAATTTATCCGGACAGCCAACCTGAAATTTAAAGTAAGAAATGTCGAAACAACCACTTACAAAATAGAAGACGTCATCAGTCGTCATGGTGGCTTTGTGACTTCCACGCAACTTAATAGCAACATTGACAATGTGTCTGTAATCCCTATCAGTGCTGACTCTTCGCTGGAAACCACCAGTTTCACCGTTACCAATACGATGACACTGAGACTGCCCAATATCAGTCTCGACACAACTCTGAAGGACATTGCCCGGTTGGTAGATTACCTGGATTATCGCATTATCAAAGCAGATGATGTATCGCTGCAACTACAGTCGAACTTGCTGGCACAAAAAAGAATAGCCAGCAACCGGCATCGACTGGCGCAAGGTATCGATAACCGCGGCAAAAAATTACCTGATGTTACAGATGCCGAAGAATCCCTGCTGGATAAGCAGGAACAAATAGATAACGCATTGCTTACAAATATGAGTTTAAACGACCAGATGAAATTCAGTACTGTTCAGTTATCGATCTATCAACGGCAGGCTATTAAACGGGAGTTGATCAGCAACGATAAAAACATCACGGCTTACCAGCCTGGTTTTGGCAGCAGGCTCCTTGATTCTCTGCAATATGGATTGGAAGTACAGGCCTCAATATTTGTAGCCTTAACCAGGTTGTGGTGGGTGTTTCTTTTTGCCGCTATTTCCTGGATTGGTTATAGGAAGTTTGGCCACAAATTCATCAAGTAGGAGACGCCTCCTAAGCTCATGCGTCAAGCGTTCTGCGTCTGGCCTCCAGCCTGAGGCGTTCAGTGTCCCTCCTGTTTATACACCACCCCATCCTTCATTACAAAAACTACCTTCCCAAAAGACTGTACATCTTTTAAAGGGTTGCCGGTTATAGCGATGATATCAGCCAGTTTACCAACCTGGATACTGCCTAGCCTATCTTTTTCGCCCAGTAATTCCGCGGCGCTAATGGTGGCAGCTTTGATGGCTTCCATTGGTGGCATACCTGCTTCGGTCATATAACTAAACTCCATCCAATTCTTTCCATGCGGGTACACACCGGCATCCGTACCAAACGCGATTTTTACCCCGGCCTTGTACGCTTTGGCAAATGTGTTTTGAATCTGGGGGCCGGTGGCCAACGCCTTTGGCGTAACGATATCAGAATAATAACCGGGTATTTTGGCACTGTCGGCAGTGGATTTTCCGGCTATGACGGTGGGTACCAGCCAGGTGCCATATTGCTTCATCAGCTGCATGGCTTCATCATCCATAAATGTGCCATGTTCAATAGAATTGACACCACCACGGATGGCCCTTTTCATGCCCTCGGCACCGTGGGCATGTGCCGCTACTTTAAAACCGTAGTCTTTTGCTGCAGTTACAATTGCCCTTATTTCTTCCTCTGTAAACTGGGCATTAGCACCATCTTTAGCCTGGCTCAATACCCCGCCTGTGGCCGTTATTTTTATCAGGTCGCTGCTTTCTTTATACCGTTCTCTTACAGCATGGTAGGCATCTTCGGGCCCGTTGATCACGCCTTCCTTTGGGCCGGGGTCGCCCATCAGGTCTTTGCGGTAACCATTGGTAGGATCGGCATGGCCACCAGTGGTAGCGATCGATTTTCCGGCTGTGTAGATCCTTGGCCCTACCACTAATCCTTTGTTGATAGCGTTGCGCAGCGACACATTAACCCCACTTCCGCCCAGGTCTCTTACTGTGGTAAAACCCGCCATCAGCGTGATGTTCGCATACTTTGCTGATTCAAAAGCTACGTCAGATGGGTTGGTGGTAAACCGGTCGGCGAGACTTCCCTTCTTGGTTTCTCCCTCCATATGTACATGCATATCTATCCATCCCGGTGTCACCGTTTTGGTTTTAAGGTCAATCGTTTTATCGGCAGCACCCGGTTGTGAAAAGCCCGTTTCCACCGCCAATATTTTGTTTTTTTCAACTACGATGGTCATATTGGTCTTCGCATCATTGGCTATACCATCGATCAGGGTACCACACCAGATATAGGTTTTTTGCGCAGCAATATTCTGTGTAATAACCAGGGCCATGATGATGGCAAGGGCTTGTTTCATAAAGGGATTATTTAACCGTAAAGTATTGGCTTTTTTTCAGATGCCTGCATAGAAACTCCATTTCTTCAAGAAATGGCGTTTCTTAGAATCGACATAACCCGAAGGGTTATTATACGAGGATATGCATTTCCGCCTGTCACTGTTCTTTTGCAGTTTTCAACACTTACTCAATTATCTTAAATGTCCTTTAAGCATCTGCTTAAAAACTTCGAAAACCTTCGTTGCAGTTTCCGCTAATTTCGGGCGTACACAGAAAATATAATCATGGGAAAATTCACGATCGCCATACACGGTGGTGCAGGCACGATACTTAAAGAAGATATGACACCCGAATTGGAAGCGGCATATTTCAGTGGTTTAAATGATGCGCTCAATGCTGGCTATGCCGTATTGGAGCAGGGTGGTACTGCGGTAAATGCGGTAAAGGCAGCTATCGTAATAATGGAGGACAATGTGTTGTTTAATGCGGGTCGTGGATCAGTGTTCACTAAAAAGGGTGTACAGGAAATGGATGCGGCGATAATGGATGGTGACACGCTCAATGCCGGTGCTGTGGCTGGCATCCGCAATGTTCGCAACCCGATAGAGTTGGCTACCGAAGTGATGCAAAACAGCAATCATGTGTTCTTAAGCGGCAAGGGTGCCAATGATTTTGCCATTAAGCAGGGTATCAAACTGGAGCCGGATGAATTTTTCTTTTCCCAGTTCCGCTACGATCAATGGAAGGCCATGAGAGACAGTGATAATTATTCCCTTGATCATACCCACCATCACCTGGATGAACTAATGCGGGATAAAAAATTCGGCACCGTAGGCGCAGCAGCTTGTGATGAAAATGGCAATATAGCCGCAGCTACCAGTACGGGAGGAATGACCAATAAAAAGTACGGCCGTATTGGCGATAGCCCGATGATCGGTGCAGGTACTTATGCAAATAATAAAACATGTGGCATCAGCTGCACCGGCCACGGCGAGATATTTATCACCGCAGTGGCTGCCTATGATGTAAGCGCCTTAATGGAATACAAGGGACTTAGCCTGCAGGATGCTATGGAAGAAGTGGTGAATAAAAGACTAGTAGCCATGGAAGGGGAGGGTGGAATGATAGGCGTAGACGGTGAAGGCAATGCTGCCATGGTGTTTAACAGTGCCGGCATGTACCGCGGCATGAGAAATAGTGATGGCGTAAGTGAAGTAGCGATTTATAAATAAAGGGACAAATGTCAGCGCTAAAAATGCATAACGATGAGGAGTTATAATGTACAATAATCAACGTTCAACAATCAATTTTCAAATACGGGGAGCCAGGTGCTTTTCAACTGGATGTTGAAAATTGTTTGTTGATTGTTGAACATTCATTTCATTTCGCATTTACCTGAGTTCTTCCACCTTCACCCTCGAAGGTGTATCCTTTCCAGATACAATGGATACAGCACTGATAGCAATGGATTTAATTACTTCAGTCATGTTTTTCAGATCCAGTGTTCCAATTTCATCACTGGCTTTATGGTAATGTGGTTCTACATCCATTTTTGATGTGGAAATGGTATGTGCAGGTACACCCAGCCTTGCAAGGGTTGCATTATCGCTGCGGTAAAATAAGTTCTGGGAGGTGTAGGGATCGGGATAAAATTTGAAGGAACTGCCAACCAGGTTTTGTTCCAGTATTTTACCAAAATCTGTTTTTTCATACCCGGTTATATAAGCACTATTATTGCCCCATTTACTTTCAGTTCCTATCATCTCTAAATTAAACATAGCGACTACTTTAGCGGGATCCAGCTGCCGTGAAAAATAATTGGCGCCAAATCCGCCTGATTCTTCGGCAGTAAGGGCCACAAAAACCAGGGTGCGCTCGTTGTTTTTCATCGCTTTGTAAAATTTGGCCAGTTGCAGTACGGCGGTAATACCACTGGCATCGTCGTTAGCACCGTTGTAAAGGGAATCCATTTTTTCATCAGGTTTCCCAAAACCGAGATGGTCGTAATGTCCGCTGAAAATAACGTATTCGTCTTTCCTGCTTTTGCCAGGTAAAATACCGACCACGTTGGTCAATTTCTGTTCTTCAAAACGATGTTGAATGCTAAAACTATAGCTGCTGGTATCCGCATTCGACAGCACAAAAACCTGCGAAAATTCCGACGGGAATTTGGCCGACCGGAAACGCTTCAATCCGCCAAAGGAACGCGCCTGGGCGGTATCTACAATCACCAGCAGGTTTTCTTTAGCCCTGGTCAGCGGAAATACCTTTGTTCTAAAATCGTCTTTGGCGCCAATCTTAATAACGCGGTACCCACTTTGTCCATTTACCGGCAATTCTTTTTTTGAAGTAAAAGCAATAATGTTTTCGGACGCTATTTCTTTACCATCCAAAGTTCCTGAAGCGCCGACCTGGGTAGGGACCAACATAACAAAAGACTGCTTGTATTTACGGGCACCATCCATTTTTTTTAATCCCACTTTTCTCATTTCCTTCCTGATAAACGCAGCTGCTTTTTCAATGCCGGGTGTGAAAATTTTTCGCCCCATCATGTCATCCGCACTCAGCGTTCTTTCTATCCGTTCCACTTCGCTGATCGTGATAAGATCGTCCATTTTTTGTGCATTGGCAAAAAGAATAAAGTTGCTTAATGCAATCAGTAAATAAATAGTCTTCATAAAAAAAGTGGTTTGGGAACCAGGAATTGTAGATTAAGGATTGGTATTGGCAAGTAAAAAAAGGATGGCAATTGAGATGAAAGATGTGTTGACAATCCCTAATTTCCATTCGCTATTTACTACCTACAGGCTCATCATTTCTTTAAACTTCACCGTTTGCCGGCGGCTTACTTCTATTTTATCCCCTCCTTTTAATTCAACCAACAGACCCCCGTTAAAATAGGGCTCTATTTTTTCTATCATCCTCAGGTTGACAATATGCTTCCGGTTAGCCCTGAAAAATACTTTTTCATCCAGTCTTTCTTCCAGTGCATTCAGGCTTTTTAAAATCAGGGGTTTATTGGGACCAAAAAACACTTTGGCGTAGTTGCCTACACTTTCAAACAGTCGTATTTCGTTCAATTTTACAAACCAGCAGCGTTCTCCATCTTTTACAAAAACCTGGTCGTTATCGTTCAGCTTATCCCGGTTAATATACTCACCGGTGCCCACTGTTTCTTTTATCATGATCTCGTTCAACTTATGCACCGCATCAGCAAGCCGACGTGGCTCCACAGGCTTCATGAGGTAGTCAAGGGCATTTACTTCAAAGGCCTTGATGGCAAATTCATCGTAAGCCGTTGTGAAAATTACATGTGGGGTTCGGTCTATTTCCTGCAGCAGGTCAAAGCCTGTTTTGCCAGGCATTTGGATATCTAAAAAAATCAGGTCGGGGTGGTGTTGGTCTATTTTGTCAATGCCTTCGTCCACATTGGCGGCCTCGTCTACCACTTCTATTTCAGGGTAATCGAGCAACAGCTTTCTCAACTCTGTTCTTGCAAGGCGTTCATCATCAATAATAATGGCTCTCTTGGTCATAATTTGATTTCAGATTTATGATGTATGATTTTGGAATTTACAACTTGTATATTCCTTTTGGAATCGTAAAATAGGCAAAATATAAATGGAAAATACTCCTGGTTAATGCCAGATAGCTACCGATCTTTTGACTGGAATCCCTAAAAATTTATTGGCAATGTCACCTTGGCTTCCACTTCATTTTCGTTCAGGTCCTTAATTTGAAATGCTGCTTTTCCACCATACAAAAGATTTAGCCTGTTCTTGGTGCTACCTATACCAAATCCTTCTTCACCTGCGGCACCATTCAGATGCCCCGTATTTCGGATAATTAATTCATGGTGGTCGTCTGTAAAATCGCTGATGATGGATATATGGCCACCGGCTACCGTTTTACCGATGCCGTGCTTTATAGCATTTTCCACTAATGTTTGTAACATCATGGGAGGCACCGGTTGATCCAGTGTGTCTTCGTCTATATGAAGTTCTACTTGTAGCCTTTCTTCAAAACGTATCTGTTCCAGCGCCAGGTAGTCTTTAACAATACTGAGTTCTTTTTCCAACGAAACGGTTTCTACTTTATCGCTGGTCATACTGCTGCGCAAAATGTTGCTTAATTCCGTAATGGCAGTTCTGGCACGTATCGGGTTTTCATCAACCAGGGCTCTTATACTATTAAGAGCGTTAAAAATAAAATGGGGGTTAATATGAGCTTTAATGGTCTTTAACTCCAGTTCTTTTACCAATGCTTCTAACCTTATTTTATCTACCTGTTCCCTGCGGCTGCGGCTTACATAGTGGTACGTAAAATAGATAAGACTCCAGATAGTAAGCCACATGAAACAGCCAAAAGCTGTGCGTATAAGTTTGTTGGAGAGACTAAATGAACCCATTTTGGGAGACTCAATACCCAAAAATTTTTCGGAAAAAATATTCATGCTGGAAAAAGCAACAGAGAAGGTAAAAGTGAGGGCAATCAGCATAATGATCTGATTGTTTAGCTTTTTATCCAACAATTTGGTTTCCCTGATTACCAATCGCATGATATGGGTAATAATGAGTCCCTGTCCGGCTTCCAAAAACAATTGATGAAAGAAGTATGGCTGATCTTTTATCTGGAGCGTAAAATAGAAAAATGTGTACAGTAATACAAAGGCACTCCACCCACCTAATTGGAAAACCCAATACCGTTTATTAATGATTTTCATTGTCGATAGCCTCGTTTAATTTGCATTCTCACTACAATGATACAAATCTAAACGTCTATGGCACGGCAATAGCTCTTATTTTGTATCAATGGCAATTAGGTATTGGTGATTGGTTGATTGATGCGATTCTTATTCTATCCGGGTGTTGAAGGCTTGAAGCGTACGTCAGTAGTCCTGTATTTGAGCAATAATGTCAACTTTTGGCGAGCCTGGTTGTTCTGGAACTGCGGTTCTTTTTCAAAGGCAGTAGTATGTTAAATATGTCTTTGACCCAGTGACGCCTTCCATCCCGGATTTCTTTGTTAGTGAACTTATTTACCTTCGGACCTTCATGAAAAAAAGCATTTTCTTTCCTTTTATCCTATTGGCAACCATTATTTCAGGTTGTGAAAAGGCAGTGGATATCGAGCTGAAAACCGCAGATGATGTATTAGTTGTGGATGCCTCTATTGAGAACGGCCGTCCACCATTGGTGTATCTTTCCCGGTCTTTTAATTATTTCAGCAAAATATCAGCTGATCTGTTGTCTAAATCTTTTGTACACAATGCGGTTATTATGCTTACTGATGGTAGTAAAACTGTAAAACTGAAAGAATATACTTCGCCCCCTGCGAACGGGAACAGCATCTTTTTTTATTCGGTGGATTCCAGTAGCCCGGCCCAAATCATGTTGGGGAAATTGAATACAGGCTATTCAATGACTATTGAAGTAAGTGGCAAAATTTATATGGCGAATACTACTATTCCCCCCATTTCCAAAACAGTAGACTCTCTTTGGTACAAACAGGCCCCTAATAATCCTGATACTTTGAAAAGGGTTTTGGTGGCCAGGATAACAGATCCGCCCGGGCTTGGTAACTATGTCAGGTATTTTACTAGTGTAAATGATAGTGCCTTTTTGCCGGGGTTCAATTCTGTATTTGATGATGATATTGTGGACGGAACCACCTACGATGCACAGGTAAACAGGGGAGTAGACAGGAATGTTGAAATCAGCTTTGATGAAGCCGGGTATTTCAGAAAAGGAGATACAGTGCAAACTAAACTCTGCAATATTGATAGAACACACTATGGATTTTGGAGAACCCTGGAGTTTTCGCAACAATCAATTGGTAATCCTTTCAGCCAGCCCGGCATTGTTTTGGGCAATATCAGCGGCGGAGCGCTGGGTTATTTTGGAGGTTATGCTGCCCAGTATAAAAAAATCGTCATTAAAAATTAAGCACCTTACGCTAAACGATAAATAAGGTACACCTTAGGATAGTTGGCGAGGACTTGGAGCCAAAAGTAGACCTCATGAGTAAACACGGGTTCTGTTACCCAAAGCGTCATGCGTCATGCGTATTGCCTACAGCGTTTTGTCTTACATGTGACAATTCAACCTGTTTATATCTTACTTTTTTGTGTTGGTAAAATATTTGATGGTCATTGGCCACAAAACAACATTTTTGCAAAATCGGTGTAAGGTATAAGGTGTAAGGCGGAGGGTAAAAGCATTTGTCCGGTTTAAAATGGGCAAATGGTATGACGCTAAAACACTAAACGCTACACCCTAAACCTTTCTTATGGAACATATTCATTGTTTAATTATTGGCAGCGGACCAGCTGGATATACGGCTGCAATCTATGCAAGCCGGGCAGGCCTTAACCCGGTACTCTACCAGGGGATACAGCCGGGTGGCCAGCTCACTATAACCACCGAAGTTGAGAATTACCCTGGCTATGCCGATGGCGTGCAGGGCCCTGAAATGATGGTGCATTTTGAAAAACAGGCAGCACGTATGGGCACCGATATACGTTATGGCATTGTGAGTAAAGTGGATTTAAGCAGTAAGCCCTACAAGGTGGAAGTTGATGAAGAAAAATGGCTTACAGCTGATGCGATCATCATCTCTACCGGGGCTTCAGCCAAGTGGCTGGGTCTTGAAAGCGAGCAACGGCTGAATGGTTTTGGGGTAAGTGCCTGTGCGGTATGCGACGGCTTTTTCTTTAAGGGAAAAGAGGTTGCCATAGTGGGGGCCGGCGATACGGCTGCCGAGGAAGCCTTATACCTGAGCAAGATTTGCAGTAAGGTGCACATGATTGTACGCAAGGATTTTGATGGGATGAAAGCCAGTAAAGTGATGAAAGACAGGGTAGTGGCCACCCCCAATATTGAGACCCACTGGCATACTGAAACGGTGGAAGTTTTGGGTGAAAATAAAGTCGACAGCGTAAGGGTAAAAAACAACCAGACCAACGAAGAAACGGTCATCCCCATCAGTGCATTTTTTGTGGCTATCGGCCACCAGCCAAACAGCGACATCTTTAAACCCTGGATAACAATGGATGAAACAGGCTATATAAAAACCATCCCAGGAACAAGTAAGACCAACATAGAAGGCGTGTTTGCCAGCGGAGATGTCCAGGATAAAATTTACCGGCAGGCAGTAACGGCCGCTGGCAGCGGGTGTATGGCTGCCTTAGATGCAGAACGTTATTTGCAAACGATGGGGCATTGATAGACCGACAGCCAGTTTAGTACATTCTGCAGCATAATACAATAAAAATTAATTTCAGATAAATTTAATTGGGCTATCGCAATCAGGCGGTAGCCTTTGTATTTATATAAAGTGCTGCAGGCTGCAATACTCCCGGGGTCAACATTGTTTCATCTGGGATAGCAGGCCGAAATTTCGCCTGGAACTTACTGAACATCCTGGCAGCCCGTCTCCACTGGAAATAAAAAAAAGAGGTGGTTCCATTGGAACCACCTCTTTAAGTATAGATGATTAGTTTCTTACTCCTTTACAAACTTGGTAGAGTAAACTATTTTGTTTGCGTTCACTACCTGCAGCATATACATGCCAGATGCAAGCATTTGCGTGTTAATAGTGTTAAACGAATTCTGTGTAGTAGTACTGCTAATCAGCTTGCCTGCAGCATCAGTTATACGTAATTGCGATTTACCAATGGTCAGCGGTAACACTACTGTTAATGAAGTACTTACGGGGTTAGGATAACTAACGATGCGTGTGCGGCCATCGCAGGTGCTTGTAGCATTTACTGTTTTGCTATAGCTAAAGTTTCCGTCTTTATCCACTTGTTTAATGCGGTAGTAATTAACACCTGCCACAGGGCTTGTATGCACATAACTGAAACTTTGGCTGCTCAGGTTACCTGTGTTTGGCAGAAGAGCCAGTTCCATCCAATTGGTACCATTAGTGCTGTATTCTATCCTGAATTCCTTGTTGTTCTGTTGTGTAAGATAATCGAACGCCAGGTAGATGTTGCAATTCTTGGCCGTAGCTGTAACACTGCCAAAACTTACAGGCAGTATCAGGGCGGGAGCCTGGTAATCTTCTATTTCCCCGTTGGCAATAGTAGCTCCAAACATAGTACTGGTCACAGCTACATCGCTAACAATCAGCCTTACCTTAAACAATGGATTTGGAGCAATCTGCGGAGTTCTCACCGGCACCTGAACCGTAACCGGGCTTCCGGTCAGAGCGCTACCGCTGTAGAATGCAGGGAGGCCATTGCCGTCTACATCATCTGTAAAGCTGCCGTTGTTGTTATAGTCAAACCACATTCCGTAGAATACTTGCTTAAGGCTCTGATTGCTATTGAGCGTCACAGCATAGTTGTATGTGTAACCAGGAGCAACAGGTTGAGCAGGGCCAACCAGTCCATCCTCATCACTAAGGCCATTGGAATCATCACCAGTTGCAGTAGCGCTAAATGCCTGTGATGCTTCCCCATCTACAATGGCTCCTGCCCATACAGCACCTGCAGGTGTTTCCGGAGTACCATCATTAGTGCCGTTACAAGCAGTTAGATTGACTGCTTTAGCCTGCGGCCAGGTGCTAGCTAAGTCTCCAAAATCGGAAATCCCACAGATGGTGCCGGTGTTATTGTAACTACTGGCAAATTGCTCTACGTTATTCTGATTAACGATCGTTGATTTATAATCACTTCCTGCAATAATTACATTGTCACCGGGTGTCCACATCCTAACCCCTGCATTACATCCGTTGGTTAGTGAAAATGTAAATAATAGATATTCCCTGATTACCAAAGACCTATCGGATTCAAATCTGCCACCATTTACGCAGTCTACAGTAACATAATATCCATTGCTTCCTAATGTTCCGGCAGTAACAGCCCAACCCGGCGCAGCCGAGTTAAAGTTTGTCATTGAACGGGGGAAAAATGTATTAGAGTTATTCACAGCTACATCAAAATCAGTTAATTGCTGAGTTGCAATGGGTAATATAACCGTAACAGTGGAAGCTAAAATATAATTACCACAGGTATTTGGGGGCGGAGTACAACCAGCCCTCGCCTGGGTAGGCCTTGCATAGACCTCATAAAGTTCTGTTACACAATTGTAACGAACAGTAGTTTGCCAGAGTGTGCCTGCGGCTTGAGCGAAGGATTTATTGCCAAAGCAAACAAGTAGCACTAGACCTAGAGTAGCCTTAACTAGAAATTTTTTCATTTTTTTTTTATTTTTTGCCGGTATGGGTGGCTGTAAAAGTAATATACCGGCACGGAAATTTAGGAATTAATTTTTCTTTGCTATTCTTTTTAAGGCAGTTGCTGTAAAAATAAGTCGTAGTTAATATTCGCAGTCGTATTGAGTAAATAACCCAACACCAGGCTCTGAAGTATGGTCCTATCGTTTCCACTTCCCTGGTATTTAGCCTTACTGTCCATATTGATATCACCTCTTAAATAGCCAAATGCCTGGTCAAAGTTAATATTTATCGTAGTGTTTCCAGGGAAGTTGGTTACATCCGACTGAACCAATGTGCGGTCGTTTCCTCCACCCTGGTATTTTACCTTATTGTCACCATTGGCGTTACCAGCCCAAAGGGCTTTTAAGGTAAGATTACTCACTGAATTGGTTGTCGTTGCCATTTCCAGGCCATCATATTGAGGGGTAGCAGGATTGTGCCACAGTTGCGCATTGGTCATAATGGTAAAATCTACGACGCTACTGCAACTAAGGTTTGCGGCAGGGATAGCAGTGGCTGTCATAACTCCCAGGTGATTGCGGTGGCGGATCGCTACATAGTAATCATCATTTAATAATGATGGGAACCTGATGCAGCTGCTGCCGTCGATATCCACCACGCTACCATCCTGCTGTACGATTACTGAACGGGTACCCTGTACAATAGTTGGATCGGCTTTGCTTCTCAATTCAACAAAAATCCAATCTACCGCTGAAGTAGTGGTAGCAGTGCGGTCTGCAAACATCGTAGAAGGTGTAACTACAGACTGATACGCAGGATTTGTTCCGTCTCCCACTTTAGTAAACTGGGTGGAATAATCCGTGTTGTTCGTATATGGATCGGCGTTTGGTATATAGCGGTTACCGGTAACACCAGCATAAGTACTGCTTCTCAAATTGTCCCTCATGGTTGTTTCCAAACCTGAACCCTCAGGATTCAATGCACCCTGTAACAAAACTTTTACCTGGAGGGTGATAAAGCCAGGCATCACCAGGATATGTAATGTGGCACTATCACATGTAACGCCATCGCAAACCTTGTAGTCAAAATCTACCGGTCCGGTAAAACCTGCTTCAGGAGTGAATGTGTAGCTGCCATCGCCGTTCAATACGAGGGTGCCCTTACCAGGGATTGTTGTATTTTGAGTGGTGACAGTTAATGTTCCTGCACCTGTAGTGTTATCGTTTGCTATAACACCACCAGCTGCACTAACTGTTATTGGTTGGCCTTTCGGCGTCGTGCTATTGTCATCGGTGGCGGTTACGTCAAATGGGTTGCCGGGTGGCAAAACGTCAACAATAGCAAGGGATGTAGTACACAAACCTCCAGGGGTTTCGCATACCTGGTAAACGACCGTATCCTTACCGTAAAAACCTGCTGTTGGTGTATATAACAGGTTGCCGTTACCGTCTATACTTGCCACGCCATGGAGTGGACCGCTGACTATGGAAGGCGTACCTAATACACCATTGGTATTGCCCGGAATATCATTGATTTTTAGATTCAATGTAACCTGCGTTGGCGATGTAGGGCTGCCATATACAGACGCCTGGTCGGGGTTAGCAATAGGCTTATTGGTGGTTACTGTAGGATCATTCACCGTTATAGTGAGTGTTTCATTTTTACAAACGGAGGCTGGTGAAGGCGTGCAAACCTGGATTGTATATTCATACACACCTGGCAAGCTGGTAACAAAGCTATAGGTTCCGTCTGCATTTAATGTAGGCACAACAGCATTCGGATTTCCCGGTGAAGCTACTGGTATTCCAAATGTGCTACCGGCAGGTATGTCGTCGTTGGTCATTACGCTTCCTGAAACTGGAACATTTATCAGCGTCACATTTTCATCGGGGTTTGGATTAAATGGCTTCACTAAAATATGCAAGGTGGCACTATCACATATTCCGAAGTCACAAACACGGTATCCAAAATCAACAGGTCCTGTGAACCCTGCTACAGGGGTAAATGTATAGGTACCGTCACCTTGTATGACAAGTGTTCCCTTGCCAGGTATCGTGGTGCTCTGGGCGCTTACAGTTTGCGCATCTCCATCTGGATCGGTATCATTTACCTTCACATTGCCAGAAACAGGATTGTCAGTAAATGTTTGATTAAAATCATCAGCACCGGTAGTAGTATTAGGCGGTGGTGTGTCTTGTACAAATACAAACTGCCAGGATGTTGCACATTGCTGTGGTGATGCGTCATCACAAACAGTATATTGTACAGTATCTGTACCGATAAACCCTGTTGGTGGTGTATAGGTGGTATTGCCTGTAAGTGGATCAACGGTTACTGTACCACCTCTGCTGGTATTACCAGGTGCACCACCATTCATATCTGTTAGTGTCACACTTCCTGGCAAAAGGCTGGTGCCGGCTGTGCCAGCAGCGTCATTTGCAAGTGTCTGTATGATGACGGTACTATTTATTTCTACAGCTGCAATATCTATGTTGGCAATCGGTGGAATGTCAACGTCAATGTCAGGAATAGCCACTACGGTGATGATCAATACTTCGCTGGGACATGGGGGTACCTGGTCCGGAACACAAACAGGAACGAGGAATTTATAAACCCCGTCATTATCCGGAGTAAAGCTATAGGTACCGTCGCTGTTCATAACAGGCATGCTGGCACTTGGATTGGGATCTCCGGGGATTGCGGCAGGAGTTCCATAAGTGGTATTGGCAGGTGCTTTGTCGTTGATACTTACATCTCCATTCACCGTTACATTAATGATAGTTACATTCATATCGGGCCTGGTGCAAGCCTTTATTTTAACCGTCACAGGTAGTGACGTAAAACTATAGCAGATTCCTCCACTAAGATAAAACGCATAATATACTCCTGCAGTAGCGGTTGTTGGTGTAGCATAAGGTGTTCCTGTATGTGTTGCATTGGTAAACCAGACCAATGTGGCTCCAACTGGCGTTGTACTGGTAACATAAGAATTCAGGTTAACAGTCAACACAGGACACGCATTCACCGCCGGAGAACCGTTAATTATCGCGGTAGTAAACACAGGAGCAGTAGATCCTGCTGCAGAAGCAGCTCTTAATACAGCACCCCTTATACGGGTAGTACCCAACAGGTTGGCGCCGACGAGGTTAGCAGCTGTAATCCTGATTTCATCAAAGGATAATGTGGTTGTAAAACCTACTATTTGACGGGTCGCACCAAATAGTTGAAGGCTCAGCAATGTACCGGCCGCTCTGTTGTCCCTCTCTACACCATTCAAATAGGTTCTGATTCTCAGATTGGTCAACAGGTCTACCCCGAGCAGGTTTGGATTTTCAACATCGAAACCAGCGAAAGTACCTGCAGGATAAGTGGCCAACACATTTTTTACGGCAATAGATACGCTGGAAATTACTCCGGCTTCCAGGTCAATTTCTGCATAGTTGGTCGTGTCGGCGTCTATTAATCTTTGGGTATTATTCAAAGTACAAACACATGCTGCTCCTTCCATGCCCGTTAGTTTACCATCTATGATTAGCGGGTAGGTGGGCGATGTCAGGTAGGTAGTACCTGTTGCGCAGGTTAAAGGCGGGCCGGGACAAAATGTTTCGAACACTGCATTGTATATACGGGTAGTACTCAATGCTCCTATCAAATTAGAAACCTCCAATTTTACTTCGTCAAAACTTAAAGAGGTAACAAATCCCACTATCTGTGCACCATTTCCCTGCGTTAGGAATGTGCCGGCAGAAACAAGTGTGGAGGCTGTTGTGGATTCTCTGGGTGTCCCGTTTAAATAAGTGCGTATGGTTAAGCCTGAAAGAACATTTGCGTTCACCAGTAAAGGATTTGAAATATTGAACCCGGTAAATGTACCCGCCGGATAATCAGTTACCGCATCCCTGACAGCTATGGAACCTGTCGAGCCAACTGCGACATCCAGGAGGAGTGTAGCATAATCAAGGCTGTCTTCAGTAATTACATTCTGAGCGTCTATCAATGAACAACCAATGCAAACCAAAGGATCAATTCCGCTGTTTGCCCCGTTTACAAAAACTGGATATTTGGGGTGGTGCATTAATGTTGGTGTGTTGCAGACCAATGCAGGGCCGGCACAAAATGTTTCAAAAATTGCACTATATACCCGTGTATTGTTCAATGCAGCAATTGTACTCGTTATTTCCAGCTTTATCTCATCAAAGGACAAGGTGGTTTGAAAACCCACCAGCTGTTCTCCGGTACCGTTCAGCAAGACAGATTGAACGGAGGTAAGCGTAGCTGCAGTCGAACTTTCCCGTGGTGAACCGTTCAAAAAGGTTCTTACAACTAGGCCAGAAAGCAGGTTGACATTTACAAGGTTGGGATTGGAAATATTGAAGCCTGCAAATGTGCCCGCAGGATAATCCGTAAGCACGTCTTTTACTGCTATTGACCCTGTGTTTCCAATTCCGGTGAGGGAGATGGTGGCATAGTCAGAATTACTTACTGAGATGGCATCTTCTGTGTTGGAAACAGAACAATTAGCACATACCAGAACATCAACCCCGGTGTTTGCACTACTAATAATAGATGGGATAGAGTCGTTGTTCATCGGCGTTTGCCTGTTGCACAAAAATGGTGGTCCTGCTCTGAATCGTTCTATAACTGCATTATATATTCGGTTTGTAAAGGCTAACCCTAATAAAGAGGCATATGTGATCCTTATTTCATCAAAATCCTGCGTAGTAACAAAACCAAGGGTAGCTGTGCCATCACCGTTAAGTACGCTTGCTCTTATGGCACCAGAAATTGCAGTGAATGATTCACGTGGGCTACCATTGTTCCAGGTGGAGATGGTAACACTGGCCCCAAGGTTAACGGTTATTAAGTCAGCACTGCCTACCCTGAAGCCAGCAAAATAGCCAGCGGGATAAGTGTCTGCTGTGGTGTTATCTTTTACGCTGATGGTGCCATTGCAAAGAATTCCCGTCATGCTTATAGTGGCATAATCAGTCAGGTCTGAATTTTCAATATTGTCCACGTTTGCTATGTTACCAACACAAACGAAAGGTACTGGCACATCTTCAAAAACAGTGGCATCAATATCTGTATATGGCACATTTACCAACGGCGACTTTACGTTGAAAGGCGCGGTCGCCGGTTGTGCGTTTGCCATCTTTACAAATCCCAATAAACATAACAGCAATACAGTAAAAATGGGTTTGGTTTTTTTAGAATAGAACGGAGGAAAAACAGAGGCGAATTGTTGGTTCATGATGTTGGATTTATAATAGATTAGGGGATAACATAATGCCTTTCCGAAACGGTTGGTGTGTTAATTAGTATATCCCTGCGAGGATAAACATAATTAAATATAATAATATGTAACCATAAAAAATACTGCTACCTGTCCTGCATCAAATGCAGGATATAGAATTACGATAGCGATAAGGTTCTAACCGATGCTAGGGATACTTTGCAGTGGCGTGAAAGCCAAAGCTGCTTCGGACCATCGTTAGGTTAAGAATAAAAAACGTCGGAAATACCAACGGACTTTTTAAAGGGGATAGTTTTTTCATACACTTGAATTTGGATTTGGACAATTCAAAAACTTTCCATTCAGAGGATACCCAGGATATTACGATCATTAAGAATGTACAAGTACACCCAGACCTGGAATTACGGGTTTTCCAATCGAAAGGATTTAAAAATATTCAGATTAGTAACGAAAAGATAAAATTTTAATTGGAAATGAGAAAATTTTTTAGAATTATTTTTCTATTAACCGTTGTTTACTGCACCTCTTCTTTTGTCCAGACTTCTAAATTTTTTGATTTGCTGCTTTAGTTATAAATATAAGGGTATGAATTTCATGATCAAAATACGGGAGTTTGCACTCCTATTTTCAATTGATGATAATATCCGTCTCCAAAAGTATCCGGGAATAAAAGGAATCGGTATAGTTAGAAATACTCATTTTTTGTAGAGATTTTACTACCTGAAGAAAACACTGGGCGTTAATGAGTCAATGTTTTATAGCAAGGCTGGAATGATCGTTTTTTATTGCGGTTCTTTCTCAAAACAATAAAAATTAGTCTGTTTTTATAATGCCCCTGATCCGTTATCAGTCAAGAATTATGCCATTTCATAAGTGTTAAAATTACAATTATTAAAAATAAGTTCAGTTTATTTATACCAGTCCTGGCGACGGTTATGTTTGTTCGCTTACTTTTATTAAATCGGATGCCGTATTTCATGTCGTCTTAACTCGACGGCTATTAATTTTTTATTGAAAAGTCATGATTGTTCATTTGCACCAACTCAGTTTTTTTTGCCATCATGGCTTGTACGAAGAAGAGAAAGTTATCGGTGGTATTTTTATTGTGAACCTTGATATGGAATTGAAAGATCAGGAGGCAGTCGTTACAGCTATTGGGGAAACGGTCAATTACGTTACTATATATACCCTGGTAAAGGAAAGGATGATGCAATCAACCCCCCTGTTGGAAACGCTGGTAATGGAATTGGCGGATTTGATATTGGCCTTTTCACCCCTCATTGATAAAGTATCCATCAGTATTACAAAGGCAGCAGCGCCAATAGTTGGATTCCAGGGAAAGGTAGGTGTTACATTCTCAAAACAACGTCAGTAAAGGCATTAATGAATCTGTGAACGAATGCATGAGATTGGAATGTGCAACCTCTGTAAAGCGCTTTTACCCGAAATCGGAATAGACCTCCCCATTTGGCGATAGCCGTTTCACATTTCCAATTTCCCGGTCCGTAGAATCTACTCATTTTTTAGGTTGTACTTAAAATCTACATTTGCCCAAAACCTTACTATGGCCTGGAAAAAAAATATACTGGAAACGATCGGCAATACACCGATGATTCAATTGAATAAGATCACAAAGGATTTTCCTTGTACCGTATTGGCCAAAGTGGATTATTTCAATCCCGGCAATAGTATAAAAGACCGGATGGCGTTGAAAATGGTAGAAGTGGCAGAGGCGGAAGGAAAGTTAAAGCCCGGCGGCACTATCATAGAAGGAACCAGCGGTAACACAGGGATGGGCCTTGCTTTGGCAGCCTGCGTAAAAGGCTATAAGTGCATTTTTGTTACCACCGACAAGCAGTCGAAGGAGAAAGCAGACATATTAAAGGCCGTGGGCGCCGAAGTGATCGTTTGCCCCACCAATGTATTACCCGAAGACCCTATGAGCTACTACAGCGTGGCCAAACGCCTGGCGAAGGAGGTTCCCAACAGCTACCACATGAACCAATACGACAATCTTGCTAACCGCCTGGCCCACTACGAAAGCACGGGCCCGGAAATTTGGGAGCAGACCGGGGGAAAGATCACTCATTTTGTGTGTACGGCTGGTACTGGTGGAACTATTACCGGTACGGCACAGTACCTTAAGGAAAAGAATCCTGATATCCAGGTGTGGGCCATCGATGTATATGGCTCACTGCTTACCAAATACTTTCGCACCGGGGAAATAGACATGGGAGAAGTGCATCCCTATATCAGTGAAGGGTTTGGCGAAGACTTTGTTCCGTTAAACTACGACATGAGCGTTATCGATTATTTTGAACAGGTGACCGATCGGGACGGGGCCATTATGGCGCGGCGGATTGCCAAGGAAGAAGGTCTTTTTTGCGGATATAGCGCAGGTAGCTGCCTGCAAGGCCTGTTTCAACTGAAGGACTCCTTAAAGAAAGATGACCTGGTGGTATGTGTATTTCACGACCACGGCAGCCGTTATGTAGCCAAGATATACAACGACCAGTGGATGATGGAACGCGGATTTTTAGAGGTGAAAACATTCAGAGATATTGTAAGCGGAAGGGCTAAGCAGAAATTGGTAGCTACTGAACCGCTGCATACCGTAGGCGAAGCCGTAGCCCTGATGGATAAGTATGATATTGAAAACATACCAGTCATCAAAGACTGGAAGAATATCGGCGCATTGAGCCAGCAGGGATTATTCAGCAAAATTTTCAGCAACCCCGATATCAAGAACCAAACCGTAGAAAGCGTTATGGAGCCGGCTTATCCTGAGGTTTCGTTCGATACACCCCTGGAGCGTTTAAGCACTTTGATAAACAAGGAAAATGGTGCCGTTCTTAGCAAAGATGAAAGTGGCAACTATCATATCGTTACAAAGTACGACGTTATAAAAAGCCTGGCGAAATAGGGACTAGGGATTGGTTGATTGGGGATTTGGCACAGGGGTCATTCCCAGCAATTTTAATTAGGGTTGGCTTACTAGAAAGCAACCAAAAGCACCTCCATTAATTGAAAGGCACAGTTATGCCAAAGCGATAAAAACTTTCTGTAATAAAATTGGGGACGTAACTGATGGGCCTGCGGATAATGTCGGGAAAGATCTTTTTGGGATTTTCTTTGGCAAAGATGATGAATTTAAGATACTGCGAAATATCAGTGCCTTCATTGTTATGAGGTGTAAAAAACCGGGGTACACCTATTTCGTGAAATAACAATTTCCGTTTCAGCAAACTGTTTTCACTGCCATAAATAAGCACTTCCGGCAGATCTGGAAAGAAAACAGATTGAAATTTTTCCCTCCGCTGTTTATGACGATAGTATTCAAAATCCTTCCAGTAATTATCAATAAAAATTCTGGGTGGGATCTTTATAGCGAACAACTGCGATGAAAGTAGAAGGAATAAGATGGAAATGACAGGTTTCATTCCCCGTTTATTTATTTTATTTATTTAAGAAGTACCCCACTGCCAACTCATAGCCCTTTATACCCAATCCAATAATGGTGCCGGCACATTTAGCCGATACGTGGCTGATTTGCCGGAAGGCTTCCCGGGCGGCAGTATTGGAAATATGAACTTCCACCACAGGCGTTTTTATGGCCGCAATCGCGTCTCCCAACGCCACCGATGTATGGGTGTAGCCGGCGGGGTTAAGAATGATGCCGTCGGCCGTAAAGCCAACTTCCTGTATATAATTAATGAGTTCTCCTTCTAAATTGCTTTGGTAGTAGCTAAACGAAACCTCCGGATATTTATTCTTCAGGGCTTCCAAAAACACATCAAATGATTCATTACCATAGATATCCACCTCCCTTTTTCCAAGGAGATTCAGGTTGGGGCCATTGATGATTGCTATATTCATTCTAATATGCGATTTCTGTTTTAAGATTTGGCGAAACGCAGAACACTTGACGCTATACGCATAACGCTAAACCTGGAATTCTTCTTACCCTAACCTTGTTCCTTATATCCTGTTCCCTGAACATTATTCCTAATCTAGTTTCCGTTCATCAACGTTAAAAAGTCATCAAACAAATACCGGCTATCGTGTGGGCCCGGTGTTGCTTCGGGGTGGTATTGAACCGAAAAATAGGGTTTGTCTTTAATGCGGATACCTTCAATCGAGTCGTCGTTAAGGTTTATATGGGTGATCTCAATATGGCCGGCCTTGCGCACCGCTTCAGGGTCAACACCGAAGCCATGGTTTTGCGTGGTTATTTCGCTACGGCCGGTAATAATATTTTTAACGGGGTGGTTCAGTCCACGGTGGCCGTGGTGCATTTTAAAGGTAGGGATATCATGTGCCAGTGCCAGTAACTGGTGGCCCAGGCAAATGCCAAACATGGGTTTGCCCAGTGTGGCCAGTTCTTTAATGGTTTCCACAGCATAGGGCATTGCGGCAGGATCGCCGGGGCCATTGCTGATGAAAAATCCATCGGGTGCAAAGTCCATCAATTCCTTTGCGGTAGTTTTTGCAGGAAATACTTTGGCATATACACCGCGGCTCGTCATGCAGGTGAGAATATTTTGTTTGATGCCATAATCCAGCACAGCTACCTTTTTTGCCGCTGCAGGGTCTCCGGCAAAGTATGCTTCATCTGTGCTTACAATGCTTGCCAGTTCCAGCCCGTCCATAGAAGGTACTGCGGCCAGTTCTGCTTTCAATTCATCCACGGTTTTGTTCTCGCTGCTGATAATGCAGTTCATAGCACCTTTGGTACGTACTTCAGCCACCAACGCCCGGGTATCTACGCCATCAATAGCTACAATGTTGTTCGCTTCAAGATAGTCCTGGAGGTTTCCATCTGCCATCATACGGCTGAAATCAATTTCCAGGTTGCGCCCAATAAGGCCCCGGATTTTAACTGAATCACTTTCAACATCCGCATTTTTTACACCATAGTTACCTACATGAACAGAGTTCATAATGAGCACCTGACCATAGTAACTGGGGTCGGTGAAAACTTCCTGGTAGCCGGTCATGCCGGTGTTAAAGCAAATTTCGCCGCTGGTAGTACCTGTTTTACCAAAGGCCCGGCCGGTAACTACTGTTCCGTCGGCCAAAACCAACAATGCTTTTTTATAGGTCTGATTGATCATTTGCAAAAAAATAAATTGTGCAAATGTATAGGGAGGCAGCGTTTTTAAAGGGTTATTTTTTTAGAGCGTTTTATAAACTGCCAGGGATTGCAAAACAGGGTGTTGGATTGGTCATGATTATTTCATTTCTTCTTTTTGAATTTTATGATTATTTTGGGAGGAAACCTTACGCTGTAAATTCAAGCTTCCCTTTCAATGAATCCTGTGGAGTGTGTATTCAGCAGGCCTTTCATCCTTTACGACACACCTTGCAAGCCTTTTTTGGACGGGAATAACAACTCGTTGAAAAACCACCATTACATGTCTTACAAATTTATTCCGGAAAACACCAAAACCACTCCTATGAACCACATCCACTTTAAACGAATCCTGTTTTTTACAGTGATGCTCTTCAGTTTTTCGCAATCTGTAAAGGGGCAATATCTGGAAACCTTTTCTACCCCCAATAAAGGCTACCTTCCTAACCATGCAAATGATTTTTCCGGCCTAAACTGGACTTTAACTTCCTGGCCCGGAATACCCGGCGATGTCAACGCCCTCAGGGATGAAGTCGATTATTTTAGCACCACTGCTGCAGGGAAGTTAGAATGTGTAGACCTTGATCTGGAAGTAAGCTGGGAAAGCCCCGTGATGAATATCGGCGCAGCAGGCCCGGTTACGTTATCAGTAGATTTAACATGGAACGGTTTCGACCAGGATGTTGCCGCCAATAGTTGCTTAGGCGATTATATCAGGGTTTCGTATAGTATTAATGGAGGGGCTTTCACTATGATTCCCAACCAGTTTGGTGGTAATGCCTGTGGAACTGTTGCTTATCCCTTTGGAATGGTACCACCTACGCCTGTTAGCGGTACGGTTACCCAGGGTGGAATTTCCGGAAACACCCTAAAAATCCGGGTATCAGTTTTTACCAATGCCAATGCCGAACTGGTTCAAATAGATAATGTAAGTGTGCCTCAGGCAGGGGTATCGCTAGGTTGTGTGCCGCCAACGCTTAGCACAGCTGTAACGAATATTACCTGCAATGGCCCCAATTCGGGCGCCATAAACCTTACCGTAACTGGTGGTGTATCGCCATATACCTACAATTGGACAGATCTGTCAGGTTCTCCCGAACCCCAGGACCGCACTGGTTTAGCTGCAGGAACCTATACCGTAAATGTAACGGATGCCACGAACTGTGTTGCAAGCACAAGCGCCACCGTATTAACGGCACCCATTGTATTGGGGACCATTGTTTCCAATACCAGTTGCAGTACTACTCAAACGGGAACCATCGACCTTTCAGCCAGTGGCGGAACCCCGGGATATACCTATAACTGGGCCGACCTGGCCGGCACTAACGACCCGCAGGACCGAACTGGCCTGGGTGCGGGCAGTTATTCGGTAACTGTAACGGATGCTGCAGGTTGCACGGGAAATACAAATGCAAGCATCGCAGTAGCGCCCTCTGGTGCTTACTTAGAGACTTTCTCTATTGCTGAACGGGGATACCTGGTAAACTTTGTAGATAATTTTCTCAGCGTAAACTGGTCTATGGGCCCGTGGCCGCTTCAACCCCCAGCCACGTTTGGCAGGGATAATGATGATTATTTCAAAACTACCGCTGCCGGCAAACTGGAGGCTTTGGACACCGATAATCCGGTTTACTGGCAAAGTCCCGAACTAAACATAACCGGGCTGCCTTCGGTCCAGTTTTCTGTAGACCTTACCTGGCTTGGCTTTGATGCCGACGCTGCAGTGGCAGGAGATGGCGACTATATTGCTGTGCAGTACAGTATTAACGGCGGCGCTTATGTGGAAATACCCAATGCATACGGTGGTGGTTTGCACACCGTCAATTACCCGATTGGCTCTGGTATCGACAGGCCGCTTTTAACAGGTAGCGTTAGCAAGACAGGCCTTACGGGCAATACTTTGCAGATAAGGATCATTGTGAATGCAAACTCCAATAACGAAGTAGTAACGATAGATAATGTAAGTGTACCCCAAACAATAAGTTATTGTACGGCGCCGATAGTGAGCCGAATCATTACCGATGTACTTTGTAACGGAGCAGCTACCGGTGCTATTGACATTACTGTAAGCGGAGCCGTACCGCCCTATACTTACGATTGGAGCGATGTGGCTGGTACCACCAATCCAGCCGACCGCACCGGCCTTACTGCCGGGAATTATACTGTTACGGTTAGTGATGCTACAGTTCCTGCTCATACCACTACGGTCAGTTATACCATAACACAGCCGGCAACCGCATTAACGGCCACTACTTCTCAAACCCCTACAGCCTGCAGCGGTGGTGCTACAGGTTCGGCAACAGTGAACCCCAGTGGCGGAACTCCGGGTTATACTTATGCATGGTCCCCATCCGGCGGCACCTCGGCTACAGCGACAGGACTGCAACAGGGTATGTTCACCTGCACCATTAAAGATGCCAACCAATGCCAGATTGTGAAATCGTTTACCATTGTTCAGCCTCCGGTTCAGTTAGCTTCATCCAATACTAATAATCCTTCTTTTGCAGTATCACCATCTAACACGGTGGTGTATGATGCCAGCTGTAACCTGATTGCAACACTGGTTCCAGTGGGAACAGTCAATGCACTCGGTGGAAATGTGAATGCAAAAGTGACCTTTGATGGCAGCGTACAAAGTTTCGGTGGCCAGCCTTATGTGCAACGGCATTATGATATTGAGCCCGTTACCAATGCAGCCAATGCTACGGCTACGGTTACCTTATACTTTACCCAGGCCGAATTTACCTCATATAACCTGGCAAGAGGACTTTACCCCGCATTGCCAACCGGTAGTGGTGATGCAGCCGGTATTGGTAATCTCAAAGTGAACCAGTTTCATGGCACGGGAACCGCCCCCGCAAACTACACAGGGACCTCAGTGTTAATTGACCCGCCCAATGCGAACATCGTTTTCAACGGTGCGGCTTCAAGATGGGAGATTACTTTTAGCGTTGTGGGTTTCAGCGGTTTTTATATTACTACCGGCACTACACCTTTACCGCTTACCTTGCTGGATTTCACCGGGACGGTTCAAAACAAAAAGGCCTTACTGAAATGGACAACAAGCAATGAAGTAAACACCGCTTATATTGAGCTGGAGCGTAGCACAGATGCCCGCAATTATACCCTTATTCATAGCACGGTTACAGCAAATACCACGGGCGTTCACCAATACCAATTTACAGACGATCTCGCTGGTTTATATGGACAGGTTCCGTTTGTTTGGTACCGGCTTAAAATGGCTGATAAAGATGGAAGGGTCAGTTACAGCCCTGTGGTTTCGATCGGTTTAAAAAATAGTAAGCCGCTGATCACCGTTTCTCCAAATCCGTTTAAAGAAGCCTTGTTGGTGCAGGTAGTTAGCCCGGAACAGGAACTGGCAACATTATCGGTGACTGATGTTAGTGGTAAAATCATCATGCAACAAAAAGCATTACTGAAGCAGGGACAAAATTCAATTGCTTTGCAGCACTTGCAAGGCTTTGCCAAAGGTCAATACCTCTTGCAGGTACAAACCGGTAAGACGAAGCAGACGGTCAAACTGGTAAAAGTTTATTAATACCGTCGCGTTTTTATTTATTAATATAAAATTCCATCTTTGGGCATTCATTAAAAAGGGTCCTGGCTATAAAGCCGGGACCCTTTTAATAAGCGTTTGGTGCAGGGTTATAAATCGATATGCTGTTGCAAACCATCGCCCACACGCCATTTGAGGCGGATATTTTGATTTTCCAGTTTAGATAAATCGAGCAACATGGCGAAGCCACCGGCTTTTACCTTGAGCTTGACAATACTGGTGATCACTTCACCATCGGTCAATCTCTCAGCATAAAGGGTGACCATTTCCGGCTGAGCCAATTCGATTTTTACGTCATATAAGTGACTGCTGTTCTTTACTACTGTCATAGTGCTTGATGCTGCAGGCAGGCTATCTGTTACGTAGAAATCTTTCTTTAAAATATCCCCGCGGCCTCCAACATGGTAATCGTCTGAAAGGGCAGAAAATACAGGTACGCCATTGTCGCAGGGAGCGATATAAGCTTTAAACAGGCTGCCGTTCTGAGCTTCAAAGCCCGGCGAGAGTGTCACGTCACCACCTGCACTATAACTGACTTCCATACCGGGATTAGCCGTGATTACCTGGGTAGAACCAAGGGTATTGGAACTTTGCCAATAGCGGCTATTGTATACCGTGCCTGACAGCGACAGCGATGAAACGCAGGTAGTAAATAGATCTGTTTCCCAAACACCCCGGCCATAGGTTGCTGCCCGTATTTTACCCGCGGCCTGATTGATGATAAAGTCATTGATTGGCGACTTGGGGAGGTAATTGAAGAAGGGCGTCCAAAGTTCGGCGCCATTTTTTAAAACAAATACACCAATATCCATCCCCACGTATACATTATTGCCCTCGTCTATCGCTACGGCTGTTGCAGGTGCGTTTGGAAGATCGTAGCTGATATTGGTCCAGCTATCACCAAAATTGCTGGTGCGGTATACTTTGGCTCCATCATTTAACCCGCCATTGGAGATTACCGCAGTATTGGAATTTAACGGGTAAAATGCAATATCCGTGACGTTGGCACCGGTAGGATATCCTGGTTTAGTGGTAATAGATTCCCATGAAATAGCGCCATTGGGTGTCCTGGTGACGGCCGAGCCGTGGCAAGCGTATAACCGCTGTCCATTGGAAGGTGCGATATGCAATTCAGTTCCACCTGCGGACCCCCTGTTTACCCAGTTGGAAGTTCCCCTGTTATTGCTTTTCCACACACCGTTACTGTAACCCGCATAAATGGTATCAGCGCTAAAGGGATGCTGCACGACCGTTGGCCATCCGCCAGAAGAGGTAGGGCCGATTCCATACGCACTGGAGCCGCCATCATCTGTTCGGTTCAATCCATCGTTTTCACTGAAGAAGGCACGGTTGCTAAAACTCCAATCTATGACGGCACTATATCCATCAGCGCCTTCAATATGATGATAATTGTTGGTGTTGCTTTTACGATAGTTGGTCCCGTTGTCCTGGGTACCGCCAATCAGGAGATTGACGTCTGCATCAAAACCCGTCATATGGTAAAACTGCATGGTTTGCATAGAGGTCCAAAGCCTGGTCCAGGTTGAGCCGTGGTCATCGCTGTAAGACACACCGCCATCGCTGCATACATACAAGCGGTTGTTCAGTGGGTTATAAGCCAGGTTGTGAATGTCGGCATGCACATATTGAGTAGTGGATCCGCTTTGGTCATTCCATTGGGTGGCATTTACAAAAGTGCCCGGGGCTCCAAAACCGGTGGAACGCCAAAGGTTAATACCGCCGGTAATTACTGTGGCTACGTTGGCGGGATTTACTTCAATGGCCAGGTCGTAGCCTGTTTGGTGACGGTCGTCATTTCCGTCATTGGCGTAGCCCAGTATATTAGGACTGGTGGCCCGGGTGTCAAAATCGAGACCACTGTCGAATGAACGGTAAACACCCACGAAATTATTGGTGCTGGTAACGGGACCTGTCATCAGGTACACATAGGCAGGATCATTTGCCGAAACTCCGATAGCAATGCGGGAGGCATTGGTTGGCACACCGGTAATGCCAGCTGTGGTCCAGGTATCGCCGGTATTTGTGCTACGGTAAAAAGGGGTACTGCTGCTGCGCCTGGCGGCATACATAATCGAAGGGCTGCCAGGTTTAAATTCAATATCGGTAAAGTTTCCACTCTGTACGAGGGTCCAGGTACCGCCTGAATTGGTAGTCTTAAAGATACCAGAACTGGTTGCAGCCAGCAGGGTTTGGGAACTGGATGGATGTTGCACGAGCTTGCTGCCCTGGTAATTTTTGTCGGTTACTCCGGGGAAAGCACCCGTTCTATCCCAATTCAGGCCGCCATCGGTACTGCGTAAAACGCCAATACTGGCCATATCGCCGCCATCGCCATCACCGGTCAATATGAAAACATCATTGCCATTTGCCCAGTTTACCACGATACCTGATACACCCAAAGTAGGCAGCATGTCGGTACGTGGTATCCAGGTAGTTCCGCCGTTGGTAGATTTCCAGAGGCCGCCGGCCGGCGTACCCATATAGATTGTGTTAACATCAGTGGGGTGAAACGCAATGCAGTTCACCCTTCCCAGGCCGGAGTTATGGCCACTGCCTATCCTGGTTCTGTCCGTTGGGCCGATGGAGAACCAATCGGCATTGCCGGCGGTGGTTACGCTGTAACGGCCATTTGCGGCTTCCAGCACTTTCCTGTTTTCTTCAGGAACGTTCACAATATTTCCATTGGCATCCTGCCTGGCCCGGTTAAAAAAATACCAGCGGTACCAGTGTTTGTACAATTTTTTTATGAAGGACTGATCATCAGCCTTCGGCGAAGCGGCCTTTCTTACGGCGATGTATTGCGTAACAATACCCCATATTTCATTGAAATTTTTCTTGCCTTCAATCAGGCTAAGCAGGTCGGGCGGGGTAATAGCAGGCTGCGCCTTTACAGATAGTGTAGCCAATGTGATCAACACACAAAGCACCGGTTTTTTTAGATTGACGTGTACATATTTCATCACAGCTGCAGTATTTAGTTTTCGTTGGAAAAACTAAATTAAATCCTGCTACATGAATCCAGGTGCCGAAATGAGTATAGAGGGGGTATTGGCAAGTAACCAGTTTTAGCCACAGGTTTGTTAACTATTAGAGCCATTGCACCAGTTTTTCAGGTAAGGGAGTTTTTTTGGGCCGCCTTATGCAAAAAGTCGCACTGTCATCTTTTACCTGTATTCTTTTTTACAAATGGAATTTTCAATTGCCGCGCCTCCCGTTGCCAGGCTGCTGCGGTAACCAAAACCTCCTGTAGTTTTAACCTGTTAATGTCTGTTGGTTTGTATAGAACAATGCTGCCACCTATGGCGCGACCACGCATTTCCAGTTGCGGAAATATTTCCGTCAAATCTTTGCCACGCATAAACGTAATATCCAGCGCCTTCAGCTTTTTATTATAGGTGAAGTAGCAAAACATGCCGAAATAATGGTAGAAGGGTAGTTTGTAACTATATTTTTCTTCAACTCCGTGTACGGTTTCGAAAACCAGTTCTCTAACCCGTAGGGCAGTTTCGTTCAGTTGTTCCGGGAGCGATTCGATCCAATTATCTATCTGGTGCATGTGTAAAAATAAAAAATCCCGGAAACTCTTAGTTCCGGGATTTTTATCATGTTAGTTAAGTTGTTACTAATCACCAATCAACCAATCTCTAATCACTAACTACAACCGCCCTGCGTTCCACAATTATCGCAGCTATAGCAAGCGCCACTCCTTTTGGTAATGGCGCCGCAGTTGGTGCATGCAGGGGCATCACTTTGAGCCGCTTTTTTCTGTGCATTCATGGCCTGCAAACTCGAGTCGCCGGCAGTGGAGGCTGAACCTGAAGTAGCGAGTGTTTTTGGTTTTATTTCGATTGCATGTGCAGGGTTTGTATGATGATGACCAGTTGATGGCGTTACCCGTACGCTGCTCAATTCATGTGGCCCTTTTTTTTCAGCGGCACTACCCAGTGGGGTCAATTCATCCATATCGCCATCTTCACCGAGGTTCCCAATTTCGGGTTTGTCCAATACATGCACCAGGTCGGTACGGCCAAGGTATTCGTAGGCGAGGCAGCGGAAAATAAAGTCGATCAGTGAAGTGGTGCTCTTAATGTTTGGATGATCTACCATACCTGCCGGTTCGAACCGGGTGAACACAAATTTGTCCACGAATTCTTCCAGTGGTACGCCATACTGCAAACCAACGCTCACCGATATGGCAAAGCAGTTCATCAGGCTGCGAAGGGTACTGCCTTCTTTGGCCAGGTCCACAAATATTTCGCCCAAAGTGCCATCGCCGTATTCGCCGGTGCGAAGAAATAATACCTGCCCGTTGATCTTTGCTTTTTGTGTAAAACCACGGCGCTTGGCAGGTAACGATTTACGCTCTACGATCCTCGCCAACTGGCTCTTTAATTGCGTGTCTTTGCTTTCCTGCATCCGCTTGGTTACCTCTTCCAAAAGCTCGTCTACAGTCAGTTTTCCAAGGTCTACAATGTTTGATGTTTCTTCTACAGCTGTTTGCTCCTTATCACTTGTCCCCTGAACCTTGTCGCCTGAACCTTCTTCTGTTTTCTTTTTGTCTTCGCTTTTATTGGAGAGCGGCTGGCTTAACTTACTGCCATCACGGTACAGCGCATTGGCTTTTAATCCCAGTTCCCAGCTCATCCGGTAGCATTCTGCTATCTCTTCCTGTTTGGCTTCGTTGGGCAGGTTAATGGTTTTGCTGATGGCCCCGCTAAGGAAAGGCTGGCAGGCAGCCATCATTTTTATATGTCCATAAGCGTGTATATATCGCTGACCGGTTTCGCCACATTTATTGGCGCAGTCGAAAACGCTGTAGTGTTCCTGTTTCAGGTAAGGCGCCCCTTCGATGGTCATAGTGCCGCAGATGTATTGATTGGCAGCAGCTATTTCTTCGTCTTTAAAACCCAGCGCTTCCAGCATGTTCCAGTTCCAGTCGTTATAGTCTTCGGGTTTAAAGCCGAGACGTTCCATACAGGCTTCGCCTAAATTAAAATGGTTAAAGGCAAATTTTATGTGGAAAGCCGCAGCCATACCAGCTTCCAGCTTTTTGATCTCTTCGCCTAAAAAGCCTTTTTCACTAAGCGTTTGCGGGTTAATGAACGGTGCACCACTAAAACTGGCAGCACCTTTTGCATAGTTTACTATAGCTTCTATTTCTTTTTCGGCGTAGCCCAATTTTAATAGAGCGTTAGGTACACTTTGGTTAATGATTTTGAAATAACCACCACCGCTGAGCTTCTTAAATTTTACCAGGGCAAAGTCAGGTTCAACACCCGTGGTGTCGCAATCCATTACCAAACCGATGGTGCCGGTTGGGGCTATCACCGTTGTTTGTGCATTCCGGTAGCCGTATTGTTCGCCAAGCTGAACGGCATCATCCCAGGCTTTGCAGGCTGCGGTTAACAGGTAATCGGGGCAATAACTGGCATTAATACCAACCGGTTTAATGCTCAGTCCTTCGTATGCATCCTGGGCATCGTATGCCGCTGCCCGGTGATTACGCATGACGCGTAACATATGTACTTTATTCTCCTCATACTTGCTGAAAGTGCCAAGCACGGAAGCCATCTCGGCGGAGGTTTTATAAGCCACACCTGTCATGATGGCGGAGATCGCTCCACCAATGGCGCGGGCCTGTTCACTGTCGTAAGGGATGCCGCTTACCATTAGCATGGAGCCGAGGTTGGCAAAACCTAATCCGAGTGTACGATAGTCGTAAGATAGCTGCGCCACTTCCTTGCTTGGGAATTGTGCCATCAGTACCGAAACTTCCAGCACTACGGTCCAGAGGCGGCAGATATATTCAAAACCTTTTACATCAAATATGCCGGTCTTTTCATCAAAAAAAGTGCGGAGATTGGCACTCGCCAGGTTGCAGGCTGTATTGTCCAGGAACATGTACTCGGAGCACGGATTACTGGCGTTGATCCTGCCACCCTCGGGGCAGGTATGCCATTCGTTTATGGTGTCATCATATTGTGTTCCCGGGTCGGCACAGCTCCAGGCGGCATAGCATATTTTATTCCAGAGTTCCCTGGCTTTTACGTTTTTCATCACGCGGCCATCCGTCCTGGCTTTCAGGCCCCAATCGCCGTCTTCGTCCAGCACTTTAAAAAACTCGTTGGGTATGCGGATGGAATTATTGCTGTTTTGCCCGCTGACCGTTTTATAAGCTTCCCCTTCGTAATCGTTGCTGTAACCTGCGGCTACGAGGGCAGCCACTTTCTTTTCTTCTTCCACTTTCCAGTCAATAAAATCTACGATCTCCGGATGGTCAAGGTCCAGGCAAACCATTTTGGCCGCCCGGCGGGTGGTGCCCCCACTTTTAATGGCACCGGCGGCCCGGTCGCCTATTTTTAGGAAACTCATCAGTCCGCTGCTCGTGCCGCCACCGCTCAGTTTCTCTCCTTCGCCCCTGATCTGGCTGTAATTGGTGCCCACGCCGCTGCCATATTTAAAAATCCTGGCTTCGCGGATCCACAGGTCCATAATGCCGCCATCGTTTACGAGGTCATCGCTAACGCTCAATATAAAACAGGCATGTGGCTGCGGCCGTTCGTAAGCTGAAGTAGATTGTTTTAACTGATCATCTGCCGGATCAACAAAATAGTGGCCCTGCGGTTTGCCGGTGATGCCGTAGCTGCTGTGCAGGCCGGTGTTAAACCACTGCGGGCTATTTGGCACACAGGCCTGGTTGAGAATGCTATACACCAGTTCTTCATAAAAAACCTGGGCATCTTTTGCAGTTTCGAAATAGCCATATTTTACACCCCATTGCTTCCAACAATTGGCCATGCGATGTGCCACCTGTTTGGAAGATGTTTCCCTGCCGGTACTACCGTCGGGTTGCGGAACGCCGGCCTTTCTAAAATATTTCTGGGCTAAAATATCCGTTGCAATCTGGCTCCAGTGCTTTGGCACTTCCACGTTATCCATTTGGAAAATGATCTTTCCTGACGGATCCTTGATCAGCGAGGTACGGTAATCATACTCAAACATATCAAAGGGCGCAGCGCCTTCTTTGGTATAATAACGTCCGAATGCGAGGCCTTTAGCAGCAGGATTTTTTATGGCCATAAGGAAAGTTTTTGTGGATTATTTGAAGAAAGAACAACACGGTTACCAAATCGTTAAGCGGGTAACGAAAGTATCTTTTCTCTTTTCTAAAAAACGAATGATTATACGCACACATTGTGGAAAAGGGGTGTGGATTTCCTTGGTATATCAGTCCACATGGGCATTTAGGAATTTTTCTCCATAGCTGTGCGAATCTGTTCCACCGGGGCTATGCTTACCTGCCGTAAAGCGCTGGTAATCCTCCCATTCATTCCCCTTTTTCAAATAGCTTTACGCTTATGAGAAAATTTCTACGATTGCTGCTCGCACCGGCGTTTCTGATCGCCGTTCTTTTTTCTAATGCCCAGGCGCCATTTATAGTTGCTACCAGCCAAAAGCCTGACAGTAACTGGGTTCAAACCACGGAAGGCAAATGGGTTTTCAGCCAGTTTGCCAACCAGATTATCAAAGCCACATTTATACCGAATAATAGTACCCGTAATGAACAGGTTAGTGATGCGGTGTTGTCTAAACCAACCGCGATTTTGCCAAAGTGGTTCGCTGATGACAGGCATGTTACCTTTAGCTGGAGTAATAAAGCATTTGTAGAAGTAAGCAGCGAAGGTGTGGCGATTACGCCCCAAACTGGTAAAACGGTCTCGCTGCTCCAGACTTTTTACAACGACAGCAGCCGCGGTTTTAAATTTTTATTAAGGCCAGGCGAAAAAATTTTTGGGACGGGCGAACGGAGTATTCCTATGGATCGGAGGGGCTATAGGTTAGCACTGTTCAACAATCCCTGGTACGGCTATGGCACCAATGCAGACGCTCTCAATTTTAGTGTGCCATTTATCATGAGCAGCCATGGCTATGCGATCTTTTTCGACAACCCTTCAAAAGGATACCTGGATATCGGAAAAACAGATGAACAGACATTGGAATATGGTGTAATGAGCGGAGAACTTTCATTCTACGTCATCGGTGGAAAAAGTTTTGATGACATACTGAGTGCTTACCAGCGGTTAGTGGGTACGCAGCAATTGCCGCCCCGCTGGGCCATGGGTAATTTTATGAGCCGTTTTGGTTACCAAAATGAAATCCAAACCCGGGAGATCTTCAACCAGATGAAGTCAGATAGTATACCTTTCGATGCGGTCATTTTCGATTTGTTCTGGTTTGGCGATAGTATTCAGCATACCCTGGGCAACCTGGATTGGGTGAACAAAAAAGCGTGGCCGAACCCGGCGAAAATGATCGGCGATTTTAAAAAGGAGGGTGTGAAAACGATATTGATCACCGAACCTTTTATTATTCGTACTACACCTAATTACGCATCTGCAAGAAGCATCCTGGCCACTAATAAACAAGGCGAACCCTACGAACTGCAGGATTTTTATTTTGGCAAAGGTGGCCTGATAGACATTTTTAGAAAGGATGCCCGGCAGTGGTTTTGGGCGAAGTATAAAAAGCAAATGGATATCGGTGTAACCGGATGGTGGGGCGACCTTGGGGAACCTGAAAAACACCCTGCAGATATGTACCATAACCTGTCGGACCTCGGCTTCAAAAGAAAATTCAGCGCTGGTGAAGTGCATAACCTTTATGGATATTACTGGAGCAAAATGGTGTATGAAAATTTTGCAAGACTGTATCCAAACCAGCGGCTGTTTCACCTGAACCGCAGTGGCTATGCAGCTTCGCCAAGGTACGGAAGCTTTCCATGGAGCGGTGATGTAAGCCGCAGCTGGGATGGTTTGAAGGCACAATTGCCACTCATGTTGGGTACCAGCCTTAGCGGTATTCCTTACATACACGCCGATGCTGGTGGCTTTGCCGGTGGCGACGGCGATGCGGATCTTTATATCCGCTGGCTGCAGTTTGCGGCATTTACACCCATCTTTAAACCACATGGTACGGCGCTGGGTGCTATCAATCCTACGGTGCAAAATATCCCCTCTGAGCCTGCCATGTGGCCGGAGCCCACCAAAAGTATTGCCCGCCAGGCGGTGGAACAACGTTACCAGTTATTACCTTACAATTATACCCTCTGTTACCAGCAGGCTGTCAACGGAACACCTTTAGTGAAGCCCATGTTTTTTGTTAATGAAAACGACACGTCATTGTTCACCGCAGAAGACCAGTATATGTGGGGCGATGCCCTGCTGGTTGCCCCGGTGCTGGAAAAAAATATCACTAGTAGAAAACTGTACTTGCCAGGGGGCGACTGGTATAATTACTACTCATTAGAGCCAATAACCGGTAAGCAATGGATCAAAGACGAGTTGGTGATGAACCATATCCCGGTGTTTGTAAAGGCAGGCAGTTTTATACCCACCATTTCTACCATTCAAATCACCACAGATTATAACAAAAGCAACCTGACGGTCACTTATTTTCCTGCGAAAGGAGCTTCGCAATATGAATTGTACGAAGATGATGGCGAAAGTAAAAATGCCATTCAAACCAAGGCTTTTGAGTTGATACAATTTAAATCAGGTGGACTTACTGCTAAAGGAATTTCCATCAGTATCGGCAGTAATGGCGGGCGGTACAAAGGGCGTTTAACAAAACGTGATATACAGCTTTCAATACCCGGTCTGCCTGCAATACCAACAAAAATTACGGTGAACGGAAAACACTTGCAACTTGTAAATGATAGTGCCGTGGATGGGGCGAAAGCTGTTTGGGACACCAGGAGAAAACGACTCCTTTTATCAGTTGCTTTTGATGCCCGACCCGTGAGCGTGCAGGTAGCATATTAAACATGGTTCAATTGTTGATTTTTAAAGGTCCGGGCTAAAAGACTTTTAAGAACACCAGACCTTTTGAACCATTTTTTTTATGATGAAAAAAATAACGCCGAAGAAACGGCGCTTGCTTTTATGGATTGGCATACCTCTATTATTGTTGATCGTTCTGGGAGTTATTTTTCTTTCCATTGGTGTAAATACCTTTCTAAAACCTACCATCAAAAAGGCATTGTCCAAAGTGGTAGTGGATGGGTCCGACAGCCTCTATACCTTTTCACTGGGCGATTATAGTGTGGGTCCCGGCGGCCGCACCGTTACCATTAATAAGCTGGAGATCGTGGTGGATAGTAACCGCTATCGTATTCTGAAAGCAGCCAACAGGCTTCCCGGGCTTATTTTCTCGATAAAAATAGATGCGCTGGTTGTCACCGGCCTGCAGCCATGGACATTGTGGCGGCATAAAAATATTTATTGCAACGAAATAGCCATTGCCAATTCCACCATCATTATTGAGCAGCAGCAGAAAAGAAAGGGTGATACCATGGCAAGTGCAACTCCTAAAACCTTGTATGAGTCTATTAAACCCGACATTAACAATATCAACATCGGTAAGATAAATGTCACAAACAGCGATATCACTTTTAAAACAGCCAAACGCCAAACGAATCTTGATTCGTGGCGGATAGAAAAAATGCGGATACAAATGACCGATGTTGTTGTGGACTCGCTTACCTATGCTGATACGGCGAGGATATTGTACGCTGGTAATCTGCAAACATCATTCGATAACCTGAAGATGAAAACCCAGGACGGCCTGTACAATTATTCGCTGGGCAAAACAGAATATGATTTTAAAAAGCGATCTGTAGACATTGCAGATATTAAACTGGCACCCGCTATTGGCCAGGCAGAATTTAATAAAAGATTCGGCCATGCCAAAGACCGTTTTCACCTGGACATAAAGAAGACATCGATAGAAAATTTTAATGCTTCGGCTTTGCTGATAGACGACCAGATAGAAGCAGCAAGTGTGATCCTGGAATCGCCCGTGCTGGATGTGTACAAAGACAAATCCCCAGGGAAGGATCTGACCAATAAGATGGGAACTTACCCGCACCAGCTCCTGCTTAAAGCTGAAAATTCTATCGATATTGATCGCATAAAAATTAACCAGGGCCGATTGACTTTCACTGAAAAAAGCGCAAAGACCGGCCTGGAGGGTCCTTTTAAGTTTACTAACATTAACGGCACGATCACCAATGCCACCAACCAGCCCGAAGTGTATGCCAGGGAACGCTGGTGCAAGGCCAGCCTTACTGCGTCTTTTATGGGTAATAATGATATGAGTGCCATATTTAATTTTGATTTGCCATCGCCCGACGGTCATTTTACAATTGATGCGGGGTTGAAATCTCTGCAGGCTTCGCAGGTAAATACTACTTTTAAGAACCTGGCAAAAGCAGAAATGGAAAGTTTTGTTTTAGACGATCTTCAATACCATATAGAAGGCAACGATAATATGGCCACTGCCGATCTGAAAATGAAATACCACGACATGAAGCTCAACGTGTATAAGACAGATGAGGAGGGGGAGTTCAAAAAGAAAGGCCTTATTTCCCTGCTGGCAAACCTCATCAAAATTTACCCGGCCAACCCAATGCCCGGTGAGCAGGAACGGGTGGCCAGGGGCATCAGGAATCCAAGAATCGTCACCAAGAATTTATTTGGGTATGCCGTATTTACACTGCTCAAATGTGTGCAGGAAATAGCCATTAAAGGCAAAAATAAAACCCTGCCGGGAATGGGAAATTAGAGCGGTGAAGCATGATAATGGAGAATACTGTTTTTTTGCAGGGCAATTCCTCCATAGAAATATTATTCAACATGAACCTTGCACCATTTATTGATCATACCATACTAAAACCAGGTCTCCTGTTGGCAGATGTGGAAAGGGTTTGCAATGAGGCGTCTGAATTCGGCTTCGCTGCCGTTTGTGTGCCTCCGCTAATGGTGAAAGCAGCCAGGCAATGCCTTTCCAAATCCGTAAAAAATCCCTTTGCCAGCCAGGTTAAAGTCGCTACTGTGATTGGCTTTCCTTTCGGCTATGCCGCCATAGAAGCTAAACTGGCCGAAACCTTGCTGGCGATCGTTGATGGTGCTGATGAATTGGATGTTGTGATCAATTATACCGCCATCAAAAATAACGACTGGCAACTCGTCGCCAACGAGATCAACCACCTGATGCCGATCATCAAAAACAAAAGCAAGGCCATTAAAGTGATCATTGAAAGTGGTTTGCTTACCAGCGACGAGATCATTAAATGCTGTGATTTGTATGGTGCAGCCGGGGTTGATTTTATTAAAACCTCCACCGGTTATGCCGAAAAAGGCGCATCGGTGGAAGCCGTGGCGCTGATCAGGAAACATGTAAGTGATGCAGTGCAGATAAAAGCATCTGGCGGCATCCGCGATTACGCATTTGCAAAGGCGCTGGTAGATGCCGGCGCAACCCGGCTTGGCTGCAGCTCCAGCATAGCAATTGTTAAAGGTGGGGCCACAGAAGAAAACTATTAGCTATTTTTGAGGCCGTTTGCCGCCGGGGCAGTATCAAATACCTACAAATATTTATGAGCAAGAAACTGAAACACAGCATTCTTTTATCATTGGCTGTCATTCTCGTGGGAGCTACAGGAGCCATGGCACAGGCAGACAGCGGAATGATCGTACATCGCGACAGTCGTATTGAAGTGCTGTTGAAAAAACAAGGCGACATTAATAAAGTGGCTGGCTTTAAAACCAGTAACGGCCAATATAAAGGGTATCGCATTATGGTTCTGAACACTACCGACCGTGAATTGGCCTATAAAACCAAGGGACAACTACTTAGCCGTTTTCCAGACCATTCAGTATACATGAGTTACCAGGCCCCCTTTTTTAAATTGAAAGCCGGTGATTTCATTAAAAAGGAAGACGCCGAAGACCTCCGCAAGCGCCTTTCATCCATGATGCCCAAAGGCGTTTTTGTGGTGCCCGAAATCATCAATGTGAAACCCGAAGACGAGAAAAAATACCTGGAGGAAATCGAGGAAAAAGGTGGGTAGAGATTAGTTGATTAGTGATTGGTTTATTGGTTCACCCCGTAGAGACGCCATGCTGGCGTCTAACTCCTAACCGATAAATATTTTTCACCCCAGCCATTGAACGATATTGGCGATACCCAATCCCCAATTCCTAATTCCCAACCCATGTTACAGGAAAAAATAAAAACCCTGGCCGCCGCATACAAAGATGAATTTATTGGCATCAGGCGCCACCTGCATGCCCATCCTGAACTGAGCTATAAGGAGTTTGAGACCAGCAAATATGTGCAGGAAAAGCTCACAGAACTTGGCATTCCATTTACTGTAATCGCCACCACCGGCGTGGTAGGAATAATTGAGGGTAAAAGCCCGGAAAGCCGCATCATCGCCCTCCGGGCAGATATGGATGCATTACCCATTACGGAAGAAAACGAGGTTGCTTACAAAAGCACCAAACCCGGCATTATGCATGCATGCGGCCACGATGTGCACACTACCTGCCTGCTGGGCGCCGCCAAAATTCTGCTGCAAACCAGGGATGAATGGGAAGGAACCGTGAAACTGGTATTTCAACCCGGCGAAGAAAAGAACCCCGGCGGAGCCAGCTATATGATACGGGATGGTGTACTCGAGAACCCGGCGCCACAGGGCATTGTAGCCTTACATGTACACCCCGGACTCGATACAGGGAAGCTCAGCTTTCGCACCGGTACCGTAATGGCCAGTGCAGATGAAATTTATATCAGTATCAGAAGTAAGGGTGGCCACGCCGCTGCACCACAGCTGACTGCAGATACCATTTTAATTGCATCCCACCTGATCATTTCCCTGCAGCAGATCGTTAGCCGTAACAATAATCCATTTAACCCAACAGTGCTGAGTATCACCTCATTCCAGGGGGGCAATGCCACCAATGTAATACCCAGCGAAGTAAAACTGATGGGTACTTTACGCTGTATGAACGAAGAGTGGAGGAGCCAGGCACACGCCCTTATCACCAAACATGTAACCGAACTTTGCGCTACCATGGGCGCAGAAGGAAGTGTACATATTGATGTAGGCTACCCCACGGTTCTTAATAACAAAGACCTGACCCTGGCTGCATGGCGGTTGGCCGATGATTTTATGGGTAAAGAAAACGTAAGCGAAACCGAAATGCGCATGGGTGCCGAAGACTTTGGTTACTATGCCCAGCAAATCCCGGGCTGTTTTTTCCGCCTCGGTGTTCGCAATGAGGCGCTTGGGATAACCAGTGGCGTACATACACCCACATTTAATATTGATGAAAATGCCCTGGAAGTAGGGATGGGAATGATGGCCTGGTTGGGAGCCGGGTTACAGTAGTTAATTTTCGTTTTTGATGCAATGATTGCCGCTGTTCATCGGTCATCACAGCAAATACATTAGTAATGAAACCAGGAATCCTTTTATTTTCAGCATTAATAACCAGTTTTTTCTTCATTTCATCATGCACAAAAGATGAAACCACTGCACCTGCAAAATGCCTGGTGGCCGGCGATAGTGTTTCCATTACCATAAAATATCGGGCTTCCACAGATTTCAGTAATTGTTCTAATGGTCAATACAGTCTTGCGTTTGCTAAACTGATATCAGATTCGAGATGCCCTGATGGGGGCGTTTGTATTTGGGCAGGTACTGCTCAGATTGGCATACACCTTTACAACGGGACAAATGTTGATACGCTAGAATTAAAAAAGCCATTGAAACTTGCCATCAACAATGAGTTTTTCACCTTTACTCTCGAAACGCTCAGTCCATATCCATCCCTTTTTGCAAAATTTGACATTTCAGCCTATAAGGCGACAATCAGTATCAAAAAATAACCCACTGCTGGTTAAAGTCAAACACCCTTTCTTTTTCCATTTCAAAGCTTGTTGAACTGCCACCGCTTTCAGCTAATTTTGGCCCCTGGCCAAACGGGCTTTTTTACAAAATGGAAAAACTTCGAATTGACAAATATCTCTGGAGCATTCGCATCTTTAAAACCCGGAGCCAGGCAGCCGATGCCTGTGATAAAGGCAAAGTGAAACTCAACGGCGACAATGTGAAAGCGGCCAGAACCGTAAACATCGGCGATGTGTACGATGTAAAAGCCGAAGCCCGCAAATGGGTGATCAAGGTAACCGGCCTGCTGGATCATCGTGTGCAATACTCCGAAGCCATCAATTACTATGCAGACATTACCCCCGAAGAAGATAAGGATCTTGTAAAATACCAGGCATCTTCTTTTGAAACAGGCAAAAGGCAAAGTAAAATTGGTCGTCCCACTAAAAAGCAGCGCCGGGATATTGGCGGGTTTATGGGGGAGTGATTTTAAAACACATCAATGACATGAAAATTATTTTAGCAGGGTTAGCACCAAAACTTCTTGACGCCTGGACTGAATTTTTTAGCGAGGCAGAAGATGTTGTTATCGTTGAAGCTGATATCACGACAATAGACTGCGATGCAATGGTAAGCCCGGCAAATTCATTTGGTTTTATGGATGGTGGACTTGATCATGCATTATCTGAAAGATTTGGTTGGGATTTAGAAAAAAAGCTTCAAAAAATAATTAAAGAACTTCCGGAAGGAGAGTTGTTGGTTGGAAAAGCAATGCTTTTAGAAACAGGTGACAAAAAGGTTCCGTTCTTAATATCTGCGCCGACAATGAGAATACCAACCAACTTCAATATTGACACGTCTGTCAACGCATATTTGGCCATGAAAGCCATTTTAATTAAAGCGAAAAGCGAATTACAAATTTCATCTGTTGCTATTCCTGGACTTTGTACAGGAGTTGGCAGAATGCAACCAATGATTGCAGCCCGGCAAATGTTTCAGGCTTATAAAGAAATTATCCTGGGACAAAAAATGGATTTTGCAACTTTTGGCGATGCTCAAAAATATCATTGGAATATAAATCCACAGGGAATGATTTGGACACATTGACCCTAATCCCTAACCCCTAATCCCAAAATATGAGAATAGATATCATCACCGTTTTACCTGAACTGCTGCAAAGTCCCCTGAACCATAGCATGATGAAACGTGCACAGGATAAGGGTTTGCTGGAGGTACATACCCATCACCTGAGGCAGTGGGCAGTGAATAAATATGGGCAAATAGACGACTATCAATTTGGCGCCGGTGCGGGTATGGTCATGATGTGCGAACCTTTGGTAAACGCCATCGAAAGCCTGCAGAAGGAGCGCAGTTATGACGAGGTCATTTACCTGACACCCGATGGCAAAACATTCAACCAGGGCACGGCCAACCTGTTGAGCATGAAGGAAAACCTAATGATGATCTGCGGCCATTATAAAGGCATCGATCAGCGGGTGAGGGATCATTTTATTACCCTGGAAATTTCCATTGGCGATTATGTTTTGAGTGGCGGCGAACTCGGTGCTGCGGTGCTGGTGGATGCCATTGGCCGGTTATTGCCCGGTGTACTGAACGACGAAACAAGTGCCTTGTTCGATTCCTTCCAGGACAACCTCCTGGCACCACCCGTGTACACCCGCCCCGCCGAATATCGTGGCTGGAAAGTACCCGATGTATTATTAAGCGGCGACCCTAAAAAAATAGAAGACTGGCGCTACGAGCAGAGTGTAAAACGTACAGAAGAACGCAGGCCGGATTTACTCTGAGCTACCTGTAGATAACTGCTGCTTTCATTTATTTTGCCACAAAAATTCTCTTATTAAAAAGCTGTTTTTTATGCCCCTGCTGCTGTTTTATGTGGCTGCGTTTTCGCAGGGTACCGTTATTCATGGTATTGTAGTGGATGCGGCCACGAATAAGCCGATGGCGAATGCCAGTGTATTTATCAACGGCACTTCCAGGGGCACGGTTACCAATAGCGAGGGCATTTTTCAACTGGTTCCTTCGCCGGCTTCCAGTTACGAGATCATTGTAAGTTATGTGGGTTACAAAACGGTTCAGTTCATAGCCAGGCCGGAAGACCTGGCCGGCAGGGTCCGATTTGAAATGACCGTACAGGAAGCTGAGGCAAAAAATGTGGTGGTGGAACCCGATGTAAAAGACGGTTGGGAGAAATGGGGACGAACATTCCTGGAAACTTTTATCGGGAAATCGGAATTGGCGGCAAAATGCAAATTGAAAAACCCGGAGGTTTTGCGGTTTAAGTACAACAGTAAAACCCGGATATTAAGGGTGATAGCCACCGATGCCCTGGATATTGAAAATAGCGGCCTTGGCTATAATATCCGTTACCAGCTGGAGCAGTATGAGTATCGCATACGGGATGGAATTGTCGGCTATGTGGGGTACCAGTTTTATACACCGTTTGAAACCAAAAAGGAGCGGAAGGAGAAGAAATATATTGCCGCAAGGCTGGAAGCATACAGCGGCTCCCTGATGCATTTTATCAGGAGCGCCTACAGCCACAAACTTCTTGAAGAAGGATTTGAAACAAGGCTGCTCAAAAAAGTGGAACGTGTAGATTCTTCACTCATGAATGGCAGATACTATAAACGTGTTTCGAAAGTGGATATGCTGGATAAAAACATTCTGCCCGACAGTGCTTTTATTAAAACAGACAGCAGTGGCCGATACCAGTTTTTAGTGTTTGAAGACTACCTGGATATTAATTATAAAAAAGAAAAGGAAAAGCCGGCCTATGTGGCTGCCCAGTACCCGGTAAGAAAGGCGTATAACCCCATATCGCAAATCTGGCTTGTCAACCGGCGGCCGGTGCAAATAGACGCCAACGGTCTCTTTTTTGATCCAATGGACATGTATACCAGTGGCTACTGGGGATGGGAAAAATTGGCTGAAAGCGTGCCCAGCGATTATGAACCCGGCGACTGATTTTGATGCCTGCATCTATAACATTCTCTCATTGAT
This sequence comes from Bacteroidota bacterium, assembly GCA_040386335.1. GTDB lineage: Bacteria > Bacteroidota > Bacteroidia > Chitinophagales > Chitinophagaceae > JAZKFT01. Next base: position 65,815 of record JAZKFT010000027.1, read on the forward strand.
TCATTGACCAATGACCCAATGACTTAATGACCAACCCTGGTTCTATCCCCACCATGTTCATAAACGGGCGCCCCGAAAATGCAGACAGGTATTATTTTCTCCCATAACTTTAGGCAAACACATTTATTATGCTTTGGAGAAAATTCAATGGCGAATCCATTAGCCTGCCCATTAAGCAGGCCGTGGAAGACGCCATAAAAAGAGAAACCCTGGCAGGTAATCACCTTAAAGTTTGTATCGGAACCGACAGCCAGGTAAAAGGTGTGATCACCGAGTTTGCCACGGTGATCGTTTTTTTGCGGCAGGGACGTGGTGGGTTTATGTTTATCCACAATGAAAAAACCACCCGCAAATACAGCATAAAGGAAAGGATGTTGGTGGAAGTGGCAAAGAGTATTGAGATCGCTTATGAACTATGCGATCTTTTTACTGAATTTGATGTAGATATGGAAGTGCATGCCGATATCAACACCAACCCGTCGTTTAAAAGTAACGAAGCCCTTCGCGAAGCGATGGGTTATATCCTGGGAATGGGCTTTGCCTTCAAAGCCAAGCCCGAAGCCTTCGCCAGCAGCAGTTGCGCGAATAAAGTGGTGAATTAGTTGATTGGTTGATTAGTTGATTGGTTGACTCATAACTTGGTCAACCCAACTATCCTTTGCAGCTCAACTATAGGAAATCTCTTTTGAGACCAGCGAAAGCCGTACCCTGATTCGGCGACATTGGCGACGCTCCGTTCAACTTTCTGGTACTATTTTGCTTTTTACTCATTGTTTTACCAATCACTAATCAACTGATCAACTAAACCGTCAGTTCCTTATTAATATCGCTGATCAGCTCCAGTATCTTCTCCCTTCCCGTCTTCTTCTCTGCACTGGTCACAAAATGCCTTGGGAGAAATTGCCAGGTTTTTCGCATGGCGTTTAGAAAATCTTTAATGTTTTTGGCCACTACGCGTTGGGTTTCCTTGTCACTTTTAGTGAATACCAGGCTAAATGCTACTTCCCATTTTCCGAGTTCGTGTATAAAATCCAGGTCGGGCCGTTGCGGACCGTGGCGGCTGTCTATCAGTACGAATACATGTTGCAGGTTATCCCTTTTCCGCATGTAGTGCTCAATCATTTTTTCGAAATTATTCCGCATACTCTGGCTCACTTTGGCGTAGCCATAGCCGGGCAAATCCACCAGGTACCATTTACTAAAATCCTTTGGGTTATTATCGGGGGCACTATGAATCACAAAATGGTTGATCATTTGTGTTTTCCCCGGGCTGGAACTGGTTTTAGCCAGTTTGGCCTTGTTGGTCAGCATATTGATCAGCGAAGATTTACCCACATTGCTGCGGCCAATAAATGCATACTCCGGTATATTGGGTTCCGGGCATTTTGTGTAATCGGGGCTGCTGATAACGTATTCCGCTTCAAGAATGTTCATGGGCGCAAGATACGTCAGTTGGCAGTTGGGCAGTTGGCAGTTGGCAGTTGGCAGTTTTCCAGTTGGCAATCCAGCGGTTGGCTAACGATTTCCTATTTTTTGGTGAGTTGCACTAGATTGCCAACTGCCAACTGCTTAACTGCCAACTAATCAAAAGCAAAGTCTTGTAAATTTGCAGCATGCCGGAAAACGAACAACCTGTAATTCTCTTCGATGGTGTATGCAATCTTTGCAGCAGTGCTGTGCAGTTTATCATCAAACGCGATAAGAAAAAACTGTTTCGTTTCGCTTCCCTGCAATCTGATTTTGGCCAAAAAATTCTGAGTGACAACAACTTGTCGCCTACCGATCTGAGTTCTTTCATCTTACTCGAAAACGGTAAAATTTATACTAAAAGCGCCGGCGCACTCCGGGTGGTTAGAAAACTGAATGCTGCCTGGCCGCTGCTGTATGGCTTTATCATAGTACCACCTTTTATCAGAAATGCGGTGTACAACTGGGTGGCCAAAAACCGCTACAAATGGTTTGGCAAACAGGAAGCCTGCTGGCTGCCCACGCCTGATCTGAAAGCAAGGTTTATTAATTGATAAAATAATCATCCTACAAGTAGGGTACACCTTTTTGGTTCAAAATGAACTTCAGCAGGCAACTAGTAAGCCTAAATTATAGACTCACCCTACAATGCAAAAAGTAATAATTAAAAATATTACGACAGACAAAGGAGAGAATGAATTTCAAGTTCGCATTCTCAAAGAGGATGGCGTTGGGCTCTTAACGACTAAGAATGACGATAATTACCTAATGCTTGACAGTTTAGATTATTGGTACGACCTTATTCAAAACGGATATCCCCAAAAGAAAAAATGTATTTGCAAAAACGAATGGTTTAAAGTTCTATTTGAATATAAATTAAGGTTGGGCACAGATGATTTTAGAGAGATAGAAATTACCACGACTTGTACAAATTGTAGTAAAAAGGCAAAACCAATTTCAATAGACATAGATTATTCACCAACTAAGCAACTTTTTTCAAACCCATTAGTTTATTGTGACAAGCCCAACATAAAATATAAATTCAGTGAGTTTACGAGCTATTGGTCAGGCGACAACTTGAAAGACTTTTTATCCTTCGTTTTCAATAATCTTAACCTTACAGTGTATTGTTGGTTTTTTAAGTATCCAGAAAACTGCCGGTTTTTTGAGAAAGTAACTTTAGAAAAAGCAATTCAAATAATAACCGTCAACCATCGCTACCTAAATTTTTACTTTACCAAACAAGAAATTAATATTGACGACATTAAAAAATCCGGAGATGATAGGGGCGTTTATATAAGTGAAGGCCTTTGGCGAAAAAATGAAATGATAGAGTTGTCATCCCCTTTTGTAATAAGCGGTTACGGTCTTTTGTATTGCATTCATTTTTGCAATCAATTTCTTGAAAAAGGTGAAGTTAAAAACAAATCAAAAGCATTTGAAGACGACACAACGAAATTGAAAAATTGGCTTAAAGAAAACTTTATAAATAAGCGTGGAACAAATTGCTTTGATGGACAAGAAGCATATACCAAATTCATCACAAAGCAAAATGCATTGCCGTAAATGCCAGCAGTCGTCCCGATTTGCTCTTCTACAAAATCCGTCTAATCATTTTTTCTCAAAAAAAATACAGCCCGTCCGGATCGGGCGGGCTGCAAAGATTGTTTCACTCTGTATTATCTTAAAATGCAGGCGGTCAAGCCATTTTAGGCACTTGCGTTAATCACTACATCACCTGTTGCATCGGCTGGATACCTGGTTTCAATCACCCCCGGCACCTGCCCTACACCAATCAGCTGCTCAATATATTGTCCATTGCTTTCGAAACGCAGGCAAAGTTGCCAAAATTGAACCGTCATTTCCGTTGCGGGGTTTGAAATACCTAACGTCACTGTATCGGTTTCAGATTCGGTGATAGAAACGGTATGCGTGTAGGACTGTGTTGCTGTAAAAGAAGTATTTACCGTATAGGAGACACTGGCCAGCAGGGGTACTTCTGCCTCCCCTTCTACACTTAAACCGATAGTTTCCGCAAATGAATAAGTGCTGGAATCGCTGGTGCTTTTTCCATTGGTGACTGCTACCGAATCGGTTACGGTATCACCCTGGTTGGCGGTACAGTTGAATACACTTTTCCAATAATAGTATCCCTGGATGGTTTGGCCGGTAGCACCTTGTATGCTGGCCGCATTGATCCATATATCATTGTCGGAATGGTTACTATTCCCTACCGAGAAAGTATTTAATCCGGTTTTTAATATGTTGGAGGCTATTTGCCAGGTAACCGGATGGTAGCCGTCGTAAGGCGATCCCTTTTCTTCTACTGCATCCTGGTCGTGGCCATTTACTGTGAGGCGGAATTTAGCCTCCAGCGTATCCGTAGTCTCAACAGCGACCACAATACCAAATGTGAGCGGCACCAATGGAACGGATGCAGCAAGATCAAAAGTAAAAGCGAGGCTTTCGCCGGGCTGCACTATAAAAGTATTAGGGCCGGCGGTAAACACGGGCTGGTTGCCGGAAGCCAGTCTTAAAGTGCCGGATGCATCCGGGGCGGGTACACTAAGATCCAGGGTTTGAAGCGGTACGACCTCTACAGTGCTGGCACCAAGAGATACCGGCAAGGTGTCATCGGAAAACCCATTGATCCCGGTTGGATTGGGCGGATCTTGCGTGATAGTGAATCCGCCGACATTAAAGTTTGCCATGATAATTGGTTTTAAATGTTATAGAATAGAGATTGGAAAAGCTTTTTTGTAATATATTAATGGAAGTAATGGATGGGATGACGCAAATGCCCGGTTTGGATATAGGTCAATTTCAATTATTTGCCTGCTGCCTTGAGGTAGTCAGCCAGAAAGCTGCCTTCAATTCGGCCAGTTGCCTTTTTAAATCTTCAATCATCAATTGCTGTTCCTGCACGGCCTTAACCAGTGGTACCGTAAATTCTGCATACCGCAAACCATAATAGTCTTTATCATTCTTAGGCTTGTCTACACCGCTAAACTCATAACCTGTTTCAATTGCGGCCTGTTCCACCTGCTGGGCGGAGAACCCGGTGGTACGATATAAGGTAGTGGGTGAATTTTCAAGTGTGGTATCCTGCCGGCCTAAAAACTCGGCCATCGCTTTTCGGTTAATGGAATAGGTGATGGGCTGCAGTTTATTGATGAATGCGAGGCCGGGCACATCCGGCCGTATGTCTTTTTTAAAACGGACATCAGAAAGGGTGGTCCAGGCCACATTGCCGCCAATAGATCCGGTAAAACCATTACCCACCCTCACCTGGTGTTCAGCGGTAATTGTCGCTAAATGACCCAGCGCCACACTGTTATTATAGCTCCCATTGCTGGCAGTATTGGATCCCAGGTAGGTGCAATTGAAAGCCCCGGGTATAATATTGCCGGCGTGAAATCCTACGGCTGTATTGTTGAACCCGGTAGTGTTGTTAAACATTGCTTCGCCACCGACAACTGTATTCGTAACCCCGTTGGAAGCATTGGAAGGTTGGTTTGAAAAAAGTGCTTTATTTCCAATGGCGACATTGAAACTGCTGAAAGCAGTGCCGCCATTACTAAATGACTGACTAGCCAGGGCATTTTCACCCAGGGCAACATTATACGACATGTTGGTATTGTTTTCACCCGAGTTAAAACCGATCATGGTATTACCGTCTCCTTTTGTATTCAATCTCATGGATGCGTACCCCAGGGCAGTGTTAATAATTCCGGTTGTGTTGGCAGATAATGCAAATGAACCAACCGCTGTGTTCAGGTAACCCACTGTATTTGCATTTAATGCCGAGATGCCAACCGCCATATTATTGCCACCGGTAGTATTTGCAAAAAGTGCAGATGCGCCAATCGCCATGTTTGATACACCTGTTGTGTTTGTTGACAATGCACCGGTGCCAATAGCAATGTTTAAGCTACCGGTTGTGTTATCATGCAGAGCGGAATATCCTATCGCCAGGTTCCGCGTGCCATTATGAATGGACGTGGGCTGGTTACTGTAAAGCGCAAAATCACCAATAGCCAGGTTGAATCCGGTCCATTGCACTCCGGGGTTAAATGACTGCATAAAAAGTGCATGGTTTCCGATTGCCAGATTATAGTTACCGCTTATGTTGCCGTAAAGACTGTGACTTCCAATTGCGATATTAGAACTCCCATCTTTATTGGAGTAGGAAGACCGATCACCAACCGCGATATTCTCATTGCCGCTGGTGTCCTTATAAAGTGATTGGAATCCGATTGCCGTAATACCATCATTACGGACATGGTTGGCGAGGCTGCCGGTACCTATTGCAACATTTCTACTGGCCGATTTGTTGCTAAACAGGCTACTGGCACCAAGAGACACATTCTCAGAACCAACACTGTCGCTGTACTGCGATTGAAAGCCAATTGCCACATTCTGCAGGCCCGTTTTTACAGCTCTCAGTGCCAGGTTTCCCAGCGCCACATTAAACCCGTTCGGTAGGAAGTCTTCCTGCCCGCTGCCCTCGCCAATGTAAACCGAGTTACCGGTATTGGCCGGCGCAAAACTGTTACGGCTCATGATCCACCTTTCGGTTCCATTGATGCCAAACCGGATCACGTTTTCGTTATTCAATTTTTCGGTATGTACATAGGTATTGGTGTCAGCATCGGCTATCATCGGCGATATAGCACCAGAGCCCACCGAAATCCATTTGCTGCCATTGTATTGCAACAACCGGTTTAGATCGGTGGCAAAAACAAGAAGCCCCGTAGCCGGCGACAGGATCCCGGTTCTTTGCGAAAGATTAAGGCGGGGTAGCAATACGCCTTTGCTGGTGCTTTTAATATCCAGTATGGCCGTTGCGGCAGGCGCGGAGCCGTCATTATTGATGCCCACATTGTTTTGTGAAAATGAGACGGCTGGCCCCTTTAAAAAAAGGAAGCCTGAGAGAAGTAGCGGAAGTTTCATAGTGGTCTTTTTATACCATAAAACTACCCTCGCATATCGCCGGCTGTTATCAAATACAGGCCAAATGCTGTCAATTTTAGGACAGATTACCCATTACATCCGCTGGAGAACGAAGTCAGAAGCGATTTGACGGAGCTTTTTCATACTTCAGCCGGGAAAAACAAGGTCGTGGCCGTTAAAATCCTGGCCCGAAGGTCCTGGGTTTTAAGCCGACATTTTACGGATATAATCACTGGGCGTGATGTCGTACTGTTCTTTAAAGCACTGGGAAAAATAGGAAGGCGATTCAAAGCCAACAGTAAAAGCTACCTGTGTAGCGGGATTGCCAGCTGCGAGCAATGTGGCCGCTTTTTGCAGCCGATAGCGGCGTATCAACTCATTGGGGGCAATGTCGAGCAGGGTTTTGAGTTTCCGGCCCAGGGTCCGACGGCTCATGGCCATGGCGGCTGCCAGGGCGTCCACATCTACGGTGGTGTTACCAATCATTTGGTCCAGTTGGGCATAGAGTTCTTGAATAAACGGGTTGGTGTGATCCGGAACTTTTTGGGGTGGCTCGCCGGGAAGTGCTTGTTGCAATAAATGTTTCCTTGTCCTTTCCTGCAATAGCAGCAGATTGGCTATTTTAAGTTCCAGTTCGTCAAAATGAAATGGCTTTGCCAGGTAGTCATCGGCACCAGCACGGAGGCCCTCCAAGCGGCTGTCTTGTGCCGCCCTGGCAGTAAGCAGCATCAGTGGAATATGGTTGATCCGGTCGTCCGTTTTTACTTGCTGGCACAACTCGTAGCCACCCATTTCCGGCATCATTACATCGCTTATAACCAAATCAGGCATTTCTGCAAGGATCATTTTCAGGGCATCTTCTCCGTTGGCGGCAGCTTCAACACGGTATTGCTGATGCAAGCTTTCTATCAAAAACTGCCTCAGTTCTTCATTGTCCTCCACCACCACAATCAATGGCGCTTCATGGGTTGGGATAATTTTTGGAATGTTGGTGGATAAAGTCTCCGGATCGATTCCCTCCGCTGCAACCGCCTTTGTAAGCGGAAGCACAACCGTGAAAACCGTGCCTGAACCGGGCTTGCTTTCAGCAAGGATGCTTCCCCCCATAAGTTGTACGAGGTCTTTTACTAACGAAAGGCCAATACCGGTGCCGGTTTGTTTACAGACAGCGGTATTATCTACCATAAAAAACCTGTCGAAAATATGAGGTAAGGCTGTTGCCGGAATGCCCCCACCGGTATCTGTTACTGTTAAACTGATGGGTATGCCTTTATCCTCTTTTTCCGGTAATGCTTCAAGCTGTACGGTTACTGAACCACCGACCGGTGTAAACTTTAAAGCATTGCTCAACAGGTTGAAAATTATTTTGCTCCATTTGTCTGCATCAAAGCGGTACATACCTTTTGCCCGTTCTGTGTGGCAGAAGAGTGTTATTTCTTGTTTGTCTGCTTCGTTTTCAAACGCGGCCACACATTGCTGTACATACTCTTCCAGGTTGCCCGCGGCAAGTGTTACGTTCATCAACCCGTTTTCTGTTTTGGAAATATCCAGCATCTGGTTAACGATCAGCAACAGGCGGTTGGCATTAGCCCAGGCATACTCCACATTTTTTTGGTAAGGGGATGGCAGGTCGGCCTGGTGCATCATGCGACCGAGCGGAGTAAGAATCAGCGTCAGAGGCGTTCTTAATTCATGGGTGATATTATCGAAGAAGCGTGTTTTTAAGGTATCCATTTCCTGTAGTTGCAGCGTCTTATTATGCTCCATGATCACTTCGTTACTCAACCGGAGTCTTTTATCCCGGAACTTCCAGTAGGTGCTGACAATAGCCAGTGCCAGCATCACATACAACGTGTAAGCCCACCAGGTGGCCCAGAAAGGCGGACTGATATGGATGCGCAACGATTTTATGTGGCGGCTCCATTTACCGGAGGTATTGGAAGCATTCACCATAAATGTATAATGGCCCGGCGGAAGACCGGTATAGATAGCGGTCATGCCGTCGCCGTTATCTTTCCAATCATTGTCGTAGCCATGAAGCATATATCTGTACCGGATCCTGTCGGGATCATTAAAAGCCATGCCTGCAAAGGATATGGACAGGTAGTTTTCCCTGTAAGAAAGTTCAAGTAATGAAAGGTCATTTAAGGTTGTATCCAGCCACTCAGAGCTGCCTGATCGTTGTATTTGATTGTTCACAGACAGCGCAGTGAAAGCCACTTTGGTATCACTGGTATCGGGCAAAAAAAGCGCCGGATCAAAAACAGTATAGCCTTCCAACCCGCCAAATGCCAGCTTTCCATCGGGATATTTGAAAACATGGAACCGGTTGTACTCATTGCCGGGTATGTCACCGGCAGTAGAGAAATCCATCGTTTTCCTTGTCACGGGATCAATCACACAAAGACCTTTGTTGGTACTTACCCAAAGGTTATGCCTGGTATCCGTTTCAATGGCATAGATGGTGGAATTCGGCAGGCCATTAGCGTCGGATATAGAAGAAATATAACCTTTGTCAATATCCCATTCCAGCAATCCTTGTCCCAGTGTACCGATCCAAAATCTTCCTTTCTTTACCGGATCACGATAGATATCAGTCAACTGGTTTATTACAAAAGGAATGGTGCTTCGGGCCAGGTCGGTTACCGGATACCAGGCCACGAGGGAGTCCTGCAGGTATTTATAGATGCCATCCTTCTGGGTAATTACAAGCAGGAATTTGCCGTCTGTCTCTATGTCGATTACTTCCAGTAGCTTTTGGTTGGCAAGTGATATTTTTTGTGGCACTGCCAACGCATTCACCCACTTCCAAATAGTGCCATTGGTACTGATAGCATAGATCGTATCATGAAAGCTGGTAATGCCGCGAACAGAGCCGTTAATGCTGTTCGGTACATTCACCTTCGACCAAATATTGTTTTCAAATTTCATAAGTGTTACCGGCTCATTGAGTGGATTTTCGTAAGAACAATACAGGACCCCTTTTTCTGTATAGTGATACCTGAATTCGTACGACCATTCCGATTGCGCCCACCCGGCCGGCTTCGCTGCAATACCGTAGCCTGGTATTTTGTTCAATACGTCAGTATGAAAATTGTTTATATAAGGAGCGGCAAGCAAGGGCAGTGAATTGAGATTCACCCGAAAAAGGCCGTTAGCGTTGGTTCCTATCCACATCACATTGGTACGGTCTATTAAAAAGGAATAAATGTCTTTTGCAGGGCCTTGTCCGGGATAAGTCCATACCGGCGTAAATGAATCATCAGTCTCCTGCCTGTAAATACTGCTGTTGCATTCAAAGTAGAGTTTGCCATCAGCACCCATTTGCATGTGCTTGATAAAAAAACTGTCTTTCGCTGTAGCAAAGGGGAGGGGTATTGTAGTGAAAATTTTAGATGCTCCATCGAAAAGTATGATGCGGTTAACATCACCCATTGCCAACCGTCCATCAGGCATGATGCAGTGGGCATAATTGAAAAGCATACTACTCGCAAAATAGCGGAATGGAAAAGGGAAGGGTGTTAACGTAGCCATTTTTTTACCGGCATCAATCATGCTTACCCCGTTCAACGACATAACATAGATACGGCCATCTTTGCCTTGTGTGATGCCAAGTGTTTTACTAGAATTAAGATTTGCTTTTTCGCTACTGTATGCAACAAATTCTTTTTTTACCGGGTCGGCCATCAGCACGGTACTGTCTTTAATTTTCAGCCACCACCTGTTGCTGTTATCAGTAAAAAGAGAACGGACATCGTGAAAGCCCAAAGTGTTTATCCAGTTTACCTGCGACCGTTTGGATACAAATTGTGCCAGGGGATCAAACACATCGAAAAGGCTGTTTTCGTAGTGAATAAAGAAATGATGCCCGGGGCCTTTTCTTATTTTTCGAACGAGCCCGGAGGCGATACTGTTGGTGTCATTATTGGTTGGCCGAAAGGTTTGGAACGAACGGCCATCGTATCGTGCCAGGCCATCTCTTGTACCTATCCAGATAAACCCATCCCTGTCCTGGATAATGCTGTTGACAAAGCTTTGTGGCAGCCCGTCTTCTACCTTGAAGTGCTTTTGATTATTAAAAAGCGGCTGCTGGCCTTTGGCATAAAAACAAAGGAATAATAACAGGTGGAAGACTGCTTTCACGTACCAGCTTTAAATGGGAAATATTATTCAAATTACAAACAAACCGCGATGGTATAAGACAGGTTTTGTAATGTCAGTCGTTTTTGTAAAACTAAAACAGGTTTGCCGGTTGAATATCGTTGTCTATTTCCCGGTTTATGATTTTCTTAAATCGCTTTTCATTTCGCCACCACGTAACATGTGTGGCAATGATAGCAATGGTTAAGGCCATAGCGCCTATGAGATACAGTACATAAATACTTGTGCGGCCAAACTGTGAAAAGTTATTAAATACAAAAAACAAACAGAGCAAAGCCGTAAAAAACCAGATGGTAATATATAAGGCATAATAACCCACCCTGGAACCTTTTCGTTGTTCCTCCCAATACCTTAAAAATCTTCTCTCGTCCTTATTAATTGCCACACTATAAGTTATAAAATTTCATGAAATGTGTTCTGGAACAGTCATTGACAATAGCCAGGGTCAAGACTCAATTTCGCAAATCCTAAATCCTAAATCCTAAATCCTAAATCCTAAATCCTAAATCCTAAATCC
>JAZKFT010000027.1:77012-112324 GCA_040386335.1 Bacteroidota bacterium
AAATCCTAAATCCTAAATCCTAAATCCTAAATCCTAAATCCTAAATCCTAAATCCGAAATCCGAAATCATACATCTCAAATCCAGAACGTGCCTTCCATATAGAACACACACTCACCACCAATTAAAACACGTTGGTCATTTAACTGCGTGCAGTACAGGTCGCCACCACGCTGACTCAATTGCCTCGCTGTCATTTCTGTTTTACCTAATTTTTCATGCCAGAATGGAATTAGCTGGCTATGCGCTGAACCGGTAACCGGATCCTCGTTAATACCGGCACTGGGTGCAAAAAAACGGCTTACAAAATCTACCGAACTTCCTTTGGCTGTGATGATGATCTTTTCATCGATCTTTTTCATCAGCGTAAAATCGGGGAGGCAGTTTTTTACCGCGGCTTCATCTTCCAATACCACCAGCAAATCACGGTATTGGTATACTTCCATAATTTTTGCCCCACCCAGGGCGGCCGGTAATAATTTCGGATATTCAGTTTTGGGAGCAGGTTTCCAGCTGGGAAAATCCATAATAAACCGCTTTCCTTCCTGCCTCACTTTCAGCAGACCGCTTTTAGATTTAAAAGTGAGCGTTTCTTTTGCAAATCCCAATTTATGGAACAACACATAAGCAGCCGCCAGGGTGGCATGGCCACAAAGATTTATCTCTACTTCAGGTGTAAACCACCGGATGTCGAAATCCGCAGCCTCTTCCAACCCTCCCCATAAACGTGCCGGTACAAAAAAAACAGTTTCACTAAGGTTGTTTTCAAGCGCCAGTTGTTGCATGGTTTCGGTGGGTAACCATTGCTGCAAAGGAACGACCGCAGCAGGATTTCCACCAAAAAGATGACCGGTAAAAGCGTCCACCTGGTACAATTTCAATTCCATATCACTAATCTTTTTTCTTGTAAAATGAAGGCAACGATAACTTATACCGCACCACAATGATACGAATGAGTACGATGACCAAAATAGAAACGATTTGCGAAAGGCGGTATTCTGTGTTTATCGCATGAAGCAAATAGAAAATGGCTCCTCCGGCAATACAGGCCGAAGCGTAAATTTCCTTTCGAAAAACGAGCGGGATTTCATTTAACAGAATATCCCTGGCAACTCCGCCGAAACAACCAGTAACGGTGCCTAAGGCCACGCAAATGCCAGGTGAGAATTGTAGGTCTATTCCTTTCTGAATGCCAATAATGGTGAATAACCCCAGCCCGAACGAATCGAACAGGAAAAGGGTGTGGTTAAATTTTTTGATAAAGGTGCCGAAACAAATAGTACCAACCGAAGCAATTAAAATAACGTTGATGGTAGTAGTGTCCCGCAGCCAGGCCACTGGCGTATTGCCAATCAGAATATCACGAAGCGTACCGCCCCCGATAGAAGTAACAAAGGCAATAATGAGTACCCCAAAAATGTCCAGTTTTTTCCGCATCGCAGCCGATGTTCCGCTCACAGCAAACGAGAAAGTGCCGAGTATGTCGATGATATGGAAGAAATCGAGGTGCAATTGGGCGAGTAGTTAGTTGTAAGTAGCGAGTAAGAATGCTGATACGCTGAGGGGACTATACTAGGGAAGGTTAGATTGAATTAGACCGGAGATTAATTTAAATAGTTCTACGACCAATTGTTCAATTTCAGGGAGGTCATTCTTGTTAATGTAGTCAAGGACTAAAGCAGCTTCAATACAGTTATCAACTTCAACCAGTGATGAACGTGAAATTTCAAAAAACCTATTTTTCTCGGTTTTTGATTTTCTGGCACAACCTTCTGTCAGATTATTAGAAATAGAAAGAGTGGCCCTTTTTAGTTGGCTGATTAAATTGTAGGTTTCCTCCTTTGGAAGCTTCTTGCAGAGATTATAAATAAGCGGGAGCAACTCAATCGCTTTTTGCCAGGCTACTAATTTTTTGTGGCTAAGGTTCAACATGGATTTAGAAGGATTATATCAAAAAAAATGAAATCGTTATTTTTTACCTCAACAAAAAAATCACAAACCAGCTATTGCCTACCGTCTTGCGTAGTGGGGCAGCTACTCGCTACTTGCTACTAACTTCTGGCTAAAACTCACTCCGCTATCATTTCCTTAACCACCCTCACAACATCTTCCATATTGGGTTTGCTGAAATAATCACCGTCGCTGCCATAAGCCGGCCGGTGCGGCTGACCCGTAAGCGTACGCGGGCTTGCATCCAGCCATTTATAACCACCCTGCTCCTCCATCACTTTATTAAACATGTAGCCCGCGCCGCCGCCAGGCACATCTTCATCCACAAATAATATACGGCTGGTTTTTTTAAGCGATTCCAGGATACTGTGGTTCAGGTCGAAAGGCAAAAGTGTTTGTACATCCACCACTTCCGCACTGATATTTAATTCTTCTAGCCGAACGGCTGCCTCGCTCACTATGCGTAGGGTAGAACCGTAAGAAACGATGGTAATATCTGTACCCTCCTTTATGATTTCGGGGATGCCCAGCGGAATTGTGAAATCCAGCAGGTTTTCGGGTAGTTTTTCTTTAAGGCGGTAGCCATTCAGGCACTCAATGATCAGCCCCGGGTCGTTGCCGCGTAAGAGGGTATTGTACATGCCGGCAGCCTGTACCATGTTTCGCGGCACGCAAACATACATACCGCGCAGGCTATTGATGATCATACCCATCGGACTTCCACTATGCCAGATACCTTCCAGCCTGTGGCCGCGTGTACGTACAATCAGCGGGCAACTTTGTTTGCCTACAGTACGGTAATGCAGCGTGGCTACATCATCGCTCAGCGGTTGCAGTCCATAAAGCAGGTAATCCAGGTATTGAATTTCGGCAATGGGCCGCAATCCGCGTAACGCCAGCCCAATACCCTGGCCCATAATCGTCAGTTCGCGTATGCCGGTATCAAAAATCCGCTCTTTTCCATGTTTTTCCTGGAGGCCGCTAAAGCCCTGGTTCACATCACCTATAAAGCCTACATCTTCGCCAAAAGCCACCACCTTATCATTGCTCGTAAACAATTGATCAAAATATTTATTCAGTACCTCGTAGCCATTGATGGTTTTACTATGCTGGTTAAAAACAGCCTTTGTTTCCGCTACTTTCAATGCACTTTTTGGTCCTTCATTATACAGGTAAGAATTATACAGTTCTTTGTTCTTGTCCAATAATTCATTGTAGTAGTCCTTAAGTTCGGTGCATAGATAACTATCTCCACAAAAATCAACAGCAGTGGCCAGGGTCTTCATTACCTCCCTCCGCATGGGCTCCCGGTTAGCGGCCAAGTCGTCACGATATTTTTTTACCATTCCATCGGTATCAGCACCGCCGGCAATAATGGTATCGCATAATTCCAATACTTTTTTCACCTGCTCTTTAATAGGAGCGGTGTACGCAGACCATGCCTGCTGCTTATTTTCCCGCACATGATCCTTGGCTTCCATTTCTATGGCAGAAATTTCGTCTTCATTACTCAAAGAGTTTTCCAGGATCCATTCCTTCATTTTTTTAATACAGTCCCATTCGCGTTCCCATTCAAGCCGGTCCGCAGTTTTATACCGTTCGTGGCTACCGCTGGTGCTGTGGCCCTGTGGCTGCGTTACTTCTTCTATATGAAACAGGGCTGGTACATGATTTTCCCTCATTTCACCCAATGCCTGCTCAAATACTTCGCACATGCCGGCATAATCCCAGGCTTTTATCTTATAAATATGTACGCCATTGGTGCCTTCCATTTTCTGAAAACCCCTGGCCGCGGCAGAAATAGAAGCCTTTGTAGTTTGGTATTTTTTGGGAACAGAAATGCCATAGCCGTCATCATACACAAAAATGGCTAGTGGAACCTGCAGTACACCGGCTGCGTTTAGGGTTTCCCAAAAATGACCTTCGCTGGTGCTGGCGTCACCAATCGTACAAAAACAAATTTCGTTGCCGTTCTGGCTCAGGTCTGTTAGCGGCTTTAGCTGCTGCACCTTCCGAAAAGTTCTGGATGCAAAAGCCAGGCCCAGCGACCGGGGCATCTGTGCTGCGGTTGGGGCCATATCACTGGCTGTGTTTTTTTGTGCGGCCAGGTTTGCCCAGTTGCCCTGTGCATCTACATTTGGCGTTGCAAAATGGGAATTCATCTGCCTTCCGGCGCTAAAAGGATCGTGGGTAGGGTCGGGGTCTGCATATAATTGGGCAAAAAACTGCTCCACAGTTGACAGTCCTGCAGCGAAGGCAAAGGTTTGGTCCCTGTAATAACCACTGCGCCAATCTCCTGCCTGGAAAAATTTGCTGATAGCGATTTGGGCAACTTCTTTACCATCACCAAAAATGCCAAATTTGGCTTTTCCTGTCAACACTTCCCGTCGGCCGAGAAGGCTGGCTTCACGGCTGATGCAGGCAATCCGGTAGTCTTTCAGGACCTCGGCCCGGAACTTGTCGAACGACAACTGTTCCAGTGTTGGGGCAGTGGCAATGTTTTCCATGCAGCAAAAGTATAGATTCAGGCATCATAGAAAAGAGGAAATAAACGGCAATTCAACCTATGAGATAGCCTGTATGCCAGCTGGGGTGCGAAAAAGAAATAAACTTTTTAACATCAAATGGGTACAACAAAATAAAAATTGAAATACTTTAGCACCTCGAAAGACAAAAAACTAAAAATCTAAAAAAATAAAGTCATGAAAAAAAATCTGTTGATATTGATGTCCGGGCTGATGTTAGGTGGAGTTGCAATGGCCCAGAAAGAGCAGAAGGAAACGAAAAAGGTAATTGAGCAGAAGCCAACCCCGGCTATGGCGATTCCTGTTGCTACCCAGGATATAAAGGTAGTAGAAGAGAAAAAACCAGCTTCTGACGTATTGTGGATGAGCGAAACTACCCATGACTTTGGGAAAATAGCCCAGGGTAAACCCGTTACAACCGAATTTATGTTAAAGAATACCGGCAAAGATTCTTTAAAACTGGAAATGGTTCAGGCTGGTTGTGGTTGCACAACCCCCGAGTGGAAACCAGGTCCTTATGCGCCAGGAGAAGATTTCAAAATTAAAGTGGGCTACAATGCAGCTGGTGAAGGCGCTTTTAATAAGCCTGTGACTATCACTTATGCCAATGGCCAGCAGAAAGTAATTTATATTACAGGTACGGTATTTAGCACTCCTGCTACTCCTGCTCCTCAAAATAATGGTTTAGGAAAGGTTCAGAATTAAGGCATTTAAAAATATTCAACATAGCTTCAGAGACGCAATTTATTTGCGTCTCTGATTTTAAAAAGATATACCATTATGAAGACGATACTCCTTGGATTGGCATTGCTTTTTGTAGCGGGTGCAGGTGCACAAACAAAAGTGGACAGTCTTATCAAATTTGACAAAGATGCCTGGGCTTTTGGGAAAGTGAAGCAAAACAACCCGGTGACCTATGAATTTAAATTTGTTAATCCCGGCAAGGCGCCACTAATTATAGAAAGTGCCGTTGCGGAATGCGGCTGTACTACGCCTGTATATCCCACAAAACCGGTTATGAAAGGAAAGACCGGTACTATTAAAGTAACCTACGATGCAAAAAATGCAGGTAGTTTTACCAAAAAAGTTACTGTAAAACTAGTAAACGTCCCTGAGACAAAAATTCTGACCATTACCGGTGAAGTGGTGGCAGAGAAGTAAATTAATTGGGCGAACGATAATATTTATAGGAACCCTTTGCAACTGCGAAGGGTTTTTTCATTAGAATGATCTATTCTCTACAAATCTTTGAAAAGGATGGTTTTGGTGAGTTTGACAGAAAACAACGTAAAAATCTTATTGCCTCATTCACTTTCCAACACGCAACCTTCAAGGTAGGTGAGTCTCTTAAAATAGAAAGTTTCTACGAAACCACATTCGGTAAACAATTTTTTACAGACGGGGTTGGCATATAAAACCTTTATCGGCCGTGGCTTTAGGGCGACACTTTCTTTTAAACGTTGCAGCACTTTTCGCATGATGCTAAAGTCGAATGGATTGAAAAGAAAAATGGTAGTCACTGTTGTTGGAATGGGATAACCGGCTGCATCAACACACTCAATTTCAATGTTTAATTCCGGGTATTTTGACATTGTCTCACTTGCATTCAATGCTGCAGCGGCACATAGATTTTTAGAGAAATCTACACCAATAATATGCCTGAAACCGTATGCTGCGCCAATGCCAAAAACACGGCCCTTACCACAACCAAGGTCGAGTAGAGTTCCTTGTGTATCTTCCAGGTAGGTTTGGTCGAAAAGCTGTGCGGCCGTATAATAGTTAACGGGCTGGTACACACTGGCATGCGCCAACACCTCCGGGCTTATCTCTTTTTTGAGATGATCGATGCCAATTGTATTTTGACAATATTTTTTTTCACCGCGAATTTCATAATAGAGAACAAAACAGGCCAGGCGAAGGTTCCAGTTCCAAGCCAGGTAAAAGAAGTATTTAAAATATTGCATGTATTGTGATCATTGCTTTTGTGGTGCCCGGCGTCGCTACATTATCGGTTTTAAGTACAGCGTTATCTACTTACCGGCACCGGCCACCTGAGATCAATTACCTTTAATTGTAATTTTTTTTCACCATTCCATTCATTTTCATCCAGTGTAAATACTACGTCCACGGGCTGGTTCGGTTGTAACAGTTGAAATTTTTCAGCCATATTAAAACCTATGCCATCCAATACTTTATCTCCCTGTTTCAGGTAAAATTTTATATGGGCTTCTTTCAATACACGGCTGTATCCCGTTTCCAGCAGGTTTCGGGCAACAAATACCGGCCGGAGGTTCTCGGGTCCGTACGGCTCCATCTGGCAAATGATCTTATAAAAACTTTGGGTAATTTCAGTGAAGGACAATTCAGCATCAATAACTATTTCAGGCGTAAGCATTTCTTCCTTAATGGTACTGCTTACTACTTCTTCAAACATGTCCTGGAATGCTGGTACATTTTCCGGCTTCATGGTAAGCCCTGCTGCATAAAAATGCCCGCCATAGCTTTCCAAAAGATCCTTACATTGGTGTATGGCTTCGTACACATTAAACCCGGTTACGCTTCTTGCCGAGCCTGAAACCTTTCCATTGCTGCTGGTGAGAATAATGGTTGGCCGGTAAAACTTATCTATTAGCCTGGATGCTACAATGCCCACCACCCCCTTATGCCAGTGGCTTTGATAAAGTACGGTTGATTTTCTGTTGGCCTGGTCCATATCTTCTTCTATCATTACCAGCGCTTCTTCTGTAATTGTACTGTCGGCTTCTTTGCGGTCGGTATTGTCGCTATGAAGCACCTTGGCCAGGTCCATTGCCTGTTCATAATCTTTTTCAATGAACATCTGAACTGCCTTTTTTGCATCATCCATGCGCCCTGCAGCATTTACTCTGGGAGCGATAATAAATACCAGGTTCGTTATGTGAACAATGCCGGTCATTGCTGCAAGGTTCATCAAAGCTCTGATACCGGTGGATGGGTTTTCGTTCACTTTCTTTAGACCATAAAACGCAATTATCCTGTTTTCTCCGGTCATGGGTACGATGTCGGCAGCAATAGCGATAGCAGTAAGATCCAGGTATTCCATCCAGGCTTCATCGCCAAGACCAAGCCTTTCGCAAAGTGCCTGGATGAGTTTCAGGCCAACACCGCAGCCGCATAATTCTTTGTAGGGGTAGGAGCAATCAGGCTGTTTGGCATTTAGTATGGCCACGGCATCCGGGATAATATCGTCGGGCAGGTGATGGTCGCAAACCACAAAATCAATTTCAAGTGATTTAGCGTATGCGATCATTTCGACAGACTTTATCCCGCAATCCAGGCAAACAATCAGCGTAACCCCATTTTCTTTGGCATAATCTATCCCTGTTTTGCTGATGCCATACCCTTCCCGGTAGCGATGCGGGATATAATATTCCACATCGCTGTATTGCGTTTTTAAAAACTGGAACATAATCGCTACCGAAGTGGTTCCATCCACATCATAATCACCATATACCATTATTTTTTCACCACGTTCAAATGCTGTGGTGATGCGTCCAACAGCTTTGTCCATGTCTTTCATCAGCCATGGGTTGTGCATCTGGTTTAACTGTGGCCGGAAGTAGTCTTTTGCCTTATCAAAACTGTCTATTTTTCTTTGGACGAGTATATTGCAAATAGTATTGTTGATGGTAAGGGACTGCTGTAATTCCTTCACTACCGTTGGGTCGGCCTGCAATACGTTCCATCGTTTTTCCATAGCTTTAATGTAGTTTCTCAAGAAACAAGGGTGGCGCCAGGTTCTACCGGTCTTGTACCCGGAACCTTTAGCAAACTAATACTTTCTGTCGGTTGTATACCTTACTAAATGTTCCAGGGCCAATCTTACTTCGTTATCAGGAAACTGAAACAATATTTGAAGTGCTTCATCGCGGTATTGGTTCATTTTTTCAATGGCATAAGAGATACCCCCCGCATCTTCCACTTTCTTTATTAGAACGGCCACTTTCTCTTTGTCACGGTTTTCATTTTTTATGGTATAGATCATTGATCTTCTGTCGGAAGCGCTCACCTTATTTAAGGCATATATAAGAGGTAGTGTGAGTTTTTTTTCCTTGATATCGTTTCCTGTCGGCTTCCCTATATCATCTGTTCCGTAGTCAAAAAGATCGTCTTTAATTTGAAATGCGATACCTACCTTTTCACCAAACAATCTCATTTGTTCGGTGATGGTTTCATCGTTGGTACTGCTCCAGGCGCCGGCAGCGCATGCAGAAGCCAAAAGCGATGCTGTTTTGTAACGAATGATCTCAAAATATATATCTTCCCTGAGGTTCAGTTTCCTGGCTTTTTCTATTTGCAGCAACTCTCCTTCACTCATTTTTCGCACCGCATCGCTTAATATCTGCAGGGTTTTATGGTCGTTATTGTCCAGGGAAAGCAAAAGCCCTTTGGAGAGCAGGTAATCTCCTACCAATACGGCTATTTTATTCTTCCACAAAGCATTGATAGAGAAGAATCCCCGCCTTTCCAATGATTCGTCCACTACATCGTCGTGCACCAATGTAGCTGTATGTAAAAGTTCAACAAGTGAAGCCGCTCTGTAGGTGGGGTCGCTGACCTCGCCGAACAGTTTTGCACTCAGGATTACGAATCTTGGCCGTAGCTGTTTTCCTTTACGACGGATGATATATTGCATGATCCGGTCGAGCAGCGGAGCATGGCTTTTTACTGCCGATTTAAACTTTTCTTCAAATACAGCAATTTCCGGGGCTATAATGTCTGTTTTTTTTTCTATTTTCATCTGGGAAAGGCAAAGTACAGTAGAAATTCCGTTACTTCATGCATCGTTTGTAATAAGGCGACGGTCTTAACCTCAAAATAAATCATTAATAATTACGCAATCTAAATTTGGATATTTAACTTACATTTCTATTTTTGCAAGTATAATATCCGAAAAAAATCACTCAACCCCTCAAATTTGAATTATGGCAAGCAAAAAGTACATTTTATCAGCAGCCCTGATGCTGGCTTCGGCCTCAGGAGTGTGGGCGCAGTTGGGTGGAGTTCATAACTACATGGATTCCAACTACATCCCGGCAAGCCGCATGGCACAACAGAATGAATGGAAGAACAATTCCAAAGCACAAAACTTCCCGGCCCGCCCACGCGATATGTGGCAGGTAGGAATTACAGGCGGGCTTTTTATGGTTGAAGGTGATTGTCCTCCTCTACCAGGTTGGAACATTGGTATTCAGGTTCGTAAAGCATTAGGTTATGTTTTATCTCTCAGGGGTTCAATTACCTATGGTCAGGATAAAGGACTGGACTACAGAAAGAATCCAAACCTTTCAAATAACGCGGCTCTTAATGTATATCGTAGCGCTAACCCTTCCTTTCCTAACGGAACAGGCCCCGGATGGTATATCCATAATTTCAAGAACACAACGATTAATCCATCGCTGGATGTGTTGATTTCTTTAAACAACATCATGTTCCACAGCAAGGAAAGTAAGTTGAATGTTTATGCATTAATTGGATATGCACCTATTATTTACAAAACGTCGTTGGACGCTTTGAACGGTGCAGCTAAGTATAACTACGCTGGCTTAGGTGCCGGTTTCTTTAATCGTCCACGTAAGGATATCCGTAGCGACCTAAAAGACTTTTTTGATGGTGATTACGAAACTGATGCCCAGTTAAACGACAGAAGGCCGAATTTTGGAAAATCAGGTTTAGGTAAATTCAACTACAGGCATGCCGCGAATGTCGGTCTTGGCTTGGAATATAAACTTTCTCCTAAAATGTCTTTGGGTTTAGAAGCTAAATATGTAAGGGTGAGCGATGACTATCTGGATGGTTGGGTTTTTGCCGGTGGTGATACCGATAACCGTGGTGATGTTACTAACGCCATTTTATCACCTGATAAAGACAACCTGGTGTATACCAATCTGAGCATTAATTTCAACTTGGGTAACCCTGCTAAGAAAACTGCTCCATTGTGGTGGTTAAATCCTTTGGATTATGTGTATAGCGAAGTAAACAATCCTAACCACATGAAGATCCCAAGGCAGGTTTTACCTGATGGTGATGATGATGGTGTAACTGATCAATTCGATATCGAGCCTAATACACCTGCTGGTTGCCCTGTAGATGCTAAAGGTAAGAGCCGTGATACAGATGGTGATGGTGTTCCTGATTGCCGTGATAAAGAACTGATCACTCCA
This sequence comes from Bacteroidota bacterium, assembly GCA_040386335.1. Taxonomy (GTDB): domain Bacteria; phylum Bacteroidota; class Bacteroidia; order Chitinophagales; family Chitinophagaceae; genus JAZKFT01. Next base: position 87,689 of record JAZKFT010000027.1, read on the forward strand.
ACAGCTTGTCAACCAGTTAATGCTGATGGCGTAGGTAAATGCCCAGATCCACAGTGTTGCGCAGATCTTAAGGCTAGAATTGATTCAGGTATAGGCGGTCCGATCGGTGCTTGCGGAATTGGTGACCTGCCAAGCGTAGCATTTAGAGGTTCAAGTGTGTCTATTTCTGCTGATGCTGCTGCTGTATTGGCTGCTGCTGCTGCTAAAATAAAAGCTAACCCAACTTGTAAGATTTGTGTGGTTGGTCATGGTACTGCTGACAAACGTGCACAACAACTTAGCTGGGATAGAGCTAATGCAGTTAAAACTTACCTGGTTGAAAAATTAGGTATCAGCGAAGACCGCTTTGGTTTCAAATACGGCGAAGAAGGTGATTCTAACACAGTTGATTTGATGGATTGCACAGGTGATGAAACTCCAAATTCAATCCCTGCTCCACATCCAAACCTGCAAAAAACCAAGTAATTTTCTTTTTGCCCATAAACACACAAAACCCTCCATGCGTGGAGGGTTTTCTTTTTAATTATATGTAAAGGATGAAGTCTCCCAATCCCTACCTTCTAACCCCAATCCCTAATTCCAAATTCCCATTTTACCGATATCTTAACTGCCTGAAAACACCATTATTTAATGGATGCTATTATTTTGCCGTAATAACCTATTTTTGCACCCCGTTATGAATAAAGTTGTTTTAGTAACAATAGCATTGATGTCGCTGGTATCCTGTTCTAAGTTTTCAAAAATTCAAAAGAGCACAGATTACGACTATAAATTAAAAATGGCTGAAGAGTATTTTGCCAAGAAGAATTATAGTAATGCGCAGACGTTGTTTGAGGACATTTTCCCGGCCATGAAGGGAACGGCCAGGTTTGAAGATCTTTATTATAAGTATGCTTATTGCGCCTTTTACCAAAAGGACTACCTGAATGCTGAAAACCTTTTTAAAGGATTTGTGGAAATTTTTCCAAACAGCAGCAGGGCCGAAGAGTGCGACTATATGAGGGCGTATACCTATTATAAGCAGTCTCCAAAGGTGGATTTGGATCAAACCAATACAGCCAGGGCTATAGCTTTAATGCAGGCGTTTATAAATACGCATCCTAACTCTACGAGGCTAAAGGAAGCATCAGATATTATTGATGCTTGCCGGATAAAGTTGGAATTGAAAGATTATAAGTCGGCGGAATTGTATTATTCGCTGGCCAACTATAAATCTGCAGCGACAGCCTTTACTACTTTGTCTGAGAACTACCCTGATTCGCAAAAAGGCGATGAGTATAAGTTGATGGTGGTGAAATCCTGGTATCAATACGCATTAAATAGTATACCAGAGAAGCAAAAGGAGCGGTTCGAAAGGGTTTTGAACGAGTGTGCAGATTTTACAGATCGTTATCCTGAAAGTAAGCAGGCCGACGAGGTGGACCGATTTAAAAAACAAACAAACAATAACTTAAAAAGTATTTCCAAATGAGTAAGTTTAAGAGAAATAATACTGTGGGCAGCAACCTTGCAGAAACACGGAATGTACTGGACATTAAAAATAAAACAGGTAATTTATACGAGTCTATAGCCATTATAGCCAAGCGGGCAAACCAGATCAATATTTCATTGAAAGAGGAATTGCACAGCAAGTTGGAAGAATTTGCGAGTCATACCGATAGCCTGGAGGAAGTACATGAAAACAAAGAGCAGATAGAAATAAGTCGGGCTTACGAAAAAATGCCGAACCCCGCTTTGTTGGCTACAGCAGAGTTTATGGAAAACAAAATTTACCATCGCAGGAACGATACAGATCTTTTTAGCTAAGGATCACCAATCCATATTTTAACATGAAACGACAGCGACCTGCTGTCGTTTTTTGTTTACTTTACAACCTTATAGATTGATACATGCAAGGCAAAAAAATTCTGCTGGCCATTACCGGAAGCATAGCGGCTTATAAATGTATACTACTGGTAAGACTCCTTTTAAAGCAAGGAGCAGACGTAAAAGTTCTTTTGACTCCTGCTGCGAAAGATTTTGTTTCCCCCCTGGTATTGAGTACCCTTAGCAGGAATTCTGTTTTACACGATTTGAGTGATGGCGATACGTGGGCCAACCATGTAATGCTGGGCAGATGGGCAGATATAATGATAATAGCACCATTAAGCTGCAACACCCTTTCTAAAATGGCAATGGGCCTGTGTGACAACCTTTTAATGGCGGTTTATCTTTCTGCTACATGCCCTATACTGGCCGTTCCGGCAATGGACGAGGATATGTGGCATCACCCATCCACGCAACATAACCTGTCCAGGATCAGGTCTTATGGCAATATGGTGATGGATGTAGGAACAGGCGAACTAGCCAGTGGACTGACCGGCCCCGGCAGGATGGCTGAACCTGAGGAGATTTTGCAGTTTCTTGAGAATCATTTTTTTGGCGAAAGACCCCTGGCGGGAAAAAAAGCGATGGTAACGGCCGGCCCCACATACGAGCCAATAGATCCTGTACGTTTTATCGGCAATCATTCTTCAGGAAAAATGGGAATTGCAATAGCAAACTCACTGCACCGGCAAGGTGCCGATGTGACGCTGGTATTGGGGCCTTCTGCTTTGAAGGCTATGATTGGAGTGAAAACGATAAATGTGCAGACAGCTTTGGAAATGCACGCGGCGAGTATGGCCATTTTTTCCGGGATGGATATAGCAGTTATGGCGGCAGCTGTAGCAGATTACAGGCCCCTGGTTTTAGCAGAACAAAAGATAAAAAAGCAGGGCGAAACAATGAGTGTAGAACTGGTAAAGAATCCTGATATTTTAATGAGTTGCGGCGCCATAAAGCAGGACCACCAGTTGCTGGTAGGGTTCGCGCTGGAAACGGATAATGAGGAAGCGAATGCACGGGAGAAGCTTAAAAGAAAGAATGCTGACCTGATCATTCTCAATTCCACGAGGGATGCCGGGGGAACTTTTAAGAGCGACCATAACAAAATTTCTATTTTTGACAGAAATGGGACTGTGGAGCGGCTGGATATGTTGCCGAAAGAAGAAGTGGCCGGCAACATCGTTCAATACATTATCTCAAAGATGGAAGCGGAGTGATAATTTTGAAGTATAAAAAAGGGTATTAATAATGACCTTGTATAAAATGCGAACCAGAATGAAGAAGATGTTAACTGCGATAATGATTGGTATCGGTATGTGCACTGCAGGCCATGCCCAGGAACTAAATGCCAAGGTTACCGTACTATCACAGAAGGTGAGTACACAGATCGATAAAAAGATCTTCAATACACTGCAAACCCAGCTTACCAATTTGCTGAATAACAGGAAATGGACCAGCGATAATTTCAAATCCAACGAGAGAATTGAATGCAATTTTTTGCTGAATATCGACCGTGAAGTAGATAAGAATGTGTATGCAGCATCACTTACCATACAGGCTGCGAGACCAATCTATAATTCGGCTTATAACTCTCCGCTGATCAATTTCCAGGACAACGATTTTACTTTCAAATACCTGGAATTTCAACCAGTAGAGTTCAATGAATCAAGGATTCAGGGAAGCGATGGTTTGGTATCAAATATCACGGCAGTTTTTGCCTATTACACCTACCTTATTTTAGGAATGGATTACGAAAGCTTTGCCGCGGGTGCCGGCGAACCTTATTTTAAAAAAATGCTGAATATTGTAAACAATGCACCTGAAGGCCGTGATATAAAAGGTTGGTCACAGTTTGACGGCTTGCGCAACAGGTATTGGCTGTCGGAAAATATGATCAACACGCGGTATACGCTGATACACGAAGCTTTTACTGAATATTACCGGTCTTCGCTGGACAACTGGTACGATAATGAACAATCGGCCAGGCAACAAATGTTGCAGGTGCTTAATAAGCTGAGCCAGTTTGTGGCAGAGAATCAAAATACCATGGTGATGCAATTTTTTATGCAGGGAAAAAAAGACGAACTCATAAAAATGTTCAAAAAATCCCCACCCGACGAAAGGGTAAGAGTGATAGAAATACTCCAGAAGGTAGATATCACCAATGCCAATATTTACCGGCAGGAATTGAAGTAGGGATTGGTTGATTGGTGTATTAGTTGATTAGGTTCCTCCTTAGAGGTAATTGATTCATCAATCAGCTGAAAGCGTGCGGGCACCCCACATATTTTTGCATCATATTCTTTTTACATCTGTTTTTATGCTTCATAAATGTCTTGTGGCGGTCTTGCTGTTTTTTATTTCCTGTGGATCTAAATCGGATGTGCCGGGCAATGTATTGCCGGTAGATGAAATGAAGATCGTCATGTGGAGCATGATAGAAGCGGGGGAATACGCCAATTATACTTTTACAAAAGATAGTACAAAAACCCTCGAACAGCAAACGCTTAAACTGTACAGTAAGGTATTTGCCTTACATAAAATTTCCAGCGAAGAATTTGGCAGGAGCTACAATTATTATAAAAAGCATCCGGTAATGGAAAAAAAATTGCTTGATTCTCTGCAGGTATATGGAAATAAGATGAGGGAATCAATGTATCAACGACCCCGTCTTGAATTACCAGTATTGCCGGCAGTACCTGCAGATACAACCATAAAAAATTAAACCTGTCTACCCATTATGAATAAAATTGTAACCGATGCTGATGAGGCAGTGAAAGATATTTTCGACGGAGCGGTATTGATGCTGGGTGGATTTGGTCTCTGCGGTATTCCTGAAAACTGTATTGCGGCCCTGGTGAGAAAAAAGGTACAACAGCTTACCTGTATCAGCAACAATGCGGGCGTTGATGATTTTGGTATCGGCCTCTTGTTGCAACAGAAGCAGGTGAAGAAAATGGTCTCCTCCTATGTTGGCGAGAATGCAGAATTTGAACGCCAGCTCCTGAGCGGGGAACTAGAGGTAGAACTGATTCCGCAGGGAACACTGGCCACCCGGTGTATGGCTGCAGGTTACGGAATGCCTGCCATTTTTACGCCGGCAGGTGTAGGAACAGAAGTAGCCGTGGGAAAAGAATCCAGGCGCTTTACCTTCAACGGCGAAGAGAAAGAATATTTAATGGAATATGCATTTGAGCCCGATTTCGCCATTGTAAAAGCATGGAAGGGAGATACGATGGGCAATCTTATTTATAAAGACACCGCCAGGAATTTTAACCCGCTGATGGCGATGGCCGGAAAAATTACGATCGCGGAAGTAGAAGAACTGGTGCAGCCCGGCGAACTTGATCCAAATTTTATTCATACTCCCGGCATTTATGTCCACCGTATTTTCCAGGGAACTAATTATGAAAAGAGGATTGAGCAGCGAACGGTTAGATCTAATTAGCAAATCTCCAAATTAGCAGATGAGCAAATTGGCAAATGCCCATCAAGAGATGCTTTTAATCCAATTGGGATATTTATCATTTGCACATTTGCATATCTGCACATTTTCACATTAAAAAACTATGTTAGATAAAAATCAAATAGCCAGACGCATAGCGCAGGAACTGAAAGACGGCTACTATGTGAACCTTGGTATTGGTATACCTACGCTCGTTGCCAATTATATTCCTGAAGGGATCAACGTGGTATTGCAAAGCGAAAATGGCCTGCTGGGAATGGGGCCATTCCCTATAGCAGGAGAGGAGGATGCCGACCTGATCAATGCAGGCAAGCAGACAGTGACAACCTTGCCAGGTTCTTCTATTTTCGATAGTGCCATGAGCTTTGGAATGATACGTGCTGGTAAAGTGCAACTGACAGTGCTCGGAGCCATGGAGGTAGCCGATAACGGCGATATTGCCAACTGGAAAATACCCGGTAAAATGGTAAAAGGTATGGGTGGCGCTATGGACCTGGTGGCAAGTGCAAAGAACATTATAGTTGCCATGCAACACGTAAATAAGGCTGGCGAAAGTAAATTGTTGAAAAAATGTAGCCTCCCGATAACGGGCGTTGGTTGTGTGAAAAAAGTTGTTACCGAACTGGGCGTTTTTGACATTACGGAGCGGGGCTTTGAATTAAAGGAACTCGCTCCAGGTGTTTCGGTAGAAGATGTGAAAGCTAAAACAGAAGGGCGTTTGGTGGTGGAAGGGGATATTATTGAGATGGTGATTTAAACCACTTTGGAGTGGCATAAATATGTTGCTATTTTAACATTGGAAACTCCTTGTTTTATAATGCGTATGACCTCTTTTCTTTTCAGTATTGGACTTATACTTTAAGCAATCCTTAAGAACTTCTCTTAAAATCCCGGTCCAATATGTGCAAGTGGTTAGTTCTTTTTACAACCTTTCTAATTCATGCTGTGATTGTCTTTGGGCAAACCAAATCGTATAATTCTTTTATACCGGTGGGCTTTACAATTCTTGACAGTGCAATTGGAGATATTAATAAGGATGGGATTAAAGATGCCGTCCTTATTTTAAAGGTCAAAAACGAAGCAGCGTGGAGTTCTACTGTCAGGCCACTATTAGTTTTGGAAGGAAATAAGAGGAAACAATTCAAATTGGTAGCCAGAAATGACCATGTTGTTATGTGTTGGGATTGTGGAGGCGTTCATGGAGATCCTTATGTAAGAACAGTGATCAAAAATGGATATTTTTCAGTTGAACATTTTGGAGGTAGCGGGTGGCGATGGACGAGGGTAATTACTTTTAAATTCAATTCGAAAACACAAAAGTTGATGCTTCATAGGGATGCCGGACATTATTGGCATGTTTCTGAGGATGGTAAAAAAACTGAGAGGATTAATGGGGAAAAGGATTTCGATAAATTACCGTTTGATAAATACGACAATGTCAGGACCTGGTAAAATCCAACAATGAATTCACCGGGCAGTAATAATCCATAATATGAACATGCTCGTAAACCTTAACGGAAAATTACTGAACGAAAAGAATGCACTGGTATCGGTCAACAACCGCTCCTTCCGGTATGGCGATGGCTGTTTTGAAACCATAAAATTGGTAAATGGAAAAATTAGCTTGCCCGAATTTCACCTGGACAGGCTATTTGCTTCGCTTCGATTATTACAGTTTGAAGCACCCTCTTTTTTTACACCCCCTTTCATCATCCAATCCATTAGTGATTTGGTAGAAAGGAATAAACATCAACAGCTGGCAAGGGTGCGGCTCACTATTTTTCGGGGTAACGGTGGCCTCTACGATCCTGAAAATCATCACCCTAATTATTTGATTCAATCCTGGCCGCTCAAACCGGAAAATAATAACCTGAACGAAAATGGGTTGGTGCTTGGCACTTATCCGAACGGGTTTAAAGCTGCAGATGCGTTCGCTAATATTAAAAGCAATAATTTCCTGCTGTATGCTATGGCCGCATTGTATTCCAAACAACAACATTGGAACGATGCCCTTGTGCTAAACCATCGGGAAACTTTTGCTGACGCCACCATCGCCAACTTATTTATCATCAGTAACAAAACCATCATCACCCCGCCACTTTCTGACGGGCCAGTGAATGGAACGATGCGGCGCTATCTCCTGCAACAGTTACCGGTATTAGGCTATACCGTAAAAGAACAGAGTATTTCCTCCGAACTGCTCAACGAGGCTGATGAGTGTTTTCTCACAAATGCCATTTATGGGATGAAGTGGGTAAAACAACATGGTGATACCAGTTTTCAAAGCAAACACGTGTTTACCATACATAAAGAGTTGATAAAAAGCCTTTGGTAGCATCCTTCGGCCAGGTGGTCCACTGGTACCAGGCTTTATCCTTTGCAAGCGAACAATGGCCGTGCCTGTTTGTTCTTCCGGTATCAAACATCGATTGTATTTATGGCTCCTTTAGTGAATATTATGTGGTTTCGACGCGACTTGCGGCTCCACGATAACGCAGCTTTGTACCATGCATTGAAAGAAGGACTGCCTGTTGTTCCAATTTTTATTTTTGACAGGAATATCCTGGATCAGTTAGAAGATAAAGAAGACCGAAGAGTGGAATTCATCTACGCTGCCTTGCAGGACATGCAGGAACAATTGCAAGTTGAGGGTACGACACTTGAAGTGTACTATGGTGTTCCGGATGCAATTTTTAAAAAGTTGACGGAAAAATACCAGGTTGCTAAAGTATTTACGAACCACGATTATGAGCCGTACGCAAAGGAAAGAGATGCAGCTATTGCAAATCTGCTACACCCTCACGGCACCGGGTTTTACACTTATAAAGACCAGGTAATACTGGAAAAGGATGAAGTATTGAAGGATGACGGGACGCCCTATACTGTATTTACTCCCTATAGCCGAAAATGGAAAGCAGCATTAACTGATTTTCATTTAAAAGAATACCCGGTAAAGAAATACTTCCAAAATTTTTATGGTCAGAAACCAATGGTGATTCCCACATTGGAATCAATGGGTTTTATTGCGACGGGCCAACCATTCCCGGGTAAAACATCCCGCACCGATCTGATAAAAAATTATAAAGAACAACGGGATATTCCCGGCATCCATGGAACGTCAAGACTGGGTGTTCATTTACGATTCGGCACCATCAGCATAAGAAAACTGGCTGCAAAGGCAAGGGAATTAAACGAGACTTTTTTAAACGAACTGATCTGGCGGGATTTTTATCATATGATACTGTGGCATTTTCCGCGGGTGGGTATGGGCAGGGCGTTTAAGCCGGAATATGAACATATTCAATGGCGAAATAATGAAGCTGAATTTACCGCATGGTGCGAAGGCCGCACCGGCTACCCTATTGTAGACGCAGGCATGAGGGAACTGAATGACACCGGTTTTATGCACAACCGGGTAAGGATGATAACGGCTAGTTTTCTAATAAAGCACTTGCTGGTAGACTGGCATTGGGGTGAAGCCTATTTTGCCCAAAAATTACTCGACTTTGACCTGGCGGCAAACAATGGTGGCTGGCAGTGGGCGGCCAGCAGCGGCTGCGATTCGGCACCTTACTTTAGAATCTTTAACCCTACGCTGCAGACCCAAAGGTTTGACCCGCAATTCAAATATATCCGCCAATGGGTGCCGGAGTTTGAAGGATTTAATTATCCCAAACCTATTGTGGTGCATGAAGAAGCCAGGAAACGGGTATTGGAAGTATACGCCAAAGCATTAAAGAAATAATCTCTTTATGGGGTAGAGAATTTTCTAAAATAGTTCTCGGTGAACATGGGGTTAAGCTTTTGGTAGAAATCAATCAGCAGTTTGGCTTTTTTACGGATCAATGGAAAGGCCTCTACTGCATACCAGAATCTTTCATCTGGTTTAAAGAGATTCTGAGCAAAAGTATTCACATCGTTTTCCATACCAGAGTGGGCATACTGTGTAAGCACCCCTTCTTTACACAGTTGCGTGTCGATTTCCTGTGATGCTTCATTGTTTTTGATAGCGCCCACTCCATCGAGCGGGTCATTGTACCCAAACCCCTTACTGGCACATGCGTTCCATGCAAAGGTGTCAAGTAAGCTCATATGCTTTCGGAGCAGGATACTTGAGAATTCGTGGTGAAAAGTTTGTTCCACATATTTATCTGTATAGCCATTTGTAATGCCATTGCTTGTGAGATAGAGGTTGGCAGTAGAATTGGTGCCTCCATATCCCACATCGTAAAATGAAAGCTGTTTTAGAAAATACACGGTATTCAGATCGGCCTTAAAAACTTCCGTGGGATACTTGTTTAACGCGGCGATCATGATCTCTTTGGTACGGGTTATTTCAGTAGGCAAAATCTCTTCCCCCTTCCCATTGATGGCCCCTTCCTGCCATTCACGCGGGAAAATATTTTTTGTGTACGTAAAAACGATTTTTACGTCTTTGATAGTGGTGTCTGCCGGGGCGCCATAAGAAAAGCTACCCGTGAAAAACATAAGGACTGCTATTGCAATTATTTTCACCATCCGTTATTTTTTACAGAATACGAATATAGGAAGATCGCTAAACGAAGATATTACCAGTATTGTTATATCCAAATACATCCATCATCGTGGTGACAGCATTTTTTCCTTCTACACCAAGGTCAATGGAAAAATTATTGACATAGAGGTCGATATGCTGCCGCATTACAGCCTCGTCCATTTCCTGTGAATGCTGTTTTACATAATCACTAATACCGGGGTAAAGCGCAAATGCATATTGCACGCTTTTGCGGATGAGCCGGTCAATTTTTTGTTGGATGCCTTTCTCCATATTCCGCCGGATAACGATGCCGCCCAGCGGGATAGGATTTCCCGTTTGTTGTTCCCAGTAATCTCCGAGGTCTGTTATTTTGTGTAGCCCTTTTTGCTGATAGGTAAACCGGTTTTCGTGGATAATGACGCCCAGGCCCTTGCCATCAGCTACATAATTCTCTATCTCATCGAATCGCAAAAACACTTTGTTTTTCGCATCAGGGAATGCCAACGAAAACAAGAAGTTTGCAGTGGTATTCTCGCCGGGTATAGCGATAGTTGCTTCATTTACAAAGCGCTGATTGGCTTCCCAATCCCCAGTACCTAATGCCCGATTACTGATCAAAAGCGGCCCTACCCCTTTTCCCAGAGCTCCGCCACTGTTGAGCAATATATAGTTTTCGAGCACCAGCGGCAAAACGCCGTAGCTCAATTTGGTAATGTCTAATTTGCCTTGTTTAGCCCAGGCGTTGAGTGTTTGCACATCCTCCAGCACCACATCAAAATCCAGGCCTTCCGTATCTATTTTTTTATTCACCAATGCATCAAAGATGAAGGTATCATTGGGACAGGGAGAAAAGCCGAGGGTGAAAGTCACAAGGTTTAGGGGTTTAGAATTTAGAGGTTTAGTGTTCAGCGACATTAGTCCAGCGGTCAGCGTTATGCGTCCAGCGTTGAGCGTTCAGATTTATGAGTTCAGCATTACAATAAGTGAGGTCAAAGCTGTGTTCAGGTTTTCAATGGCCTCTTTAATTTTCCATTGGGTTTTATCCCGTACCCCGACTGTATTACTGATGCTGCGGAGTTGCAGGTAATTGGTTTGCTGGTGATGGCAGACATAGTGCAGGGCTGAGCCTTCCATGGACTCAATATCTGCGGCCCATTTTTGCTGCAGCCGGCTGATAGTGTCGGCATCATCGGTAACTGTACTGACAGTGATGGCCTTTACCTGTTGATACGGCAGTTTATTGAGTAAATGATTGTAGTTTACATACCACTCCGGCTCATTGCTAAACCCCATTTGCTGTATGGACTGAAACTGGTTTTGTTCAATGGCACCGAGGTCGGCAAAGCAATCTTGTTTTACTATCACGACTGGTGCATCAGAAACTCCATTTTTTGAAAAAATGGCGTTTCTTGAACCTTCAAAAACTCCGGCTACACCAGCCTGTATTACCAGGTCGTAGTAATGGTGATGTAACTGTTTCGTAAGATGATAAGCCGTAGCTGTAGTACCAAGGCCACCAATCAGCACATCTGGCTTTACCGTTATGGATTCCAGGGTTAACAGGAAAGGCTGTATTTCCTGTTGGGTAGCGGAGAGGAGGAGGATTTTCATAAGATAAAAGTATTGCGAATAGGTGGGAGTAGGGAGTAGAATTAAAAGTATTTTGAAAGGGATTATGGGTCGATAAATCTTACTGTCATTTCATATTTTGTAAGATCCAGTAATAAAACAGTGGCTCTTTTATTATCCACTTCGAGTAATAATTTATCGCCTTGCTGAAACCATTTCCCACTGTAAAATTCCGTACAATCTGAATAGGTTGCATTCTTACATTTTTGGCTACCCCTGTAAGTTGAATCCGTTGTGAATTCCAAGAGAAAGCTTGGATGAATATATGTTTCCTTCCTTAAAATCAGCGAAACTGAGTCTATGTCTGATGGGCAACATTTACGGAGCCATATACCTTTTATGGCTGGCCAAAAGCTTTTTAAATGATCGTTTGGTATTTCAATGCCATCATCAAAATAGTGAATGCTCCGAAGAAAAAAATTATTAAATAAGTCTGCATCAGAATTTTCAAATCCACTCCTTTGTTTTAAATATCCTTTCTTCCACCGATAGTTTCGCATTCCATTTTCATAATAACCTTGCCAAACATCTCCAAGGCTATCCGGTTCAATCCACAATCCCTGTTTTAAATATTTGTAAGTGTATAATACGGTGTCTTTCATTAGCCCCTTAATGCCGGTTGGGTCTTTTGAATAGTCCATCATTTGAAACGTATCAGCTCTTTGTATCTCATTGGATAACTTTAATAGCCCGCTTCTGCTTTGAGTTTGATTTTTATCATACCCGGTAAAAACGTAGGAGTTGTCGTCATACCTTTTGTATACTTCTAAAAGCCGCTTTGCACTATCGCTAACAGTTATGGACATCGTATCATCCGAATAGAGACTGTAGGAAACCAAAAGGCCTGGATAGGATTTTGGTGCTGCGTTAAGAAAAAAATCATCCTCACTTTTTTTTGCCTTGCTCTGGCAAAAGGCAGAACACAGAAAGAAGCAAACGGGAAGCAGAAGAATGAGCCTTTTCATAGCGGGTAAACGGGTGAATGCAGGTCTTATTTTATTTTGAGGGACTATTTTAATGACGGCTCAATAGTAATCCAATCCATGAATGGAGCGTCGCCAATGTCGCTAAATAGTAGTACTGAAGCTGGTTTACAAAAAATTCAAAAACCACCCCCGTCAGGCAAGAACCTGCCACCCCCGCCCGCGGGGGACATAGTGCAAACTTCCTAACTGATTGCTAACTGCCAACTGAAAAACTGCTAACTGAAACCGACTCTACCTGCTATAATTCGGACTCTCCTTCGTGATCTCAATATCATGCGCATGGCTTTCTTTCATGCCGGCGTTGGTGATGCGGATAAACTGCGCATGGTCTTGCAGGGCCTTGATATTGGGAGCGCCGCAGTAGCCCATGCCGGCACGGAGGCCGCCCATATATTGATGCACCACTTCGTTGAGGCTGCCTTTGAAAGCTACCCTGCCTTCGATGCCTTCGGGCACCAATTTCTTAATGCCGTCTTCCACATCCTGGAAATAGCGATCGCTGCTGCCCCCCTGCATGGCGCCAATGCTGCCCATACCCCGGTATTGCTTAAACTTGCGGCCTTCATAGATAATGGTTTCACCGGGGCTTTCTTCGGTGCCCGCAAATACGCTGCCCATCATTACCAGGCTGGCGCCGGCTGCCAAAGCTTTTACCAGGTCGCCTGTATAACGGATGCCACCGTCGGCGATCAGTGGAATTCCCTTCGGCTTCAATGCCGCTGCGGCTTCCATTACAGCCGTGATTTGTGGTACACCTGCACCGGCTACGATACGGGTGGTGCAAATAGAACCGGGGCCAATACCCACTTTTACGCAGTCTGCACCGGCATCGGCCAGGGCTTTTGCGCCAGCTGCGGTCCCTACGTTTCCGGCGATGATCTGTATATTTTTAAAAGCTTTCCGTAGTTTTTTTACTGATTCGATTACGCCGCGGCTATGGCCATGAGCACTGTCCAGCGTCACTACATCCACGCCGATTTTTAAGAGTGCATCGGCACGGTCCAACATATCGTGGGTAATTCCAAGCGCAGCGCCTACCAGCAGGCGACCATAGCTGTCTTTTACCGCATTGGGCTGGCTTTGGAGTTTTTGTATGTCACGGTAGGTGATGAGACCCACCAGGGTTTGGTCTTTTTTTACCACCGGCAATTTCTCTACTTTATGCTGGCGGAGGATCTTAAAAGCGCTGTTGAGCGTGGTGCCTTCGGGGGCGGTCACCAGGTTTTCAGCAGTCATTACCTCGCTTACTTTCCGTTTGCTGTTACCTTCAAAACGCAGGTCCCTGTTGGTGAGAATGCCGACCAGCTTTTTAGTGGCGTCTACGATGGGAATACCTCCAATTTTATTTTCCTTCATCAGCTTTAAAGCGTCGCCAATAGTGGAGTCTACATTCAGCGTGATGGGGTCGATGATCATGCCGCTTTCGCTGCGTTTTACCTTACGTACCTGCTCCACCTGCTGTTCAATACTCATATTCTTGTGGAGGATGCCGATGCCACCTTCGCGGGCCAGTGCGATGGCCAGTTGCCATTCGGTTACCGTGTCCATCGCAGCACTCAGCATGGGCAGGTTCAGCGATATAGATTTGGTTAACTGGCTCTTAATGTCCACTTCGCGGGGCAGTACTTCGCTGTAAGCGGGGAGCAATAATACATCGTCAAAGGTGAGTCCTTCGCCAAAAAATTTTTCCGTCTTAGTAGTTGGGGGAGTTTTTCTTGTTGCCATAGGCGAAGATATAAGAAAAAGCTACTTGCCCAAAAAAACCAAATTGTAAACCAGGTTTTGCAAATGGTGGCACTAGTGCTGGCCCCTTTGCGTTGGGCTATTTATGAAACAAAGCGTTCATATCCACATCGTTTTGCACGGTTGCGGCTGCATAGCTATTTTTTTGCAGGCCAAAAGTGGTTACCATGGTCAGAAACACCGATTTGCGTGTGCCTGTTTCTTTCTTAAACGCCGCTATTTTATTTCGTAATACGGTATCATATTTTTTGTCGATCAAAAATGGATTGATGGAAAATTTCATTTCACAGAGGTTGATCACCTGATCACGCCGGTCTATTACCAGGTCTATTTGAGCCCCGTTTTCTTTACTACTGCTTCGCCAACTTGAAACATTGATATCCACAGCTGCTATGCCCAATGCATGCTTAAGCTGTTTTAAATGGTATAGGCACACCTGTTCAAAAGCATAGCCAGTCCATGCCCGGTAAACAGGCTTGTCTAAAATATTCAACCATCTATTTTCATCGAACCAGGCCGTTGTTTTTATAAAACGCAGATAGAACAAGGTGTAGTGATCTGTGAGTTGGTACAAGCTGGTTCTCATTTTTTTCTCAAAAGGAACATACTTTCTTATAAAGCCGCTTTCTTCCATTTCGGTCAATAACCTCGTCATGCTGCCGCCATCCGGCAACCCGGATCCTTTAATAATTTCATCCCTTGTAAGGCCTTTCGCTTTTGTTGCCAATGCATTTGCAATGGCAACATGCCTGTCTGCATTGCTAAAAATCGAACTAAACAGGTTGGTAAATTCTGTGCGGAGTAACCCGTTTTCGCCAAAGCATATTTCCTGTATATTTTGTTCGGCACTCAATTCTTTTGAGACTTCGTCCCAATAAAATGGGATGCCTCCAAACACCATATAAAGTTGCACAATCTGGTACCGGTTCAGTACGGTTTTTTTTGACCGTACCAACTGTTCACATTCCAGCAATGTAAAGGGCAATACTTTTATCCTTTTGGTAACCCTGTTGTGCAGCCCACCTTTATTGTTGATGAGTTTGTTGATCATCCACGAAGCCGCCGAGCCGCATACCACTAAAATAACATCTTTACGGGCCGATGCCCAACTGTTCCAAAAATATTCCAATGCCTGTATAAACCCCGAATTGGCGGTATCCAGCCAGGGAAGTTCATCTATAAAAATTACCTTTTTGGCAGTAGTGGTTTTTTCTAAAAAATGGGTAAGTTGGTCAAAAGCCGTAAACCAGTTTTTTGCAGGAGCTTTTTTTGTTTTTTTATTTATCTTTTTAAAGGCGGTATCAAAATTTGCAAGCTGTTGTTCCGTGGAGGAATTAGCTACCCCGGTAAAGTAAAATGTGATTTTTTTTTCGAATGCTGTGCGTATCAGGTATGTTTTTCCTACCCTCCGCCTGCCATAAACAGCCAAAAATTCAGAGCGGTTGCTATTCAATGCTGCGGTAAATATTTCCATCTCTCTTTGGCGTCCAATAATGCCTTCCATCTTTTTAGGTTTGGCTATAAATGTATAAAAATGGCTACTTATAGCCAAACCTGTTTTTTTAGGTTTGGCTATAAGTGTATAAAATGTACTACTTACAGCCAAACCGAAAATTAAACAAATCAATAGTTTTATACCAGTTTATACACCTTGCCTGGTAAGCTTACTACAATCCCCTGCAACTCCAGGCTCAATAAGGCAGCGGCCGTTAAACTGGCTGTCAGCTGGCTTTGGAGGTAAATTTCATCTATCTGCATCTGATCGTTTTGGCCGAGCAGCTGCACCAATATTCTTTCATCTGCTGTGAGTTCAATAAAGAGTTCCCGCTGAACTTTTTTCTTTTTTTCGGGTTGGGGAAGCCAGCCCATGAGCTCCAGTAAATCCTGGGCGGAGGTAATAAGGGCGGCCTTATTTGCCCGTATTAGATAATTACAGCCTTTGCTTTTCGCATCGGTGGTTTTGCCTGGGAAAGCAAATACATCCCGGTTATAGTTATTCGCCAGTTCAGCAGTGATCATGCTTCCTCCCTTTATGTCTGTTTCTATCACTATGGTCGCGTCGGCCATACCGGCTACGATCCTGTTTCTTGTTGGGAAATTATGTTTGTCGGGTTTTGTGCCGCTCATAAACTCGCTGAGAATACCGCCACCTTCGGTTACCATTTGCTTGGCCAGCCTTGTATTTTCGGCGGGGTAAATGGTATCCAGTCCATGGGCTAAAACACCAACGGTTGGTAAACCATTTTTCAATGCGGATTTGTGTGCCATGGTATCAATGCCAAATGCCAGGCCGCTTAGAATCAATATTTTTTCGGCAGCCAGTTCTTTTACCAGTTTTTCGGTTAACAATTTGCCATAATCCGTATTGGCACGGGTACCGATAATGGAAACAACCCTTGAGCTATTCAAATCGGCTTCGCCGCGGTAATACAGCATGGTAGGGCTATCGTAACAGTTTAATAAACGGCGGGGATATGGTTTGGTGCCAATAAAAAGCGGCTGGATCTTATACTTTGTAATAAATTTTAATTCTTCTTCTGCCCTGCTAAAATCAGTAAACGATTTAATGGCGGATGCCCGGATGCTACCGATACCCTCCATGTTTTCAAGCGTTGATTTCCTGGCTTTGAAAATGGCTTCAGCATTGCCAAAATGGTCAATCAGTATTTTGGCGTGTACACAGCCGATATTGGTTACCTGGGTGAGTGCTATCTGGTAGAGAAGTTCGGGATGCATTGGGGTGATAACGAGGTTGGCTAATTACGGGTTCGGTTATATGATTTAATAATAAAATATAAACATATAATGTTCAATGGTCAAGTTTCATGGGTTGTCTATTCGTGTTTATTGGTGATGTAAAATAGCTGGTTAAAAACAGGTCTGCACGTAAGGAATATCACCCTGCCTTTTTCCAAAATAAAACTAATTGGCTGTTACCACCAATTCGGTTCTCCTGTTCTTTGCCTTGCCAGCTTCCGTCTTGTTATCGGCCAGTGGCTTGGTGCTTCCAAAGCCCTTGTAACTGAGCCTTGTTACTACGATGCCCTGGCTTACAAGATAGTCTACCACCGATTTCGCCCTGTTGTTGCTGAGCAGTAAATTATCTGCAGGCTTGCCTACATTATCGGTGTGACCTCCTATTTGAATCTTAAGGGTTGGGTTGTCTTTAAGTAATTGCACCACTTTTCCCAACTCGTTGTATGAAGAGGGTTTGAGTTTGAAACTATTTGTTTCAAACAGAATGTTTTTCAGTTCCATCATCGTATTTACCGCCACCGGCTGCAAGGGGATATTTTTTTCAAAAATGCTATCCGTGGTATTGTCGATAAGAGAATAAGTATCGCTGAAAAATAAATAGCCCTTGCGGTTTACAGTAAACGAGTATTCTTTGCCAATGGGTAATGTAACCAGGTAATTTCCGGTTTCATCTGTCTGAACATTTTCAATAATGGTTCCGGTGGCTACATCTTTCAGCTCCACACCGCTGGGCAACCCCTTCTTTGTTATCGCATCAAAAACTTTTCCTTTTACCCAAAGTGTTTTAATGGGTTGGAGATTTTTTGGCATGGCAAAACTGTACAAATCCAAACCGCCTTTGGAGTCTTTACGGTCACTGGCATAATAGGCTGTTTGACCATCGGCGGTTACCACAAGGCTACCTTCGCTATCGACCGTATTAATTGGGTAACCCAGATTTTGTGGAATGCTCCAGTCGCCCTTTGGCCCCTTCCGTGCTACAAATAAATCCGACTCGCCATAGCCTTGCAGCCCATCACTGGTAAAATATAAAGTTTGGTTGTCCGGGTGAATAAAGGGGGAACTTTCTTCGCCGGCAGAGTTTACGGCTGGTCCCAGGTTTTCGGCCACTGACCAGCGGCCTTTTGCTGTAAGGTGGCTTACCCAAATATCTCCGGCACCATATCCATCGCTCCGGCGGCTGCTGAAGTACAAGTCTTTTTTATCTGGCGAAAGACTGGGAGCGCTTTCCCAAAATTCGGAGTTGATATTCGGCCCCAGGTTTTCTGCTTTGGTCCAGCTGCCATCAGGCATTTTAAAACTGATATAGATGTCGCAGCCACCGAATCCTTCCCTCCGGTTGCAACCGGTAAAAACCAGCCATTCCCCATCCTGGCTAATGCATTGCGCCCCTTCATTCTGTTCGGTATTTACACCATCCAGCGGCACCGCCTTGCCCCAGGCAGCTAACTCGCTACTGGCTACTGGCCCACTCGCTGGCTTTTTATGGCTTTCAAAAAAATCTTCATTTCTGCCAAATATTCTCCGCGTAAAAACAAGCTTGTCGCCTTCAATGGGTAGTGAGGGAAAGTATTCCAGGAATTCGGTGTTGATACTGTCGCCCAGGTTTTTCGGGGCAAATTGGCTGCTGACGTCTTTGCCATTTTTTTTCATGTCAATGGCAAACTGGTAGTTGCGTTTTCTGAACTCACCAGCTTTAATACTGCGTTCGTTAAGTCTTCCGCTGGTTAAAAAAACATTGACGGCATTCAACGCATCGTCAAAGCGGCCATTCCCGGCCAGGTTAATGGAGTAGGGGAGATTGTAATCCCTGCAATAAAAAGAGTCAAGGCTGCGGGCTTTCTCATACATAATGATGGCACTGTCGTACTGTTTGTTTTCACCACAAATGCCCGCATAACTGAGGTAGGCATCTACCATTTTGGGATCCAGCTGTAACGTTTTCAGTAGCAGGTATTTGGCATCGTTCCATTTACTGTCCTGGGCATATTCTATGGCTCCGTTATAAGTGGCAGTGGCTTTTGCGCTTACCTTGTCGGGATTATACCATTGGGCGTGAGTATCTATGCCTGTAAACAATATTAAACCTGCAACCAGTATTTTGAACATGATGAACTTTTTGGCTAAAGAAATGAAGGTAGCAGAAAAGGGAAATTCAGGGATTGTTAAACTTTTTTCCCTTAGTGGTGAATGACCGGATTATTTTTTTTTTGCAACATCATTGCATTCTTTATATTTGCAACAATGATTCAAATAAATGTATAGCAATGAAGAAACTTGTAATAGTGATTATGGCATTTTGCAGTTTTGCACAAGTACAGGCACAGGCGCAGCATCTGATAGAAAAAGAAAATTTTGAAGCCGGGGCTAAAGGCTCATTGACCGGGAAGATAACTGATGCCGCTACCGGCAAACCACTTGCAGGAGCCTCTATCTATTTTGCGGATCTAAAGGTGGGCTCTATGGCCGATGCAGATGGAAACTACAAACTACCTTATGTTCCTTCCGGTTCTTATATAGCAGAGATTTCTTACCTGGGCTACTCTTCCATTGCCGAAACGGTAGTGATCAATGGTGAAACCAAAAAGAATTTTGTATTAAACGGAACTGCAGCTGAACAGAATAATGTGACCGTTACCGGCGTATCAAAGGCTACCTCTATTAAACGTACTCCAATACCGGTTACCATTGTTTCCAAAAATTATTTAAACAGGTCCACCGCAAGTAACCTGATGGAGGCTATCAGTCATCAGCCCGGTGTGAGCACGGTTACTACAGGGCCGGCGATTTCAAAACCGGTGATCCGTGGATTGGGGTATAACCGAATTATCACTATCAACGATGGTATTAGACAGGAGGGGCAACAATGGGGCGATGAGCATGGTATTGAGATAGACGAATATAGCGCCCAAAAGATCGAAATACTCCGCGGGCCGGCTTCATTGATGTATGGAAGCGATGCGCTGGCAGGCGTTATCAATATTCTTACAAATGTTCCTGTGGCTGAAGGAACAGTAAAGGCAAACCTGAGCGGCAGTCTTAACGATAACAACGATCAACGCGGTGCCTATGCGAATGTGGCCGGCAATATTGATGGCTTTAACTGGAACCTCTATGGCTCATATAAAAAGGCCGGCGACTATAGCAATATCAATGACGGCCGGGTGTTGAACAGCCGGTTCCGCGAAGCCAATTTTGGAGGTTATGCGGGCATCAACCGAAGCTGGGGTTATACCCATTTCCTGTTTTCAAAATTTGATCAGAAGCCGGGATTGGTGGAAGGCGAACGGGATGCAGATGGCAAATTCATCCTGTATGGCGGCACTCCTTTCGAAACCACTGCAAGCGATGATATTTTGAAAAGTAAAAACCTGCTGATCCCGTTTCAGCATATTCAGCATACCAAATTTGCGCTGGATAATAGCATCAATATTGGCAGTGGAAGGCTTACCGCAATTGTTGGCTACCAGCAAAATGAGCGGAAGGAATTTGGAAATATTGAAGATGTGAATGCCGCCGATTTATGGTTCGACCTAAAAACTATTAACTACAATATCGCTTATCACCTGAAAGAGAAAAATGGCTATAAAACTTCATTTGGCATTACGGGTATGCAACAGGCTAACAGAAACAAAGGCACGGAATTTTTAATACCTGAGTATGACCTTTTTGATGTTGGTGGATTTGTTTATACACAAAAGCAAATCAACAATAAATTAAGTGTCAGTGGGGGCATCCGTTTCGACTACCGGAACCTCGATAGCAGGGAGTTGGTGGAGGGCAGTGATAAAAAGTTCGCCGGGTTTAGGAAATCCTTTTCGAATGTCAGCGGAAGCGCAGGCATCAGCTACGAACTTACAAAAGACATAACGCTTAAAGCCAACGCTGCAAGGGGTTTCAGGGCACCTTCCATACCCGAATTGGCTGCCAATGGCGCGCATGAAGGCACCAACAGGTACGAGATCGGTGATAACAATTTAATAAGTGAAACGACCCTGCAACTGGATGGCGGCCTGGAAATAAATTCCAGCCATTTTAACCTGGCAGTCAACGGTTTTTACAACAACATTCATAACTATATTTTTTACGGAAAACTCTTGTCTTTTAATGGTGGTGATTCATTAACTGATGGCAATACCACCTTTAAATTTGATCAGCAATCTGCTGCATTGGCTGGTTTTGAGATTTCGTTCGACCTGCACCCACATCCATTTGATTGGCTGCATTTTGAAAATACGTTGAGTGTTGTAAGAGGAAGGTTTAGCAAAGAGGTCGACGGCACCAGGAACCTGCCATTGATTTCTCCTGCCAGGTTTTTATCAGAGTTGCGGGCAGAGTTTCCTCACCAGGTCGAAAACATGCCCAATTTTTATGTGAAACTGGAAATGGAAAATGTGGCCAACCAAAATAACCCATTTACTGGCTACGGTACGGAAACCAGGACGGACGGCTACACCCTTTTCAACATTGGCCTGGGCACCGATATTTCTTTTGAGGGTCATAAACTCTGCAGTTTCAGCATTGCGTTAAACAACGCCAGTAACGTAGCCTATCAAAACCATCTCAGCCGGCTCAAGTACACGGCTGAAAATATGGCTACCGGGAGAACAGGTGTGTACAATATGGGACGAAATTTCACAGCCAGGCTAATTGTGCCTCTCGGCTGGAAAATAAAGAAGTCATAGCACTGGCAGTTCGGAATAAACATGGACACAGTCCATGAAAGGGAAGGAAACAACAGTTACATTCTTTTGTTTCCTTCCCTTTTACTGTACGTGTATTACCGCCACTCATCACAATCATCACCAATTTGAGAACTGACTGGTAAAGTCAATTTATAAAATTCTTATTTTTACGATCCCCGATCCTATCCTCCCACTTGTTGAATGTATCAGTCACCAGGAAGGCCCCTTCTTTTTTCTGACCATTCGTTCAGCTTGAATTTCATAACCTAATTATTAATCGAAAACAAGTGTTTGTCATGAAAATTACAACTTTACAAGACTTTACTGTTGCCAGACCTGCCGTTTTAAAACGGGGATTGATGTTCTTTTTATGTTTATCCTGGCTCACCATTAACGCCCAAACCACCGTTGTAGTTGGCACCTCTACAACAACCACCAATATTTTGGGGCCAACCACATCGACTACGGGCGGTCCCCGGATAGAACGTCATACAGCCATCTACAGAAGTGGGGAATTAAGTGCCGGCGGCCTGGTTGCTGGTAAGTTAATAATGGCGATTGGTTGGAATAAAACCGGGGAAGGGGAATATTCCGGCAGCAATCTTGGGATCAAAATTTATTTGAAGCATGTATCGGATACAAGTTTTGCAGCGAACCCGAATTTCGCTACTGAGATTTCGACAGCCACTCTTGTTTATTCGACTACCAGCGGCAATATCCCGGCTGCTCCTGGCATACAGTGGTTTGTTCTAAATAATAGCTATTTCACCTGGAATGGCAGTGATAACCTGCAGGTAATTACAGAGATCGTAAGAACTGCCAGCTGGATCAACACTTCTTTTGACTGGCGTGGACTGGCCACGCTCGCAAACACAGGTGCAAATGCAAACGGAACCACCGCACCTGCAACGTTATCCCGCACAGGAGGACGGCCACAATTATATCTCGACGTTGCTGCTACAGGCAATGATGCCGCATTAACTGCTATGCCGACCCCCGTAAGTGCCTTGCCCGGCACTCAGACCATCAGCGTTGTTATACGAAACACAGGCTCTGTAACGCTCACCTCTGCCGATATCGGGTGGAAGATAAATGGAGGTCCATCAACTAACTATCAATGGACCGGGTCGCTGGTTCCTGGCACCTCGGCATCTGTCGATATTGCATCCCCGGCACTTTCAATCGCATTGGATACCATTACAGCCACTGTTAGTAATCCCAATGGCGGTGCAGACGCCGATCCTGCAAATAATACCATTTCAAAAATTATCCATATTTGTAACCCATTGGCGGGGAATTATACTATCAACAATCACTTACCCCCGAGCAGTACGAATTTCAACACCTTTACGGCTTTCGCCAGTGCACTTACGGGTTGTGGTATGAGCGGAAATGTTATTGCAACCGTTGATCCGGGCTCAGCTGTTTATAAGGAGCAGGTGATTTTCCAAAACATCGCAGGCCTGGGCAGCACAGCCACCTTAACTATTAAAGGAAACGGAGCGACGATCACATCAGATACTGCCATCATACAAATAAACTCAAACCCGAACCGGCATATTATACGGATGATCGGTCTTCAATATGTAACTATTGATAGTCTTAACATTGAGATGGCACCAGGCTCAACGGCGTTTTTAGGAATACAGGCCCTTAATTCCGGCAGCCATATTACCATTAAAAATTGCAACGTTAACATGGGCACCGCCACCAGCACGTTAATGGCTGCTTTTGTATGCAATGGTGACCCTGCAAGCGTAATTACATTAGGCGGAACATTTGATGACATCAATATCGTAAATAACTCCGTGTCTGGGGGCGGGTATGGTGTTTCTGTATTTGGCCTTGTATCACCGTTGGCTACCAAAGTAACTATCGCGAATAATTCCTTCGTGGATTTTAACAGCAATGGCGTGTACCTGCGCGAAACGGATGGTACGATCGTAAGGGGTAACCGGTTCAACAAGGTCAGTGGTACGGTTAGTGTAACCAATGCTATTCAGTATGCGCAAAGCGCCAATATCAATGGGCAGGTTTTTGACAACCAGATCCGGCTAACACAATCCAATGGTGCCATGAGAGGCATCTATCTTTTTGCGGGTACCGGCCATAAAGTATATAATAATACTATTTCTAATTTGGGATCGGTTAGCGGGGCTGTAACTGGCATCGAAATACGCACAACTTCCTCTGCGCCGGAGATTTCGTTCAATACTATTTCATTCAATTATCCAGGAACATCTTCAGGTATTCTTGCAGGTATCAAAGAAGAATCACCCAACACATTATCGGTTTTGAGAAACAACGTGATCAGCATTACACAGCCTACCAGCGCCTACCGGACTGCATTGTTACTCGCCTCCACATCAACTGTAACCACAGCATTAAATAGCAACTATAACGTGTTTTATGTACCTGATAGCAACATTGCGGTCAGGGCTACTACGATACCTACAAAGTACTATACTCTTGCGGCCTGGAGAGCTGCCAGTGGCCAGGATATGAGCAGTTCTGACGCAGATCCGATGTTTACAGCAGATACATTGCTGATTCCTAAAAACCTGGCCATTAATAATGTTGGTGTCCAGGTGGCAGGTATTTCAACGGATATTACCGGTGCTGTACGCGGTGCATCGCCCGACCCGGGGGCCTATGAATTTACCGCACCAGTGATCTATACATTTACGGGAGGGGGCTTATGGAATGTGGCTACCAACTGGTCAGGCAACCTGATACCTCCATCGCCTTTGCCAGCGAATAGTGAAGTGATCATTAACCCCAATGATGGTGATTGTGTACTGAATGTACCTTTTACAGTAGGTGTCGGTGGCAAACTCACCGTTAAGGATAGCAAAACACTGGTTGTACAGGGAAATTTGACGATCCAGAAATAAGGACGTCCGCATAACGCTAAAAAAGAAAGGAAGCATTTTCCCGACTTGTCCCTTTTAGTGCGGTGGTAGTATTTTTTCGATGATGTCCTTCATT
>JAZKFT010000028.1:0-118340 GCA_040386335.1 Bacteroidota bacterium
CAAAACTCAATAATTATAAGCAGGATAAAAAGATGGCTCTGGTCGGACGCTTACTGTGAGCGGCTATTTTTTTCGGTTGTAGGCCGAATGAAAAGGATACCTGGTTGTATGGATGGATTTTGATATTGGCCGCCTGGAAACCACCCCCGTTTAGCATAGGCCTTCGGCCCATGCTAAACTGCCCCCGCCAGCGGGGGATAATGTGTGAGCCGCTATTTTTTTCGGTTGCATGCCTGAATTTTGGGTGGTTTGGGGAGGGCTGTTTTTTGTTTGGCAGAACCTGTTATCTTCGCCCAATCCTCTTTACATGAAGCTACTTATTAAGCAAGCTGTAATAGCTGACCCATCATCGCCTTTTAACGGACAAACACAGGACCTCCTTATTATTGACGGAACTATTGTTTCCATCGCATCCGGCATCGAAGAAGCTGCCGACCAGGTGATTGAAGCCAAGGGCCTGCATGTATCGCAGGGCTGGGTAGACTTGTTTTGCCAGTTCAACGATCCCGGTGCCGAGCATAAAGAAATCCTGGAAACGGGCGCCAGGGCAGCGGCTTCGGGTGGGTTTACCGATGTGTTTGTCGTGCCGAATACGGCGCCTTGTCTTCACAGCAAAAGCCAGGTGGAATACGTGGTGCAGAAATCTGCAACGCTGGCAGCATCTGTGTACCCGATCGGTGCCATCACCAAGAACTGTGAGGGCAAGGAACTGGCCGAAATGTACGACATGAAAAGTAGCGGTGCCATTGCTTTTACCGATGGCTGGAACCCGCTACAGTCGGGCCAGGTAATGCTTAAAGCCCTTCAGTATGTGAAGGCTTTTGATGGCGTTATTATCCAGGTACCCGACGAAATTTCGCTGAGCAAAAACGGGTTGATTAATGAAGGCATTGTGTCTACCCAACTCGGCCTGCCTGGCAAGCCTGCCATTGCGGAAAGCCTGATGATTGCCAGGGATATAGAATTGCTGCGGTATACAGGTAGCCGCCTGCATGTTACGGGTATCTCCACCGGGGCCGGTATTGAACTGATCCGCAAGGCGAAGGCCGAAGGGCTGAACATTACCTGTAGTATTACGCCATATCACCTGAGTTTTACTGACGAAGACCTATTGGGGTACGATACCAACCTGAAACTAAATCCTGCCCTGAGAACGAAGGCCGACGTGGATGCATTAAAAGCAGCCGTGATAGATGGAACCGTGGATTGTATCAGCAGCCATCATTACCCACAGGATTACGATAATAAAATCTGTGAATTTGAATATGCCAAATATGGCATGGAAGGATTGGAGAGCTGCTTCGGTGCTGTAGCCGCAGCCATGCCACAATTAACAGGCGACCAATTGACCGCAATCTTTTCTATGAATGCAAAAAAAATATTCGGGCTGCCAGCCGACGCGGTGGACGTAAGCAGCACGGCTTCTATCACCTTATTTTCTCCGGGCGAAGCCACCGTTTTCACAAAAGATCATATACAATCGCTTTGCTCCAATAACGCTTTTATTGGCAAAACACTTGGTGGAAAAGTAATCGGTACCATCCGTGGGAAACGGCTATTTTTGAACGATTAAAAAACAATACTCATGGAAAAAAAACTGATGTCGCCGGTAGTGAAAGGTTTGATTATTGCGGCGGCAGTGATTGCATTTGCCGTAGTTACAGCCATTATGGGCGTAGAAAAATCCAAGAACTTTGGATGGGTGCAATATGTACTGATCATTGGCGGTATTGTTTGGGCATGTATTAATTATGGCAACCAAATGGAAGGCAATGTGACTTTTGGAAATGTATTTGCCCATGGTTTTAAAGTAACTGCCGTGCTTACCTGTATTTTCATTTTGTATATGGTGTTGGCGCTCACTGTATTGTTCCCTGAAATTAAGGAGCAGTCCCTTGCTATTATGCGGGCGGAAATGGCCAAACAACCTAACAAAGGAGACACCGAACAGATGGAAAAAATAGTGGCTGGTGTGAGTAAGTATTTTGTGGTGATCACCGCCGGTAGTACCATGATCGTTTTCTTAATTATGGGTTGCGTTGCTTCGCTGGCAGGAGCTGTTGTAGCAAAGAAAAATCCAAATGCAAATCCCCTCGGGTAAAAAATAAAGGCGCTTAATGGACATTAGTATTGTCATTCCTCTTTTAAACGAAGCTGAGTCCCTGCCCGAATTATCGGCCTGGATACATCGTGTGTGCGTTGAGAATAATTTTAGTTACGAAGTTTTGTTTGTAGACGATGGCAGTACCGACAATAGCTGGGAAGTGATTGAAAACTTACGTGCTTCTAATCCGTCGATCAAAGGCATCAAATTTCAACGCAACTACGGAAAAAGCGCTGCGCTGAATGAGGCTTTTAAAGCCGCCAAAGGAACGGTGGTCATTACCATGGATGCCGACCTGCAGGACAGTCCCGATGAAATACCAGAGCTACGCAGGATGATCCTGGAAGAAGGATATGATATCGTTAGCGGCTGGAAAAAAGTGCGCCACGACAATACTTTCACGAAAAATATTCCTTCCAAACTCTACAATTTTGTTACCCGCAAAATGAGTGGCATCAAGCTGCACGACATGAACTGCGGGCTGAAAGCTTATAAAAACAAAGTAGTCAAAAGCATTGAGATCTACAGCGAAATGCATCGCTATATCCCGGTACTGGCCAAATGGGCTGGCTTTAAAAAAGTAGGGGAGAAGGTGGTAGAGCACAGGGCCCGGAAGTTTGGTGTATCCAAGTTTGGCCTTAGCCGCTTTATCAATGGCCCCCTGGATCTTGCAAGCATTTTATTTGTAGGACGCTATGGCAAAAAGCCCATGCAGTTTTTTGGGTTGATGGGTATGCTGTTCTTTATCCTCGGTTTCGGGATCAGTGCATTCTTAATTGTTTCCAAACTGGTAGACGATAACGCTTATATCACCAGCAGGCCCAGTTTTTACATCGCACTCGCTGCCATGATTATTGGGGTGCAATTATTCCTCGCCGGTTTTCTTGCGGAACTGGTTGTAAGAAATGCGCAGGACAGAAATGTGTATGGCGTGGAGGAAAGGCTGGGATTGGATTAACGCGGAGGATAGGCGAGTGGGTCACGCCAAGTGCAAAAGCCAAGTTTGTTGCGCATTCATTTGCCGAATATTTTGAGCTGTCCCGGCGGGGTTTTCACAAGCAGGATCTCTAAAATTGCAGCCGTTTGCCGTGAAACCCCGACGTGAGAACGACTTTGAAAATTAGAGACTTAACTCCTGATTTTTAGGACCTTCAATTTTTTAAGGCGTTGGTTTTATCTCTCAAAATATCCCACACGTCGGGGTTTCACCGTTACACTCAAATAAATCAAAGCGACTGCTGGTGAAAACCCCGCCGGTACAGTCTCCGATGTTTTTAGTCAACTTTTTTACCTACCCATGGCAAACATTATCATCATAGGCCCGGCGCATCCGCTTCGTGGCGGGTTGGCATCTTTCGACGAAAGACTGGCCAGGCAATTTCAAAATGAGGGGCATAAGGTTACGATTTACACATTCTCCCTGCAGTACCCCGGCTTTATGTTTCCGGGTACTACGCAATATTCTTCCGAACCGGCACCTACTGATATCAACATTAAAGTTTGCATCAATTCTGTAAATCCTTTTAACTGGCTGATTGTTGGTAATGAGCTAAAAAAAATGCGGCCGGATATTATTGTAGTCCGCTACTGGCTGCCGGTGATGGGGCCATGTCTTGGCACCATTTTACGAAGGGCTAAAAAGAACGGCCATACGAAAGTGGTATGCATAGCCGATAATGTTATTCCGCATGAAAAGCGGCCAGGCGATTCACTGTTTACGAAATACTTTATTAAGCCGGTGAATGCCTTTGTTACCATGAGCGAAAAGGTGATGGCAGACCTGCGGAGCCTTGACAAGGTAAAACCAGCCTTGCAGGTCAATCATCCTTTGTACGATAATTTTGGAGAAGCCATTAGCAGCAGTGAGGCCCGCGAAAAATTGAATATTGACCCCGCAAAGAAAATACTCCTGTTCTTCGGCTTTATCCGGAAATACAAGGGACTGGATATGCTCCTGGAAGCCGTTAGCATTATTAAAAACAAAAACCTGTTGCAAAATTTTTCACTGGTGGTTGCCGGAGAATTTTACGAAGAAGCCCAACCTTATCTTGACCAGGTAAAGAACCTGGGAATCGAAACGGTGACCGACCTGAGGACCAATTTTATTCCCGACAGTGAGGTGAAATATTTCTTGTGCGCTGCCGATGTGGTGGTGCAACCATACCGTAATGCTACGCAAAGTGGCGTAACGCCGCTGGCCTATCATTTTGAAATACCGATGGTCGTAACCAATGTGGGCGGGCTTCCTTCGCTGGTACCCGATGGTAAAGTGGGGTTGATAGCTGAACCCGATGCAAATGCCATTGCCGAAAAAATAACTGAATACTTTACCCGCGGAAAGGACAGCTTCTTACCGGCCTTATGCGAAGAGAAGAAAAAATACCTCTGGGATAATCTCACCAATGCCATATTAAACCTCGCAACCAAAGAAGCCTGATTTTTGTATATCACTTTAACCGGTGGTATCAATAGTTTTTTTACTATATATCAATCGTATAAAAAATATCCCCTTTTCATTCACAAACCTCCCGTGTTTTTTAATTATTAGCGTCAATCATCTTTCAACGCCTTCTTTTTTTGATTTTTTTCAATATTCACCCAGGTTAGCGACAGTATCGAACGGTTTATTGGGTATTCCTTCTTATTTTCACCGGCGTCTGTAACAGACTTTTTACCAAAAAACTAAACCTGCGAAAATGAGAATTTCTACTCCATTGCTTACGGCAATAGCATGCTGTTTCGTTCTATTCAGCTGCACTTCTTCCAAGGATGGCTATGAGGAAAAAGGGAAAAACGAATCCACCGAAAGGGAAAAAGAAGATGGCGTGGATAAAGCCATGGAACAAGACATGATGCTGACCCGGGATCCCAACCTCGGTGATGTTCCCAGTGAAAGATTGTATGACGCATTCAGGTATGCTGAACAACTCCGTAACCGCGGCGGCATTCAGAGTGCCATTGCTGGCATTGGCTGGCAGGAGCGAGGTCCATCCAATATTGGTGGCCGTACAAGGGCATTGCTGATAGATGCCAATGATCCAACAGGAAAAAAAGTATGGGCCGGCAGCGTAGGCGGCGGCCTTTGGAAAACCAATGATATTACCGTGGCAACGCCTGTGTGGATGCCGGTCAATAATTTTTGGGACAATATCGCGATCTCTACTATTGCACAGGATCCTTCCAACCCACAAATTATTTATGTGGGCACCGGCGAAGCAGTTTTTAATGCTGATGCCATTCGCGGGATCGGTATATATAAAACGACCGACGGCGGTGTTACCTGGAACCTGCTGACTTCCACTACTAATATCCTAACGCTTAACCCGGCACCTACTTACAATTTTGACTACGTACAAAAAGTGGTTGTCGCCAATAACGGTGCGGTATACGCAGCCTGCCGCAGCCAGTATGGCAATCGCGGTGGTGTACTGAAAAGCACAGATGGCGGTACCACCTGGACAAGGGTGATTGGAGTAGCAGCTGCAACTACAGCTTTATCAAGCGATCTGCGGGGATCTGACATAGAAATTGCTTCCGATGGAACCTTGTTTGCTTCTACCGGTTTACAGCAGTTTGGTCGCATCTGGCGTTCCACCACCGGTGATGCCGGTAGCTGGAAAGTATTGAACCTCAAAGGAGCCGGAAGCGGTTTGCCCGATAGCAACCTGATCTATCGCACTGATATCGCCCTGGATCCATCAAACCCATCGAATGTTTGGATCATGGCTTGTGCGACAAACTCAATCCTGCAAAATATATATCGCTCTACGAACGGTGGTAATACGTTTGTAACATTACCAAGGCCTACTTCCACAACCGGTCTGGGCACTGATCTTACACGTGGCCAGGCCTGGTACGATCTGATCATTTCTGTAAATCCTTTTAACGGAAATGAAGCCATGGTAGGTGGTGTAGATATGTTCAGGACCACCACAGCCGGCGCATCCTGGGTACAGGTATCCGAATGGCGCGGTGCTGCAGGTTTACCTTATGTACATGCCGATCATCATGCGATCCTTTACGACAAGAACATTTCCGGCCGCGTCCTATTTGGCAATGACGGCGGTGTATTTGTTAGTTTAAACGGAGGAACAACCTATGCAAAAAAAGATGCAGGTTATAATGTAACACAATACTATGGCTGCGCTATTCACCCGGCTGCAGGCAAAAACTTTTTCCTCGCAGGTGCACAGGATAACGGCTCTCAACGCTTCGATCAACCGGGTATTAATGCTACGGTGGATGTAAGTGGTGGTGATGGTATGTTACCGCATATCGACCAGGACGAACCGTGTTTTCAATTTACTTCTTATGTGTACAATAATTACTATCGCTCCACCAACGAAGGGGCTTCGTTTACCAGTGTGACACCTTCAGGTGGCCTGGCAAACCTGGGTAGTTTTGTAAACCCAACAGATTATGATAATTATGGCAATGTGCTATATGGTGGTTGCCGGGCTAATAGTTTTTTCCGCTGGAACAATCCTAAAACAGGGAACAACGCCAATGAAATTACCAATGCCGCGGCATTTGGCGGAGGGGGTGTAACCAGTGTAAATGTATCACCCAACTTTAGTACCGATTCCAATACGGTGTACATTGGTACGAATAACGGCCGCATTTTAAAGGTGACCAACTCCAAAGCCGCAACTCCAACAATTACCAATATCTCAGGACCGACCGGGCAGCTTGCTGTAGGTAATGTTTCCTGTGTAGCTATTCAAAAAGGCAATGAGAATCACCTGATTGCTACATTTTACAACTACGGTATCACCAGTATCTGGGAAACCAACAATGGCGGAACAACCTGGCGCAGTGTGGAAGGAAACCTTCCTGATATGCCGGTTCGCTGGGTGATTTTCAGCCCAAGAAATACCACAGATGAGGCCCTGATCGCTACAGAACTCGGGGTATGGAGTACTGACAATTTAAGTGCTGCCACGCCGGTTTGGGGACCCTCTAACAGCGGTCTTGCCAACGTACGCACCGACCAGATAAAAATCAGGGAAAGTGACAATATGATGATCGCTGCCACACACGGCCGCGGCTTGTTTAGCAGTGATTATTTTTCTGCACCAAGGGCAGAGTTCACCCAAAACATACAGGTGGTTTACCCGGGCGCTTCTGTTCAGTTTACAGATGGCAGTACCAAACCAACATCATGGAGCTGGGATGTAGATAACGACGGAACGATCGAAAGCACGGCTGCGAATTTCAGCTACACATTTACACAGCCAGGTTATCATACCGTAAAACTGAAGATCAATAATGATAATAACCTGGTGTCAACAAAAACAGACCTCGTTTACGTAATGCCGGAACGCAGCGTGTCTTATACATTGGCTGATGGTGGCGATTTTGAGTCTGCTGTTGATTTTGTACCAGCTCCGGCTACCTCGGGCGGTAATTGCGGTGCAGCATCTGCAACTACCAACTGGCAAAGAGGCAGAAGCACTATAGCAGGAAAAGACAGTGTAATATCTGGTGCTAATGCATGGGTAACAGCTCTCACTGCCACCCAATACCAAAACAACACCACAGCTATTCTGTATACCCCGGAATATAATCTCAGCAGCACCGACGCATATACATTTTCTTTTTATGGTAAATGGAAATGCGAAAAAGACTACGATGGTTTCAGGATAGAGTATAGCACCAATGCAGGCGCTACATGGACAGTACTCGGAGGCAAATCTGCCACCTGGTATAATTCATTACCGCTTACGGCTGCGGGCGATTTCAGTGCCTTCGGTACCAACAACGATGCGTATTTTACCGGTACCAGGCCATGGGCAAAATACAGTTATGTAGCCAACGAATTAAAAGGCCAGGCATGCGTAGCTTTCCGTTTTGTATTTAAAAGTGATGCTGGCGTGATTGATAACGGCGTGGCGCTTGACAACTTTGAGCTCACTGGTCCTGCAAATCTTCCTTGTCCATTCAGCTACAGTTTTGCCGGATCCAATTATTCCACAAGAAATGAACTGACTTTTGTAAGTAATGGCGAAAGAAATGTTGATCGTTACGAACTGGAGCGTGCCAATGTGAATCTGCCATCGGCTTTTGCCAGGATCAGGACAATGGCTGCCACTAAAAACAATGTTTTTGCTGCATCGGCAACCAGTTATATTACCAACGACGATCTGAACCTGATACCGGATCCGGTTCTTTATTACCGGATGAAGATGTTCGACAAAATGGGAAAATTCATGTATAGCAATGTGGTGGAATTAAAAGTGGTTTACCCTGGGTTCAGGATATTCCCATCGCTGTTGCAACCGGGATCGCCTATACGGGTGTATATGGATCCGGGATGGTTTACGACCCGCAACCTGTCGTTCAACCTGTTTAATGCTGCCGGCCAGTTAATATTGAGCAAGCCGCTAACACAGTGGAACAGCCAGATACCATTACCAGCATTGCCACGCGGAATGTATATGGGTGTGGTGTACAGCAACGACAGGGTGTTCCAGCATAATAAAGGAAACACCGTGTTGTATAAGCAAAAACTGATACTCTAACAGATTTATTAAAACTCATAAAAAAAGGATGCCTCAAATACGGGGTGTCCTTTTTTTTTGTACAATACCTTCTGAACGTTTTCTATCGACTTAAAATATTTTAATACCAATTGAAAAATATTTTTAGATTTGCCTAAAAAATGCGGGTTAGCCAATCCCTAATCCCCAATCAACTAATCCCTAAACATGTACACTACATCGGAAGAAAATTACATCAAGGCCGTGTATCACTTACAGCAATCTGGCAAAAACGTGTTGACCAATGACCTGGCGGCATCCTTGCAAACCAAGCCTGCTTCGGTGACAGACATGCTTAAAAAACTGGAGGCAAAGGATCTGTTGCTATACCAAAAATATTATGGTGTCAGGCTTACCCCCGAGGGAAAGAAACTGGCCCTTTCCATTATCCGGAGGCACCGGTTATGGGAATTTTTTTTGGTGGAACACCTGCAGTTTGGCTGGGACGAAGTGCATGAAATAGCCGAACAACTGGAGCATGTAAAAAGCGATCTGCTTACCGATAAACTGGACGAATATATGGGTCTTCCAAAGTTTGACCCCCATGGAGATCCGATACCCGACAGTAAGGGGAGGATGGAAACACAACAGCAAATCTGCCTGTTGCAGCTGAAACCCAACCAGGGAGCTGAAATATGTGCCGTAAGCGACCAAAGCACGGACCTGCTGGAAATGTTGCGGCTGAAACAATTACAGATCGGCACGAGGCTGGAAGTAAAACAACATTTCAGCTTTGATAATTCACTCGAAATAAAGATCCCTAATCAGCCCCCATTCAGTATCAGCGAGCAATTGGCAAAGCATCTTTTTGTGAAATTGAAATGAGAGGATTGTAAATGTGGAAATGTGAGAAATGTGGAAATGTGGAAATGTGGAAATGAAAGACAATGGGCAAATATGCAAATGGGCAAATGCCACGCAGCATAGTTTGGATAGGCACAAATGCAGATGTGGAAGAACTGATGTTTGCAATTACACAAAAGCACCGTCCCTATCCGCGAGGAGAGGGACAAGAGGGTGAGGCTTAACTCCCCCAAAAAAGAAAACAAAAAAACAATGGAAAAAAATCACTCAGATATATCGTTGCAGGAAGTTCACAACAGTGTGGCCATAACAGGTAATTCCAGGATCAAGCGCTTTCTCGCATTTGCAGGCCCGGCCTACCTGGTAAGTGTTGGGTATATGGATCCGGGGAACTGGGCCACCGACCTGGCGGGTGGGAGCAAATATGGATACGCATTGATTTGGGTATTGCTGATGAGCAACCTGATGGCTTTATTGCTGCAGAGTTTGTCGGCCCGGCTGGGAATCGTGAGAAGACGTGATTTGGCGCAGGCCAACCGTGAAACCTATCCGCGCTACATTAATATTGCCTTGTATGTGTTGGCCGAAATAGCCATCGCGGCCTGCGACCTTGCCGAGGTGTTGGGAATGGCCATTGGTATCTACCTGTTGACAGATCTTCCTATTATCTGGGGCGTCGCGATTACGATCCTCGATACTTTTTTACTCCTGATCCTGCAAAGGTTGGGCATGCGAAAAATGGAAGCTTTTATCATCGGGCTCATTTTTATCATCGGGGTTTGTTTTTTGATCAACATAATATTAGCCAGCCCGCCAATGGTGGAAGTGATACGTGGTTTTATACCCTCTTTTCCGGATGCCAAAGAGCTTTATGCGGCTAAAGGAATTACATCACCCTTGCCCGACGAAACAGCTTTGTACCTGGCCATTGGCATCATAGGTGCCACGGTAATGCCCCATAATTTATACCTGCACAGTGCATTGGTTCAAACCCGTAAAATCGGCACCGACGATAAAAGCATCAAACGTGCATTGAAGAATAATTTCTTTGACACCGCCATTGCCCTGAACCTCGCGTTTTTTGTAAATGCCGCCATTCTTGTTTTAGCGGCTACCGTATTTTTTAACACAGGCCGTACTAACGTTGCTGGTATAGAAGATGCCCACGAATTACTCGCCGGCAGTCTTGGAACCTGGGCGCCCAAACTATTTGCGATCGCGTTAATAGCAGCAGGGCAAAGCAGCACGATAACCGGTACCCTGGCCGGGCAGATCGTGATGGAAGGTTACCTGAGGCTCAGAATGAATCCATGGGTAAGGCGTTTGCTGACGCGGTTGGTTGCGGTGATTCCGGCTGTATTGGTGATATTGATCTATGGAGATGATGAAGTGGATACACTACTTATTTTCAGCCAGGTGATCCTTAGCTTGCAGTTGGGTTTTGCCATCATTCCATTGATTCATTTTGTTAGTGATAAATCCAAGATGGGATCGTTTACCATCAAGCCACTGATACAAATCCTGAGCTGGATCGTAGCCAGTATTTTAGTGTACCTGAACATCAAAATGCTTGCCGGCCAGGCGATCGATTTCTTTTCAACCTCCGACAGTCTTGCGTGGAAACTGATCATTATTGTGGGTGGTACTGCCTTGCTGGCACTGCTTGTGTATGTTGTTATTTTCCCCTGGTTAAAAAGGCAGGCTAAACCGTTGCCTGCTATTCACCAGCCGGTACCCATGCTCCAGAACCTTACCGTACCTGTGTTTCAGCGCATTGTTGTGGCGCTGGATTTTACAGAGCGGGATGAAAAAATTATCGCTTATGCCCTGAGCCAGGGGCAACCGGAGACAGCCTATACATTGATCCATATAGTGGAAAGTGCCGCCGCAAAATTGCTGGGCTCTTCCACTGCCGACCTCGAAACGCAACAGGATGCAGACAGGCTGACGCAGTATGCAGAACAGTTAAAAGCCAGGGGCATCAATGCCATTGCAAAACTGGGCTTCCGGGATCGCGTTGCTGAAATTGTTCGTTTGGTTAAAGAAAGCGATGCAGATATGCTGGTTATCGGCAGTCATGGCCACAGCGGTTTAAAAGATTATTGGCACGGTGAAACCATTAATGCAGTACGACATGAAGTGAAGGTGCCGGTACTGATCGTGAACCTGTAGTTTTGAACTTAGCGGCCGTTTTCTTTTGTTTAAGAAGAAGAGATATTTTTATGGCAGGAAGAATGTAAAAGGCAACCATTTGAAATCGTCTTGTCCGTGTTTTGAAGCCCGGTTTTCTCTTGTTGGCAGTAATGCAATATCACTCTATGCGAATTTTAACCTCCCTAATAATTATATTTTTTTCTAGTTGTAAAAACTTGACAAAGAACAATAATTCATTTTGGGAAACTCAAAAGGAAAACTTTAAGTTTAAAAATAAAAGCGAGTTCATTAGCGACAGTGTTTTGAGAGTTGATTATAAAACTTTCAAGAGTATAAAGCATCCTCTTTTTGACAGCACTTTACGAAGCGAAGTTTATTTTTATTCTTGGCAAGACAGAGATGAAACAAAAAATGAATTTACAGTTATTAATGACGAAGGGGAATTAGGTTTGAAGATATTTTATTTCATTCTTGATAAAAAAGACAGTTTGCTTTCCCGGACACAGGTTAGCGGAAAAGGTGGTGAAGGAGGCTACTGGTTTGAGACAAGAACTAAATTGATAAGTAAGGACACAATGTTACATATTGGCTCAATAACACAATGGTTGGACTTTGAAAAAGAGAAAGATTTAAAAATAATAAAAGGAGACACCACTTTTTCATATTTAATTATTGACCGAAACGGAAAAGTGGCAAGGAAGGTATACAAAGAAGTTAAAGACTTGCATTTTAAAAACGAATAGGGTGCGATGATGCACTTTGAATCAGCGCTTTCCGGATTTTGTCATAGCAATTATACCTAGAATAGGTCCAATAGAAAGAATAGTGAAAATATAACCGGGGTTCAACCGGCCGGCCAAATATCCCATCAGCTGTATGCTGAGGATGGTGATGGAAAAACCAATACAGGTAATTAATGTGAGTGCAGTGCCTTTGAATTCCGGTTGTACATTTTGCGCCACCAAAGTTGAAAACAGCGGAGAATCAGCAATGACTGTCAAGCCCCAAAAAAGGAGGAACGCTACCAGTACCCATTCGTTT
Source organism: Bacteroidota bacterium (assembly GCA_040386335.1). GTDB lineage: Bacteria > Bacteroidota > Bacteroidia > Chitinophagales > Chitinophagaceae > JAZKFT01. Next base: position 12,643 of record JAZKFT010000028.1, read on the forward strand.
CCAAAAATAAAAATAACGGGTGATACGATGCAGCAAATGCATGAGGAAAGGAGGGAGGCCGCTGCTATTCTTTTTGTTCCAAAACGATACGACAGCATACCGCCTGCTACACAGGAAAACGCACCTACACCAATAATACAAAATGATAGGAGGGAGACATTTAGGTTTGCTGATGGATGGCTATTTTGATAGTGCCGGAGCATAAAAGGAACAAATGCCCAGAACGCATATAACTCCCACATATGACCAAAATATCCAAATGAAGCAGCGCTCAATTCCTTATTGCCAAAAATCTTCCTGAATGCAGAAAAATCTGTTTTAGAGCCTGGTTTCCGGTAAGGCCCGTTGGAGACAAAAATCAGCATAAGTAAGCCGCCAGACAAAGCCAAAACCGAAGTGGAGACCAGGGTATATTTCCAATTGAGATCACGCAATATATCCTTCAGCAAATGTGGCAATGCTGTACCCAAAACCAATGCACCTACCAAAAATCCGAGTGCTTTGCCTAGCCGGTTGTCGTAATGGTCGGCAGCAATTTTCATCCCGACGGGGTAGATACCTGCAAGGCAAAACCCGGTTAGAAATCTGAACAACAATAAGCTGACCAGATTTTGATGGCCGACAACAATAAGTCCGTTTAATAATGCACCTGCCAAAGCAGCTATAAAAAACAGTTTTGACGGCGGTAGCCTGTCGGCGATCATAAATATGGAGAAAACCAGTGTGCCCAATATAAAGCCCAGCTGCACGGAAGACGTAATATAAGCAAGAGCTCCTTCCGACAACTTAAAATGCAGTACCAGGTTTTCCATTACTGCATTGCCGGCAAACCATAACGAAACACAGCATGCCTGGGAGATTACAATTACTGGTAAAACACTTGCTCCTGTTTTAAAACGCATATTGCTTTGAATAAAAAAGGTAATGTACAACCCATAGACTAAAATTTAAAACAGGATAACAATTACGGTTCAACCGGCCCCTGGTGATCTCATTGAAATACCGTTATTCCGTTCAATTGTTTTTCGACCCGCTGGAACCATTAACCATAAAAACAATGTTGTTTTTTAAATATCGAAGACTGCTTCCAATTACTTCAATAGTTTCCTAATTTGCTTTCTCAAAGCGACTCTATGAAAAAATACTTTCTTTATTTAAGTATTGCTGTTTGCCTCGGGCTGGCCTCCTGTTCCAGTTCCAGGAATGCTGCTTCCGGCAAAGAAAACGGGAAGATAGATATCGTGTTTGTGCAGGTAAACGATGTGTACGAGATAGCACCGCTGGAAGGTGGTAAAACCGGGGGAATGGCCAGGGTGGCTACTTTAAAGCAGGAATGGCTCGCCAAAAATCCTAATACGTTTATGGTGATGGCAGGGGATTTCTTAAGTCCCTCGGTTTATAATAGCCTGAAGTACGATGGTAAGCGTATACGCGGCAGGCAAATGGTGGAGGCAATGAATGTTTCGGGCATGGACATCGCCATTTTTGGCAACCATGAGTTTGACATCAATGAAAATGAATTGCAGGAAAGGCTTAATGAATCTCAATTCAGGTGGATATCGTCCAACAGTTTTCATAAAAAAGGAAACGAAATTTCACCCTTTATGAAAGTCAATGCTATGGGTACCCAACCCTTGCCGGAGACCTACATCATGACAGTAAAAGATGCCGACGGCACGACGGCAAAGGTTGGTTTTTTTGGTTTAGTGCTTCCTTTCAACAAAGCATCTTTTGTTAGCTATACCGATCCTTTTACCGTAGCCGAAACCTTATACAACCGGTTGAAGGACTCCTGCGATGCTGTGATCGCCATCACCCACCAGGCCATGGAAGATGATGTGTTACTGGCGGAGAAATTGCCAGGCCTTGCAGCCATCATCGGTGGGCATGAACATGATAGGCGCTTTCAGAAAGTGGGCAATGTGTACATTACCAAGGCCCATGCAAATGCACGGTCGGCTTACATTGTAAAACTCCGTATCAACCAACGGAAGCACACGTCGAAAATAAAGACTGAACTCAAGATGATTGATCAGTCGATCGCGATGGAACCAGCTACTGATTCGGTAGTCAATAAATGGATGGACATCGGAAATAAAAATTACGCCTCATTGGGTTTTGACGCCAAAAAAATAGTGCTTCAAAACAATGAGCCATTGGATGGGAGGGAAGAATCAATCCGGACAAAGCCTACCAATTTTACCGCGATGATCATGGCAGGCATAATGGAAGCTGCACCATCTGCGGATGTAGCAATTCTAAACGCCGGCGCCATCCGTGTAGACGATATATTGCCGATGCCGGTTACGCAATACGACATCATTCGCAGCCTGCCTTTTGGCGGTGGCATAGCAGAAGTGGATATGAAAGGGAGCCTGCTGATCCAAACATTGGAGGCCGGCAAAAAAAATATAGGGATCGGGGGTTTTTTGCATTACAATAAAGACCTGGTGTATGATCCATCAGGTAATGTTTGGTCGTTAAAGAACACGCCATTGGATCCTTCAAAAACCTATCATGTAGCCTTGCTGGATTTTTTGATGACCGGCGGCGAAGCAAACATGGATTTCCTGACAAGTAAAAACCCCGGCCTGGTAAAACTGTACCCGCCGCAAACCAGTGTCTCAGATCCGCGAAGCGATATACGACTTGCTATTGTACGTTATATGGAAAAGATAAAGTAGCTGGTTTATCAACCTGATAAGTGTTGTTTCTACAGGTATCCGCGCCCTAAGATAAAATGCCGGTAACTCTTTGATTCGGGCAGAAAAAATAAGTTTTTTTCCACCTAATTCTTTTTTGCCATTTCGATTATGCCTCAATATATTTGGTTAAAGACATTCATCATTTATCAAAACTCTCTGTATGAAAAAAATTGGCTTCCTGTTTGGGAAAGAACGCTCCTTTCCAAACGCTATTATCGATCGCATAAACAGTAAAAAAGTTGACGGCATTGTTGCCGAGCCGGTACGCATCGATAAGGTGATGCAGGGAGAACCGAGTGGCTACGCGGTAATCTTCGACCGCATTTCGCAGGATGTTCCTTTTTACCGTGCTTATTTAAAGAATGCGGCATTGTGTGGAACAGCTGTCATCAACAATCCCTTTTGGTGGAGCGCCGATGAAAAATTTTTCAACAACTGCCTGGCAACCAAGATTGGTGTTCCGGTGCCAAAAACGGTGATCCTGCCTTCCAAAGATTTGCCAGATGATACTACCGACCAGTCTTTCAGCAACCTTGCCTATCCACTGGATTGGGAAGGTATATTTGAGTATATCGGGTTTCCTGCCTACATGAAACCTTTTGCTGGTGGTGGCTGGAAAAGTGTTTACCAGCTAAACAGTATGGACGAGTTTTTTGAGAAGCATGCTGAAACCGCTCAATTGGTGATGATGCTGCAGGAAGAAATTAAATTTGATGAATACTATCGCTGCTATTGTATTGGCGGCAAGCATGTTCGCATTATGCCTTACGAGCCGCGTAACCCGCATCACCTGCGTTATGTGGCCGACTTTAAGCCATCTCCGGAACGTTATGCAGAAATGGAAGGCATCGTTTTGAAAATCTGCCAATATCTCGGGTACGATTTCAATACAGTTGAATTAGCACTTCGCGATGGAGTGCCTTATGCCATCGATTTCTGCAACCCCGCACCAGATGCAGAACTCAGCAGCGTGGGCCAGGAAAACTTTGACTGGGTTGTAGAAACCGCTGCTAACTATGCGATTGAAAAAGCTCTGGCGCAAACCGATGGCAAGGATAACCTTACCTGGGGCAATTATATTAAATCCAGTGCGGCCGGAACGCCGTTAATTTAATATGCAAATGGGCAAATGAGCAAATGTGCAAATAATCAAATGATGTATGGTCTCCAACTTTCGAGACCCCTTAATTTGCACATTTGCCCATTTGCATATTTGCACATTTTCTTTTCTTTTTTCTAATTAGCAAATTCGCTTTATGATAAACTATAAATCCTTCACACTGGGCGTGGAAGAGGAATATATGGTGATAGACCCCAACACCATGGAACTGAAGAGCCACGAGCAGCAAATTGTGATCGAAGGCCAGAAAATATTAAAGGACAAGGTGAAGGCGGAAATGCACCAGGCCGTGGTAGAGGTGGGAACTGATATTTGCGCCAATGTAGATGAAGCCTTTAAAGATGTAGCCGGGCTTCGCGGCAATATTGCCGAAATAGCCGGCGGCCTTGGACTTGGCGTGGGTGCCAGTGGCACACACCCGTTCAGCCATTGGGAAAGCCAGTTGATTACCGACCATGTTCGCTATAATGAAATTGTAAACGAGCTGCAGGAAGCAGCCCGCAGTAACCTGATTTTTGGCCTCCATGTGCATGTTGGCATGGAGAACAACGATATGGCCATGCATATAGCCAATAGTGCCCGGTATTTTTTGCCGCACGTATATGCACTCAGCACCAACTCTCCTTTTTGGGAAGGGCGGTTAACAGGTTATAAATCATTCAGAACCAAGGTTTTTGATAAATTTCCACGTACCGGCATTCCTGATTTTTTTGAAAGTTATGAGGCTTACGACCGTTATGTAAAGCTGTTGATCAAAACCAAGTGTATCGACAATGCGAAGAAAATATGGTGGGATCTGAGGGTGCACCCCTTCTTTAATACCGTCGAGTTCCGCATTTGCGATATACCGATGACGGTAAATGAAACCATTGCGATCGCTGCGTTGTTCCAGGCTATTTGTGCCAAGTTATACAAATTGAGGAGTAGGAACATGAACTACATGATCTACTCCAGGGCGCTCATCACCGAAAACAAATGGCGCGCCGGCCGTTATGGCATCGATGGTAAACTGATAGATTTTGGCAAGGAAAGCGAAGTAAATACCCGTGAGCTCATTTTAGAATTGCTCGATTTTATTGATGATGTGGTAGACGAACTCGGTAGCCGTCACTTCACAAATTACGTATTGACCATGCTCGAAAATGGTACCGGTGCCGACCGCCAGCTGAAAATATTTGAGAAAACAAATGGCGATTTAAAAGCGGTGACAGCCTATGTGCACCAGCAGTTTTTGAGTTTGTAAAATGTGTGTTGTAGAGACGTTGCATTGCAACGTCTCCATCATAACCGAAAAAGGAATTGAAGACAACCCTGCCGATAAAATTGACGATTTAAAAATGCAAATGACCCGTTGGATAAAACGGCGTATGCCGATGAATTAATACCTGGCCTACATTCAGAGACGTTGCAATGCAACGTCTCTACATCAAGATGGTTAAATGGTAGAAAAATATAAAGGCAAATACCGCATATCATCCGCACGATTGGCCAATTGGGATTACACGAGCAACGGTTCCTATTTCATCACCATTTGTACAAAAGACAGAATTCATTTTTTTGGTGAGATATCCAATGATGAAATGCATTTGACAGAAATTGGAATATTGGCCGAAAAATTCTGGTTTGAAATCCCCGAACATTTTCCTTTCGTAGAATTGGGCAATTTTGTGGTAATGCCCAACCACATCCATGGCATCATCATCATAGATAAAAACAGCAAAAATTATTTGGGTCCTGTAGAGACGTTGCACTGCAACGTCTCCCTCCTCACCGATAAAGGAATTGAAGATTATCCAACCGGCAAAAATTTAAAAAACCGCCCGCCAGATAACGTCTCCCTCCTAACCGATAAAGGAATTGAGGATTACCCAACGGATAAAATGAAGGGTGATAATTCAAAAAATGACCCTAAAAAGGAAAATGCCGATGAATCAATAACCAGGCCTAAATTCAGAGACGTTGCAGTGCAACGTCTCTACGGGGAAAAACGAACAAATGGCGAACATATCGCCGAAGGCAGGGTCGGTTTCTACTATCATACGATCCTACAAATCGGTTGTTTCTAAAAATGCCCATTTGATTGATCTTAGCTTTGAATGGCAGGAACGTTTCCATGATAATATTATCCGCAATTCGGAAGCCTTTAATAATATCCAGTATTATATAGCCAATAATCCCAGGACATGGAAAGACGATAAATTTTATCAATGATGTTTTGGCATAGCACCTTTTACTATTCATCTCCTGCCTTTTAGCCCCTCGACAAAGAAATCAGCCCAAAGTTTTTTGAGGCAAATTTTTTCACTAACGTGTAAAATTTACACATTAGTCATTATCTTGCTTTCCGGTTCATAAATGCTTGCCTCCATTGCAAAATTTTTGTGCCGTTTCGTCCTAAAAACTTTGCCTTATGAAAAAAAACATTCGCCTGGCAGCCATCTTATTGATGCTGCTCACCTTCGGTTTTCAGTATGCTTTCGCCCAGACCAAAATCAAAAAAACAGTTTTCCAGGGCTTTTGGTGGGATTACTGGAACAGTAATTACAAAAATGGCTGGTCCAATTATCTCACAGAGTTGGCGCCGCGTTTAAAGAGTATGGGGTTTGATGCCATTTGGATTCCGCCTTCCTATAAAAATTCATCCACCGGCAGCGTAGGGTATAGCCCGTTTGATCAGTACGACCTGGGTGATAAATACCAAAAGGGTGGGGGCGACAGCCTCAATGTGCGGACACGTATGGGCACAAAGGATGAACTGCTGCGGATGATCGCGGTGATGCATGCCAATGGCATAGAAGTAATATCTGATGTAGTGCTCAATCATTTGGATGGGGCAGGAGCCAATAGTGGCGCAGGCGGACAGGATCCCGAACCAAATTTTTCTATGATTAATGCAGGTGGTTATAAAAATTTCCGCTATTCTTCCTATGCTACGCCCTTACTGGATGAGTCGCAGGATGATTATTGGACAAGAAGCGGACGATGGGCAAAAAACTATCCGAATTTCTACCCCAACCTGAATAACAACTGCACGACAGGTGACATCTGTTCTCCCTTTTTTGGCCCTGATATTTCCTACGAAAGCAGCGCTTATGGCCAAAGCAGCAATATCCCTGCATCAGGTACAGCTACTATTGGCGGTGTAACCAGGCCCTATTACAATCCTGTACAATCATCAAACCATATGAGGGACAACAGCCGCAACTGGCTGATGTGGTACAAAAAACAAACAGGCACTGATGGCTGGCGCTGGGATGCCGTAAAGCATTTTCCTGTCAATGTGCAAGAGGACCTTATCTACAACACCAAGTATAGCCTGCCAGCCTTTGCACAAGGTGGTCAAGACATGTTTTGCATTGGCGAATGGATCGGCACCGCTTCTGAATTAGATGCCTATGTAAACAATGTGAAAACAGGTGTGGCACCCGGTGGCGTCACCAACGAAAAGCATACGGGTACGTTCGATTTCAGTTACCGCGGTTATGGGCCGAATGGTGGCATTTATTCGATGGTAACAGCACTGGGTGGATACAACATGCAAAACCTGCCTGGCGAACAACAAGGTGAGCGTTATATGGATTACCCTGGCAGTAAAAGGGTACATCGTAGTTTACCATTTGTAAACAGCCATGATACTTACCGTCCTATTGTGGATGTGAATGGAAATTTCTCAAAACCACTGGGCGATGCAAGCGGCTGGAATACGGGTGGTGAATTAGGCGGCAACGGGCAGCACCTGGATCCCAGGGAACCCAGGCTGGCCGCGGCTTATGCTGCAATTATAGCAGTAGATGGTAACCCGGTTTTCTTTTTTGAAGACCTGTTTGATATAGGTACCACCAGCAAACGATATTCGCATCTGCCCGGCTCATCTACAGACTTGCCCGTAAGGAGCGACCTGCAGAATATCCTCAGGGCACATCAAAAATTAGGATTTAAAGATGGCGACTACGGCGTGCCTACCAGTAGTGGTTTCCCCTTCTACCAGGCGGGATCCTCAGGAGATCACCTGGTGATAGAAAGAAAAGGAAAAGCCATCATTGGCGTTACCGATGCTTTTAATGCAACGTCCACTAACAGCAACGACCAGGAAGTATATGTGACCGTTGACGGTTCTTTGATAGGCCAAAACCTTTATGATTATTCAGGCGCTCATGGCGTAACACCCAGCCTTGTATTCAACGATAGCAGGGTGTTAATCAGAACTGCACCAGTAGGTCATACCATACCGGGTGCCAATGGCCATGGGTATTCCATCTGGGCGCCTTACCCCGGAACACCATCTTCTGTGAATGACCTTTACAATCACCTGGCCACTTATTCGCCATCAAGAGCCGCAGAGACGATACTCGAATGGGAACTGGCAGATGACCTTGGAGACAAACATTGTAAATCGCTGGGATATGGCGGACGTTTACCCGACAATTCCACTAAACAACGAGTGGCTGGTAAATTTTTTACTGATGCCGGTAAGCCGGTATTACTTAAAATTTTTCCAGAGATCGATGGCCGTAACCTTACCGCCGGTATCTACGATCTTGAAGGAAATGCCCTCGCTGTTAATGCAGGAATCAGTACGGCCGCATCACCGCTAACGATTAATTATAATACAACCGCTGCCGGATGGCTGGTGGTAAAAATCAGAAACACGGGGAATGCACAGGCTGGTCAAAAGGTTTTTGCCAATCTTGCTTATACAGCGCCCCAGGCGGTAAACACACTGGATGTTGCGAACAACCCCCAAACAAAAGTCGCCACCTGGACGGGTAATGCTTTGAATACGGATCCAGGCGATTGCGGCAATTGGGAAGAAGGCCGCATGCCGGATGTCAATACAAAAATGATCATACAGGCCAATGCAGCACCGCATTTCCCTATTGTGAGCGGCAACATCAACGCAAAAGATGTAGTGGTGGAAGATGGCGCATCCATCAGTTTTGCACCTGCAGCGACGCTTACGGTTTATGGCAATTGGAAGAACCTCAACAGCAGCAGTAATAATATCTGCGGAAAGGTAATTTTTGCCGGTGCTCTGCAGCAAACCATTGAAGGCAATAATGTTTTTTGCAAACTGCAAATGAATAGCGCCGCCGGTGTTTTATTAAAAAGCCATACAACTGTCAGTGAAGAGTTACAGCTTAGCAACGGCGTCATCGTAATTGATGATTATGATCTTACACTTTCACCTGTAGCAATCATTACCGGAGGCTCGGCGGCCAGTTACGTGCAAACTAAAAACCTGCCCGGTACCGGCGGTTTTCTTAAAGCAATGGTGAGTAACAGTCCTGTATTGTTCCCTGTCGGCAATACCAATTATACACCAGCAACGCTCACCAATATTGGTACACCCATGCAGTTCAGCATCCGGAATTTTGAAGACGCATTAGAAAATGGAACCAGTGGTGCTTCCATAACCGCGAGTGGCAGAATTGAGAAATCATGGGAAATGATTCCAGCAGGCATCGGGGCAAACATCCATGTTACGTTTCAATGGAATGGCATCAGCGAAGTAGGTCTGATCAGGAGCACTTGTTTCATTTCGAAAAATAAAAACGGTGCCGGTGAGAAATGGGTTTCCCTAAATACGCCCGGGCCAGCCGGCGGAAATGACCCATACACCAGGTCGGCTTCAGCCATTACCGACTTCTCTACTTTCACCGTTTTCAGTAACCCGCTTATTTTACCGGTGAATATCTTATCGGTAAGTGGAGTCGCAACTGGCCACAAAGCCACTATAAACTGGAAAGTATCCGGCCAGGAAAATATCAGCGGTTACCAGCTGGAGAAATCTGGAGACGGCAACCAGTTTAACATCATTGCCTTCGTGCCGGCGATCAATACCCCCGGAATTATCGACTATATTTCAGATGATAATCATTTTAGCCAGGCTGCCTACTACCGTGTCATCAGTATCGGTACGGACGGCAGTAGAAAATTTAGTTCCACCATCTTTTTGAAAAATGGTAAGGGCCGCGATATACGTTTCGTATTGGCGCCCAACCCGGTAAAAACCAGTTTCGTGATTCTCTCCAATGCCGGTAATAACGAAGTGATTCAAGCAAAGCTTGTTTCTGCAGATGGCAGGATTATCAGCCTTGGAAAAGGTAAACTGGATGATATAAACGCGGTTCTCAACGGTGCAATACAGGGTCAACCGGCAGGGGTGTATACCGTTTGGCTGGTTACTGAAGCAAACAGCCAGGCGATACGGCTGATTAAACAATAGACAAACACTGATCGATTAAATAACACGGCCACCTCAAAATATACTGAGGTGGCCGTGTTATTTAATGGCTCATCACTTCTCTTTCCTAAACTTTTTAAACATATCATACTTAAATTTCACATTGCCATCAGGGCCGGGCGTTCCTCTTATAAAAATGCTCATACCACCTTTTTTATCAGTACCTACATTTTCGGGCACATAGGTTTTGTCCCGCTTTTTTAGATTGCTCAATGGCACCTGTATACTCAGGTCGGTATTTCCTTTCATGCTGTAATTACCTTCTATGAACATAGTAAGTACCGTGGATTGAATTTCCATCCGGTCGATTTGGATCTCCCGGTTTTTTATCGCCAGGTGATTTTTCAGTTCGGCGAATTCAATGTTGGCAAAGTCGCGTTTCTTGAAGACCACATCCTGGATTTTTTTTATAGGTTCATAGTCTATCAATGCCCCGTCTTTTAGCGAAAAATCCACTACGCCTTCCACACTGGATGGGGAAACATTTCCATCATCATCGAGACCCAGCATGACATCTACGCCTGCCGATAATTTACCACGTAAACTCGCTGCTGTAATGCCATCCTGCCCAAAATTATTGAAGGCAGCAAAGGTCTTGCTTACATCTACCTGCTGTAATTGTACATTCACTTTGGCCTGGTGATAATTACTGCCTTTATCAACAAGCGACCCCTGGATATCCATCCGCCCACCCGCATGTTGCAGGCTTACTCTTTGTATTTCCCAGCTGTTTTGAAGAATAGCAACGTTAGCCACAGCAGCATATGCTTCAAACTTATTATAGCTGAGTTTGTCGGCCCGTAAGCTTACATTGATGCTGCCTCTTTCCAGTACATCATCTATTTTTTTAGCAATATCTCCAATGCCGCCAGCAGAATTGTTTCTTGTCATTATTTTTTTCCTGGGCTTTAACAGCGAAGTGAAAGACGCCAGGTTAAGCGCAGGGGAGTAGATATTCCAGTCGAGTATTACTTTGTTCGGTTCTGTATTCATCAGGCTAAGTAGGTTTTTAGCCACGCCATCCATCGCCACCTGGTTGTTCAGCACTACGCAACGAAGTTTTTGAACAAACAGATCAGAGTTGCGAAACAGGATATCACCGTTTACATTTTTGAGCGTAATATTCCTGGGATTATAGGTGAGCAAGCCGTCTTTAATTGTAACCACGCCATTTACAAAAGAGTTACCGGAAGTGTTCTTTTTTATAGGACCCCTGTACGAAATATTTACAAGGGCGTCGCCGCCATCAATTCCGATGGAGCTGTTGCTAAAAAAGGTATTGAGTTTTTTTAAAGGAAACGAGGACTTGAGATCGCAGATCAGCAGGGGATCAGTAAAATCTGTTATGGTAATTTTATCAGCGGCAACAGGAAGTTCCTGCCATTCACCGGAAAAATTGCGTAATTCAATTTTTGAATTGGCATCCTTCCTCGGCAACCCCGGAACGACTTCATTGGTGTACATGCCTGTAAAATCCGCGTTTTGAATATCCAGTAGCGGGTTTTTAATGTTTGTTTTTTTTGTGGCCCAGTTGGCAACCACTAACTGCTCGCCACCTTTCAGCGGACCGGTTATCGACGCAGACACGTCAGTCAGTTCACTACTCAGCGAAACAACTGACAATCCCCTGGCAATGCCTACGGTAAGCAGGGATTTGGCAAATTCATATTCGATTTTTTTAGTGTTGACTTTCAGATCCATCAGGGGAATTCTGCCTGGTATTTCTCCAAAATCAAATCGTCCTGTAAGATTAAAAGGGTGATCGCCAATTTCAAGGTTAATATCATCAAATTGCAACTGCTTTAGCCGCAGATCGTAACTGAGATCGTATTTACCCTTTACCTTTTTTTCTTTTATAAAACTTCCTTTTGCAGGATTAAATACGAGGTTATGTACCAGGATATCGCTCCGCACGGCCACCAGGAATGTCTTGTCCTTCTGCTTTATGCTTGCTTCCAGATCATTAGCCATAAAATCGTATAGCTTCCCTTTTTGACGGTCATCCATTGTGAGTTGGAAGGCTGAAAGTTCTACCCTCTTAAATTGGTTTTCAGTCTCCGCATTTGATGGCGTCGCCGTAGTATCTTTTTTGGGGTTGAGCAAATATTTATTAGTGTACCCGGTGCTATCGGTAAAAAGGTACATAGCGCCATTCCTGATTTTCAAACCAGTTAAGGCCGGCTTCTTCCTGATCAATTTCCAGAAGCCCATTCTTGCAAAAACCTTTTCCGCCTTAAAAAATGGATGCAGATGATTTGCGAAGAGTGTATCCTTAATGCTGACATCAGTTAGCACCACCGACACTGTTGGGAAACTGCTAAAGAAACTTAATTCTGCATCGCCGATGTGCACGTCACCGTTTAGTTTGGAGCCAATGTCGTCGGTAATATCATTTATAATGGATTTTTTATTGGCCGACACGTAGATATACACGCCGGCATAGAGCACAACAAGGATTAAAAGAAAAATCTTCAATCCCTTAAAAATGTATTTAAGGATTTTTTTCAATATGGCGGAATGGGCTTGTGATGAAGTTAGCGCTAATAATCATGCCCGCTTTAGCATCAGCTTAAAAAGCTAAAGGTCCGCATTAACACCGCTTCCATAGCTGGTGGCAGGAATGGATGGCTCCAGGGGTGACTCCGGCCAAAAACATGGTCGCTTTCTACCGTAAAAAGGTCTGCTGAGGGCTGCCAATCAGCTAGTTTGTATGCACTGGCCACCGGCACCGCAGGATCAAGTGTTCCATGGCAAATCAGCACCGGGACCCGGATACGGCCGATTGCTTGCTGAATATTTAACCGATCGTTGTGTTGTTCATAATCCTCGTGCAACTGGTAATATAGGGGCATATTTTGCCCGGTTCGGCCGTTAACATAAAATGCCACCCCTGTTTGTTTCCATTCATTCATTTTTTCAGCGGGCCAGTTTCCCCAAGGGGTTTTGTTTTCACTTACTGCTGCCCAGGTAACCAGGTTTTTGATACGGTTGTCTTCGGAAGACTTAATAATGGAAATTCCCCCGCCCATGCTGTGGCCAATGAGGCTTATCCGTTTGGTGTCGGTTTCCCGGATGTATGGGTTAGCGGCATCGCAAACCCAGTCAATAACAAACCCCAGGTCTTCCAGTTGCCTGGTATAATTGTTTTGGCCAAAAGCCTCCAGGTCAGCGAAGATTTCGGGCTGCTCCGGGGTGGTTCCGTTATGGCTGAAATTGAACTTGATAAACACAAAACCGGCACTGACAAAACGTTCTGCTATCAGATCGAAATTCCCCCAGTCTTTAAAACCGTTGAAGCCATGGGCATAGATCACAACCGGTTTGGCTATCCCGTTTTCTTCAAAAAAAATATCGGTGGCCATGGGCTTATTGCCTGCACCCTGAACGATCGTGTTTTTGATCTTTTGTATCATGCTTTTGATTTTTTGCGAAGCATATACAGGTAAAGGCTCTCTACCTTTTGCCGGGCCCACAAAGTTTTTCGTAAAAAAGTAAGACTCGATTTAATGCTGGGATTACTTTTAAAGCAATTGATATTGACCAACTGGGAGAGTTCTTCCCAGCCATAATAATTGACCAGCTCAGTTACGATGGTTTCAAGAGTGATGCCGTGCAGCGGGTCGTTGGATATTGCCATTGGATAAAGGTAAACAATAGGCAATATGCAATAGGCAAACGGCAATAGACAAAAAAAATGTTCAATCCCGCAATAAGCGGGACAGGTAAATCAACAAGCAATTTTCAATGCCCAATGAAAAACACCTGGCTCAGCGTATTTGAACATTGATTGTTGACTATTGAATATTTGCCAAACACTGCTTTCTGCTTTCAAATAAGTACTTTCCGTTTTTGACGGATAGTGACGTTGCCGGTCGTATAAAAAAGCATTATGAAGCGTAGTTGTGTAAGATGGTTTCTCTTTCTGCTGGGTTTGTGTGCCCGGAACGTTGAGGTATTCGCAGGTAATTCAGACACTGCGCAGCAACTGTACGAAGACAGAATGTGGCAGTATGTGCATGAGCATCCGTCCACCAATCTCTTTGTACATACTGATAAAAATATTTATTCGCCCAACGAGAGAATATGGTTGAAGGCCTATGTGTTGTCGGGTTCCATTGCCGACAATAAAGTGCTGTATGTGCGACTGGTAGATGAGAAAAAAAAGGTGCATGTCCGGGCACAATTCCCGGTGTACGGGCTCATGAGCCATGGCGACTTGCTGCTGCCTGATACTTTGAGAGATGGGAAATACTACCTGTACGCTTACGGCGACAGGATGATCAATTTCAGCCCCGGCGATGTTTTTGCGGTACCTATCACCATTCACAAAAACAAAAAGAAATGGCGGGCCGAGGCTTCTGTTATCGATACTGCCAAACTGATCCGGGGGCAAAAGGTGGAGCTCCTCGTTAGGTTAAAACAAAACAATGACCTTGTAAAAAATGTGCGGGGCCACTACCAGTTATTCGACGAATTGAAGGTGGTGAAACAGGGTGGTCTGAAAACAAATATTGTGGGTGAGGCATTTATCGCGTTTACCTATCCTGATATCGCCGACGATCGTACCCTCAGGGCCGTGATTAATTTCGAAGACGATAACGACTATGAAGAAGTGTCGCTGAATATCGGCCATTCCGGCAACAAGCTGAAAGCGAATATTTTTCCTGAAGGCGGCCATTTGGTAAGCCAGTCGGCAAATAATATGGCTGTTGAAATGCAGGATGTAAATAACCAGGCGGTGATGGGAAATGTGGTCTTGTTGGCCAATAATAAACCCGTCAGCTCAGCTGCGACCGACAGTGCAGGGATTGCGTTGTTGTCTTTTACACCAGCGCGGCAGTTATCATATAGTGTAGTACTGGATAATACGACCAGGAAAGACACCGTTCCGCTTGGGCTGCAGGTGGAGGAAACGGGATGGTTGCTATCCACATCCGTGGCCGCAGACACCTGCCATGTTACCATAGTGAACCGCGGTGCTGCGGGTAGTATTAACCTGGTTCTGCGATCGTTTTCTGAAATACTTTGGAGCAAAACGCTGTCGTTGGGCTCGGGTTTCAGGCAGGAGGTAAGTATCCCCACGGCAGCATTTTCCCAGCAAGTAGTAAGTATTGCGATCATTGATGATCAAAAGCAGGTGCGTGCAGAAAGGCTGTTACTAACCCGGCCAACCGGCGACGTACAACTGAGCATCCGGACAGACAAGGAGGTTTATGGAACAAGGAAAAGGGTAACGGTCAACCTGGTTACAACAGATCGCAGCGGAGAACCGGTGGCAACCAATTTCTCCGTGTCTGCTGTGGAAGCAAATACAATCGATAGCATTTCTTATCCCAATATTGTGACCAGGACTTTATTCCGAAATGTCCTGGGAAGTAATTTATACCCGCTTCATCCGAATAGTATTTCCGTCAATAACCAATTGCTGGCCCGCACCTGGAATAATTATTACTGGCAAAATATCCTGGACTACGAACCGGCTGGAAAATTGAGACTGATCAGGAATACAGATGGCGTTTTTGGAATGATCACTCCCAAACGCAAAAAGAAGGGTCTAAAACTATCCGAGCTGGCCATTCTGTCAAAGGCAGGTTTGGCGTTTGCCACCGTAAGTACTTCCGGAGTTTTGGATATACCATCGGAAGACCTGATCAATGAAAAAAATGAGCGGAAAAAGTTATTGCTGGGTAACGGATTTTATGATGACTATGCCATAACCATTAATAACTACGACGAGGATTTTGACAAGACAGTGGGGGAAACAAATGCTTTCAATTTTCCCGCCGGTTATTCGAAATTATCCAGGTACACCATGGAAAAGCTGGAAAAAATTGCCGACCCGCACTTGCTGCAAAATGTAATTATAAAAGTAACCAAAGACCTCCCGTGGAGTGCCACAGATTACTACAGCCCCAACTGTATGGACTACGTGTGTATGAACAATATTTTCAATTGCCCAAACCATAAGTGGGGCACCACGCCGATAGTAGGGGAAACCTACCGGTTCAGGGACAGAAAAATTATCTATCGTGGCGGCTGCGGTGAAGTAAGCGAAGAGACCCGGCCAATGATTCCTTTAAAATTGATTATGGTTCCCAATAAATTCCAGGTAATCGATTTTGAGAAAGAGCAATCAGAAGAAGTGGAATCAAGAACCACCATCTATTGGGATCCCAACCTTTCTACCGGCAAAGATGGAAAAGGAAGCTTTACTTTTTTTACAGATGATGTGACCGGGAATTTCCGGATTACTGTTCAGGGCGTTACGCTCAGCGGGCTTCTTCCATTATCAGGCTCCGCGAAGATTACCGTAAAATAGTAGCGGAAAGCAAAGGCGATACAGCCTGTTTTGCCCGCCCGGACCATCTCAGGCAGTCGTATCATTCTATTTTCTGAGAAATTCAGCCAATTCGCTGATTTTATCTGTATTGATAAAATCTACCCCCAACTGCATTAGCGTTTTCCAGGTGTCGGCATTGTCGGGAGCTGCCCAAAGCCGCACCGGCTTGTTCAATAAATGCATTTGAGTAAGTGCGGCTTGTATATTGGAAAATGCTATGGCTGGTAGTTCTCCCTCGCCATCCCATGACGAAAAAGTTTTGAAACTGGCACTCATCATGGCAATTCTCGCAAGCGCCTCTGTGGAATATGTGGTTGAAATGACACCATCGAACAGGATGAATGCGGGGTAACTGGCAAATGACTTTTCACCTGGCCGGTTACCACTGATCACCCAGTTAATGCTTCGGTTATTCGCCAGCGAAGGATACTGTTGTAACAATTTAATAAACGCATCCAGCGTGCTGATCGCTTCTGTTTTGATGTCAATCAATACCTGGAGCCGCTTCGAAGTATCTCTGTAAATAAAACCTCCATTCTTTTCGATCGCTAATGCCATCGGTTTTAAATAATAGGTTTCCAGGAGCTTTTTAGCGGCCAATTGATCTGTATTATGGGCCACATACAAATTACCATCCTGTAAAAAAATATCAGCTTCCATAGATCCAAATCCTGCATTGTATGCCGCTACGAATGGCATGGCTTGCTCGTAATCGTTATGCGAGTGGGCATTTGCCACTGTATATTTTTGAGGCTGTGCCAATGAGCCGCAGCAGCAGATCAACATTACTGGCAAAAGCAGCAAATACTTCATGGATTATGGTTTTATATCAGTCCCGAACACGATTTTTTGATAAACACGGGCGTCATTTTAGCTGCTTAATCCAGGGTCAATTCCCGTATCTCTTTGGCGTCCACATAATCGTTTAGTTTGGCATTGTAAATTTCTATTTGCTGCCATTGTATTTCCACTTTTTTGCCGACGAGCAATTGTGGGTTGGCTTTGTATGGATCAGAGCCTTTAAAATATTCCAGCCATAAAAATTTTGTGATCCGGCCGGCTTCGTTCTTTATATGCACATACAGATAGCCGTCGGTTTCCACCTGTACAATTTCGCCCATGAAATTACTTTTTTCAGTAGCCGTTAGTTTGCTGTTATCGGTGGGTGTTTCAACTCCTCCTCCTTGTATTTGCATCATTTTCTCCATGAAAACCGGGCAGTCGGAGGCCAGTTTAATACCTACAGCCTGGCCGAGTTTTTTTCCGCCAGCCATATCCATGGTCTTGATTTTCAATTCCTTTTGCAGCGCTGTTAGATTATCGCCGGCCGTTTGCATCATGCACACGCTGATGATCCGCTCGGCATCGGCCTGTGTTTTGATCTTGTCTTTTTGTTTGGTCATGCAGTCGCAGGTGGCCTTGGAAACTTTATCGAGGGCTGGAGTTGCCTGGGAATGCAGGGCCTGGTAGCCGGTTAGCACCAAGGCAAATGGCAGAATAATTTTTTTCATTGAAATGAGTTTTTTGTTGGTCATTAAGTCATTTGCGACTGTACTCAACTTATTTAAAAAATGACAAATGACCTATCCAAATAAAATGCCCCGAAACTATCAGGGCATTTTATTTGGTATCGGTTATTTAATTTACGCAAACTGTTTACGGATAATATTCAATGCGCCACCAGCCTTAAACCACTCGATCTGCTGCTCATTGTAGGTATGATTGGCGAGGATGGTCTCACTGGTTCCATCAACATGGTTCAAATGAAGGGTTAGCGGCTTATTGGGTGCAAAGCTGGTAAGACCTAAAATGTCGATGGTATCATCTTCAAGGATCTTATCGTAATCCGCTTTGTCTGCAAACGTGAGACCCAACATTCCTTGTTTTTTCAGATTCGTCTCATGGATACGGGCAAATGATTTTACCAATACTGCACGAACGCCAAGGTGACGAGGCTCCATGGCAGCATGTTCCCTTGAAGAACCTTCACCATAATTTTCATCGCCTACTACTATGCTTCCAATACCGGCTGCTTTATAGACACGCTGGGTTGCAGGAACCGGGCCGTATTCGCCAGTCAGCTGGTTTTTTACACAGTCTGTTTTTTCGTTGGCAAAATTCACCGCGCCGATCAGCATGTTGTTGCTGATATTATCCAGGTGGCCACGGAACTTCAACCAGGGACCCGCCATTGAAATATGGTCGGTAGTGCATTTACCTTTTGCTTTGATCAGCAATTTCAGACCAACGAGGTCTACACCTTCCCATGCCGCAAATGGATCCAGTAACTGGAGGCGTTTACTTTCTGGTGAAACAACAACCTGGACGCCACTGCCATCTTCTGCAGGAGCCTGGAAACCAGCGTCTTCCACTGCAAAGCCGCGAAGTGGTAATTCGTAGCCGGTAGGAGCGTCCAGCATTACCTGCTCGCCTTTATCGTTGGTTAAGGTGTCAGTGAGCGGGTTAAAATTAAGGTCGCCTGCAATGGCCAAAGCGGTTACGATTTCCGGGCTTCCAACAAATGCAAAAGTGTTGGGGTTGCCATCAGCACGTTTCGCAAAATTGCGGTTGAAGCTGTGAACGATGGTGTTGCGCTCTGCTTTTTCAGAACCCACCCTGTCCCACATACCGATGCAAGGCCCGCAGGCGTTTGCAAATACAGTGGCACCTATCTGGGCGAATGTGTCCAGGAAACCATCCCTTTCGATGGTAAACCTTACCTGCTCGCTGCCGGGGGTTATGGTAAATTCAGCATTCAGTTTAAGGCCTTTGTCGTTTACCTGTTTGGCCAGGCTTACAGAGCGGCTAATGTCTTCGTACGAAGAGTTGGTGCAGCTACCGATCAGTCCCACTTCTATTTTAGTAGGCCAACCGTTTGCAGCTGCTGCTTCTTTCATTTTAGAGATCGGTGTAGCCAAATCTGGCGTAAACGGACCATTCAAATGTGGTTCCAGTTCACTCAGGTTAATCTCAATTACCTGGTCGAAATATTCTGTCGGGTTGGCGTAAACTTCAGCGTCGCCGGTCAGGTGTTCCTTAATGCCATCGGCCAATGCGGCGATGTCTTCCCGGCCTGTAGATACCAGGTAGCGGCTCATACTTTCATCATAGCCAAATGTGGAAGTGGTGGCACCAATTTCAGCACCCATATTACAAATGGTGCCTTTGCCGGTGCAACTCATACCTGTGGCTCCTTCGCCAAAATATTCCACTACAGCACCGGTTCCGCCTTTTACGGTAAGAATACCGGCTACTTTTAAGATCACATCTTTCGGAGCGGTCCAGCCATTCAGTTTGCCGGTTAATTTCACCCCGATCAGTTTTGGAAATTTCAATTCCCATGGAAGGCCGGCCATAACATCGCAGGCGTCGGCACCGCCTACGCCAATTGCGATCATGCCAAGTCCGCCTGCATTTACGGTATGGCTATCTGTACCAATCATCATACCGCCGGGAAAGGCATAGTTTTCCAAAACCACCTGGTGAATGATGCCTGCACCTGGTTTCCAGAAGCCAATACCATATTTATTAGAAACCGAAGCGAGGAAATCGTACACCTCGCTGCTTTCGTGTACCGCCCTGTCGAGATCCACTTTGCTATTGTCTTTCGCTACAATCAGGTGATCACAGTGTACCGTACTGGGAACAGCGGCCTGTTTACGGCCAGCCTGCATAAATTGTAATAACGCCATCTGCGCCGTTGCATCCTGCATTGCTACACGATCCGGGGCAAAATCTACGTAGTCTTTTCCGCGGGCATAAGCTTTGGTAGCATTGCCTTCGGTAAGATGGGCATACAATATTTTTTCAGTTAAAGTAAGCGGACGGCCCACTGCTGTACGGGCTGCATCCACACGGCTGCCAAAGTTGGCATACACCTGTTTGATCATTTCAATGTCGAAAGCCATAACGATTTCTGATTTGTGATTTGTGATTTATGATTGCCGGATTGTAAACATAATTTAGGCTTGCAAACTGCTAACTGTATAACTGCCAACTGTCCGAACCCGGCGAATTTACAACTTGACAGGCAGTAAGAAAAACCACTTTCGTATTTAGCCGAAGATTTTTATAAATTGCATCTGTAAACAGTTCGTTATGCTACGTTTCCGTCAATTTATTGAAAATAATGCCTTTGGTGTTTGCTCTGCAATTGGCGAAAAATTCAATATTGCTTCCGGGAAGATCCGGCTGTACTTTATTTATGCCTCCTTCCTCACTTTCGGCAGCCCGGTCATCATCTATTTTATCGTCGCTTTCTGGATGAATGTGAAGCGGTATATTTTCTTTGCGAAGCGGAACCCGCTGCGGTATTTGTAAAGGTTTGAAAGCATTTCGGTTATCAAATACTTATTTAAGGCAAACCGGCGTTCATGCTGGATGGCGTTCAAATTATTCCTAACCGGGTTTATCTTATTGCTACATCTACAATCCACCGGCCAGGGAGTAAGCCTTAATGGTCTTAAAACGGGCATATGGACAGAGACCAATCCGACCGCTGATGATACGCTGTATGGAACTGGTAATTACATTATCATTCCTCTCGATAGTTATAAAATAATCAGAACGATAAAGGATGATTTCCACGAAGTAAGGTATGGAGCCAGCAACGCCTACATAGCTTACAGCAAACGAAGCAACGGAAAGATTTCTGTAAAAGATAGTAACTGGAATTGGTACGACGCCGCAAATAATATCCGGAAAATTACACACTGGAGTAAGGGCATCCACCTTTGGACTAAGTATTTTGACGCAAAAGGAAATATAGCCGGAAACTATTACGATGACTATGATCATGATGCAAGCGTTGAACTAACGTACATCAAGAGCCGGCTTTTTAAGAAGGAGATCTACTCGTTCGCTAAAAGTAATGGACCAAGGGTTTATTATTATCCTGACGATAGTTTGCAGATTTCAAATGCCGAATTCCGGTTTAGCATTCATTTTCTCAAAAGACCTGAAGATCATCAGCAGCTCATGTTGACATCCGTGCACACGATGGTTATTAAATCCATCGAGGTCGCCCGCCAATCAATAGTTGCAACCGTAAACAAAAAGCCTGTTGTCTACCCGCTTACAATCAATCCCGGGAAACCGGTAGTTGTTACCTTATCAACAAAACCTGGTGCCGCTAACTTTATTCCCAACGATACGATAATTATTACCACCGCGTCTAACCAGGTATACACGATATATGCTGCAAACGATGCAGCGCATATCGACTATCAAAACGTTGAGAAATTAAAAACAATACAACTCAGTAAAACGAGGGATCGTTACCTATTCGTGGCGAGCCTGGGCACAGTTACCACTGCCTGGGTAACAGGAATAAATAACTTAGGGAGGTCTTACAACATAAGTCATCCCATGGATCGCCGCATTCAAATAGACCTGGCAGAATTCCCCCCTGGCACATTCCGCCTTGAAATAATAAGTTGTAACAAGGGGGGCAGCATACAATTAGTTATAAAGGAGTAGAGCAGGGTGATCCTCATCTTTGCTACCCGCTATTTAAATGATGCGGTTCGCTTTTGAAATAGGAAATGGTTCGTTAATGCTTTAATGGATAGTAGCTAAGTTTGCACGCTAATTTAATTAAAGTTCAACCATGAAGGTATTGCTGGTAGAGGATGAGCCGTATGTGGCCGGGCTTATTAACCGTGGATTGACCGAAAAAGGCTACAGCATAACAGTGGCGATGGATGGTAATTCGGGACTTAAAATGGCGTCCGAGAACCTGTTTGATGTTATGATCCTGGATATTATGCTGCCCGGCATTAGTGGTATGGAAGTATGCAGGCAGTTAAGAACCCAAAATAATCACATCCCTATTTTATTTTTAACAGCCCTCGGCACTACTGAGAATATTGTGGCCGGGCTTAATGAAGGTGGCGATGACTACCTCGTAAAGCCTTTCAAATTTGCAGAACTGGAGGCCAGGCTTAAATCGCTGAACCGGAGAAAAGCTATCGCCATCAGCGAAGAAAGTGAAACCATGTACATTGATAATATTACCATCGATTTTAAAACCAGGGAGGTGCTGGTGGATAATGAACCTGCAACACTTACCGCTACTGAATTCAGGTTGCTTGAGTTTTTGGTTAAAAATAAAAACAGGGTCCTTTCCCGGATGGAGATACTTGAAAAAGTATGGGGTATCGATTTCAATATGGGTACCAATGTGGTAGATGTGTACATCAATTATTTGCGAAAGAAACTCCAAAGCAACAATCCAAAAAAACTGATTCAAACGGTAGTTGGCATGGGGTATATGCTTAAATCTTAACGGAAGCAGCTCATATGAAAATTCAAACGAAAACGACGCTTTTATTTACACTGCTTACCGGCACCATATTCCTGATTCTCAATATAACGGTGTATTTTTTTGTGAGTTCTGCCACAAATAACGATTTCAACAAAAGGCTGGAACTGCGAACCCGTATCTCTGCCAAATTCAGGTTCGAACAAGGAGAAGTGTCTACAGAATCTTTTAGGGAAATACAAAAACAATACCTCGAAAAACTGCCCAACGAACAATCATTGATCTACCGGGCCGACTCCTTAAAAAAAATTAGCCCAAAGGTGCTTCCCATGCAATTGCCCGCATCTTATGTGCAGGAGATTACTAATGCTGGCGGCAATACCATTTTTTACAGCAGTGGGTTTCGAAATTTTGCAGGCCTGTTATACCGCGATGAGACCGGTGATTTTGTGGTGATAGAGTCGGCAACCAATGAGTACGGGAAGCAAGTGATGCAGCACCTGCTCATCATTAAAATCATCACATTCGTTTTTGCGGTAATACTGATTTATAGTGTTGGACTTTATTTTGCGAAAAAGACCTTTAAGCCTATTCGGGATACTATTAACCGTGTAAAAGAAATAAGCGAGGGAAACCTGCACCTGAGGCTGCTCGAAGCAGAAGGTTCGGATGAGATCGCTGAACTTACCAGCACCTTCAATCAAATGCTCAACAGGCTGGAAACGGCATTTGAAGCCCAGAATAATTTTATTAGTAACGCGTCCCATGAACTAAGGACACCACTTACAGCCATAGTAGGTGAAGCTGATTTTGCATTGTCTAAAGAACGTACGGTTACAGGTTACCAGGAAAGCATAAAAGAAATCATGCTGCAGGCAGAAAGGTTACAGGAACTCACCAAAGGTTTGTTGTCGCTGGCCCAAACAGGCTTCGACGGAAAGAAACATACCTGGGAAACCATCAGGATAGATGAGTTGCTTTACGAGGTAAAGGCCAACTGCAATACCATTCTACCTGATAATAAGATAAAGTTAGTGTTGGACGAAATGCCCTCAGATGAAGCATCGATTACCGTTAAAGGAAACCCTGACCTGCTAAAAATAGCTATTGGCAATATTGCCATGAATGCCTGTAAATACTCGGATAATAAAGCCGTTACTTTAAAACTGATCCATAGAACGGCCATGGTAGATATTGTAATTACCGATAGTGGAATTGGTATCCCGAAAGAAGAGCTCAGGAATATTTATGATCCTTTTTTCAGGGCTTCCAATACCCAGAAATACGATGGCTTTGGGATCGGCATGCCACTTTCCAATAATATCATAAGGATACATAAGGGTACCATTAGCGTACATTCTGAGATAAATACCGGCACTGTTGTTAAAATAAGCTTACCCGTAGCATCATCTTCGATCAAAAAATCTGTTTGACAATAATACCAGGCTTCTCCTTAATTTCCGGGGCGATTGTACGGCTTGTTTGGCCAGCAGTATTGAAATACTGAAGGATTCTATTGATGGCCATAAAAGACTATTTAAACGATTTAGTTGTAAAAAGGCAAAAACCTTCAACAATTCTAATAAAGTTCTAATCACATTTTAAGACCATTCTAAGGCGGTCTTTATGTGTTCCTAATACCGTGGTGTCACTTTTGATAAAACTTAAAAATTATCAATTATGACAAATGTGCTATTTCCTACCGACTTTAATGCAGCCTCTTTAACCATGATCGGTAACGCGATCAAAAACGGCAGCGAGAAAATGAATATCGTGCTGTTCCATGCGTTTGAACTACCGTCTTCTCCTTTCGATCTGTTAACTGGGAGCTACAAGACGCCCGTCGTCCAACTGATGAATGAGTCTTTCCGGCAGGCCTGTAAACAACTGAAGGATGAGTATCCGCGGCTGATCAACAAAATAACGGTTACCCCGATGCACGGAGATACCGTTGCACTCTTTAGAAACTTTATTGATGCCAACGATATTGATATGATTTGCTGCCCGGTAGATTATTTCTTTAAAAAAGCACATAAAAACAGTGTGGACCCACGGCCACTATTTAAGAAAAGCAGCTTGCCTGTAGTAAAGCAATTGGTGGAAAGAAAAATCATCAGCACGCACAGGTTTGCGACGAATGAAAAAGCCATCGTCTGATATCCCGACAATTATAAAATAACAAAGCCCAACACCGGCCAAGGCTCCTGCAGCAAGGATTTTAATTATGTTACTAAAAATTGATTACTATGTTATTACAAAAAAATATACCATTCAAGTATGTGTTCGGCAAAATCAAATACGAGATCATTGTTATAGCGCTTTATGCTACTTTGATCACCGTACTGTACAATAATTACCACTTAACCCATATCTCAATCCCTATAGCCGTGCCGGCTATTTTGGGAACCGTTATTTCCCTGTTGCTGGGTTTCAGAAGCAACCAGGCTTACGATCGCTGGTGGGAGGCCCGGCATATTTGGGGCGGCATTGTTAACGACTCGCGTACGCTCGCAAGACAGATCACTTCATTTACACCTGCATCACCGGCAGGCAGCTCTTTGGATGCATTTAGAAAGCGGGTGATTAACCGGCAAATAGCCTGGTGCTACAGCCTTGGAAGGCATTTACGTGGTCAGAACACCACCAAAGGACTGAGTAAATATTTTGATAAAGAGGAAATAGACTACATCAGGCAGTTCGACCACACTCCATCTGTAATATTGGATATCATGGGCCGTGATTTACAGATGGCATTGGAAGAGGGATGGATCAACCGCTTTCAGCAGGTAGAGCTCGACAGAACGATATCACGGCTTTGTGATGCCATGGGAAAATGCGAAAGAATAAAGAATACTGTTTTTCCAAGCACCTACAGTTTGTACATTCACCTCGCCACCATGCTTTTTATTATCCTGCTTCCATTTAGTGTGATTCAGTATTTTGGTTTGTTCGAAGCGCCGCTGGTGGTAGCTATATCTGCCTGTTTTTTATTGATTGAAAAAATGGCCATTCACCTGCAGGATCCATTTGAAAATAAACCGACCGATACTCCCATGACCACAATTGCACAAGGGATAGAGAAAAACCTGGTGCAACTGTATCAGCCGCAGCCGAAGGTTATCGATAAAGGCAAATTATCAGCGGTTCCCTTTTCGCAATATTTTACTGAAAACGACATGCCAGGCCATGCCGGCATAGAAGTAATGGAGAACCCTGACCATGGAAACCCACAACAGGAGCAATATTCCCGGGAGCATTACTATCTGCTCTAGTGGTTCATGTCCACTGATTCAGATGATCAGTTTTGGCTCAGGAATTAACGCACTGATAAATGAAATGGAGGTATGAGTCCAGAGCATGGTTTGGATTTACAGCAACAAGGGTAGATATTTACCTATGTCCATGTCTTTTTATATTGTTTTGATAGCCGTTTCTATTGCTGCATTCATGACAGTGCTGGCACACAAACTCACCATTATTGCGGCAGTTACCGGGGTCGTGGTTAGCATGTTTATATTTATGGGCGCAGGATATACTGGATTGATCTTGCTGGCCGCATTTTTCATACTTGGCACGCTGGCGACATCCTTCAAGATCAAACAAAAAGAAAGCCTGGCCATTGCTGAAACCAATAAAGGAAAACGCAACGCGGGCCAGGTGCTGGCAAATGGGGGAGTGGCGGCAATATTAGGTCTGCTAGCCTGGGTCTTTCCTCAATACAGCACATTGCTGGGTGTTATGATGGCTGCAGGTTTTGCTTCAGCCACCGCTGACACATTGAGTTCCGAGCTGGGTAATGTGTATGGTAAGAAATTCTATAATATTCTTAGTTTCAAAAAAGATATCCGTGGCGAGGATGGCGTGATCAGCCTGGAAGGAACGCTCTGCGGGTTGGCGGGCAGCATCCTGATTGCTGTTATTTATGCTGTTGGTTTTGGGTGGAATGCCTGCTTTATTTACATCATTATCGCCGGTACCATCGGAAACCTTTTCGACAGTGTACTCGGCGCCACACTTGAACGAAAAGGGGCCATCGGCAATAACACCGTGAATTTTCTAAACACTTTGGTGGCTGCATTGGCAGCCTGGTTGATGATGCAAATGGACAGCATACTTTAGACAAATCATAAATCATACATCCTAAATCATAAATCATTAGGTGTAAGTTTGCCGCCATCTTATGCAACAAGTATTTACCACCCCCAGCCGAATTATTATTACCTGCAACAAAAGACTGATGCCCATGTTGCAGCAGGAAGTTTTGGACCTGGGATTCGATATTGTCAAAACTTTTCAGACCTATGTGGAGCTGAAAGGCACTATGAATGAATGTATCAAACTAAACCTGAACATTCGCTGCGCCAGCCAGGTCCTGTATTCGGTTAAAGAATTTGAATGCCATAGCCCGCAGCAGGTGTACGATGTGTTGAGCGAGATTGCCTGGGAAGAGTATTTTCAAAAAGATGGTTATTTTTCTATTACCAGCAACGTGGATCATCCGAGTATCAACAATTCCATGTTTGCTAATGTAAAGGTGAAGGATGCGATCGTTGACCGTTTTAGAAACAAAACAGGCGAAAGGCCCAATTCCGGCCCACATCTCGACAGAACGGTCGTTCATTTGTTCTGGCGGGAAGAATTGGCCGAAATTTTTATAGATACCAGCGGCGAAACACTTGCCAAACATGGCTATCGCAAGATTCCGGGCAAAGCGCCCATGCTCGAAGCGTTAGCCGCAGCCACTTTGCTCGCAACCCGCTGGGACCGGAAATCGCCATTTATCAACCCCATGTGCGGTTCCGGAACCGTAGCTATTGAAGCGGTCTTGCTGGCTACTAACAGGCGGCCGGGTTTGTTCCGCAACAACTATTCTTTCAAGCATATAATCGGGTTTGACGAAGCCATATTCCAGGCCGAAAAGAAAATATTGACCGAACAAATTATAGAAGTGCCGGGTCTTGTCGTAGAAGCTACCGACATCAGCCAGGATGCGATCAATATCTCCAAAGTAAATGCAGCAGCTGCCGGAGTTGAAAGCCTGATCAATTTTGAGCTTTGCGATTTTACCAAAACAAATATCCCCGAAGGGCAAAATGGTGTGGTCTATTTGAACCCCGAATATGGCGAAAGGCTGGGGGATGAGATCGAACTGGAAACCGTCTATTCTGAAATAGGCGATTTTATGAAAAAACTATGCAAGGGCTACACCGGCTATGTTTTTACCGGCAACCTGGACCTCGCTAAAAAGATCGGCCTCAAACCGAAACGCCGGATAGAATTTTATACGAGTAAGATTGATTGCCGTTTGTTGGAATACGAGCTATATGCTGGAACGAAGAGAGAAGACAAATTGAGTTGATTTCAGGTTTATGTTTTAGACCGCAGCTGCTACTATGTGTCTGTTGTAATATCGTCCCAATTTTCTTCATAATATGTAATCCAATTTATTGCATAATGCCATTCTTGTAGAATACCGGTATCCATGTCTGCAGGTGATTCAATTTCATCAATATCTGCTTGTCTCGCTGCCCAATGAATCCGGTAAATTAAATCAGACTTGTCTAAAATTTCTTCGGTAGTTCTTAATGTGGCGTCATCAATAAATTTTTTTGTTGGTTCCAGGTAGGGTGGTAGCAAGTCCAGCATAGCTGTAATGCTACATTGTTCAACAGGCAAGACAGGGATTTCTAACTTTTTGATTGCCCAAAGCAATATATACATGGCTTCTGAACGCCACGAAACATTGATTTTTTCTTTGGTATTCAGTTTGTTTTTCAGAAATAGTTTATTCTCGTCTTCTGAAACAGCGTCCCAAAGTTGTTGTGATTTCAGGTACCCGATGATTTCTTTTTTGTCACCACCTTCAGCATAAACACCTAGGTATGTCAGGATAAGAATTCTCTTTGCAATATCTGAACTACTCCTGGTTTTGGGTTCATTTTCCTCTTCAATTACCGGCAGCGCATTATTGACAGGAATGCCCAATTTTTTTAAAACGGTTTCAGTCTTCTTTTACGTTGAAGCGATGTCATCGTGTTGGATTTACAATTTGCCCATTTGCCTATTTGCTAATTTGCCCATTAAACTATTGATATCTCAATATACAATCCTCCATCACCTTATATGCTTTGTCTCTTAAGGCAGCGATATCCTTTACTTCCAACCCTTCCACACTAATGTCAGGCAGTATTATCGCTCTTGATTTTCCAGGAGTGAGACCCAATACTGTTTTGTAATGCAAGCGGTCCAGTGTGTCTAAAAAGATAATGGGTTTTATTGGTGTCTGCGTTTCTATCGCCAGCCGGAATGCCCCGTCGTAGAAGCTTTTCAGCGGTTGGTCTGTTTCATTAAAAGTGCCTTCGGGGTAAATGAAGATGGAGATATCTTTTTTCATAAACGCCCTCAATTCCATAATGCTTTTTGTTCTTTTGGTCATATCGCCGCGGTCTACCATTACGGTGGCATTGCGGTACAAATAACCAAAAACAGGTATTTTACTCATCTCGATTTTTGCCAATATCCTGAAATGTTTTTTCCGTATGCCCTGGAAAATGACCGGGATATCCATATAGCTGATATGGTTGGCCACAAAAACATATTGCTTGTCTTTTTCGATGGGCGCCTCATAAATATTCCTGTGGAAAATTCCGATCAACGGAAGCCATACATTTCCCCAAATCCGGCAAAGATCATTGATGATATTACCACCTCTTACCCTTCCCAGCGAAGCCGCGATGACCACCAGCGGAAAAAGGATGAGCAGCAGACATACAAATAACACCACCGCGTAAATACTATAGAGCCACTGAAAGGGCTTTAGGTAAAACGGTAATGGTTTGTAGGCATTCAAAATAAAGAGGGGTTATAGAATTAGGGCAATCGAAAAGGAAACAACTGTGAATGGTCAGAAAATCAGACATCATAAATCCTACATCCGAAATCACATTACACTCATAGAATGCGCCAATGCCTTATCAGCAAACATCGGTTTTAATTTGCCCCACAACACTTTGAAAAAATCGCTGTGGCGGTAATCGTTCAAAGCGGTCTCATCCTGCCAGGTACTGATCGTAAAAAAGACATTAGATTTTTTCGTGTCCTGGTAAGAATTAAGATCGTAACAACCCTTAAAGCTCCTGATCAGCATATGATGTTGTTGCATGATCTCAATAAAGGTTTGGGTGTGTTCTGGTTTAAAAGTCAGTCGCACGACTCTGGTGATCATTTGTTTTAAGAGGGTAGGTGGTTGAATAATAAATATAGGTCGTCCCGGTTTACAGCAATTAATCGAAAAATATCCGCACTTTTTGATAAAACAGCCTGCTCTGCTGAAAAGCAGCTTGTGTTTCGTTTTTAAATACCTGCAAGCCAAACAGGCCGGCAGCATTCCCTTTATTAATAGCTATTTCGAGATAACCAGCTGAATTAAATAAAACCAGTTTATCGTTTTGTTGCACATCAGCATAGGTTTCACTGATCTTTTTTATGGTTTCATCGCGTTTAAAAACCAACCTGAATTTGCGGCCATTCCGGTGTTTTTCAAACACCTCTTTTGTAATGTTGATCACCACATTTTCAAAATGATCAATGTGAATGATTTGCCCTTCGAGCCAGTCCTCGCCATAAGTAGCCTGCAGGGCATTCATGGTCACGATATCGTCCGTTTCCCTGCCCAGTTGGTGAAAGGGTTTTCCATCCAGCAGTGCCTTTATGGTTTCGCCCAATACCCGTGTACAGTTCAGGGTAGTCTTGGCCATTTTCTTCTCCAGCGAAATAGCCACCACTTGTTGTGGTTTGCTGTCGCAGATAAGGCTGAGTAAGCCATTATCTGCACAAGCTATATATTGTTCATTGTGGTAAGCCAGCAACATGTGATCTGGATATCTTTCAAAAAGATTGACCAGCACCAGGTGAAAGGTATGCGGCGGAAACTGCCAGAAACTGTTGCGGCATATATAGGCAGCCTGTGAGTAATTAAAAGGAGTAATGCTATGCGAAATATCTACCAGTTTAAACTCAGGATGTATAGATAGCAATTGCCCTTTAATAGCACCCGCAAGATAATCCTGCAGGCCAATGTCGGAAGTGAGTGTTAGTAGCGCCACTATTAATTTGATGGGAAAGAGATAGTAAATTAGTTGATTGGTTCATTGGTTGATTAGTTTGGCCCGTCATTGACCAATGAACCCATTAACTGGTCAACTAATCAACTAATCCCTACTTCACTAACTCCCCATTTTTAAAATAAAATTTTCTAATCTGCCGGTCGGCGATATTGGGCAAAAGCCGGTTTACAAACACGGTCATCCAGCCGGTCAGGGTAAGTATAAGAGTACGCCTTCTTTTCTTGATAGCTTTTAAAATAAACGATGCACACCGGTCGCTGCTCATCAGTTTTTCTTCGTTCATGGAACTATGCCCGTTTTGTTTTGCTTTGGGGTTCAGTGCATCAAACCGGATATTAGATGACGTAAATCCCGGTGCCACCCACATCACATTCACACCACTGCCCAGTAGTTCACCCCTCAGCGCTTCCAGCCATCCGTTCATAGCAAATTTTGACGCAGAATAGCCGCTCCTGCCCGGAAGCCCACGGTAGCCTGCAATAGAAGATACGCCTACAATATCCCCTTTTCGTTCTAAAATATAGGGGAGGGCGTACTTAGTGCAGTAAACAGTTCCCCAAAAATTAATTTCCATAACACTTCTCAAGGTATCCAATGTGGTATCCTTTACCAGTGCCTTCATAGATATACCGGCATTATTGATGATAATATCGATGCCGCCAAAAGTTTTAATGGTCGATTCAATAAATTGTTTACAATCTCCCTCTTTGCTAACATCCGCCACCATAGTGTGCAGGGGTTTGCCGGGATTTTGCAACATGAGGTCGTACAGTTTATCCTGGTTGCGGGCACAGGTGGCAACTTTTACATCCATTGCCAATAAAGCCTCTACCAATGATTTACCAATCCCTTCGCTTCCTCCGGTTATTATTGCTACTTTATTTTGAAAATATGATGTCATAGATTGTTTTGGAATTGCAAATGTAAAAGGCTTGAAATGCAAAGTGCCATAATAATACTAATTAGTTCCGAGAACTTTGATTGATTTGCTATTTACGGATAGATTTACCTGTTAAGAGTGGCAGCGGAATGATGGAAAATAAATCTTGTTTAACGACCTGAACGGTACGGTAAACAGCACTAAAAATGGGGTAATATCAGGCCTGAAATAGAGAAGGCTGTCTATAAAGACAGCCTTCCTGTGATTCCGCTGGGACTCGAACCCAGGGCCCATACATTAAAAGTGTATTGCTCTACCAACTGAGCTACGAAATCTTCCCGTTTTTTATTTGGGAGTGCGAAAATAGGGGCAGGATGTTTTCTACCCAAATTTTTTTAAAATTGATTTATCAACAGCCTGTGTCTAAAATTAGTTTGACGCAATTAAAACTCCGGCCAACCGGCGTTGTTACTGCCTGGATATCAACAGGTAAGCCGGAAATCTATGGTGAAAAATTCTGGTGGCAATCATTACAGTTTATTAACTGCCACACCGTTCAGCAATACTTTAAACTCACTATATTTTGGAAAGGCCAGTATTTTGTACATGCCCGGCCCAAGTGGTACCGATACCGCCAGGTTTTTTGTGTCGCCGATTCCAGGGTCGGTAGCCTGTACGTCCAGCACTGCAGCAGCAGGCAGATTTACCTCTATGCCGTCACTGGTTTTGACAAAATAAGCGCCTTTACTAACACGGTGCTTCAGCTGATCTTTAGTATCATATTCTATAATATGGGTGATGTCGGGACCATTATGGTCGGTTCCAAAACGCGTAAATGTGGGTATGCCACCGCTGGCGCAAGGGCCGAGATAAGCTTTAAAATTGGTACCGTCTCTCATTTCAAAACCGGGCTGTAAAACCACGCTGCCATTACTTTTTACAAGAACGGTTGTGGTTGGTCCGCTTTGACTGGTAGCAGTTACAGTAGCTGTAGAACCAGCTTCATAATAGTGTTCGCCACTAATGGCGCCGCTCACAGTTATGTCAGCCGCACAGGGAGCATATCGGTTGGCGATCCATATACCATGACCAAATGTGCTGGCATATACTAACCCGTTGTCATTTACCCATATATCGGTGATGATGGCAGGTGGCATTCCGGTATAAAACGGTGTCCAGTCTGCAGCACCGTCCGGCCTGAAAAACACACCTATTTCCGTACCGGCATACACACCTTCCGTTGCAACAGCAAGACTGTGAACCGGAACATTGGGCAGGGTGCCGCTATGGTTAGTCCAGTTAACGCCGGCATCAGTACTGCGGAATACCTTCACTCCAGCCGTGTAACCGGCAAAAGATGCATATATTTCAGAGGAAAAGTTTGGCCATGGCTTGCAATCTGTCACCACAGGAGTGCCGGCCGGCCAGCCAGTGTTGCCACTGATAGTTGTCCAACTCGTTCCCCGATCGTTGCTGGTGCGTAAATTGGTATTGGAGCTGCTGCTGCCATAAAGTCTTGAATTGCTGCTGGGGCAGGTTGTAATAAAGTTATTCAGGTCAAAGGCGAGGCTGGTATTGGTAGAAAATCCATTATAACTACGCCTCAGAGTACTTGAGGCGGCATACATCGTGTCATCATTATCATAATCGATCGCGAAAGGGGTAAAGAATGATGTCGTTCCGAGATAGGTTAATGTTTGCCCTCCATCACTGCTGCGGTTCCATCCGTCATTATAGTTGGCTACGATGTAATCGCCTTCCGAACCTTTTAAGATGCCATCGAAGCCGTCGCAACAGTAATAGTGCCGCCAGCTTCCGCCCGAAGTCCGGTATTTTACACCATTGTCCTGGGCACCCGCAATTATTTCCAGGCCGTCCATGTCCCCATCCCCATCGCTGTCTTTCATATGCATGTGGTAAAACTGTGAAGCGACCAGGCCGGAAGAAATATTTGTCCATGTGCTGCCATCGTCAGTGCTGCGATATACGCCACCATCGCTGGCGGCGTACAGGTAATTGTTTACCGGGTTATACTGCACATCGTGTACATCGGGGTGTATATATTGGGCAGCTGTTCCATTGCGTTCGCGATAGGTGGTACTGAATACCATTGATGATCCACCATTGCTGCCATCGCTACGCCACACACATAAACCGGCCGTAACCACATAATTGAAATCAGTCGGTTTTATACAGATGCCTAAATTATACCTGCCTTGTATATCGCTCCCGGAGCCGCTGGTAGCACTTCCAAGAATATTGGGCGTATTACTTCTTCGTTCATATGTTTCACCTACATCGGTGCTTCTGTAAATTCCGGAGTAGCTGCCGCTGCCCGCCCCGCTTAATAACGCATAAACATAAGTGGATTGCGTGTTGGTATTATTTTTACGAACAGCCAAATCAATTCTTTGAGGGGTGATGGCGGGAGCGGGAGAAAGGGTGCTGCCGACCCAGGTTCCGGTGCGGCCGCCACCATTGCTATATTCGATAGTCGTAGCCGTGCAGGTGTATAATGTAGAGTCATTATAAGGTCTGAATTCTACATCCAGGTAATCGCCGGTCCTTACCTGGGTCCAGCTGGTACCGCCATTCACCGTTCGGTAAAGTCCCTGGTTAGTGGCCACCATTACAAAATTGCTATTGTTTTGGGCTATCGACATTTGATGCCCTACAAGATCATTAACCCCCGTATACAAGGCTGTGCATTCTGTCCAGGTGTCGCCACCATCCGTGCTTTTGAACATGCCCCTGTGTATGGGCGATACAAGATTTTGAAAAACAAATGTGGTGGAACGGTGGCTGTCTCCATCACCGCTAAAAGCATAAATGGTATTGCCATCGGAAGGTGCCACTCCCATGCATGCAACACCCGAAGGGAGACCGCCGCCTATATTTGTCCATGAGCTACCACCATTGGTTGTTTTATATAATCCGCCACTCGGAGAACCGGTGTACATGATATTGCCATTTGTTGGATGGAATACAATCCTGTCCATCCTGGCAAGACCTACTATATCCGCGTATTCTGTTGCCGGGGTTTGGGTATTTACGACAGTACCACCGTCGTAAGGACCAATAGTGGTCCAGTTACCGAAGCTGGTTTCCAGGGCGTATGGCGTGGAAGGTGCATTTTCCTTAGCCCATGAGTTGTTGGTTTTTACCTGTTGTTCGGTACTTCTGAGCGCCGGATAATGTTTTAATTCCGTTTTTATCCTTGCGTCGTAGTTTAAAGATTGGTGCGGAGCCAATGTACCGTCTGGGTACATACGCTTGATGGCCCAGTATTCCCATTTCTTCCACCAATGGTAATCGTTGCCTTCCCAATCTGTTTCTGAGCTTCCCTTTGGAGCAAGATTTGCTCTGCCAAAATCGTAGTATGCATTTACCTCCCGCATAATATCAGTCACCTTGTTTTTACCCTGTAACCGGGCTTCAAGTGCTGGTGGGATGTTACGTTGTGCAGAGATTTTCTGAACAAAAACAAATAAAAGCAGGAGGATAAAAATCTGTTTCATGGTAAATTATAGTTTTGGAGCATTGAACAGCGAACTTAAAAATAAGATTTACCGCGATAATTCCAATTGTAATCTAGTCACTACCTGATCCTGGTACGCAGCGATGAATTATCAGCAAGTATTGCTGCAGCCTTGTTTGCATTGCTGCCTGCTGATGTGTATGAAGACCTTACTTTTGCGGCTATAAAAATTGCTATATGGAAAAAAGAGAAGTGTACATAGTCAGTGCCGTGCGTACGCCTATTGGAAGTTTTGGTGGTTCGCTTAAAGATATATCTGCCACACAACTCGGTGCTACCGCCATAAAGGGTGCGCTGGAACAGGCCGGGATCAATGCCACCGAGGTACAGGAAGTATTGATGGGTTGCGTAATACAGGCTGGTCTTGGCCAGGCCCCGGCACGGCAGGCAGCTATGTTCGCCGGCTTACCAAACACCGTGCATTGCACCACAGTAAATAAAGTATGCGCCAGTGGCATGAAGGCTATTATGCAGGCTGCCCAATCAATTATGCTGGGCGATGCAGCGGTAATTGTAGCCGGCGGTATGGAGAGTATGAGTAATGTGCCCTATTATTCGCCCAACACCCGATGGGGTAATAAATACGGGGATGTAAAATTGGTAGATGGCCTTTCTAAAGATGGTCTTACAGATGTGTACGACGGAA
Organism: Bacteroidota bacterium; assembly: GCA_040386335.1. GTDB lineage: Bacteria > Bacteroidota > Bacteroidia > Chitinophagales > Chitinophagaceae > JAZKFT01. The sequence goes on from JAZKFT010000028.1 coordinate 48,504, forward strand.
AAGCAATGGGCTGCGCGGCTGATATGTGCGCCGTTGAAAATAAGATAAGCCGGGAAGAACAGGATGCTTTTGCCACCGAAAGTTATAAACGCAGCCAGGCTGCATGGGAAAGTGGAAAATTTGAAGCTGAAATTGTGCCTGTCCTTTTGCCTCAAAGAAAGGGCGACCCTGTTTTATTTGCAAAAGATGAAGAAGCCTGGAATGTAAAATTTGATAAGATACCCGAACTAAAACCGGCTTTTGGAAAAGAAGGCACCGTTACTGCGGCCAATGCGTCTACCATGAATGACGGAGCTGCCGCGCTGGTGCTGATGAGCAAAGAAAAAGCAGATGCTTTGGGGATTAAACCACTGGCAAAAATTATTGGCTACGCAGATGCCGAACAGGCGCCGGAGTGGTTTACCACCACGCCATCCATTGCTTTACCAAGAGCTGTGGAAAAAGCCGGCCTGCAAATGAGTGATCTTGATTTTGTAGAACTGAACGAAGCCTTTAGTGTCGTAGGTATCGTGAATGCTAAATTGATGGGACTTGATGCATCCAAAGTAAATGTGCACGGCGGAGCAGTTTCTCTTGGTCACCCACTTGGCTGCAGCGGTGCACGGATTATTGTAACCCTTATTAATGTGTTGAAACAAAATAATGCCCGTTACGGCGGTGCCGGTATTTGTAACGGCGGGGGAGGGGCATCAGCCATGGTAATTGAATTGATGTAAATCCATGCCCCATTTAAATAAAAAAACAAAAGGCTGTCTCATAATAACGGAGACGGCCTTTTTGATTAGAATACCCTGCATACGGTATTATCTGTTCCATAAAAATAAGATAGCCTTGCATTTACTAAAAAGCCCAGCATGAAAAACCGGTTAACCACTTTCCTTGCATGTATTATTTATGCTGGTACGATTGTGGCACAAAGCACCGATTTGTTGCCTTTTACCGGAGCAATGGTAAAAGGAACAGGTATCCGGTATAAAGAAGTGGAAATCAGGTTGGATGGACAAATAATGCTGAGTGCAGATCTGCCACGCAAAGAGGAAATGACTGTAAAAATAACCGATCCCTGGTCGCTGGTGATGGATGTCAAAGGTGATGTGTACCCGGGTGCCGGCTACCGGATATTGGATATGAAACGCAAGGTACTGGTTGAACAAAAAAATATTTTCAGGAAAGACCAGCCGGGCATTCCAAGGGATTATCTCAAAAGCCTGTCGGTATCCATTACAATCACCGACGATATCAAATCCCTCGACTCGGTGATTTTACAGGCCCGTTTTTTCGATACAAAAGACAATGACAGCGTTCTTATTGAAATTCCGTGCAAGCTGGTGCCAAAAGGCAAAGGCAATGTTACCAATGGCTGGGGCAGTTTTAGCGGAACAAATATTGCTAAAGGTGCTTATTCAGGACTGGAACCCGGTAAGGTGAAAGGTATCAGGCTAAAGAAGAAGGCAGATGACCCGGCCGGTGCCGATACCGCTTACTTTACCATCGAAAAACTGGACGGCCTTAAAACCAAAGAGGGAAAAGTTTATTTTAATTCGGTGTATACTTTGTACGATGCTCAATTTAAAGTATTGGAGCAACGCAGCAATATCATTAATGGTTCGGACAAAGGCGTGGATAGTTCAGCTCAGAATAACATACAGCTTTGGTATGTCATCCCCAATGAATTGACCAGAGGCTTTGCAAGGATCGTTATCACGGATCGCAACAGCCCGGCGAAGCTTGATGCCATACTTCCGCTGAACAAATATTGACGCCGGAATAACCAGTCTAAACTTTTTTGGCATCAGCAGCAAGTTTGTGCCTGCCAATTAGCGCATTGGGGTTTACAACACATTTTAAGTCGCATAATTTTATGTCAATAAATATTGACATGGATCAACATTTTGTTTCCGGCCGTTGGTTTTTACATTACCGCAGCCTCATCACAAGTAAAATACTGCTCACCCTTTTATTTGCCGCCCTCTTCCTGTTATTTTATGCACCGTCCCGGATGGTATTCCTGGCCACTGATTGGGCACAAGCGAAATAACTGGATCGGGATGCTGATCGTTTTTTCGCCATTCCTCATTAACCTTTAGCTGGGCAAATAGTTAACAGTCCGTTTTGCAAGGTTGCTCACATGCCACCTGTTGTATCCTTGCTTAATAATAAGTTTTTCCGGGTTTCATTTCATACTGCTGTAATTGGTAAGCCTATTCATTTATCTTTACGGCATTCCATTTTTTACCCTGAAAACTATCTATTGTATGGGCTTAATAAAAGACCGGTTTAAAGAAGTAGCAGACACTGCAGGTGCAGAAATAAAGGAGTTGCTGAAAGAACATGGCAACAAAAAAATTGGCGAAGTAACCCTTTCGCAGGTGTACCAGGGTATGCGCGGTATAACAGGCCTGGTTACAGAAACTTCATTGCTTGATGCACAGGAAGGTATCCGGTTTCGTGGCTATACTATCCCGGAGCTGCAGGAAAAATTGCCCAAGGCACCCGATGGTGGAGAGCCGCTGCCCGAGGGTTTATTTTACCTGATGCTGATTGGTGAATTGCCTTCCGAAGAAGATGTGGCACACCTGACCAGTGTTTGGCAGCGCCGCAGTCATGTTCCACAGCATGTGTTTAATACAATAGATGCCCTGCCTTTGAGCGCCCACCCAATGACGATGTTTGTTACCGGTGTTATGGCCCTGCAAACGGAAAGTAATTTTCAGCGTAAGTATTCCGAAGGCATGAGCAAAAAGGATTATTGGGAAGCCACTTTTGACGACTCGATGGACCTGATAAGCCGCCTCCCACGGGTGGCTGCCTACGTTTACCGCCGTAAATACAAATTCGGGGAACATATCCATCCAAATGGCTTGCTGGACTGGAGCGGAAACCTGGCTCATATGATGGGTTATGAAGACGAGAGTTTTAAAGAATTGATGCGTTTATACATGACCATTCATACCGACCACGAAGGCGGGAATGTAAGCGCACACACTACCCATTTGGTGGGAAGTGCACTTAGCGATCCTTACCTGAGTTATGCGGCTGGAATGAATGGGCTCGCCGGCCCTTTGCATGGTCTGGCCAACCAGGAAGTAGTTAAATGGATATTTGAAATGAGGGAAAAACTCGGAACAGAATTGCCCTCCAAAGAACAGATCGCACAATACGTGCAGGATACATTGACCAGCGGTAAAGTGGTGCCCGGTTATGGCCATGCCGTACTTCGTAAAACCGATCCGCGCTTTACAGCACAAATGGAGTTTGGCAAAAAACACATGCCCGATGATCCGCTGGTGCAAACGGTTTGGAACATTTACGACACTGTGCCTCCCATATTACAATCGCTTGGAAAAATCAAAAACCCGTGGCCAAATGTGGATGCCCATAGCGGCGCATTGCTCGTGCATTATGGTTTGGTGGAGTATGAGTTTTATACCGTACTGTTTGCAGTAAGCCGTGCCCTCGGTGTATTGGCCAGTCTTTGCTGGGACAGGGCTCTTGGTTTCCCGTTGGAACGTCCGAAATCTATCACCACTGAATTGGTGAAGAAATGGATCAAGGGAGAAGATAATGTTTGGGGAGAGTAAACAATTGATAATTTTCTACAAATGATAATTATAAAGCCGCTCTATTTGGGCGGCTTTTTTAATTTGCTTTGAGAATTGCTTATCGGGTTTGTCTTGATAGTAACTGCAGCACTTCCATGGCCTTTACTGCGTCCTTTTTATCTACAAAAATATGGTCGTGGTAAAAAGCAGCCACCACATTACAACTGATGCCGGCATCAGCCAAAGCAGTGGAAAAAGCGGCCGTTAAACCTACTCCATCCAGGGCTGAATGGACCGTTATCGTAATCCAGCTTGCGATAAAAGTGTAGGTAAGTTCTAAGCGGTCTGCTGTTTCTTTTTCAAGTATCAGCGTGTGTCCTTCTGGTTCCTTAAAAAAAAGGATCACTCCGGGGTCATGCCGGAGCACATCGTTATTGGTCGTGCAATAGACATAGTCGCCAGCGTGCAGTTCCGGCTCCAGGTTTTTAAGAAGGATCGATAAATTCTTTTCTCCGGGCATATGATAGAGTGTGACAGCAAGGGCGCGGCTGTATTTTGTTCTAAACTGTAAAGGCTGTAGTTTAAATACTCCCCGTCTTCCCACCATCCACGGGTATGCTGGTACCATTAACATAAGAGGCTGCAGGTGAAGCAAGGAATGCTACAACCGCCGCAGTTTCGGCCGCATCTCCAAATCGCTTCATGGGTATTTCTTCCAGCATATCGCTTACCACCATATTTCTCGACATTTTCTTTTTTGCTGATGTGTTGGCGATAAGGCTTTCCAGGCGTTGCGTGCTGGTAAGGCCGGGAAGGATATTGTTGACGGTAATATTGTATTGCCCCAGTTCATTGGCCATGGTTTTGGCCCAGGATGCCACTGCACCACGAATCGTATTACTCACACCCAGGTTATTCAGCGGTATCTTGATCGATGTAGAAATAATATTGATGATGCGTCCATACTCTGCTGCTTTCATGCCGGGGATAACGGCCTGGGTCAGCAAGTGATTGCAGATCAGGTGTTGGTTAAAAGCATCAATAAAAGACAGTTCCGCGGCTTCTGTAATAAGTCCTGCAGCCGGCCCGCCGCTGTTGTTGATAAGGATCTCGACTGGATATTGCGATACGATCTCTGTAATGGCCGATCGCACAGATTCGATATCAGAAAAATCAGCTACGGCATAATGATGGCTTTGATCACCCGCTATGTGCAATTGGTTGATCACATCGTGTAAACTGTCGGCGTTTCGGGCCAGCAGAATACAGTTGGCGCCGAGTAGGGCCAGTTCTTTGGCACAAGCTAATCCAATGCCCTGGCTGCTTCCGCAAACCACTGCTGTTTTTCCATGTAAAGAAAGATTCATCTGGTAATATTGGGTTTGTTACAAATGTAGGGATTGGTTTTTGAGTTCATTAATCGGATTGGTTGATCGGTATTCCGGGGAAGATGAATTGGTAAACCACTTAATTTTAAAGTATGAAACATCATTCACTATTGTGCCTCGGCGATTCGTACACCATTGGCGAGGGCGTACCATTACACGAGAGTTTTCCTTACCAGGCTTTACAGTTGCTACGAAAGGCACAGCACCATTTTTATGCCCCCGAAATAATCGCCAAAACAGGGTGGACCACTTTTGAACTGGCGGATCATTTACTCCATCATCAGTTAAATGAGCATTACGATTTTGTGACCTTGTTAATCGGGGTCAACAATCAATACCGTGAATTGGATATCGAAGATTTTACCGAAGATTTTGAGTTTTTGCTTCGCAAAGCCTTGCATTATTCAAAGCAAATACCAGAACACGTAATCGTGCTGTCAATACCTGATTGGGGTGCTACGCCTTTTGCCAAAGGGCGTAATATAAAAAAGATAGGCAGTGAAATAGATGCCTACAACAAGATTTGCAAATCAATGGCGCAAAAATACCAAACCCATTTTATAGACATCACAACCAGTAACCGTGAAGATGGAGCCGATGCCGCTTTTTTAGCTGCCGATCATTTGCATCCTTCGGGCAAGGAATATACAAAATGGGCGGAACAGGTGTTTAGAACAATAACTGATAGTATCGCCAATGACTAATTTGTAAACAGGTCCAGCGTTACTGTTCGAGCTCCTAAGTTGGGAAAAGGTTTGAAGATGATTTGGAAGAACTGATGTTTGGGTTTTGTACAAAAGCACCGTCCCTCTCCGCGAGGAGAGGGAAAGAGGGTGAGGCCTACCAAACTTCAATTTCATCCACAAACAACCAGGCAGCGTTACCTGCCCCCGGTTTGCCATCACCAATTTTTCCAAAGTTGCTGATTTTCACTTTTACATACCTGCCTGTTATGCCTGGCAAGGCAATAGTGAACAGGTTATTGCCGGCTTTTTCCTGGTTGATGTCTACAACAGGTTGCGTTGAAAAATTGCTGCCATCATTGCTGGTGGATACTTCTATTGATTTCGGCAGGTAAATCCAGCTGCCCTGCTGTTCCAGGCTATGCACTATTATTTTGCTGATCTTGTCTTCTTTGCCCAGGTCTATCACCGCTTCGCAGTCTTTTCCACTAAAGCCTAAAAACTCGCTGGAACGGGAGAGTCCTTTATCATTTTGAACACCGTTTACCAGGGTAAATGCGCCATCGCCAGGATAGCTTTTAGAAGCTTGTGTGCTGATGCTTATTTTTTTGCCGGTGCCTTTGTTAAAAACAAACTTTTGCTCGGTCCGGCTTAACACAACCCCATCATTCAACAGTTTCCCGGTAATTGACCCGGATGATTTTACGGGAATGACGAGGCTGTCTTTCTGCATGATTTTTTTAATATCGCTCATGGGGTTTCCCCGGTCGTAGGTCAATGAGGCAGTTTTTAGTTTAGTAGATAGTTTCCAGTTTACACCATTATTATCCGTTGCCGGAACCACCGATGTCCGCATATCATAGTAAGCCCGGCTGAAATTTGTTTTCTGTTTACTTAGTTTTTTAAAAACAACAGGTAGTCTTCCCTGGAAATCCTCCCAATCCTTTTTCGATTTAAATGTCCACAGCACTTCACTCAAAGCTGCCAACCTCGGAAAAATCATGTACTCCACTTTTGCTGGTGTTTTGATATACTCCGTCCACAGATTACCCTGGGCGCCAAGTATATGTTTGGTTTCTCCCACCGAAAGCGTTGCTGGTACGGGGTCGTAGTTATAAACCGTCTCAATTGGCAGATAGCCACCAATCGTCACGCTGTCCTCATTTTTACTCTGGCTGTGATCGAGATAGCAGTAAGTGCCCGGAGTCATGATCACATCGTGGCCTTGTTGGGCGGCTGCGATACCGCCTTCTTCCCCACGCCAACTCATAACAGTGGCATTGGGAGCCAATCCACCTTCTAATATTTCATCCCAGCCAATAATTTTTTTGCCCTTGTTGTTGACATATTTTTCCATCTTTTGGATAAAATAACTCTGCAGGCCATGTTCATCTTTCAGGCCCTTATCTTTTATTAATTGCTGACAAAACGCAGACCGCTTCCAGGCTTCTTTGGGGCATTCATCACCCCCAATATGGATATATTCAGCAGGAAACAATGGCAGCACTTCATCAATCACATCCTGTAAAAATTTAAAAGTGTAATCAGTTGGGGCAAATACGTCTTCAAACACGCCCCAGGTTTCCTGCACTTTTTTCCCTTTTCTCAGTTTACTGGCTTCAGATGCATTCTCTGGTATCATCGTTGTTTCTTCCGGGAAACAACTGAGTTGGGGATACGCAGCGATGGCTGCGGATGCGTGACCCGGCATTTCTATTTCGGGGATAATCGTTACAAAGCGCTTTTGAGCATAGGCCACAATGTCCTTTACCTGTGCCTGTGTATAAAAACCGCCATAATGAATATTATCGTTGCCGGTGCCGGGGTAACGGCCCACGATGGTGCCATCTCTCCATGCGCCTACAGTCGTTAGTTCCGGGTATTTCTTAATTTCTATCCGCCATCCCTGGTCGTCGGTAAGGTGCCAATGGAAGGTGTTCAGCTTGAAATACGCGATATAGTCGATGTATTTTTTTATGAAATCTAACGGCATAAAATGACGGGCAACATCCAAATGAAGGCCGCGATATTTGAATCGTGGCTCATCCATAATATCGGCGCACGGTAGTGGGAGAGAACTGGCCTTATCAGCAGGTAGTAGTTGCAAAATAGTCTGCACTCCGTAAAAAGTGCCTTCGTGTGTATCGCCACTGATATTGATGGCCGAAGGGCTTATCTGCATATCGTATTTCCCTTCTTTGCCGGGCACCAGCATCTTTTTTACACCAAGACGGATATAATTCTTAGTGGCCATTTTTGCCACTTTCAATTTAAACCCGTAAAAGCGGCCGAGATAATCATTCAGGAAATTGGCAGCATTTTTCTGGCTTTCGCCATCCAAAACAATAACAGTGGCTGCCGACAATAAAAAACTCCCGGCCTTTGGAATAAGGCTTTGCGGCTTTGGAACGATGGGATACTTTTCTGTGCCGTTTTGTGCCATACTTTGCAGGACTATCATCGAGATACAGATGGCAAGCATTCTTTTCATAACTAATGAATTGTTTATGGAAATCTGTTGTGAACACAAAATAAAGAAGCCGGTATTGCGAGGAGGGTTCTTGCCCGACGTGGCAATCCCCTACTATTTGTCAGCCAGGTATTGATTTAGGGTAACCACTCTAACTAAACTTAGGGGATTGCCACAGCCGGCAAGAACCGGCTTCGCAATGACGGTTGCTCATTTAAAAGTTCAGATTAAATTAAGAGCTGGTCGAACGAAGGATAATAGGCTATTGCAACACCGGCAGCACCAGTTTACTCGCCAAACCCTCCGTGTGATAAATGCGAATATTGGCTTTTTGAAAATCTTCTGGCACCGCATGGTAGATGTCCACAAATTTCTGCGGGTTGAGATCTGTTAACGGAAACCAGCTACTCTGAACCTGCACCATGATGCGATGACCTTTTAAAAATGTGTGTGCCACATCAGGCATGGTGATTTTTACCTTGGTTATTTTGTTGGCTACAAATCGTTCAGGCTTTTCAAAACTGTTCCTGAATTTACCACGAAGCACTTCGCCACGCACCAGCATCTGGTAGCCATTCATGGTCGTGTCGTTGCGATAAACGGTGTCGGCAATCGTAAGACTGGTGTACTTAAAGGCATTGGCTGTATCTGCAATATCGCCGGGAAAAACATCGATCAGCTTCACAATAAAATCGGCATCCGAACTGCTGATACTCACCATTAAATCAGCCACCAACGGGCCCGCCAGCGTAATATTTTGTTTCAATGTATCCGAACTAAAAACCAGCACATCGGGCCGTTGTGCCGCAAAACGCTGATCGGCAGCCATAAATTCGCGGGTACGGGATTTTATGGTATCGCCTTCATGAGGCACCGGGTTCGCCGGATCACTCACGTAACTGGTCCAGCTAAAACTGGTATCTGGCTTTTCATGATACCCCAATGGCCGCGGATGCCAAAAGGATAAGCTCTTTCCGGCGTGCAGGTACAAGGGTTTGTACACCACTTCCTTAGGTGGCCATTGCTCAAATGCCTTCCAGTTGTTTTCACCGCTGAAGAAAATATTAGTCTCTTTGATCTTTTCAATACTACCCATGTCTTTCAGGAAATAATTGAAGAACGGCAGTTCAATATTTTGTTGGTACCAGGCAGATGTTTTGCTGCCAAACTTTACTTTGCCCAAGCTGCTTCCATCGGCTCTACCTTCCCAGGTTCCGTGAAACCAGGGGCCCATCACCAGTTTATTATAGGTCGTCTGGGGATTATTTTTCTCAATGGCTTTGTATAAAGCCCAGGAGCCATAAAGGTCTTCTGCATCAAACAAGCCACCAACGGTAAGTATGGCGGGCTTTATGTCTTTCACATAATTCCGGGGGTTACGCGCCTTCCACCAGGCATCGTAGTTCGGGTGCGCCATCAGGTCGTTCCAAAAAACAATGCTGTCTGCCAGGTAACGGCTAAGATTTGGCAAGGGGCCCGCTTCAAGGTAGAACTTGTAGGCATCCGGTTCTTTACGCTTAAAACCTTCATTGTATTTTTTGGTGGGCAAAGGCCGGGGAACGCCAAAACCGGCATAAAACTCAAAAGCATCTATCAGCATCAATGCCCCGCCGTGGTGAAAATCGTCACCAATAAACCAATCTGTTACCGGTGCCTGTGGGGATACTGCCTTTAAAGCCGGGTGCCCGCTCAAAGCCGCCATGGTACTATAAAAACCGGGATAGGATATGCCGAACACACCTACTTTACCATTGTTGCGGGGGGTGTTTTTCAGGAGCCAATCAATGGCATCGTAGGTATCGCTGGCTTCATCTGTATCTGCCGCAGATTTCTTGTTGGGATTAAAGGGGCGGACATCTACAAATTCGCCTTCGCTCATATACCTTCCCCGCACATCCTGGAACACCATAATATAACCTTCGCGACAATACGCGGTATGGTACTTGGCCCAGAATTTAAAAAATTCCTTTTCGCCATAGGGTTCGCAACTGTAAGGAGTGCGTTTTAACAGGATCGGGTGCGCTACAGAAGTATCTTTTGGTATATAAATAGCCGTGAACAATTTGACGCCATCTCTCATGGGGATCATCCGCTCTATTTTCCGATAATTGTTGACCACCCAAATAGAATCCTGGTTTTTGAGTTGAGCAAAAGGCGAAAAGGAGAGGAGTAGTAGTAGAAGAATAAATCCGTTGCGTAAGGTCATATGGTTGATTTACGGTGAAGTTAAGGGTGGCGGCAATTAATAGAACTCCGTCATTGCGAGGCCGGTTCTTGCCGGCCGTGGCAATCCCCCGGAATTTGTGAACGGTGTTTAATTATCTGCAACAACGTCGACAAATAGCAGGGGATTGCTTCGGGCAAGAACCCTCGCAATGACGCTCATTTTTGAGGTTGCAGGACTCGTTCTTGCCGGCTGTGACGGAGTTTAATTTTGATGAGAGCCCGCACTTTTCACAATCACATTTTTCAACACCAATGCTGCTCCCAGAAACAATGCAGACCCAATCAAATTCATTCTGATATCCTTCCTTGAATCCGGGATCAGCGCAAAAAAAGAACGGTGCTGCAAACTGTTCTGAAACCCTTCATTGATCAACCCTATACCGTTAAAGATAAGGATACCCAGCAGCAAGCGAAGCGCAAACGATTGCACATTAAAGGGCTGCAATTTCAATACCCGTGTGGCTATAAAACAGATCATCACACCAAAACACACATGCTGCAGGTTATTGATCATCAGCTCCACAAAGGGTGAAAACTGGTAATGCCTCGTCCGTTCCCACACCACAAAAACCAGGTAGATCAGAAAGAGGGTGTTGAACCATTTGTAAGGTTCTTCCAAATATTGCTTACGCGTGTTGAGATAAGATACAGTAGCCACCAGTGCGCCCCAATAATAGTATAGCGCGGTTTTGTGGTTGATAACAATCACAGCCAGTAAGATTATCGCAAAAAACCAGAACGCTTTAAGTTTCATGGAACTGTTATTTGTTAATGGCGGCCAGCACCTTGTCCACATCGCGGATATTGTACTTGGCCTCGATCACAGAACCATTCATCAAAACAAGTCCGGTGTTTGCACGAAGGAAAGTTTTCATCACAGTGCCGTCGCAAATAAGTGTTTGTTCTGTAGCGCCTTTAATAAAAATGGGGTTCGGCTGTATTACGTTTGTTATAAAAAAGAGCGGAATGTTTTTAGCCCTGGCAGCGGTTTGAACTTTCAAATATTCCGGGCTCCATTCCAGTATCGATTGATCAGTCCAGTCCTTTGCAAAGAACAGGATATACTTTCCTTTTTGTTCCAGAATGGCCTTTGTTGTATCAGTTCCACCAGTTGTTTTAAGCATAAAATCGGCGATCAACGGCTCTGCATTCCCTTTTCTGACGATCACATTTTCACGGTCGATATACTCATACGTACTGTCGTCAAAATCTTCAGGGAAATGGTCGGCATCAAATTTTACTTCCTTACCATCTTTTTTATACACAAAATTCACAACAATGCTATCTGGAATAGAACCCGGTGGCGCCTGCATTTGCTTTACCAGGTCCTTGCCCTCGGCATAAGGCAAACAATCCTTTAATGGTAAATGACGCAGCACATAAAACATCATGAACAAGCAGGCTACAGTCGACAGTGCCAGTAATAAACCATTGATCATTTTACTAAATAGCGGCTGTATTTTTTTATACTGGAGACATAACAATATGATGAGTACCAGGAGAATAATGTCTTTTGTAAACGACACGCCTGACGTGATAGGAATACAGTCGCCAAAACAACCGCAGCTATGAAACTTGCCGCTGAGATAGGCATAGCCGGTAAGAAATGTAAAGAATACGATCAGTAGGAGCAACAGCCTCGTGATGAGTTTTGGCTTCCAGCCTAGTAACAGTGCTACCCCGGCAAAGATCTCAAAGGCAATCATCACAACAGAGATGGTAAGACTGAAACGTGGTGCCCAGTCCCAATTCCATTTGGCAAAAAACTCGTTCATCTTATAACTCAGCCCCAGCGGATCGATGGCCTTAACCAGGCCACTAAAAATGAATAAAACGCCGACGATAAAACGAACGATATTGATATTGATTTTCATAACTTTTAAGGTGAAAGGTAAAAGGTGCAGGGTTTAAGGTTTTATACGGGGAGCAGCTTTGATATAAGGTTTGCGGCGTAATTCGATGGCAAGAATCGGAAGGTTCAATGCCCTTACACCTTCTGCCCTACACCTTCCACCTCCAGTATTATCGCAAACACGGCATAGTTCATAATATCCATGTAGTTCGCATCCAGTCCCTCGCTGATCAAGGTGAGGCCATCGTTGCGGATGATCTGTTTCATGCGGTACAACTTCTGCAATATAAGATCGGTCAGCCCTTCCTGGCTCAGATCACGCCAGGCCTCACCGTAGTCATGGTTCTTACTTTTCATCAGGGTTTTTGTTATAGCGACCTGGATATCATATAGTTTTGAAACTTCGTCTACGGGTATTTCGTCAATGGTATCCTTGCCCATTTCCAATTGAATAAGGCCGATGACGCCATAGTTAATAATCCCCCTGAATTCATCCATGATGCCATCGGCTACTTTCTGCTGACCACTTTCCTGGATGGTCCGGATGCGCTTGGCTTTAATGTAAATCTGGTCGGCAATACTGATGGGCCTCAGTACCCGCCAGCTCGTTCCATAATCCCTGCTTTTTTTAATAAAAATATCTTTGCAGCCGTTGATTACTGCATCGTATTGTTCGTTGGTGTTGGTCATGTTTTCGTTGTTTTGGCCATAGGCCAGTACTACTATTGAGCGACATTGGCGACGCTCCGTTCGAATGAATTGCTACTATTATGCTTTAATATCTTAGTCAAAAATCAGTTTCCCAGGAAGTTGCCCAGTTTTTTATTTCTACAAGCGGGTTTTTATGCCTTACAAGTTTTTTAAATCGTTCCCAGTCTCCAGTTAGTTCCACGGGTAACAGTCTCACAAAATTTGTGGCATTTGTTTGATTGGAGTACCCAATTTTCCAAAAATTATTATAGTTAGAACCTATCATTGTTAATTGAATTTTGTAAATGTTGCCTAAAGGCACCATTTCATTTACCAGGCTATCTGTGATGTACATATATTCATAGTCAAACTCCACAGTTTTCGCTTTATACACAGGAAAGTAGCTCAGGTATAACATTACGATTACACCCAGGAAAACAACGAGCGACCCTATAGAAAAATTAAAAATCAGGATCAAAGTGCTGATGACCATGATTCCAATGATGAGATATTTCCTGTTCTTTATATTTCGTGAAATCCTTGTTTTGTTCATTGTCTTTTCTCATTCCGGGCATTACTCAGCTCAGTGAAAATGGCCAGTGCTTTTCTACCAGGTTTTTGCTTTTCTCTTTTAGGCGCCTGTTAAATTTATCGAAGCCGTTGCCCCATTTTGGTATAACGGTTATTATTTTTTGATTTCCATTTTCATCGTGATAAATAACCTTATAAAAGTAAGGATAGCTAAATACACTCATGATAAATACTACTTTCACAATCTTCTCAAACGGCACTTTATCGTCTATTTTATGGCCTGTGATGTACAAAAAGTTATCATCGAAGGCTAAGGACTTTGCATAGTAACCCACACAAAACAGGAAAATGGAACCTATTAGGGCCGTCCAATTGTCACTTGTCATTTCCTTTTCAGGGTCTGAATAGAATAACGTGTAGGCAGTCACTACGAAGATTACTACAGAAACGTACTTTAAATACCTAAAATCGACTGAAATTTTCGTCTTATCCAAATCTTTTGTGATTTGCTGGCCGTGAATGATTGACTAACCCCTGCAAAATAACCAACCCTTTAATCCGAAAACTTCGCGCTGCAAACTATTTTGAAAAGCAGGTAAATATTCCGGTATAATCATCATCTTAAAAAATACTTTTGTCCACCTGTCTTTAGCTGGCAGTAAAAATATACATGACCCTCAACTGCAAAGGAAAATTACTAACTATCGATAGCCCGATTGTGATGGGCATTATCAACATCACCCCCGACAGCTTTTATGAGGGCAGCCGCCAACAATCGCTGGACGATATTTTGAAACAGACCAAAAAAATGCTCACTGAAGGCGCGGCTATTGTAGATATCGGTGGCCAAAGCACCCGCCCGGGTTCAGAAGCGGTAGGGGTGGAGGAAGAAATCAACCGGGTAGTACCTGCCATTGAAGCTATTTGCCAGCTTTATCCGGAAGCTATCGTATCCATTGATACCTACCACGCTGCGGTGGCAAAAGCTGCGGTGGAAGCGGGTGCCGGCATCGTTAACGATGTTAGCGGAGGTACAATGGACGAACAGATGTTGCCAACCGTCGCTGCCTTAAAAGTGCCATATATCTGCATGCATATGCAGGGCGTTCCAGCCACGATGCATCTTAACCCGGTATATGAGGATGTTACCAAAGAAGTGTTGGATTTTTTTATCGAACGCATCGATGCCTGTCGCCGTGCCGGTATTCACGATGTTATCATTGACCCCGGTTTTGGCTTTGGCAAAACGATCGAACATAATTTTACCCTGCTAAAAAATCTATCCCTTTTTAAAATACTTGAAAAGCCTATCCTGCTGGGCATCAGCCGTAAATCCACCATCTACAAAACCCTTGGAACTACAGCAGCTGATGCGTTAAACGGCACTACCGTTTTAAACACCATCGGCCTTATGAACGGCGCCAATATTTTGCGGGTGCACGACGTAAAGGAGGCAGTGGAGGCTGTGAAGCTTGTAAGAAGGGTGCAATAAAAAACGAACGTCATTGCAAGGGTTCGTGCCCGCGGCAATCCGCTTCTATTTACAGGCCAGTCATGTCAAAATTGAACCCTGGTTCCCAAATTTCTGGACGGACACGTTGCTTCAAGAAACTCCATTTTTTTAAAAAATGGAGTTTCTGTTTGGGCAGTCCCCTAATGACCAATTGACCCAATGACCCATGACCCTTTTTAGTACAACATCCGCACCTTGATCGTTTCCTTCACTTCCTTCAACAAATTCACTGCCTGCTTGCTGAGTTGTTTATTTACATCCAGCACTACGTAGCCAATATCTTCGTTGGTCATCAGGTATTGGCCGAGGATATTTATTTTGGCCAGGCTCAACGCGGTGTTGATCTCGCTGAGTACACCCGGCACGTTATTGTGAATATGCAAAATGCGATGAGCGCCTTCCAACAATGGGAGGTCTAAAGATGGAATAGTATGACTGCCAAATGTGACACCTTTCTCCAGGAACGCGATCAGTTTGCTACTTACATCTACGCCAATGTTTTGTTGGGCCTCTTCTGTACTGCCCCCGATATGCGGAGTCAGGATCACGTTGCTTAAACCCTGTAACGGAGTACTAAAAGCATCCCCGTTCTTTTCCGGTTCTATGGGGAACACGTCAATGGCCGCACCGCTTAAACTGCCATCTACCAGCGCCTGGCGCAGGGCTTCGAGGTCCACTACTTCGCCACGGGCATAGTTGATCAACATACTGCCGGGCTTAAATTGCTTTAATAATTGTTTGGTCACCAGGTTTTTTGTCTGGCCGGTTTCGGGTACATGCAGGGTTACAATATCAGATTTAGCTACCAGTTCCTTAAGCGACTTACTTGAGGTGGCATTGCCCAGGGGCAACTTGGTTTGGACATCATAGAAACGAACCTTCATGCCAAGCCCTTCGGCCAGGACACTCACCTGGCTCCCGATATTTCCATAGCCGATAATGCCCAGGGTTTTACCCCTCAATTCAAAACTGCCCTTGGCTTCTTTCATCCATTTGCCATTATGCGCAGCAATATTTTTGTCGGTAATGCGTCGAATGAGTATGATGGCCAGGCCAATCACTAACTCGGCCACGCTGCGGGTATTGCTATACGGCGCATTAAATACCACAACGCCATGTTGGGTAGCACTTTTAAGATCCACCTGGTTTACACCTATACAAAAGCAACCAATAGCCTGTAATCGTGGCGCGGCTTCCAATACTTTTTGGGTGATCAGGCTTTTGCTGCGGATGCCCAGCAGGTGTACATCCTTGATTTCTTTTATCAGTTCTTCTTCGCTAAGGGCACCACTGTATTTTTTTACATTATAGCCGGCATCGTTAATGTTAGCGATCGCGGTTTCGCTGATATTTTCCAGCAGCAGGATATTTATTTTCTCTTTGGGATAACTGGTTGTTTTGCTCATGGCGGCAAATATAGTAAGTGCCGGTTTGCGAATAGTCAATAAAATTGGTGGACAATGAATTAGTAAGATAAAGCCGATGTTCTTTGCAAATAACGCTGTGCCAACAACACTTATCCCGTGTCATTTAGGAAAAACCTGTACCATCATTTGCCCGTTTATAATTGGCACATCATTACAATTGGCCTGGGTGCCGATAGCTCCAAAATTCGTTTGCGTTACCCCGTCATTAGTAGTACCTCGTACCAGCCTGGCTCTTATGGTATAATTTCCCGCTGGCAAAATGCCTATTCCTGTTGCCAAAATAGTTGTAGCCGTAAAATTTTGCAACGAATATTGTGATGTGGCACCGGATACCACCTGCGAAGCCCCATTTAAAAATTGGATACTTACCGCTCCAATGGATGCCCCACCGAAAGAACCGTTACTGGCGTAGAGGGTGGTGTTAAACTGGTAAGTAATATAAGCATCCTGAGTAAGCGATAATACCTGCCCGTTAACACCGCCAATATCTGCACAAAGTGCAGATCCGCTGAGAGACGTAGCGCCAGCCTCATTATAATAGGTCACATACGGCCTGTTGGTCCACCCGGCAACTGCCCCGCCGTTGGAACTTAGTAATTGACCAGGCTGGCCTTCATTACCATTTAGTGAAAGCGCACCGCTTGCTGTATTAACCGTAAAGCCCGCCCAGCCAGCGCCGCCGGCTGAATAGAAACCTACGTAGTTATTGTCTTTTAATCCGATAAAGGCCCGTTTTACACCAGCGTTATTTAGCCAGACACCTGCATCAAAGGGGCTGGATCCATTAAGCTGCATACGGCCTGCTACATCCAGCTTTTCTTGCGGATTGGCAATGCCAATGCCAATATTTCCCTGGGCGCTTAAGGCAAGAAAACCTGAACCAGCCCCGGCGGCCCTAACAGAATTGTCCACATCATAACCAATTAATAGTGAAGTGGCGATCCAGTCGTTTCCTGCTGCATTCCTGAATGCCCTTATACCCAGGGCACTATTATTGCCTCCGGCTTTAAAACCAATACTGGCAAGACTTAATTCGTTATTGGCTGCGGTACCCAGTCCTCCGGCATTGGTCCTCAACAAGGTGCTCATGGCACCACCGGCCAATTCTATGCCACCGGTACCAACCGACAATTTTGCCGAAGGGGCAGTAGTCGCTATCCCTACATTGCCGCTGCCTTTCACCCGCATTGTTTCAATAAAATTACTACTGCTCCCATACCCAAAAGCAACGTCGTCGAGCGATGTCTTGGCAAATATCTGCAGGGTGCTGCTTTGAATACCAAAACCATAATGAGTTGGGGTTCCATCAGTCCATAGTGAGATTTTGTCACCTAAAGCGCCATTGAAAGAAAGTGGGAACTGGGGGTTGGAATAATTGATCCCGACATTTTGGGCTTGTAATTTACATGCCGCGAGTGCAAAAATCAGTAGCTGTAGCTGTTTCATGGCTTTTTTACTTAAAACTACTGCGAAACAGAGGTAAATCCAAGCCGGTAAATAAGAGTTATAAACAGGGGAGCCACACAAAAAATCCCGCAATCTTTCGATGCAGGATTTTGCTTGCTATAGGATAATAAAAATTGGAATGCTATTGCTTTATGAATTCTACCCGCCGGTTATTGGCTTTGGCTTCTGCCGTTGTGCCCTTATCTGTCGGCTCTGACCCTCCTTTACCATCGGTTGTCAACCTGCTATCGCTAATGTTGAAATTTTTCACCAGTATATCCTTTACCGCAGCTGCACGTTTTTTTGATAATTCCAGGTTGGCACCAGCATCTCCATCGTTACTGGTATGTCCGATGATCTTCACTTTTACATCTGCATTATCATTTAAGACCCCGGCTATTTCTTTGATGATACCATAGCTTTCGGGCCTGATGACGGCGCTTTGAAAATCGAATAAAATACCACTGGTTACAAACTTGCCTTCGGTGATGAGTTTGTTGCGGGTATCGGGTGCACCAACCGCCAGCCGGAGATTTGCTATATAATATTTATCGTTATCACTGCTGAAACTTGCAGTTTGAAAAATGACGGAGTTGTATTTATTACCACTCTCAAACGCTCTGGGCACATCCCATACTTTATTTTCGTTGATGTAAACCCTGAGCCTTTGTTTTTGGCGCCAGATGCTGATATGGGCATAAAGCCTGTTACCTGCGTGAAACTGGCCCTGGTCTGATTCATTTTTCATCACCTCACTGCCATTGCTAAAAACATGGTAATTGGTCATTCCCTGCGATCCGCCTGCTCCTTTTGGATGAAACCCGATCTGCACCCCGGTCCGTCCTTCGTTATGATACTGCTTCCATCCTGTGAAGTCTTTACCAGGGTTTTTCAACTGAGCAAAGCCCACATTAAAGAAAGTGCTGTAAAAAGAAAAATCAGAATTACAGGCCAGGTCAAATTCGAACGTGAAGTTTTCGGGCAGGGCCGTGATGAATTCCGGCAAATACACACCATCCTTCCCCGGGTTGAACCACTTTCCGGTTTTGCCACCGATATTCACTATTTCACCATTGCTGTTAGTGTTCCATTTGTCTGGAAAATCGCCCACATTATCCTGGCTGAAATCCTCGTAGGCCACTACTTTTTCACCACTTACAAAATCAAATTTTGAATACACTTCGAGGGTGGCAGCCGCTGATTTTCCGGATGTTTTCCCCGTGCTCTCATTGTTTTCTGATGAAGCGGCATCCGCATTCTTTTCTTTTTTTGATTTTCCGGATGACGACCCCGATTTATCCCCGTCTACTACGTCGTCTATTTTTTTATCTATTTTTTCATTGGCCTTTTGCTCCAGTTTGCGCTTCGCATTTTCGCCTAGTCTTTTGAGTATTTGTGCCTGGGGCTGCTGTATCGAAATAACCAGGCCCATTCCAATTAAAAGAAATGCCTTTTTCATATTGCTGTAATTTTCCTAAAACTACAACAATGCATTATTGCTGTGCCTTTTCAGTGAGTATTTAATAAGGCTGAAATTAGTATTGGTACACATCGTGCATGTCAATTGCAAGATTCGTTGCCCGTTTGAATGATCCTGGGTATTTTCACCCAATAATTTCAGCCATGTCAAAATACAACCGCCGCCAGTTTATCGCCACCGCTTCTGTAGTTGCAGCTACACCGGCCACCCTCGAACATTTAGAAGAAAAAGCCGGAACCACTATCATACACCATGTTTTTTTCTGGCTTAAAAATGCAGGATCAGCTGCCGATCGCAAGCAATTAATGGAAGGGCTGAAAACTTTAAGCGCCATCACCGAGGTGAAACAATTGCTGATAGGAACACCCGCCGATACCGAAAAGAGGGGCGTAGTAGATGGCAGCTACGATGTAAGCGAACTCATGTATTTTGAATCGTTGGAAGCCCAGGCTGCGTACCAGGAGCACGCTACGCATAAAGCATTTGTTGAAAAATGCAGTCACCTCTGGGCGAAAGTGGTAGTTTACGATATGCTGGTGGCATCATAGCAGTTCATCATTTACTCATCGTCGTCACCGCCGTCTTTTTTCTTCCAGAATTTCCATTTCTGTTCCTTTTTTTCGGCCTTCTTTTTTTGGGCTTTTATAAAAATGTACCTTAAAGAAACACCGGCCTGGCTATCAAAAAAACCGTCTCCACCAGTAATGTTGAGGGAAGGCTTGTAGTCAAAGGATAGCAACATTTTGTTGAACTTAAACTCCAGGCCCCCGATAAAGGAGGCTCCAAATGCATTTTTTCTGTCTATATTTTTTGGATTGTTTTTGCTGTACAAACCGATATGTGGCCCGGCACCCAGGTAAAAATTCAGGGCTTTCGAAAATAGTTTGTTGTGTTGCTCATACAATAAAGAAACACTTGTCAGATCGTTGAAAAAGCCTTTTTGTACGATGCCTTCGATCGTTTTGTTTTCACCTATTGCCTGTTGGATAGTAACGCCAATACCCGTACCCAGCCTGATACCTGCTGCGGTGGTGTATTTCTGTGCCTGTGCGGATAAGCCAATGAAAATCATCAAAAAAAACAGGATGTTTTTTTGCATAAAGTGTAATTTTTTTAGGTTAGTGAAGCAGTTATGGTTAACGGTCAGTTTTGAACGAGCGTATGTAAACCATGCTATTTAACAGAATGCTAAAGAATGTCTTTGGGGCATTGCCAGGAACTTATACATTAAAGTTCTGTGGAGTAGAATTTTTTTTTGGTCAAAAAAAAATTACATTGAGCGCTCTTTTTTACCAGAAAATTAACTTTATGCAAATCAAAAAAATTGCGCTCACGTTTTTGTGCGCCTCGCTTGCTGTCGGCTCCTTCGCCCAGGTAGAGCAGGTTGCAGAAAATCAAGTGGGTATTTCCAGGAGGTTGCAACACGAAATAGATGCAACCAAGGACCCCGTTTTGGGTTATGTCCCCAAATCAAGATTGGTGGAAGCGTATGAAGTGCGAAAGGCAAGACTGGATCAGATTAATTTACGGAGCACAGCAACATTATTTAGCTGGACCGAACGCGGCCCCAACAGCGATGCAGTGGGTGGCAGTAACGGAAACACGAGGGCCGGAAACGGTAAAACCTCGGGCAGGGTAAGGGCCATTTGGGAAGACCTGGGCGATGCCACCGGCAAAACCGTATGGGTAGGCGGAATCGATGGCGGCTTATGGAAAACGAACGATATTACGGTAAACCCCGCCACATGGACGCCCATCAACGATTTTTTCGGCAACCTTGCCGTGGCCAGCATTTGCCAGGACCCGACGGATGTAAACATTATGTATTTCGGAACAGGGGAGAAGGCTATTAACGCCGATGCCGTAAGAGGCGCTGGTTTATGGCGCAGCACTGACCATGGGGTTACCTGGTCGGTAATGAGCGGCACATCTAATTTTTGGAATGTAAGCAAAATGAGCTGCGATGCCAGCGGTAACTTATATGTAGGCTGTAATTCCATATCCAACAACTCTGGTCTGCAGCGCTTTACCAAAGCCACCAGCACCTGGACCAACATCACGCCTTCCGGACTTGATGCACGGGTGCCAGATATTGAACTCAGCAGTACCGGAAGATTGCATGTTACCTGCGGTTATTATAACACAGCAGCAGGAAGTTCAGGTTATCGCTATACCGATAATCCTGCAACTGTAACATCTGCCACCTGGACATCTCCTGCAACAACATTTCCAACACAATACAATGTGACCATGGAAAGTAACGGTAATACCCTTTATGCATTGCCTTCCAATTCTGCATGGGGTGTGCCAACCATTTACAAATCAACCAACGGTGGTGCCAACTGGGCAGCCATTGGTAGTACCCCGGCTTTCACAAGTGGCCAGGCCTGGTATTGTATGGCAGTGGCTGTAGACCCCACTAATGCCAATAACGTTATTGTGGGAAGCCTGGATTGTTATAAAACAACCAATGGCGGAACCAGTTGGACGAAAATTAGTGAGTGGGTAGGGACCGCTGGTCAGTACGTGCACGCCGACCAGCAAATTATCACCTGGCGTAGTAATAACCAGGTACTCTTTGGCTGCGATGGTGGCGTACATTATTCTGCCAACGGCGGTACCAACATCTCTGACAGAAACCAGGGTTTAAGAATAAAGCAATTTTATGCGGTGGCAAACCATCCTACATCCACCAACTATTTCTTAGCAGGAGCACAGGATAATGGCGTGCACCAATTGAACAACGCCGGCATGGGTGCTTCGGTAGAGGTGACAGGAGGTGATGGTGCTTTTGTTCATATCGATCAAAATGAAGGACAATACCAGTGGGGTTCTTACGTGTACAACCAATACAGGAGAAGCACCAACAGCGGCTCTACCTGGACATCGATAAACTATAGCAGCAGTGCCGGTAGATTTATCAACCCAACCGACTACGATGATATCAACAACATTATGTATTGTAGTGGAAATGCCAATGCTTTTGTAAGATGGAGTAATCCTCAATCTGGCAGCACCTTCACCTCAGTTGCCATGAGTGGATTAAATGCCGGTAAAGTGTCTGCCGTAAAAGTTTCACCATTTACCAACCATACTGTATTTTTTGGTGGCGGTGGAAGTGGCGTTGCACCATCGCTGATTAAAGCCACCGCAGCTAATGCTACTCCTGCATTTACAAGCATTATTGGTGCAGGCATGACAACAACCAGTGCCAATATTTCCAGCATAGAATTAGGAACCAGCGAACAAAATATTATTGTAGCCTATTCAAATTATGGCGTCAATAACCTGTTTGTTACTACCAACGGTGGCACCTCCTGGACAGCGATTGACGGTAATTTACCCGATATGCCGGTTCGTTGGGCGATGTTTTATCCCGGCAATAATACCCGGGCGATTATCGCCACCGAAACCGGTGTTTGGCAGACTGAACTGATCAATGGTGCGTCCACAATCTGGGATCCGGAAACTGGTTTCCCCAACGTTCGTACCGACATGTTACAATACAGGGCCAGTGATGGTTTGCTTTCTGCAGCTACGCATGGCAGGGGATTATTTACGACTATTATAGGTGCAGCACCCAGCTGTGGAACCGTTAGTGGCCTTGCCACTTCTTCTATTACTACCAACAGCGCCACCATTAGCTGGACAGCGCTGGGTGGTGCTGTGAATTACGATGTAGATTATAAATTGAATAGTTCAGGCACCTGGATCAATGCGGCGACGGCGACTACCAGTTTGTCTCTTGCACTTAGCAGCCTGTCATCAGGTTCGTTATACGATTTCAGGGTGCGGGCTAACTGTACTGGTGCAACCGGTGCTTATGCGCAGGCACAGTTTACCACCAGTTCACCTACCTGCGGTACAGTTACAGGTTTAGCTTCTTCATCAATAACCACCACCAGTGCCACGGTTAGCTGGGCAACCTTAAGCGGAGCCTTGAATTACGATGTGGATTATAAATTGAATAGCTCCGGAACCTGGGTCAATGCAGCTACAGCTACTACCAGCCTTTCTGTGGCACTAAGTAGTTTAACAGCCGGTTCATTATACGACTTCAGGGTTAGGGCAAATTGTACCGCTGCAACAGGGGCATATTCACAGGCTCAATTTACCACTACCGCACCACCTAGTTGTAATGCACCAACCGGGTTAACTTCTTCTGCAATAACTGTAAGTAGTGCTTCGGTTAGCTGGGCCATTGTAAGTGGAGCAGCAAATTATGATGTGGACTACAAATTAAACAGTTCAGGAACATGGCTAAATGCTGCAACTGCAACAACCTCAACTTCAGTGGCATTAAGCGGTTTAACATCGTCTTCTTTATACGACTGGAGGGTTAGGGCAAACTGTGTTGCTGTAGGATTAACCAGCAGCTATAGCCAGGCCCAGTTTACTACAGCTTCACCTATCACTTGTCCGGGTATCTATGATGTAAGTACTAATGGTAGTTCCAGCGGGGCTGCAACTATTCCGTTTAATACCGACATTAAAGGCCTGATTAGTCCAACCGCCGATAACGACTATTACAAGTTTGTAATTACGACAAGCGGTACGGCAACCATTACCCTTACTACTCTACCAGCAGATTATGATCTTGCTGTTTACAGCAGCAACGGTACCAGCAGGCTGGCCCGGTCGCAGAATAATGGTACTGCTAACGAAACCATCACCAGGACCTATTCTGCCGGCACTTATTATGCAAGGGTTTATGGCTATAATGGTGCCAACAGTTCTACCAATTGTTACACGTTAAAAGTGCAATTGGGTACTGCTACTTTGCAGGAGTTACCGGCTGCGGATCAATCAGGATTTACAGTTAAACTTTTCCCGAATCCTGTAAAAGATAAATTGAGCGTTTACCTGGTAGGAGATAATAGTCACAAGAATCTATCTGTGATTGATATATCAGGAAAAGTGTTGTATACACAGCCGCTAAACGAAATGTTTACAACGCTGAACCTGCAAAAACTGGGCAGGGGATTGTATTTTGTAAAAATTACTGATCTCAAAGGCAAGGTTTTACATACAGAAAAAGTAATCAAAGATTAATATCCACGTTGACATTTAAAAAGGCTCTCTCCGGTTTAAGGGGAGGGCCTTTTTCTTGAAACGGTAGCACAAAGGCATTATTTTGCATTGATAATAGCAAGGCTAAGTGCATTCTATTCGGAAAAAGTCATAATCCCTGCATTATTTTCGCTTATTTCCCTTACTTTTGCCGCCCTTTAGACAGGCTCTGTTCATCCGGACCTGGCTTAAAAATTTCCCACAAGGCTCCATAAGTGTTTCTTCTGTTAGAGACCGCCAGCAGGGTATCAACGCAAATGTTTTAATAACATGCCAAAGGTAAAAACCAACTCGAGTGCCAAAAAAAGGTTTAAAGTAACCGGCACGGGTAAAATCACCCATCAGAAGGCTTTCAAACGCCACATTCTTACCAAAAAATCTACCAAACGCAAACGTGCCATGAGAATGGACGGCGAAGTAGCTGCATCTCACATGCACTTTGTAAAGCGCCTGTTGCGTCTTAAATAAGAGGCAAGTAGTTAGTAGTAAGAAGTAAGTAGTACTTGCGTTAAATCAATCATCATTTACATCATCATTTCAGCATAGGAACAAATCATAAATCCGAAATCTGAAATCTCAAATCATTATTTATGCCACGTTCAAAAAATGCCGTAGCCTCAAGGGCCCGTCGTAAAAGAATATTGGATCAGGCCAAAGGTTTTTATGGCAAAAGGAAAAATGTTTACACCGTTGCCAAAAACGTTGTAGAAAAAGGTATGACTTACAGCTTTGTAGGTCGCAAACTAAAAAAGCGTGAATACCGTGCTTTGTGGATTGCCCGTATCAATGCAGGCGTTCGCGAAGAAGGTATGACCTACTCCCAGTTCATCCACAAACTGAACGAAAAAGGAATCACCCTGG
Organism: Bacteroidota bacterium; assembly: GCA_040386335.1. GTDB lineage: Bacteria > Bacteroidota > Bacteroidia > Chitinophagales > Chitinophagaceae > JAZKFT01. The sequence continues at coordinate 73,683 of JAZKFT010000028.1, forward strand.
ATCGTAAAGTATTGGCCGACCTGGCAATGAACGAGCCGGAGACCTTTAAGAGCCTTGTTGCTTCTGTGAAGTAAGTTCACTCGTTCACGAGTTTACAAGTTCACGGGTTCTTTTGAAGCAGCTAACTTGTGAACCCTTGGAACTCGTAAACTTCCGGAACTACCTGAATTGAAGGAACTATCGAAATAAAACAGACCGGGTGCGAAATTTTCGTACCCGGTTTTGTTTTTTGCCTATACTTTTGTTCCGAAAAATTTCATTGTTCACCACGTTTGCCGAAGGGCAGCGTACTTACTACCATCCATTCAATAGATGAACAATACCTACACCGGCCTGGTGCAACAAACCTTCCATTTTCCGCAGGAAGGTTTTAATGTAAAAGATGAATACCTGCAATTTAATGGCGTTGATTTAAAAGCTTTGATCGACAAGCACGGCACTCCTTTGAAGCTAACCTATCTACCCAAGATCGGGATGCAGATCAACAAGGCGAAGACCATGTTTGCCAATGCTTTTAAAAAGTACAACTACACTGGCCAGTACAATTATTGTTATTGTACCAAAAGCAGCCATTTCTCTTTTATCGTGGAAGAAGCGCTGAAGCACCAGATTCACCTGGAGACTTCATTTGCCTACGATATTGAGATCGTAAACAAGCTGTACCAGCGCAGGAGGATTAACAAGGAGACCTTTATCATCTGCAATGGTTACAAGCAAAAAAGCTACACCAGCCGTATTGCCAAACTGTTGAATACCGGGTTTAAGAATGTTATTCCTGTTCTGGATAATATCCAGGAATTACAGGCTTATAAAAAATCGGTGAAAGTGCCGTTTAAACTAGGCATTCGCGTCGCTGCTGAAGAAGAACCCAACTTCCCGTTTTATACCTCCAGGCTGGGCATTCGCCCGAGAGATATCCTGGCGTTTTATGTGGATGAAATTGAAGGTTATGAAGACAAGTTTCAGCTCAAAATGCTTCATATCTTTTTGAACAAGGGTATTAAGGATGATATCTATTACTGGAGCGAATTGAACAAGGTGATCAACCTGTACTGCCAGCTAAAGAAGATTTGCCCGGAGCTGGATTCAATTAATATCGGTGGTGGTTTCCCTATTAAACATTCGCTGGGCTTTGAGTACGACTACCAGTTTATGATCAATGAGATCGTAAGAAATATCAAAGCTGCCTGTAAAAAAGCCAAAGTACAAGAGCCCAATATCTTTACCGAGTTTGGCAGTTTTACGGTAGGGGAGAGCATGGCGCATATTTATAGCGTAATCGGCCAGAAAGAGCAGAACGATCGTGAGATCTGGTATATGATCGATTCGTCTTTTATCACTACGCTGCCCGACACCTGGGGGATCGGCGAACGATTCTTAATGTTGCCGATCAATAAATGGGATGAGGAGTACCAGCGGGTCGTTCTCGGTGGCATTACCTGCGACAGTCATGATTATTACGACAGTGAAGAACATATCAACGAAGTATTCCTGCCCAAGGTGAATGGCACAGAAAAGGAAAACCTCTACGTAGGATTCTTCCATACCGGCGCCTACCAGGACCAGATCAGCGGCTACGGCGGCATCAAGCACTGCCTGATCCCATCGCCCAAACACGTGATCGTGGATTTTGATAAAAATGGAAAGTTAGAAGATTGGGTGTACGCAAGGGAACAAACGGCACAGAGTATGTTGAAAATATTGGGGTATACGAGGTAGGGATTGATTGACTCGGTGACGATTATCTACATCACAAATAGCAAAGAGGCTTCTCGAAACAGAAGCCTTTTTTGTGTAATAAAAGTAATATTTTTTTGAAAAAAACCTACACTTTTTGAAATAGGTGTACAAGGTAAAAAATTCACCACACATGAAACTATTCCTTCAACTCATTGCCCTTCTGATAACATCAAACGCTTTCTCTCAACCAAAATGGCAGGCATCCATCGGCCCTCAAATAAATATACCCATTGGCGATTTTAGGGGTGTTAAGACTGGTTATGGAGGAGGTCTGGAAGTTGCAAAACTGCTTAATAATACTGGTGCAGTTACAGCCGCCGTTGGTTTCAACACCTTTCCTACCAAGAACGGTGTAAGCCTTCAGAGTGATTTGGGTTTTATAACTACAAGGATTGGCTATCGCTCCACATGTACCTTGGGCAGAATATATGGCGCAGCCGATTTAGGCATCGCTTTTTTTACGCAGGACTTTACGAAAACCACAGGATTTAGCTATAGCATTGGCCCAGGTTACCTGCTTAAAGTAGGTAATAATAGCTTTGTAGACCTTGGCGCCAGGTTTAATTTTAACAGCCGTAAAATCGACAAAAAGCAATTTAACTGGGTTGCTATCAGGGCTGCTTTCGGTTTAAATTTTGGCGGCAAGAAGTAGATAAAAAAGACAAACCGGAAGACTGGATGTGTGCAGGTGAACCGACGGCGCAAAGCATGTCGAGGATATTTCTTTTTCCTGACGAGTCAAGTTTGTGACAATTTCTTTGTGACAATTTAAATTATCACAAAGAAATTGTCACAAACTTCCAGGCTTATTGGCTGGCAAATAAATGATATCGAAAGTTCAAGCTGTTACATGACTCAGTGTTTAAGTGGGCATCTATTTTCATAACAGATTTGTATTTTTACAAAAAGCGATAAAATGTCAATTCCAGAGGAAGAAATAAACAATCTAAGTGTTTCCGAGAAGGCTGAGCTCTACCAGTTATTGAGTGCAGACCCTGAATTGACTAAATACCTGTTTTCTGATAAACGCCTATTTGAAGAGTTGGACCGCCGTGATAAAGCTTTTGCAGAAGGAGAAATCAACTTATTATCCAGGCAAGAGCTTTCCGAAAAACTTAATGGCCGTAGGAATGGTTTCTAAATTGGTCATTTAGAGCGGATTCAAAGCCAAAAATTAATGAAGTATATAACCTCGAGGTGGGTCTATTATAAATGCCTCATAGTCGCTGTGATCATCACAATATTGCTATTTTATAGAATCATAGATTTTAAATTTACTGTTCTCGATTTTTTCTTGCTTTTTGTCTATACTGGTATGCTTTTTTTATTTGCCAGGCTAAATCTGGCCAAGTATAGTAAGGATAATGTGCTTATTTACAATCTTTTTAGAAAAAACAGTATCGCTTTTTGCGACGTGATAAAATTGCAACCTGTGACTGGAAATGGATCCGTCGATATACTTAATGTGCCATATTTTATTGAGTTTAAAACACGCAACAAAATTAAAAGAAGATATTTCTTAGTAGCCAAATCAGGCCTTTTTCAAAATTGGCAGGATTTTAAAAAGATTGTACATGATAGCATCGTGTAAATTTTCCTTCCTCCACAATTCTCCAATCATCAGTTTCTCAGGCGAGTCTCAGCCTTGGCCCTGTGTGTGGGCTACTGGACTCGCCGGATTTTAATCGGACACCCAAGCCCAACTTGCATAGGAAATGGATTCCACAATTGGAAATACCTGATTAAATGATTCATCATAATTTTGGAAGAAAAGTAACGAATAGACACCGCACGGAGTCAGGCACCTACTGGAAGAATTTAAGTGCTCGATAAAATCGTAAGATACTTTTATGGTAAACCACATAGAGATAAAAATCGACTGTATTCATAGCTACGATAGTACTGTGCCAGATGATATTATTTTGGAACATCTGTTGAACTATTATCGCCATTACACCAAGGCAATTTTATATGCGGTAAGTATTGAAGTTGGAATTGATGATGAACTCTATGTGACCAGAAATGGCTACTTCATTGATATTGCAAAAACACTTGGGATAACTAAAATAAGAGCTGCCATCATAAATGGCAGTGAGCATATCATGAAAAGCTATAATGATTGCATTTTAAATCAGGATCTGGTGGAGACATACGAAAACGAAAGCAAAATTGGGAATACTGAAATCTATAAACTTGTATATTTCAGTGAAAGACTTTCGGAAGAGGAATTCGCATCGATCAATTCCTTGATTCACACTTTTTTGCTTGAAAACAAAATTGAACCCTATTCAATTCAAGTTAATAGATCTGAAAAATATATTGTATTGCACCTTAAGAGTTCCAAACTTCAATACTTTAATCATGCTAATGCGTTGTTTGTATTCTTAAGAAGCTTGAACGATCTCTATAAAATAAGTACACTTAATGGTGTGAAAATAGAACGTTATTTACCGTAACAGATTGCAGGACATCGCCGATTTTAATCGGCCCCGCCCCGTTGCGGAGCATCAACTTCCTCCGACATATTTTTCTTCCGCCACGAGTCTCCAATGATCAGCTTCTCAGGCGAGTCTCAGCCATGGCCTTGTGTGTGGGCTACTGGACTCGCCGGATTTTAATCGGACACCCAAGCCCAACTTGCATAGGAAATTGATTGCACAATTGGAAATACCTGATTAAATGATACATCATAATTTAGGAAGAAAAGTAACGAATAGGCACCGGACGGAGTCCTATTCGGAGCATCAATTTCCTCCCACATATTTTTTCAACTTCCCCAGTATCACATCCTCCTTATATTTCTCCGCAACAAGCAACGCATTCACCATCCCATCAATACGCGTTTGATGCATGGTGGTTATGTCTGGCCTGCGACTCAATAAAAAATCAACAACACTTTCGTATCCGTTGATGATAGCGCATTCCAGGTAAGTATACTCATCCAGGTAAGTATACTCATCCAGGTAATTAATATTAAACGGGTATTGAAATAACAAATTCAGCATGGGCAAATTATTGTGAGAAATCGCCATTTTGACCATTTCATGATTGGAAGTATCCACCGGAAAGCCACTCTTTACCAGCATCAACACGGCATCGGTTTCGTTCTTCATCACCAGGTCGGTGAGAACTTTTTTTGCGGCGGTGGTGTTTTTTACAAGGCCATTCTGTATCAGGAAATCAAGTAGCTCAGTGTTTTTACTGGCCACCAGGTTTTGGGCGATATACCCAATTTTGGCGTCAAAGACCGGGTGGTATTTTGACACCATTTCTTTTGCCAATGCTGTCCTGTTTTTGTTGGTCAATATTTCTGCAACTGTCTCAGTATCCAGTCCATTTTTCAAAAGCATCTGCATCATAGAGGCGCTGTTAATATCCCAGTCCCAACGGGATACACCGGCAAACATGGTTGCTTTATTGTTACTGCCGGCAATAAGCATGCGGGCCATCTCTATTTTATTTTCCCTAAGTAAATAAGCAAATACGGAAATATTCTCTGTAGGAAAGCGTTCGGTGTAGAAGGCCGCATCGTGATTATACAGCTTTTCGAATTTGGCGAGGTTATCACTATCAATGGCTTCCTTAGTGGCTCTAAGTGCATCCTCTCTTTTTTCTTCTGTGGGGGTTTGCCCGTTCCCATTGAAAAGAGGTATTGCCAGGATGACTCCGGTCAGTACGGTATAAACAATGGTTGCTATCAGTTGGGGCTTTGCAAAAGCAAACGAATCTGCACTTGCATTTTTAAATATCAACCTGTTGATGCCGGACAACGTGAGCATTAAAATAATAACGATCACATTGATAATGGCAGTGGTGGTATAATAGGTGGTCAGATCACCTCCAAAAGTACGCTTGGCAGACACGCCTGACTGGAACGCAAACATGAAAGAGAACACAAACAAGCCAGCCGCAACTGCGACAACCCAACTTGGGAAATTCAGACTGACCATCCGGTTTGCGACGCTAAAGATCAATGCCACTATCAACATGAAAATAATGTTGAGCGGAATGTAGATGACGATTAAAAAAAATGCGTTGAAGCTGTCCTGTAACGTGTTTGAAGTTCCCATGGTTGGTGTGTTTAATTGTTAAGTGCGTTTTTGATCCATTCGTAACGTTCGCTGTAGCCCTTTACGGTATGGGGCACCCGCCACCTTACTGCAATGCCACCCATAGCAGGTTTAATAATGTCGCATTTCTTAAGGTCAAAATAGCCGAACTGGCTCCTGGCGAAATTGGTGCCGGGTGTGTTGTCTTTCGCATGGAGAAATTTCTGCTCCAGCATGGCTGTGGCTGTATTGGTATTAAAATAATAGGCGCAATGAAATTCAATAGTGGAGGTATTACCGCTTCGGTGCGAATGATAGCTGACACCCAAAATGAAGGGTAGCTTTTTTTGCCCATTGGCTAATTCACCGCTATACGCGTAATAATCGTTTGTGCCGATTAGCTGGCCGGCAAACAGGTCTTTGGTGCCCGGAAAAGGGATCACTTTAAACCCATTTTCGGCAAACCATTTTTGGATGGCGTCTTCTCGCACTCTTCTCGACAGGATAGCGATGGTGAATAAACCTACAATGCCAAATGCCAGGGATCCAAGTGTGGTGAACTTATTGCCCGGATTAATATAAAAAATACCAACACAGATCGCTATCATACCCAGGAACATGTAAGCATGCTTCGGACTGTTGCGGTAGAACATGTAAAAGAACCCGGCCAGCAGGAGGAATGAAAAAATATATGCTATCATTTTGTTGCCTTTCAAGGTGAGTACGATGTAATATCCTTTTGTTGAATCAAATTTACTACTGCTATTGTGGCGCAGGCAAATCGATTGATACCCGGCTGCTGTTGGTTCACAACCGGACAATTTTTAATAGAAAAACCCGCTCCTTAACGGAACGGGTTCTCAAAAGCATTTGAAAAATAATTAATTGAATAGGTACCTTAAGCCAAACTGCATCTGCCAGCGGCTTCCAATAGCAGTGCTGGTGCTGAAGCTGTTAACCAAAGGAATCTGGTTGGTGGCATCCAGGTAAGGGAATGAAAAGCTGGGTGTTTTTCCATCAGCCGCAAATCCCTCGTAAGTAAGGAAGTTGTTTTTAGTGGCAAATTTTACCAGTCCCCAATCACGGTTGATCATGTTGCCTACATTCAGAATATCTAACGAAACACGTAAAGTATGCCTGTCTTTGCCTGTTCTTATGGAGATATCTTCTGTAATATTCAGATCCAGCTTTTTGAAGAAAGGAAGGATCACAGTATTCGCATCTGCCACACCGCCGCGATGGAAATTCAGGTACTTATCCTGGTTAATATAGTTATTGAGCTGGTTCCAGATTTGGGATACTGACCGCGGATCTGTACTGGCACCAGTGCCTAAACCACCGGAACCGGTTTTAACCAGGTTAATTTCGGAACTGTTCCTGGGGATATAAATGAGGTCATTGTTATTGCCGTCATTATTTAGATCGTTACTGTAAATGTAGGATGTAACGCCCGCCGGGGCCGCCTCGAATATAAGCCCGATTGTAGTGGAGAAATACTTGGCATACGACAACTTGTACGACGCAAAAGCAATAATACGGTGCGGCTGGAGCCATGAGGCATTGGCGAGGTTGGGGGTGTTGGGATCGCTCTGGATGGCCCGGCCACTCCATAATCCACCGGCAGTACTTCCGCCCTCAGCGGTATTTTTAGATTGGCTATAAGTGTAAGCCGCACTCAGGAACAAATCCTTAAAGGTCTTTTGTAACCTCGCAGTATAAGTGTAGCTATAGCCCTTCTTGGTGTTGTCCATCAGGATCACAGTCGTGATATTCGGATTTGTAACAGTTGCACCACCCGCACCATAATAAATAGCCCGGTTGGCTCCTGTTGTTGATGCATAGCGGTAGCGTGGGTCTTTTCCTGCGAATTGAATTGATTGTGCCAGGTTTTGGTTCAGGTTTTGATTTGAATAATAAACACCATTGATATCTTTAGTAACCGAACCTTCCAAAGTGGCAATCACATCGCCCTTGAATTTTTTGTCTATTGCAAGGCTTGTTTTCAATACAGACGGATATTTAAAATCAGCATCGCTAACATTTATGCCATATGCGGTATTGGCTGCTCCTGCTGTTGGGCGATAGGCATTTGGATTGGTACTAAATGGAACTCCTGTAGTGCGTACCTGTGATCCAAACTGTACACCATTGTTGCTGGCCTGGTTGCTGATCCATACAAATGGAGGAGGGCCTGCGAAAATACCACCACCACCACGTACCTGCAGGGTTTGATCGCCTAAAGCATCCCAGTTAAAACCTAACCTGGGTGAAATCAGAGGTTTGCTGTCCGGTAGTTTACCGACATCATATTTTTTTCCGCCAGGGAAAACGAGGGAGGCGAAGTTGGGATTTTGATCCAATGTGCCAGTATATTGACTATAATCTACGCGGACACCATAAGTGACTGTAAACTTCCTGTTGACCCTGAATTTATCCTGTACAAAAAAGCCCAGTTCGTTTACACCGGCTTTGGCAAAAGGAAATGAACCATCGGAAAGTGCAGAATAGTTAAGGGCATAACGGGTGGCAGAAGTTCCGTTGTTTACACTGTTATAAAAATCGGTAAGGGTGTTAAACTGATATAGGCCCTGGTACGCCGGTGCAAATCCATTTTTATACCTCCGGAAATAATTTTGCGTGCCCACGGTTATCTCATGACTGCCTTTATAAAATGTAGCAATGTCCGAGATCTGGAATACATCCGTATTCAGCAGGTTGTTGAACGTAAAAGGCTCGTAGCCGAAGGTGGTATAAATATTTCCATTGCTAATAATATCCACCAGTGGGAAACTAGTGGAATTGCCCTGTGGGGTCCGGAAGTCGCGAAGACTGGTGTAACCCACCTGGAATTTATTAACGGCTTTATTCCCGAACCGGGTGTTTAACTCAGCAATAAAAATATTGAAGTTGTTATTAATGGTATAACCGCTACCCTGGAAAGGCATGGAGAAATTCCCCGGCTGACCGCCCGAAAGAAACCCTGAATAACCGTTGCGGCTGGTACTGGCAAACTGGTCGGCAGATGATTTCAGGTAATTGTATTTAAGGGTAAGGGTATTTTTGCTATTGATATTCCAGTCAAGACGTACCGTTAATTTGTCGCTTTGCGTTTTTTGACTATAGCCTTCAAATGGTCCCGGATCATATTCGAACTTTGACTTTAAGAAATTGGCAAGAGCAGTAAGTGTGTCCGAATTCGCTTGTGACACGCTACCTGAAGCCGCCGGCCGGTTGGCATTACTGGTTAAAAAACTGGTGGCAGGCAATTCCTGGCGAACTTGTTCACCACTTAAAAACACAAACAATTTGTTTTTGATAATTGGTCCGCCCAATGAAAAACCGCGGAGATTAAAAGTAAGCGGTGTGCGGGTAACAAGTGAGTTTCCTGCGCGGTAACCCTGGGTGTTTTCTCCTTTCAAATATGTATAAACAGAGCCCTTGATCTGGTTGGTTCCGCTGCGTGTTACCGCGTTGATGCCCGCTCCGGAAAATCCACCCTGGCGCACATCGTATGGTGAAACGTTTACCTGTATTTGTTCAATGGCATCAAGACTGATGGGTTGGGAACCTGTCTGGCCACCCAATGTTCCCGATAAACCAAAGGAGTTATTGAAGTTGGCACCGTCAACCGTTACGTTATTGTACTGGTTGCTCCGGCCGCCGAAACTAAGACCGTTACTGGTAGGTTCCAGTTTGGTAAAATCCTGCAAGCTGCGGTTGATCGTGGGCAGACGCTCTATCTGCGTACGATTTACAATTTCCTGGCTGCCTGTATGCCCGCTGCTGAAAATTTTATTTTGCCTGTTGGCAAGTATCGTAACTGCAACCAGCTCCTGTGCGGTGGTTTTTAAAGAAAAGTCAGCCGTAAAAACCTGGCCGAGTGAAAGAAAGATATTCTCTTGTACTTCTTCTTTTAATCCCACTACCGTTACTTTAACGGTGTAAGGTCCGCCCACCCTAAGGTTTGACAGGTTGTACCGGCCATCTTTACGTGAAGTAGTGGCATATTGGGTGCCTGTTGGCTGGTGAATGGCAGTAACGGTAGCAGAGGCCACCGGGCCCGAACCAGTACTTACATTTCCCTGGATTTCGGAGGTCGTTTCCTGGGAAAATACAGGAAGGCACAACAGGGTGAAGATTCCCATCAATAATGGGAGGACACAGTTTCTGAGTCTCATAATTGTTAGTTTAGGTTTGCAAAATTCTTGGTTGCGCAGTATATAAAAATCCGCCTGATGTTATGTTGCTATTATGTTTTCGGTCCGAAAAATTTAATGAATAGCCTGAGATAAGGAGAGAGGGGTTGTTCCATGATTCATTTCAAAAACACGGAATAATTCAAGGCTTTGTAGTACTTCCGACGCTGTTCACCCGGTTCCTGGTTTATCTCATTCATTATTAAATAATTCATGAACAAGCGTTCGTTAACTGCTAAACTAAGGCATCATGAAAACCTCAGGAAATATTTTTTTTAACAAATTGGGCAAAAGCAGAGCGATGGTAAGTAAAATGGATTATCTGTTTGCCTGGTTTTGACAGCAAATGATCTGCATTCAAAGTGGCAGATGCAATTCCAAAAATTCCGGAAATAATTTTGCCGAAGGCATTTGGGTCGATAAAAAAATACCATAAACAGTACTACCACTACCACTCATGGAAGCGTATAAAGCTCCCTTTTCGTAAAGTGTAGATTTTATGGTACTAATGATGGGATGGGCATTGGCAACTGCCGTTTCAAAATCATTTTCAATCAATTGTCTCCATCTTTCTATTGGTTGTGCTATTAATTGCTCCAGGCTATTTTCTGGCTGCTTTGGAATTATATGCCCAAAAGCCCAGCCGGTGCTAACATGAATACCCGGGTTAATCAAAACAATGGAATACCCGCTAAGATCAAGATCAATTTCTTTAATTATTTCGCCCCGCCCACGGGCAAAGCATGACTTGTTGACGATAAAAAACGGGCAATCGCTACCTAACTGCAGTGCATAATCAATAAGGTCAGGGGCTTCGATTTGCAGATGAAATTTTTCGTTTAGTAATTTCAGGGTAAAAGCACCATCAGCAGAACCTCCGCCCAGCCCGGCGCCCATGGGTATCGCCTTGTGTAAATGCAGGCGAACGGCAGGTAATTCCGGGAAATCTTTTTTGAGTAGCTGGTAAGCTTTTATACAAAGATTATTAGCAGTGTCCCCATCCACAACCAGGCCGCTCAGTTGAAAGTCTATTGAAGAAACATCCACACCATCCGGCGTATTAATGCCTGGAGCGGCTAATATTTCCAACGCATCGTGAAGTTTGTAAACAGGGTAAAAAATCGTTTCAAGGTCATGAAACCCATCCTCCCGTTTCCGGAGAATATTCAAGCCAAGATTGATTTTACAATTGGGGAAGGAGAGCATATTAGTGGATAGGGATTAGGGACTGGGGATTGGGAAAACTGTTTCTACTAATCCCCAGTCCCTAATCCCCAATAACTATTTCTTCCGTTTCTGTATTTCGTTGCGGATGGCAATTGCTTTAATATAGTCTTCCTGGTCCACCACATCGTGCAAAAGATTTTGCAATTCCTCGATGCTCATGTTTTTATAATCCTCGTTGCCAGTAGGTACAGGTTCTGGATCAGTGGGACCACGTTTCTTTTTGCCGGGAGTATCTTCCATCATAATTCCTGCATTTTCCAGGATATTATCGTAGGTATAAATAGGACAGCCAAAGCGAACCGCCAGCGCCAATGCATCGGATGTACGGCTATCGATTTCCACGGTATCTGCAGCGGTGTAACACACCAGTTTGGAATAAAAAATACCTTCCTGTAAGTCGTTGATGACTATTTCCTGGAGATCCACCTCAAAGGCCAGCATAAAATTTTTCATCAGGTCGTGGGTAAGCGGACGGCTGGGTTGCATTCTTTCTAATGCTACCGCAATGGCCTGGGCTTCAAACCCGCCTATAACGATAGGCAAACGGCGAACACCATTTACTTCGCCCAACACGACTGCGTAAGAATGCGTTTGGGTAATACTATGGCTAAGGGCTACTATTTCCAGTTCTATCTTTTTCATACCTAAGGGCGAAAATACACGAAATAAGGAAACTAAGAAAGAGGAAATCAACAGAATAAATTGTATAAAAAAATGCCCCCGCAGATGGAGGCATTTTTGGAATTTAATATTTCTGGAAAATTTCTTTTACGCTACACCTTTCAACTTCTTCACCGCCTCAATAATCTTGGGCATTACTTCAAAAGCATCACCAACGATACCATAATCAGCTGCTTTAAAAAATGGTGCTTCGGGGTCTTTGTTGATCACTACAATCACTTTGCTCCGGTTAACACCTGCAAGATGTTGAATGGCACCACTGATGCCAATCGCAAAATAGAGGTTAGGTGCAACAGCGCCACCAGTTTGCCCCACATGCTCGTGATGCGGGCGCCAATGTGCATCAGCCACAGGGCGGCTACAAGCGGTGGCTGCTCCCAATAATTTTGCAAGTTCGGTAACCAGCGCCCAGTTCTCAGGGCCTTTTAATCCACGACCGCCGCTTACTACCAGTTCGGCCTCGCTCAGTGGCACTTCGCCTGTAATTTTATTCGTTGCTGTTATTTTTACTTTCGGTCCGTCTACATTGGCCGTGGCATCAATCACTTCTGCGGCGCCATCAGTTGTAGCCACAGGGAAAGAATTCTGGTTCAGGGAAATAATTTTTACATCCGTATTGATCGACACATTGGCAAAGGCCTTACCACTGAATACGCTTTTCTTTACCACGAAACCATTGCTGGTATCAGGCAACGCAATCGCACCCGTAACCAGCCCGGCTTTGAGCCTGGCACTAAGACGCGGGGCCACAGCCTTGCCTGTAAGTCCGTTACTGAACACAATTACTTTGGAACCCGTAGCAGTCACAATTCCTGCTATTACTTTGGTGTAGGCCTGCGCATCAAAATGATCCAGGTTGGAATCGGTAATGTGGTGCACTTTTTTGGCGCCATATTTACCCAGTGCAACTAATTCTTCTTTGGATATCGTTCCTAATACAACTGCCTCGGCATCCATCCCTAATTGCGTGGCTATTGCTGTACCGTAACAAATAGCTTCAAATGAAGCTTTTTTTATTTGACCATCTGTCTGGTCTGCAAATATTAAAACTGACATGGAATATTTTTTAATGGATAATTGGATACTGAAAAATGGATGAAATATCTATCCATTAAAACACTTTTGCTTCTTCGTGAAGTAGTCTCACAAGTTCCTCAGGATGTTCGGGAGAGACGAGTTTCACGCCAGCTTTCGCAGGTGGCAAATCGAAACTCACAATGCTGGTAAGACTTTCTACAGCAACTGGTTCTTTTACCACAAGTGGCTTTGTTCTGGCTCCCATAATTCCTTTCATGTTTGGTATACGTTGTTCCGCCATTCCTTTTTGACAACTGATAACAACCGGCAGGGTTATTTCATTGGTTTCTTCTCCGCCTTCTATTTCTCTGACTGCTGTTGCAGTAGTTCCTGTAATATCAAGTTTAATAGCAAGGCTGATATAAGGAGCGTCTATCAATTCGGCAACCATACCACCAATACTACTTCCGTTGTAATCGATGGTTTCTTTGCCGGTAAGTACTAACTCATAACCGCCATCCTTAGCCACGGCGGCAATTTGCGAAGCGATATAAAAACTATCATCATTGTCGCTGTTGATCCGTATGGCATCGTCGCCACCGATGGCCAGGGCCTTGCGGATAATGGGATCGGCATCTGGCAAACCAACAGTTACCAGTGATACAGTCGTTGCAAGTCCTGCTTCTTTCAGCTCCAATGCCCGTACAAGGGCATACCATTCGTCGTAAGGATTTACAATAAACTGAACGCCGGCCTCAGCAAACTTCGAGTTGTTGTCTGTGAAGGCTATTTTTGCCGTCGTGTCCGGCGTTTTACTAATACAAACTAAAATTTTCATATCGCTTTTGTTAATTGACTTGTTTATTAGTTGATTGGATGGCGGATGAAGATCACTAGCTATTGCGTCAGGCGTATAGCGTTAAGCCTCCAGCGTAAATTAGTTGCATAAACAACTATTTGCAAATTTAGGCGGATAAGTATTTGACCCGAACTTTTATTTAAAATAATTTTTGATAATGAACGACAGGATAAACAAGTTAATAGCGTTTTTGGAAAACCAGCCAGGCGATAATTTTTTGCAACATGCGCTGGCACTGGAGTACGTGAAGATCGGGGAAGATGATACCGCCAGGAACTTATTCGAAACCATATTGGAAAGAGACCCTGGCTATGTTGGAAGTTACTATCACCTGGGCAGGCTGCTGGAAAGACAAAATGAAAATGAACAAGCCATCGCTGTATACGAAAATGGTGTGGCGGCGGCAAAAGTAGCCGGCGATAATCATGCGAGAAATGAATTACAAATGGCCCTGGATGACTTAATGTAGGTCCTCCCATTAGCTTGATTGAAAAATCAAAAAAGTCCAGTCCTTGCGAGGGTTCCTGCCCGAAGCAATCTCCAGGAGGAGGTTTTATCGGTACAGAAATCCAGGATTCTGTTTTCTGCAAGAAATATAATTAGCCATTTAATCCGGATAATCCCCTCAAATCATGGTTCAGACAAAATTCCTTCAATTCCTGCAACAATACCATCTCCCGGGGCCAAACGATAAGTGGCTGGTGGCTGTGAGCGGTGGCGTGGATTCTGTCGTACTGTGTCATTTATGTTCGGCCTACAATGTGCCATATGCCATGGCTCATTGCAATTTTCAATTAAGAGGAGAGGAGAGCGAAAGAGACAAATCCTTTGTCATTTCCTTAGCGAAAGAATTTGGTGTGGAGTTGTTTGTAAAAGATTTTGATATAAAGCAATACATGACCGAAACCGGAACTTCCGTGCAGGTTGCTGCCCGTGAACTTCGTTATAATTGGTTCTATGAACTGCTGGCCCAATCCCCAATCCCAAATCCCCAATCGCTGATAGCCACCGCCCACCATGCCAATGATAATATAGAAACGGTATTGATGCATTTGTTCCGCGGTACCGGTATCAGGGGCATGCGGGGCATACAACCGGTACAGGGAAAGATCATCCGCCCATTATTGCAAATTACCAAAGAACAAATACTGGAATACGCTTCAACCAATGAGCTTACCTGGGTAGAAGACAGCAGCAATAGCAGCGATAAATACACCCGGAATATGATACGCAACAATGTGCTACCCATGATGGAACAAGCAATTCCACGCGACGAAATGGGCTACGAAAAGACTATAGAAATGATGACTGAGGCAGAAGCGCTCTACGACGAAGCAATTGCACTCCATAAAAAAAAGCTCCTGGAGGTTAAAGGAAATGAGGTACATATCCCCGTTCTGAAACTGGCCATGAGTAAGCCTTTGAAGACCATAACCTACGAAATTATTAAAGATTTTGGTTTCAGTTCTGCACAAACAGAGGAGGTATTGATGCTACTGCAAAGCGAATCGGGGAAATATGTTGCTTCGGCATCATATCGCATAATCCGCAACAGGGCCTGGCTGATCATTGCCCCTAATCAATCAGAAGCAGCCAATCATATATTGATTGAGAAGGGGAAAAACATAATTCCATTTGCAGACGGGAAACTGAATGTTCAATATTCAACCAACAATGCTCAGTTTTTAATTTCGAAGGAAGCAAATGCGGCGGTTCTCGATGTAGCCGGAATAACATTTCCACTAATCCTCCGTCCCTGGAAACAAGGCGATTATTTTTACCCGCTGGGAATGACAAAGAAAAAGAAGCTGGCCCGTTTTTTTATAGACCAAAAGTTATCTAAAACCGACAAGGAAAATATTTGGGTGATAGAAAGTAATAAAAAAATCCTCTGGATAGTGGGTCACCGGATCGATGATCGGTTTAAGATAACAGGCGGTACAAAAGAGATATTAAGACTCCACTTAACCAGGAACAACTAAATACCAATATCCATCCTGATACTCCTTACAAAATTCTCCAGGATATTGTAACGGGCAAATATCCAAGCGGCAGCAACGATAAAAATAATGCCGAATACTCCGCCCCAAATATGCGCCGAATGATTGATGTTTCCTCGTCCCCGTTTAGCAAGATAGGTAGAGATAATAAGGTAAAGCGGACCAAAAATATAGCCGGGAACTGGTATAGGTATAAATAGAAGTCCCACGCGGGTCCTGGGTTCCAGCATCA
Source organism: Bacteroidota bacterium (assembly GCA_040386335.1). Taxonomy (GTDB): domain Bacteria; phylum Bacteroidota; class Bacteroidia; order Chitinophagales; family Chitinophagaceae; genus JAZKFT01. The sequence goes on from JAZKFT010000028.1 coordinate 89,684, forward strand.
GGCCGGCAAATATTACGGCACTCACTGCGCCTGAGGCTCCAAGGCTGCGATAGCCATAATCATTTTTGTGTTTCACATAAGTTGGGAGCAGGCAAAAAAACAGGGCCGCCACATACATGAGTATAAAATAAAACTTGCCCATGGCCTGCCCAAAAATGGGGACAAATCCGCTTCCCGTTTCCCCACTTCTATAAGTAATGCCATTCTCCACTGCTATACCAAATGAATACAACGCGAACATATTAAACCCCAGGTGCAGAAAATCGGCATGAATAAAACCACAGGTAAAAAAACGGTACCATTGTTTATTTCTTGTAATTGCCGGCGGATAGAAGATCAGGTCGTCCGTCAATTTTTGATTGCTGAATGCAGGTATTGAAATAAGGCAGGTGAGTATTACAATGACGAGGGTAATTGTGATCATGAAACTGATTTGTGATGTATGATTTGTGATGTATGATTTGTGATGTTTATGACATAAGGTTTCTGATATTATGCAAGCCGTCTCTGAATTGGCAAATCATAAATCTAAAATCCGAAATCATAAATCCTACTCATGGTGGTATTTTTCATTTTTCAGAATGCTGCAGGCCCGGTAAATCTGTTCAGCCAGTATAAGCCTTACCAGTTGATGTGGAAAAACCAATTGGCTTAATTGCCAGATGAGATCGGCCCTTTTACGAACCGCCTCAGTAACTCCAAATGCGCCTCCGATTACAAAGTGTACCCGCCTGGCTCCGTTTACGGCTCTTTCACTAATCAATTTACTCAATGCAGGTGAGGTAAGCATCTTCCCCCGTTCATCCAGCAGCACGATATAATCCACGGGGTCAAAACTTTCCAATAAAACCTTGCTTTCTGCTTCTCGTTGTTCTGCATCACTCATGGAGGCTGCATTCTTTGGAGTTGCCACTATTTTCCATTCACACGGAAAATACCTGGAGATGCGGTTGGTAAAATCTTCCACACCTTCCTTTACATAACTTTCGTTTTGCTTTCCGATACTCCACAGCAGCAGCTTCATAGTGTGTTGTTTCAGGGTCAAATATCCCCCTATTATCCTTCAATTAATCTCTTTTCCTAAAAATCGGGACCTGTTTTTATTTAAATATCATAAGAATTTTGAGGGGTATCTTATTTTCTTTTTTTTAACAATCAGGCGGTTGCTAAACTGTACATTCGCACCAAACATAAAACCCTGTATGAAGAACGCAAGTGTAGCTTTAAATGTCGTGCTGTTAATAGCAGTAGGCGTATTGTATTTCTTATTTTTTAAAGAAAAAAAAGCAGCTACAGGGCCGGTTGTTAGCGGTGTAAAAGACAATTCCACGCTCAATCTGCCTACCAAAATTGGCTATTTTGACATGGATTCAGTGGAAAACCGCTATACAAAAATTAAGGAAGTTCGCGATCTGCTTAAGGAAAAGGAGCAAGCTATGAGCGGTGAGATGAACGGCCTTAAAAAGAAGTATATGGATCGCATTCAGCAGCTCCAGGCCAAGGCCCAGACTATGAGCCAGCAAGAGGGCGAAGCTGCCCAGGCTGAAATAAACCAGATGCAGGAACAGATACGGGCAAAGGAATCAGAATTGACACAAGCCCTGCAAGGCGAGCAATTTAAGATGATGCAGGACATTAATAAACGCATTGAAGAATTCCTGAAAATTTATAACCAGAAGAAAAACTTCGCTTATATACTGTCGCATCAGCCAGGCGATTTTATTTACTTCAAGGATTCTCTTTGCAATGTTACCAGCGACCTGGTTGAAGGACTTAACGCTGCCGCTGCCTCTGAGAAGAAGAAATAAATAGCTACGATCGTCTTCAAAAAATTACTTAAAAAATTGCCCCGGAACTCCGGGGCAATTTTTTTTGTGCCATTTGTGCAATAAAAAAAACGGTTGCATCTGCGGTAAAATTTTTCAAAAGATGAAACCTATACAACTTACCATCGCCGAACCCTGCCACCAAAACTGGAATCAAATGCTGCCCGAAGAGCAAGGAAAATTTTGCCTGAGCTGCCAGAAGACGGTGGTAGATTTTTCTGCCATGAGCGACAGGGAAGTACTCAATTATTTTAATACCAATACCGGGAACACCTGCGGCCGGTTTAATGATAACCAACTTAACAAAACACTCAGTGTACCCAAAGAAAGAAGCATGGGAAAGTGGAAATACTTCTGGCAATTTTTGTTGCCGGCTGTTTTTGCCATGCACAAAGCTGAGGCACAAAAGACAATGGGCAAACCTTCTTTTTCTCAGCCACAACCTATAAAACCAGAACCGCCGATAAGAATGGGAATGGTTGCCATTCCGCAACAACCGGTTGCAGAAAAAAATATAACAGTGGAGGGGAAAATAATAGACGAAAACGGCAGTCCGTTAGCTGGCGCAGCTATCATGGTGAATGGAACAAAATATGGAGTGGCTTCTGATGCGACAGGGAATTTTTCCATTCAGATGAAGAACGACCAAAAGCTAACCATTAATTATATTGGTTATGAATCCAAATCTCTGGCTACAGGTGATTTTATTAAAATGAAAGGCTTTAAAATGGGATTGAAAGACAATGGCGTTTTGATGTCGGGCTTTGTAGTTCCAATGCACGCAGACAGCAGAAGCATGATGGGGGAGGTGGTTGTAATGACCAACTGCTTTATACGTCCTGCTCAGAAAATAAAAGCTGCAACGGATTCTGAAAAAAGCATAACTGTCAATGGAAAAATAGTGGATGAAAAAGGTAATCCTTTGGCTTTTGCAAACATTGTTTCAGCAGATAAAAAAAATGCCGTTGCGACAGACAACGATGGAAATTTCTCACTGAAAATTAAAAATGACCAGTCGATAAACATCAGTTATGTGGGATATGAAGGCAAATGCGTTGCTGCCGGGGATTTTGTTAAACAACCGGGTTTTAAGATGGGCTTAAAAGATGGGGGAGTAGTAATGTCAGGAATGGTCATTCCGTTAAATATGGTAGCATCAACCGGGTTAGCAGATGTTGTTGTGGTAAGTTATGGCACCATAAGTTGTCGTATGCTTACTGGTAGTGTTACTACTATTAAAGGTGAGACCCTTGCAAAAGACACTTCAAAATCGTTCTTCAGTTTTTTGAGGAAGAAAACACCGGCACCAATTGAAACCTCAGTCAAAATTTACCCCAATCCCATTGAACGTGGCCAGGATTTCCAGGTGCAGATAAAGGTGGCAAAGAAAGATAACTACCTCTTTGAAATCATTGATGCATCAGGTAAAATAATTCAATCCCAAATCATTGCAATGAACAGCTTACAGCAAACAGTAGCTATTGATGGCGAAAGATTGCAACAGGCCGGGATCTACATTATCCATCTTAATAATGGCGATAAGAAAATGGTTTTTAATGGGAAACTGGTAGTGCAATAAAATAAATGCTGCCAATTTTCGACCCTTCAACACTATCACCAAAAATACCTGCTGCATGAAATCCATACATCTCACCATTCCCGAGCCCTGTCATCAAAACTGGAACCAGATGTTGCCGGAAGATCAGGGTAAGTATTGCCTGAGTTGCCAGAAAACAGTAGTGGATTTTTCTGTTATGAGCGACAGGGAAGTGCTCAATTATTTTCATTCCAATACCGAAAATACCTGCGGGCGCTTTAATGATCAACAGCTTAACAGAACACTTGCGGTTCCTAATGAACGGAGCATTGGTAAATGGAAGTATTTCCTTCAAATCTTATTACCTGCTGTCTTTGCTATGCATAAAGCAAAAGCGCAGGGAATGGTCTCTGTCAAACTACCCGTTTTCCCATCACAGCAAATAACCGATGCATTGCAAGGTAGTGTTGGGATGATTGCCATGAAAAAACCCGCCAGCGAAACAGAAATGACAATTGAAGGTAAAGTTGTAGATGAAAAGAGAAATCCTCTTGCAGGTGCCACCATTAAAATCATAAATAATAAAGATGTTATTGTCGTTGATACCAGCGGAAATTTCTTACTGAAAATAAAGAGGCATCATTCCTTTACCATCAGCTATGTGGGCTATGAAAGCAGGACAGTTACCATAGACGATTTCGTTAAAGCAGATTCGAACAGGAATGGGATTGTGGATAGTGAAACCCGAATGTCCGGTATAATGATTGAATTAAAAGTAGCGGAAACAACAGACCTCGCTGAAGTAGTTGTTGTTGGACAAACTTATCGGCGAAAAACAAGTGGACTATTTAAATGCGCCACAAAAGCTTCGTGGCTTAATATTTTCCAAACCACGAAAAAGGAAGCCGTCAAAACAGGGGTTAAAATTTTTCCGAATCCCATATCACCCGGGCAAAACTTCCAGGTGCAATTTAGTGTGGTTCAGAAAGGGAATTACCTGTTTGAAATCATCGATGCTTCCGGCAAAATAGTTCAATCCCAAATCATTGCAATAAACAGCTTACAGCAAACTGTAGCCATCGATGGGCAAAGGTTGCAACAGGCTGGAATCTATATCATTCATCTTAGTAATGGCGAAAAGAAAATGGTTTTTAGTGGGAAAATGGTAGTGCAGTGATGTGATGACTAACGGGGGGAAACTAAAAAGGTTCACATGGATTTATCCATCGTGAACCTTTTCTTATTAATGCTCCCAGCAAAAAAAATCAGTCAGGAAGTAAAAGCAGGATGAAACCTTTGCAACGTTTCCCTTAGAAATTCCCTGTCGAGATGCGTATATATCTCTGTAGTGGTAATGCTTTCGTGACCCAGCATTTCCTGAACGGCACGCAGGTCCGCGCCACCTTCTACCAGGTGCGTGGCAAACGAATGCCGAAAGGTATGTGGCGATATATTCTTGGTAATACTCGCTTTTAAAGCCAGCTCTTTAATGATCAAAAAAATCATGACCCTGCTTAAACGTTTTCCGGCACGGTTGAGGAACAAAATATCTTCCTCACCCTTTTGCACGGGTATATGCACCCGGATATTGTTGCGATAGATGCCGATATATTTGACAGCATCACGTCCGACTGGCACCAGGCGTTCTTTGTTGCCTTTTCCTATCACCCGTATAAAGCCAGCGTCCAGGTACAGGCAGCTCAATTTTAAATTCACCAGTTCACTTACTCTTAGTCCACAACTATACATGGTTTCTAAAATGGCTTTATTTCGGCCACCTTCAGGCTTGCTCAGGTCTATTTTGGCTATCATATTTTCAATCTCCTGGAATGCCAAAACCTCAGGCAATTTTCTTTTAAGCTTTGGTGCCTCCAGTAGTTCGGTCGGGTTGGTGCTACTAATATTTTCCAGGATGCAAAACTTATAAAAGCTCCGGATCCCGCTAATGATCCTTGCCTGGCTCGCCGAATTGATACCCAACTCTGCCACCCATTTAAGAAACTGTTGTAAATCTTTCAAATCCAATGCCGACGGCGCTTTTGCATCACCTTTGGCTAACAGGTATTGGGTAAGCATTTCAATATCGTGCAGGTACGCCTCAACTGAATTGTCAGCCAGTGATTTCTCCAATTGTAACCAGGCTTTAAATCCTTTTTTATACGGTTCCCACATCGAATGATTTATGATTTGTGATGTAACGCCCACAGACAGAAAATTTTTGGAACTGTCAATACCATCATTTTCTATTTCAAATCTATTGCGTTTTTGTCCGTGTATCCATCTTTGTGACAAAACTCTTGTGACATTTTAAAATGTCACAAGAGTTTTGTCACAAACTTTTTTTTTAACGAGTGGTGTAGCGTTGGCCGGGCGGTAAATTGATCGAAAAAGAATTAGAAGGTAACATTTTTCCGCGCTGACATACTTAACTGATTGAAGGACTTTGGAATTAAATAGTTCAAAAAGATTATAAAACATGCGATTCTCCGATCCCCGCCGCCATCAATTTGCTAAGGTGTGCCAGTGCGGAAAAAAGCAAATATTTTTTGATGTTCTTATTCTGGCTAAAATACCTAAGGGGCAGAAAATGCTCTGCCCCTTCGAAAAAAAATATCCAACCCCGGATTATTGTGTTTTTGCCCATGTATCCATCTTTGTTTCCAGAACATCCAGTGGCATGCATCCGTCTTTTAAAAACTCATCATGAAACGCAGATAATTTAAATTTACCTCCCAATTGAGAAGTATATTTCTGCCTCAACTCATGAATTTTTAAAGCCCCGATCTTATAACTCAGTGCCTGGCCTGGGATGGCCATATAACGTTCTATCTCTGCTGTGGCCCCGTCTTCGCTTATCGCTTCGTTTTCCATCATGTATTTAATGGCTTCCTCACGGCTCATATTTTTTGTGTGGATCGCTACGTCCACCACCAGCCGGATGGCCCGGTGCATTTCATCACCCAGTGCACCCATGTACTGGTAAGGATCGGTATAGCATCCCAACTCTTTGCCCAGGCTTTCACAATACAATGCCCAGCCTTCGCCATAAGCACCGTACCAGTTGAATCGCAGGAATTTTGGCAGGCTTTCATTCTCCTGTTGCAGCGAGATCTGGTAATGGTGGCCGGGAATAGCTTCGTGTAGAAACAGGCTTTCAAAACCGCTGGTCATATTGTATTTCGTGGCATCAATAATAGGAACATAGAAGATGCCGGGTCTGCTACCGTCTGCGGAGGCCTGGTTGTACTCTGCACTGGCGCTGGCTGCCCGGAAAGCTTCTGTCTGCCTGATCTCGAATTTTGTTTTTGGTACATGACCAAACATGGTCTTTAGTTTGGGATCTATTTTTTGCTGTATGGCCCTGAAACCGTTGAGTACATCTTCCGGCGTTTTGAACGGCATAAATTGCTTATCCGTTTTCATAAATTCGAAGAACGCATTCAGGTCTCCTTTGAAACCAACAGCTGTTTTTACACTATCCATCAGGCCTCGTATGCGTTTTACTTCCGCTAAACCGGTATTGTAAATTTCGTCAGGTGTTTTATTGGTGGTGGTCCAATACCTGATCATATAATTGTAATATTCAGCTCCCCCTTGCAAGCTGCTGATGCCGCTTGTAGTTCTTGCCTTAGGCAGGTATTCTGCTTTGAGAAAATCGCCCATTTTTTTGTAAGCTGGTACAAGTTGCGTACGAATGGCTGTTGTGTAAGCATCAGTCAGGCGCTTTTTATCAGCATCAGTAAAGGTTGCAGGCAATTTGCTAATGGGGCCATAGAAAAGGCTTTTGCTAGCATCAGTAGTAACCATGGCTTCCATCTGGGGAATAATTTTTACCACCAGGCTTTTGGGCAACACATAATTCGCAGCCAGACCTTTGCCAAAGTATACAATCGCGCTATCGGTCCAGTTGCTAAATGCAGCAATACGTTTTAGCCAATCGTCATAATCCTTTACGCTTTTGAATGGCTGGTTTCCTTCGCCGCTCCCCAACTGGCCCATAGTGAGGGGAAATGCCCAAAACTGGTTCAAGGGTATATAATTGTCGTGGTAGCCCAGGCCCTCATTACTCATTTCCATCTCCCTTTTGAAAATATCATAGTACGTTTTCTGCTGATCGCTGAGACTTTCCCGATCTATTTTTTTGACAGCATCCAGGTTTGTGGTGAAAAAGTTTTGGAGAGTCGCGCGGTAACTGTCGGTAAAATCAATGGGTAGAAGGTCATTGTAGCGGGTGTCTCCAACACTGGTCGCCTCCAATGGGAAAAGCCGTAGCCTGTCTTCATAGTATTTTGCAAATACGGAATCTAAATCTTTGTTACCGGATTCATTGGTTTTGTTACCACTGGAGGTACATGCATTTAGTGCGATGCAGGCTGTAATTGTCCAGAAAAATAGTTGTTTCATGCTTCTGTTTTATTGAAGCGATGAAGCTAAGTAAATTGCCAGTTCAGGTAATGCGCATTATTTGGACGGCAAACTATTGGGATATGCCTGGCGGCCTTGATGCTACCAGTTGTTAAGCCCTGATTTATCCATGTTTAGAGCACCAATGCCAGGAGCCATTGAGGTTGATGAAAGCCAGCCGGTAATTGCGCGGTCGTCAACAATTACAATATGCGCAAACACATTTCTACCTGAACGGCGACCTTTTTCTTCCAGTTGCAACTTTTGTAACTGCACAGTTTGCCCATGAAGCGATTCGAGGCTAAAGCCAATTTTAGAAGTCGCATAGCTGTAATGATACAATGGGATACCGGTTAATGTATCCGGAATGTAAAATGGCTGTTCATCGACGATTTGTGCAACGGCCCATTGATATTTTTGGAGAAAACCCACCGCAGGTGAGATGCTGATTTCTATTTTACATGCCCCGGCTGGTAGCCCTTTCTCTTCGCGGCCCCATGGATTAATACCAGCGATTTTTGCCTGGTAGGTACCTAAAAATACCGGGTTATTGTGGGTGGACAATTGGAATGGCTGACCTTTGCAAAGCCCTTTAATATCACAATATGCCATTTCGCCTTCGTGTTTGCCATCACTGAAAAAAGATTCCCTGCCGCACCCCTGCAACGTGAAACTGGCATCCAGCTCCTTTATTTCAGCCGTTTCGCCTTTTGTTAAAATAACTGTGGTACCCATAAGCGGTTTTTGGGATTGGCATTGCATCGCCAAACTGGTAGAGAAAACGAATAACCATTTCATAGCTAACTTGTATTTTGTGAAGGTATCGCCAGCCTGCACCCGTATTTTCTCAATTGATATAAGGAGTGGTTTAGTTTATATAAGGGTAGAAGCAGCGGGGTAATGGTATCAAAAAAAAATGGATGCTCACAAGAGCACCCATTCATTAAAACCCACCCATCAATCGTTTACTGCACAATTATTTTATTAATGCCAACAACTTTACCTTTTTCATCAGAAACTTTCACCAGGTAATTTCCGGTACCCAGTAATTCCGGTAGGAGGTAGTCTTCCATCTGTGTTTTGGCAGAAATAGTAACCACTTTTGAACTCATTGTTTTGCCTGAAATATCCATAAACTGGATCGTGTATTTACCTTTTGGTACATCGCCAAATGTTACTTTAACTGTGCTGCCAGCTGATACAGGATTTGGATAGATACCGATTTTATTTTTGCCTTCTACAATTTCAGCCTTTGTCATTTCCGCAAGTGCAATTGGGTCTTTGCTAACCTCAGGCTCTTTATTATCGTTAGTTTTCTTGGCAGACAGCAGCGCACCACCAGCCAGGTCAGAAGCATTAAATACAGATCCTTCGTTGGCTAATTTTTCAGCCACAAGTGTATTGATATCAACCCTGAAATAGCCCTCAGTTGAATTGGCACTGCTTACAATGATTGTTGTTCCTTTTTCTGCAATTGCTCCGTTCGTGCTGTAACCCCTTGGCAGGCCGGTAATAGCACCTTTATAAGTAGCTACCTTAGACTCAAGTCCAATTTTAAAAACATTTCTGTTGGCAGTTATCAAATAGAAATTTCCTTTATCATCTGCTATCATGTCTCCGCCATGACCACCATTGCTACGCACTGAAACATTACCATTTGCAGGATCGTCAGTTAAGGGTCCCAGGTCTGTAATAACCGTATTTTTCTTTGTAGTAAAACGGATCAGGTGTTCGGCATTGTTGGTAAGTGCATATCCATTGCCATCGGAACCTATTACCATACGTGTGATCTGGTTGGCGATATCCCGGCGGCTGCTAAGGGCTCCAAAAGCCTCATCCTCAAAATAATATATCTTAGGTGTTTCTGATTTCAGGTCTATATACCGCAGTTGGTTAATCCCCATCGGTGTATAATAAAGCCTGTCATGTTTTTTATCGTAAGCACATGCAGCAGATAAAGTAGAAAAAGGCTTATCAGTCTGCACCCTGTCCCGTAAAATTATTACATGCCTTCTGTCATGCATCACCGGGTCAACAGCTCTTACAGGCCCAATTGCCTTAACAGCATCAACTGCCGGAGCGGGGCTAACATCTGAAGTCATTTCGTATTTCTTCCGTAACAACTCAATTTTTTCAACCACTTCCTTACCGATTTTTTGATCTGTTTCCTTACTGTTCTGGAGCTTTCTTTTAATGATAACAAGGTCGTTTTCAAGGTCCTTACTGATTTTTAGATCAAGTTCCTTGCTGAACTCCTGCTTTCTCTTAATAGTCACCAGCTCATTCTCAACATCTTTTTTTACAACTGGCTTTCCGGTACGGGCATTTAGAATTTCAACCTGGTCCTCGTCTTTGTAAATGCTTTTGATCTCTTTTCCTGTAGTTAAGTCAATCAGCTTTACAGCAGTCCAGGAAGACTGTCCTTTTTGGGCTCCCGTAATAGCATAGGCAGTGTTTTTTTGTGCATGAACTGAAAGTGCACAGGCAGTAATAACGAAAGTGGATAAAAGTGTACGTTTCATGGCTTATAGTTTTTTGTGCCATTAAACTACGATAAATTTCGTTTATCAGGAAAAAATGTTGATGAAAGGCTATGTTTTTTTTATGGGTGGCATAAACTATTGGCTAATCTCAGCTCTTTTGGCCTGTGCGGCAAGGATATCGCTGAGAAAGGGTGTAACTAATTGCTGCAGTTCACCAGGTGAAATATCCAACGCTTTTGAATTCGAACTTAGTTGAAACCATGGTTTGGGGCCGCCGAAAGGATAACTGCCAAATACAACCACGGGTGTACCTTTTGCTACAACACTATCGGTGCCTTTCAGTTCCCATTCGTCAGCCCATTCATACATATATTTTGCATCCTTTTCTGTTAACCTGAGGCAGGAGTGGCTGGCGGGGTAACCAGGCATAGCATATTCATGAAAACCAACGCCGGAATCATTCTCTATGTTGAAATTCCATTTCAGTTCCCATTCATCATTAAAAGTACTCGTTGTTTTCTCAGCCTTCCAGTTGGTGTAAAATAATCCGGTCGGCGTTTTGTCTGCCTTACGCCCCATACTCGTTGGTCCGGTATAGACAAGCTTTCCATTTTTGTAGGCTCCAAATGCCTGCGCCGGGTACGAGAAAAAAATGATCTTGTCTATATCTTTAAGATAAGGCACTTCGAAAGGGTAGGGCAGGTACTGATACAGGTGCTCATTAAGGTTCGCCGGAATGATCACTGTATCCAGCTTTACCATGTTTTGTGCATCCACCCTGTTAACTGTAAATACTATAGTTTTCTGTAAACTGTCCAAGCCTGAAAGAACCTTCTTAATACTGTCTTTAAGTGCGATCATCCTGTAATCTATATCCACTTTTTTGAGTACGGGTACATCGCTTTGGGGAACATTTTGCTCCTTTTGCTGTTTGCAGCTCATCATTATAAAGGGAATCAAAACAAAAACAAGGGCTCTTACTCGGGTCATAAATATTTTTACCCAATTAAGGTAAAAATTCATGCCAAAGAAAAATGATGACTATGCCGATAACAAATACCGCATAGATTACTTAGAAGTCGTACTCAATACCAGTGCTAAAACTGTAGTTTGTTTTTGGAGTACCGGCAGCCGGAAAATTATCAAACAAATAATTATAGTTGAGAGAAATGGATAGCCTCTTGCCAGCTTTTACTTTAAGCCGGGTTTGGTTCAATAACCTGTAATCACTTACATCTTTTAGCAGGGGCTGGTAAAAACTGGTACTTATCAATTCTGTATGCTCGTTGGGCAGCAGCGAAAAAGATACATAGCTGCTGGATCTCCAGTCTTTATGTATAATTACCTGTTGGGATGTTTCCTTTTCGTTTTCATACATCAGCAGGGTAGCAACATATACTTTGATTTTTTTAGTGTCGGCCAATTTGAAACGTGGGCCGGTACCTAATAAAAAACGGTATTGTATTTTGGTAATGGTATTTTTTTGCCATTGCGTAAAGGCCTCCCACCTGAGCAATTTGTTGATTTTGCGATTATACCTGAAGTGAAGGAAGGAGTTATCAATGAGTTTTGTATCTGATCCTTTTAGAAAACCATAACTGCCCAGCAGCAGATACAAGTCTTTATGGGTTTTGTATTGCACATGTGCATTTACATTAAAGAGGAATATCTGCTGTGTATTTTTTGTAAGTGCCAGTGATGCGCCTGCATTACCCATAAGGCCGGTGGTATCGCTATGCATCCGCGCATTTTCAATATTTACTATCTGGGACGAAGAATAGCTGGTAATGATCACCATGAAAAGGATGACTAAGAAACGGTTCATGGCTAAATGTACAAAAACCACAAATCCAATTTATTTTATCCAGTTAAACTGGTACTCCAATGGTGCCTTCATACCGCGTTCAGCCACTTTCGTAAATCTTTCTGGCAACGTCATAAGGTAGTCTCTTGCCTTTTCAGCAGCACAGTTAAGGCCACACATTGTTTCAATTTTCCATTCTTTGATCAGGCAGGCCAATACATCGGCATAGTCCATACTGGTATATACGCCCAGGCGTTGAGCTGCATCACTAAAATGGGCGTATGCAGTTCCAATTTTTTCACCTTCCTGACGCAGAAAATGCGCAGGCATCACGATCTTTCTCCGCATCATTACTTCAAATGCCAACATCATTTCGCTGGGGTCGAGAGCAAATATTTTTGTTACAAAACTTTTATATGCTTTGGCATGCCTGGCCTCGTCGGCTGCAATGGTTCCACATATTTTCGAAAGGGCTTCATTGCCATGCTGTTTGGCCAGGGTAGCCGTACGGCGATGTGAAATATTGGTGGCCATTTCCTGGAAGGAGGTATAAACAAAATTGCAATAAGGATCTGTAGCGGTACGGATGTCCATGCCATCGGCTATAAGATACTGTGTGCTTATTTCCATCTGCCGCATATCCACGCGTCCACTGAGGTATAGGTATTTGTTCAAAAGATCGCCGTGCCGGTTTTCTTCTGCACTCCACATGCGTATCCACTTGCTCCAGCCCGATGGTTCAAGTTTACTAATGCCTTCAATATCCATCAGCCAACTTTCGTAAGTGGGAAGTGCCTCCTCGGTAATTACGTCGCCTACCAAAACGGCCAGGTAATCATACGGCAGTCCTTCACATTGCTGTTGAAGGTCTTTTATCTCACTACAAAAATTGTGTCGGGAACTATCAGGTAAAAAATCGGAGGGCTGCCAATTGGTGTCAATCTTCTTCAAAAACTCATCAATAATACTATCGATTTTTTGTGCAAGAAACTGCATTACTTCTAATCTGGTATGCTTCAAATTCAATATTCACGTCGTAGAAGTTTAATGGATGCAGGAATTTATCGAAGGGTTCTACATTCTCTTATACGCAGTGAAGTTACGGATTTCGTGCCCGTTTGGATTAAATTGGTTTATAAAGGGCGCAAACATGGAAATCGAAAGACGTAAGAAGGGCGCTTACCGGGATATGCCAAAACAAAACCCCGGACATAAAAATGCCGGGGCGTTGTTAAGGGGTTAGGGATTATCTATCGTTAAAGGAAAGGAGAAAAGATTAGCGAACCAAAATCAACCGATTGGGTAATATAACAAAGCAGAAATCATTTATTTGTTCCAATCAGCTGAAAGTCAATGACATAAGGAATTGCCCTCCTGATGAATGTTTAATAATTTGAGGCTTTACCTCCACAATTATTTGACAATTGTCAAAATGAAATTATAATATGGAGGTCATTAAGCGCCTCATATGCGCTTTTTTTTAGAAAGTGTAGTACGCAACCGGCTAAGCGTCTCAAGCGTTATGCCCATATATGAAGCAACGTATTTTAATGGAATACGATTGATTAGTGAAGGTTTGGTGACCAAAAAATGTGCATACTTTTTACTGGCTTTAGATAGCCTGCCGAGGTATGCCCTTTCTTCGGCGTCGCTATAATATTTTTCCAACAGCTTCCTGCCCACGGTATTCATCTCCGGAAAACGGTCGTACAGATATTGCAATTTGTCGTAATAAAGACCCGTGAGTTCGCAATCTTCCAATGCCTGAACATTCTCCAAAGATGGCTGTTGGGAAAAAAAACTACTGATAGATGTCACCATTTCATTTTCAGCAGTGATCCAGGTGGTAATTTCTTTTTTTCCATCCTTCATAAAACCACGTACCACGCCCTTATTCACAATAAATATGTACGGGCAAATGGTTCCGGCTTTCAAAAAAACTTTGCCTTTGGCTATGGTGCAAAAAAAAGAGTGCTTGTCTATATATGCTGCTGCTTCATCGCCTATTGAATGAATAGCATTGGCATACGCCGATGGCTGTATGTAATTTACAGATGGAGTCTGCCGGGTGTATTCTACAGTAAGTGAAGGCGAGTAGGCGTTCTCCATAAATTCTATGAATGATTAACAGGTAAATATAGGTTCAATAGTATTTTATTCCAACGTGGCTGAATAATTATTGAAAGTCCGCGAATTAAAAAACCACCCGGCTGGGTGGTTCCTGACCTTGAGTCAGCAGATTATTTGTATGAACGTTCGGTTAACTGAAGTAAACCGAAGGTGTCCATGATAGATCTGTTGATTGCATGAATACCTCCTTTTTCTTTGGTGAAAATTAAAAGTAGGAAATTATTTACACGCAGCAACAGCCTTTTTGAGTTTTATGAAATGGTTGTTTCTATTACTGAAACCTCAAGGCCTTTACCGGTGTTATCTTGCTTACCAGGTAAGATGGCAGAATCAAAGCAACAAAACAGATAAAGGCCGTACCCAGCAACACGAGACCAATCTGCAACCCATTAAAAGCCACGGGTGCATAACTTACATAATAGGTGGCCTCGTCCATACGCAGAAAATGTAATTGGTCCTCGGCCCAGCAAAGACCAAGCCCGAGGGCGCTACCAACCACGATGCCTGTAACACTGATGTAAGATGCGTACCATAAAAATATTTTCTGAATAGAGCCGTTACCGCTTCCCAATGACTGTAATAAGCCTACCATCCTGGTTCGTTCCAATACCAATATCAATAAACAGGTTACCAGGTTAATAATAGCCACTACGGCCATTATGGCAATTACGATCCATTTGGTCTGGTGTTGCACGTCGAGCCAGTCAAAAATATTGGGGTACTGCCTGCGGATGGTCAGGCTGTTAAGTCCGTCGGGTAATTGATCAAATATTTTTTGGTTAACGCTATCCAGCTTGTTAGGGTCCTTCACCCACACTTCGTAGCCCCCAATTTGATTGTTGTTCCATAGATTCATCCTGCGAAGCAGGCGTATGTCTGCCAATGCAAAACTTTGGTCGTATTCTTCAATCCCAGTTTTAAAAAGACCTGCCACCTTTACCTTGCGGTACTGGATATTGCTTTCACCGCGCAAAAAATAGACCAACATACTGTCGCCTGCTTTTACGTTTAAATTATCAGCCATTTTTTTACTTAAAACAATTTGCCGGCTATAGGATGAGTCAGAAAAGTCAATGCCGGTGCCGCTGTCCATAAAACTGCCGAATTGTTTCCAGTCGAATGAAGGATCTATTCCTTTCAGCACAGCGCCGTTAAAGGTTTCTCCATTTTTAAGGATGGCGCTCTTGGTAGCAAAAGGTTGCACATGGGATACGCCGTCTACTTTTGCGATGACCTGAGCCAGCCCGGTACTATCTGTAAATCCTTCTTCTTCAGCCATAATGCTGCGGCTTTGACTATAGGCTTCCACATGAATATGCCCCCAAAAACTAAAAACTTTCTTGCTTACGGTTTCCTGGAATCCATTGACCAGGCATAGTGTAATAAGCATTGCAGCAACACTTACACTGGTAGCCACCACACTGAGGCGAATAATAAATTTTGAGAAAGACTGCTGCGGTGCAACAATAATTTTCCGGGCTATATAGGCACTCCAGTTCATTGTGTGCCAAAACTAATGGCTTATTGCATATGAAGGTGAACGGGTTGCATAGAAGGATATTACTTCTTATTTCTGGCACAGGGTAAATCGTTACAACCCATAATTAGAAATATTATTACTTTCACACCATGCTAAAATTGTCTCTGCCCCTGGCAGTTATTTTCTTTTCCATCCGCTTATTTGCCCTGCCCTTTGCCGGGGAAGTTGTAAAAGGTACCACTATTAAAAGCGTCAAACTTTTTCCTTCCGGCGACCAGACATCTTATGCTATTGTTCCACTTAATGCCGAAGAACAGCTGGAACTACATTTTGATGACATTGACCTTTATTCAAAAAATTATTTTTACACATACCAGCTTTGTGATGCAGACTGGGTGCCGGTGCAACTGAGCCAGTTTGATTATATCAAAGGCTTTTCCCAGGTCCGGTTGAGTTCTTTCAGGCAAAGTAGTGTTGGAATTATCCGTTATGTGCATTATAGCACCAAACTGCCTGTACGCAACTGCATGCCAAGCCGCAGTGGCAATTACCTGTTGAAAGTATTTGAAAATGGCGATACCAGTAAACTCGCCTTTACCAAAAAAATGTTGGTGGTAGACAATAAGGTGGGACTTGGGGTAAGAATTATCCAACCTTTTTCTGGTAACGATTACAGGTTTCACCAAAGGGCCGTTGTAACGGTCAACCCAAATAACATCGACCTGTTTAATGTAAACCAGCAGATTAAAGTGGTGGTACTGCAAAATTACCGTTGGGACAATGCCCAGATAACCTCTTCACCCACATTTATCCGCAATAAGCAATTAGAATTTAACCAGGAAGGCCTTTTTGATTTTGAAGGCGGAAAGGAGTTCCGTTGGCTCGACTTGCGGAGTTTTCGCCTTCAAAGTGACCGGGTGCGAAAAGCCGAATACAACGATAAAGGCACCGATATTTTTGTAGTGGCCGATACAGCCCGGCCACAGCTTCGCTACCAGTACTATAAAGATTTTAATGGCATGTATTTCGTAGCCATGTTCGAAAATTATAACCCATGGTGGCAGAGCGACTATGCAAAAGTGCATTTCACTTTTATCCCCGAGAATCGCGAGCCCATCATGGATAAAGACCTTTACCTGATGGGGGAATTCACGCAGTTTCAGCTGAATGACAACAGCAAACTGCAATACAATAGCCAGACGGGGGTTTATGAAAAAGAACTTTTTCTCAAAAACGGTTATTATAGTTATGCTTATGCAACTATGGATCGCAGGGCCGGCAGCAGCCCCGTGTTTAAGCACACTGAGGGCAACAACTGGGATACGGAAAATAACTACACCGCTTTGGTTTATTTCAGGGGTTTTGGTGGTCGTGCCGATGAATTAATTGGTACCATTACCGTAAATTCCCTGGGGGCACTGACCCGGTGATCGTAGTGGTCTTGTATTACATTAAAAAATATTCCTGCAAGAAAACTTCATGCCTATATATTTGCAGCCGGCAGGTCTTACACGACCAGCTCCTACTGAACCTCCCCAGGGTCGGAAGGCAGCAAGGATAAGTGGTTGTAGCGGTGCGATGTAATAAGCCTGCCGATTTTTTTTTCTTTTTTCAGGAAAGCATTTCCTGTAGATATAACAAAACAAATTCCCTTACATGAAATTTTTCATCGACACGGCGAACCTTGATCAGATTAAGGAAGCCAACGACCTTGGTATTTTGGATGGTGTAACTACCAACCCTTCGTTAATGGCAAAAGAAGGTATCAAAGGCGAAGAAGCCATTGCTGCCCACTATAAAACCATTTGCGAAATGGTAGATGGTGACATTAGTGCAGAAGTTTTAGGAACTACTTTTGACGGTATTGTAGAGGAAGGAAAGAAACTTGCTGCCATCCATCCAAATATTGTAGTAAAAGTGCCGATGATCAAAGACGGTGTAAAAGCCATTAAATGGTTTACCGATAACGGTATCAAAACCAATTGTACGCTTATTTTCAGCCCGGGCCAGGCTATTTTGGCTGCCAAAGCTGGTGCTACTTATATTTCTCCATTTATTGGCCGCATAGATGATGGTGGCTGGGATGGTATAGAGCTGATTGCACAAATCGCCAACATTTACAGCATACAGGGTTTCAAATCAGAAATACTGGCCGCGTCTATCCGCAATGCCCTCCATATAATTAAATGTGCCGAAGCTGGTGCGAACGTTTGTACTTGTCCTTTGGATTCTATCCTCGGCCTTCTGAAGCATCCGTTAACCGATATCGGCCTGGCGAAGTTTTTGGACGATGCTAAGAAAATGGCGTAATCCGGATTTATGATTTATGATTTCGGATTTATGATTTGTTGATTAAGTGGGTTTTCGATGCTGTTTCAATCTCCCTTTTTGGAAGAATAAAATTCTCTTCTTAATAATTTTATAAGCAAAAAACCTATGATTAGCTCATAGGTTTTTTGCTTATTTAAAGAATTACAATTCTACATCAAATTCATCTTTGTCCTTTCTGTATGCCGGCATCAAAAAGCCAAATCCGAAATCCGAAATCATAAATCCGAAATCGTTTCACGGTCTTATTATTTCAATAGTTCCATCCGGCATCCATTTTATTACGGATGAAGCTTCCCTGGCTTCCTCGTCTTCCTGGCGGTATTGTACCACATAATCCACTGCAGATTTTATCGCCTCGTCAATATCTTTAAAAATAAGTGGAGAAGGGTAGCCATGTAAATTGGCCGATGTAGAAACGATAGGCTTACCAAATTTTTTGATAAGTTGTTTGCAAAAAGAATCTTTCACCAACCTGATAGCCAGGGATCCATCTTCAGGTAAAATATTAGTAGCCACATTTTTACCACCGCTGTAAATAACCGTGGTGGGTTTGGTAATACCATTGATGTAATCAAAAATACGAATGCCGGTTTGCGACACATAGAGCGGGATCTCGTTCTCATCCTCCATTAATACAATCAGCCCTTTTGCCTGGGATCTATGCTTGATAGCCAATATTTTATCCACGGCAGCTGCATTCGTTGCATCGCAACCAATGCCCCAGATAGTGTCTGTAGGAAATAAAATCACACCGCTATCCTTTAAAACCTGGATGCAATGGTCAATATCAATAACAAAATCGGCCATGCCGCAATATACGCTGGACGCTTTACGCTTGACGCACGGCGCTAAATATTGCCTTGAAAAATGCAACTTGCTATTTCCATTGCGTAGTCACCAAAGGTGTTCAGCGTTTTGCATCCGGCGTAAAGCCTAAAAAAATTATGTTTGCAAAAATTTTATAGCAATGACCAATAAGGAATTGATTCAGGCAGCATGGAACGACCGTGAACTATTGAAACATATGGACTATCTGCAGGCCATACACAATGTAATTGAAGAAGTAGATAAAGGCAGGTTAAGGGTGGCGGAGCCAACTGCCGACGGCTGGCAGGTGAATGAGTGGGTAAAACAAGCCATTCTCATGTATTTCGGTATTCAAAAAATGGAAACCTATACATTACCTCCATTTGAGTTTTACGATAAAATGAAATTGAAAAAGGACTACGCGGAGCAGGGCGTACGGGCAGTACCACATGCTGTAGCAAGATATGGCGCTTTTCTTGGGCGGAATGTAGTATTGATGCCATCTTACGTAAACATTGGCGCCTACGTAGATGAAGGGTCCATGGTGGATACATGGGCGACAGTGGGCAGTTGCGCTCAGATTGGCAAGAACGTGCACCTGAGTGGTGGCGTGGGTATTGGCGGGGTACTGGAGCCGCTGCAGGCAAGCCCTGTAATTATAGAAGACGGTTGCTTTATTGGCAGCAGAGCCATCGTCGTAGAAGGCGTGATCGTAGAAAAAGAAGCGGTATTGGGAGCCAATGTGGTGCTAACCCAATCCACCAAGATCATTGATGTCAGCGGTGACCAACCAATTGAATATAAAGGCAGGGTTCCTTCAAGAAGTGTGGTAATACCGGGTAGTTACACCAAAAAATTTCCCGCCGGCGAGTACAATGTAAACTGCGCATTGATCATAGGCACGCGGAAACCAAGTACTGATTTAAAGACTAGTTTGAACGATGCATTGAGGGATTTTAATGTGGCGGTGTAAAGCTTTGGGGTCATTTGATAAGTAATCCATTGGTTATTAAACATAGGAATACTTGAAAGTTACTATTACTGCCTGCGAACGGAATTGGGGAAAAATCGTAGTTAAATATTGAAATGAAGATCTTTCGCTCCAGCAAACCATATAGTAACAAACGATTTTTCAAATCGTTTCTTTTGCCATGGATATTATTGGTGGCAATTTGTCTCTTGCTATACTACAGTTCTGAAGCAAAGAATCGACATCCTGACGTAAAAGATGCCTTACCACTAATTCTTTTTGTGTTTTTTGTAATTGGCCTAACAGGGTGGTTCAAAAAACAAAGATTGGTGGCATTTACATTAGATGAAAGCAAGCAAATAGCAATTTTTGAAACCTATTCTTTTAGGGATGGCAAACAGGTACGGGAAGTGCCGCTGGAAGGTGTTGACATTTCCATTTTTCACTCTTTTTTCGACAGGCTATTGTATGGATCACCTGTTTTCTTTACATTAAAAAAAGATGGGGTTAAGGTAAAAGCATCTTACAAAGAAGGCTTTTCTACGATCGTAATCCAGGAAATGCAATCCTACTTGTATCAACGAACGCTATTAACCGTAGTAAATTGAAAGTCATTTATCAGATTACTTCCATTAACTGCTCCACTTTAATTTCATAAGCACATTTAAAATGCCCTTCGGGGCATTTTTTGTGACCATGAAGCCCACATGGGCGGCAGTAGAGGGAATGGTCAATTTCAACGACATGGCCCCTGGTTCCACTTGGGCCAAAGCCAAACCCGGGAATAGTACTACAATAAATGGCAGTAACCGGCGCATCCATTGCCGAAGCGATATGCATTGGAGCAGAATCGTTTACGTAGTTCATCAAAGCATCTTTCATCAATGCGGCGGACTGTAATAAAGATAATTTGCCACAAAGGTTTTCAATATTGGGCAAACCGCTTTCTGAAATAATTTCGTTACAAAGTGCTTCATCGGAGGGAGCACCTAAAAGATAAATTTTGTACCGGCTGTTTAGTACAGTTACCAATTCCACCCATTTTTCTTTTGGGTATTGTTTAGTAAACCAAACACTTGCCGGTGCCATGGTAAGAAATGAGCCTGACTTCAATAGCGCTACTTTCTCAAAATCAGCCGCGGATGGATACAGTTTTGGCATCTGAGATGAGTCATCTGTAAAACCTTCGATACACATCAGGTTGCGGGTTACCTCATGTACAAATGATTCTCCGGCATTGGCAATGTGGTGGTGGATTTTTTGGGTAAACAGAAATGACAAAGGATTCTTGTCAAAACCAATGGATCGTTTGCCACCTGCAAAAGCCGTAATGATACCGGAAGTGGCAAAGCGCTGCAGGTTGATCACATAATCGTATTTCGTTTTCCTGAACCGTTTAATGAGTTTGAAAACGTTTTTCCATTTACCATCCTTTTTGTCCCAAATTATGGTTTCCCTGATAAAAGGGTGGTCTTTCAACAAAGCTTCGTTACCCTTTCTTAGTAAAAAATCGATGGCTGCTTCCGGGAAAAACCGGTGAAGTTTTTCAACCACAGGCGTGGCCAACACCACATCACCAAGAAAAGCTGTTTGAATAACGAGTATTTGCATGGATGGCGAAAATAGAAAAAGCCGAAACAATAGTTCCGGCTTTTTACTTAGTGCCCACGAAAGGAATCGAACCTTCACATCCTTGCGAATGGCAGATTTTGAGTCTGCTGCGTCTACCAATTCCGCCACATGGGCAGCACATTGAATTGGGGTTGCAATATTAGGCTGCAATGTCAAATCAGCCAAAAATTGTTTTACATACAGGTTTTGATACCAGCACAGCATGCCCCGACCGTTCGGGGGATGAAACTGGTGTTGACGGATTTTCAGGTACGGCGACCTAATCATAAAAAAATGCTTAATGATCTACAAGCAATTTTAATACAGATACAAAAAGCACTTGGCTTCACCACTTTGAAAATTGATCATTGAGCGTTGATTATTGAAAATTTCCCTGCTTAAACCCACCATAATAGCCAACTATAGCGCCAACAAGCTGCAGCCTCTCACATCGCTATTATCCATCCGGCCCATTATCTCGAAACTGCCGTCCGGGTGCACTTTGCCCAGGTCTTCGGTGGCAATAAAACTGCAACTGTACAAATTGGCCAGGTCAATGATGCACAGGGCCCCTGTACCGGCGGTTTTTACTGATAGCGGGTCATCTTCATCCCGCACCATCACTTTCATCCAGGGTGGGCATATAAAAACACCATTTGCTTTGGAATATGCCTGGGATAAAAGTTCCGTCATGCCATACTCAGAATGAATAGTGGATAATTGAAAAGCCTGTTTGAGTTCTTCCTGAACTTCCATCCGGGTCATTTCTTTTTTGCGCCCCTTCATGCCACCCGTTTCCACGATCACCGTGTGCTGAAGCGGCATTGGGTACCGTTCCGCAAAATCAAGCAAAGCATAAGTCACACCTATCAGCCAGGTCTTTTCCCCGGCAGCTTCCCTTCTTTGCAGTACTTGTTGCAGTTTGCCAAAATCATAAAGAAAAAGACCACTGTCTTCATTACCACTGGCCTTTATTAAATCTTCAGTCATCATTACCAACGAAGAACCCTGCCGTTCCAGGTAGGACGGGAGTAATCCGATAATGGCCCAGTCCGAAGGCGCACCATAAAATAAATTAAAAGCCTTGGTAAAACTTTTTTGATACCAATCCAGTGATTGAACAAAGTGGCGGCTGGTTTGTAAACCAGTGGTGCCGCTGCTGCTAAAAATAATCTCCGGTGCGGCATCAGAAACTATTACCTGGTGCGTTTTATAAAAAGAAATCGGTAGAAAAACAGGTTGCCTAAAATCCGGTTTAGACAATGGATCCTCATTTCTTAGTGCATCTACCCATTGCCTGTACACAGGATTTTGGTGATATTGAAATTGAAATACCCTGGAAGCTGCGTCAAAAAACCAGCTCTCTTCTATGCGTATTATTTCATCAATCGAAAAAGGGTTTGGATATGTTGAAGGAGAATCCACTAAATTTGAATATGACGTTTATGAAAGTTTCATCAAAAATAGCAGTGGCTGTATTAGCAGCGGGTATTTGCTTTTGGGGTTGCAAAAAAACAAGCCCGGCAGACAAAATTGTTTTAAAATTTAAGAGTATTAGCTCCACTGATGTACGGCAGGGCCAGCTTCTGATCCTTGAAATTGAATGTAATGATGTTACACAAATCAGTACAAAGGCTGATACCGCCATTGGTGTACAGTTTACCATGCTCAATAAAAATAATGTTTGCAGCTTTAGCGGCGGTACCAAGGTAAGGACTACGCCATATCCCGTGCCGGACTTAAGCAGGGCAAATACCAGTAGTTCTGTAATCACCATGCAGTGGGATGGCAACGCCTTATCGGGCATTCCCGGAAATAAATGCAGGCCCATTGACACGACCCAAATAAGGATATGGGTAAAAAATAAAGCCGGTGTTACCAGCGATACACTGGTAATTCCTAACCCGGTGATCATCCGTAATTCTTAAAATTATTGATTTGGACCATTGGCAAAAATGGGCTTACTACAGTCAATGGAGCATTGCCGCGGGGGCAGCATCCCAATGTTTTGAAACCGTTATCAGGCTTGGCTTAAAGAATATTAATCCCTGGTTTTATGTCCTGATTTTTACTTGTACTTTGATGCAGTACATGGTGCATTTCCGGTTCTTTATCCACCGTAAACCTATCAATGAACGACAGGTTTTTTTTGCAGATCACCGCAGTTTTTTATGGGTGCAGTTTGGGTTGGCAGCCATTCTTTTCTCTATTAGCTTTTTTATCGCAGGTGTTATCCTGATCGTTCCGTTACTGGCGTTGGGCTTGTTTGCAGGTGCCTATTCTTTTTTTTTGCTGCGGCCGCGACACGACGGTATTTTCCGGTATAATGGCTTGTTTAAAATACTAACGCTAACAGTTACCTGGGCAGGCGTAACCGGGGTTTTGCCAGTGGTGGCCGCGCAGGGCGATATTTCTGAGCCACATTATCTCTTTCATTTTGCCATGCGTTGGCTGATGATGCTGGCGATTTGCCTTCCATTCGACGTTCGGGACATCGAAAGAGACCGGCGAAACGGAACCATTACCATCCCTGCCATTATTGGCAAAACGAATGCTTTTATGGTGTGCTATGTCAGCATACTGCTCAATATTTTATTGGTGGCTCTTTCTGTTGGCTGGGGCTGGAACACCTGGCCTATAGCCATCACCAACGCCATAGCTAACCTGGTAATGATGGTATCTATCTGGTATAGTAGCCGGCATCTTGCCAGCGAATACAGCTGGTTTTTGCTGGATGCGAATTTTGTGATCCATGCCGCGATACTTTCCACTATTTTATGGATGTAAGACATTCATCCTTTTAGTAACAGAAACGGATTAGTATTGGCATTGGTGTATATTAAAACAACTTCGTGAGCCTTTGTCACGTTATTCCCTGTCAGTTAAAACCCTCTCATTTCCTTAATTGGCATTTCACCTCATTTGCAGTACGTTTGCGACCTGAAAAAAACGACTTATGGAACCGATCCAAATGGTGGATTTAAAGAAGCAATACAAAAAAATAAAGCCCGAAGTAGATACAGCACTTCAGGAGGTTATAGACAATGCAGCTTTTATCAATGGAAAACCAGTACAGGAATTTGCTAAAAATCTTTCGGCATACCTGGGTGTTAAACATGTAATACCGTGCGCCAATGGTACAGATGCGCTGCAAATAGCTATGATGGCTTTGGGTTTGCAACCCGGCGACGAGATCATTACCCCCTCATTTACTTATATAGCCACGGTAGAAGTGGTTGCCCTTTTAAGACTTACGCCTGTTTTTGTAGAAGTAGATCCCAAAACTTTCTGTATTGACCCGGCAGCCATTGAGGCCGCAATTACGCCTAAAACCAAGGCCATTGTTCCGGTGCATCTATATGGACATACATCGCAAATGGAGGAAATTTTGGCCATAGCAAAAAAACATAACCTCCATGTGATCGAAGACAATGCGCAGGCCATTGGAGGAGATTATACATTCAGCGATGGCACGGTAAAAAAGAGTGGCATTATGGGTACCATCGGATGCACCTCGTTTTTTCCATCAAAAAACCTCGGATGTTATGGCGATGGGGGTGCCATTTTTACAAACGATGATGCCCTGGCCGACCTGTTGAAAAAAGTGGCTAATCATGGCCAAAGTGTTCGCTATTACCACGATGTGGTGGGCTGCAATAGCCGCCTTGATACATTACAGGCCGCCGTGTTGAACATTAAATTGCAACACCTGGATGAATATATAGATGCGCGCAGGGCGGTGGCAGATTATTACGATAATGCCTTTGCCAATCATCCAAAAATAACCACGCCGTTCCGGGGCAGGAACCAGAAGCACGTTTTCCATCAATACACCATGATTCTGGATAATGGTGGTGATAACCCGGCGGAATATCGTAACGCTTTAAGTGCCTTCCTTGCTGAAAACAATGTGCCATCGATGATTTACTACCCGGTGCCGGCCCACCGCCAAAAAATGTTCGAAAGCTTTGGTAGCGGAGACGTTAAACTTGAAACAACCGATTGGCTTACCGAACGCGTAATCAGCCTTCCGATACATACAGAAATGGACAGGGACCAATTGGAATTGATCACAAGCAAAGTATTGGAATACGTAAACAGATAATTTAGTTTAACAAAACACCTCTTTTGAGGGGAAATAGGAATTATGAAAATAGCAGTAGTAGGAACAGGATATGTAGGATTGGTATCAGGAACATGTTTTGCCGAAACCGGGAATCGTGTTAGCTGTGTAGACATCGATCAAAAAAAAGTAGAGAGCCTTTCAGCTGGTGTTATCACCATTTATGAACCCGGCCTTGAAAAATTATTTCAACGCAATCTTAAAGAAGGGCGTTTGACGTTT
Source organism: Bacteroidota bacterium (assembly GCA_040386335.1). Classification (GTDB taxonomy): domain Bacteria; phylum Bacteroidota; class Bacteroidia; order Chitinophagales; family Chitinophagaceae; genus JAZKFT01. The sequence goes on from JAZKFT010000028.1 coordinate 115,412, forward strand.
ACCACGAACCTTTCGGAAGGCATTAAAGATGCCCAGATCATTTTTCTGGCATTACCAACCCCTCCCGGTGAGGATGGTAGTGCTGATCTAAAATACGTTCTGGGTGTTGCCAAAGATCTTGGCAAAATATTACAGCCCACGGATTACATGGTAATTGTGGATAAAAGCACGGTTCCTGTAGGTACTGCAGACCGTGTTCGTAATGCCATATTGGAAAGTGGAAATGCCGAAGGGAAGGACCTTTCCGCTGCTTTCGATGTGGTGAGCAACCCCGAATTCTTAAGAGAAGGTGTGGCGGTTGATGATTTCATGAAGCCCGATCGGGTTGTAATTGGTTCCTCTACCGAAAAGGCGGCAAAAGTGATGGGTGAATTGTATGCTCCCTTTGTACGCCAGGGAAATCCCATTATTTATATGGATGAAAAAAGCGCCGAACTAACGAAATATGCAGCGAATTCCTTCCTGGCCACCAAGATTACATTTATGAATGAGATTGCGCGGCTTTGCGAATTGTTGGGAGCTGATGTGGATATGGTCCGGAAGGGGATAGGCAGCGATGAAAGAATCGGTCGCCGTTTCCTGTTTCCAGGTATTGGTTATGGTGGAAGTTGTTTTCCGAAAGATGTGCAGGCACTGGTTAAATCTTCAGCCGAAGTAAACTACGGGTTTAAGATTCTGGATGCGGTAATGGAAGTAAATGAAGCACAGAAAACCTATATCATACCAAAGATAAAAGCCTATTTCGACGGCGATCTTACTGGTAAACATTTTGCTTTGTGGGGACTTGCCTTTAAGCCAAATACCGATGATATACGGGAAGCCCCGGCACTATATATTATCGATGCCCTTGTAGCTGCTGGCGCTACGGTTACAGCATTTGACCCCGAAGCCATGGGTAATGTGAAGAAAGACATCGGCGATAAAGTGGCTTACGCCGCTAACCAGTATGAAGCCCTGGAAAATGCTGATGCATTGATTGTTGCAACCGAATGGAGCGAATTCCGCACACCGGAATTTGAGAAGATCACTGCCGCACTAAAAAACAAGGTAATATTCGATGGAAGGAACTTGTTTGACCTTAACCAGATGAAGCAACTCGGCTATTACTATGTGAGTGTGGGCAGAGCAGTCATTAATCCATAACACATTTTTATGCAAATGATGGAGCCGGATTTTGGGGTAATCATACGGATAGTTTTGGCTATTTTCTTCCCGGTTCCCGTACTGCTATTTTCAATTTTTGGTGCTTAAAACACCCTCTAAAACTTAAAAAATACTGCAACCAGCAAATATGGAACGTAAAAGAATACTCATTACCGGTGCTGCCGGTTTTCTTGGATCACACCTCTGCGACCGTTTTATTAAGGAAGGCTTTCATGTAATAGGCATGGACAACCTGATAACCGGGGACCTGAAAAACATAGAGCATCTTTTTAAACTGGAACAGTTTGAGTTTTACCACCACGACGTCTCCAAGTTTATCCACGTGCCCGGGCCACTTGATTTTATATTACACTTTGCATCTCCTGCCAGCCCGATCGACTATCTTAAAATCCCGATCCAGACACTAAAAGTCGGATCACTGGGAACACATAATTGCCTTGGTTTGGCTAAGGCTAAAGGTGCGAGGATCCTGGTGGCTTCAACTTCCGAAGTGTACGGCGATCCGCTGGTTCATCCACAAACAGAAGAATATTGGGGCAATGTAAACCCGGTAGGTCCCAGGGGAGTTTACGACGAAGCCAAGCGTTTCCAGGAAGCTATCACCATGGCCTACCATACTTTTCACGGCGTGGAAACCAGGATCATACGCATATTTAATACATACGGACCACGTATGCGGTTAAACGATGGCCGTGCGCTGCCGGCTTTTATTGGCCAGGCTTTGCGGGGTGAAGATTTGACAGTATTTGGAGATGGCAGCCAGACCAGGAGTTTTTGCTATGTAGCAGACCTGGTGGAAGGCATTTACCGCCTGCTAATGAGTGACTATGCCCAGCCTGTAAACATTGGTAATCCTGTAGAAATTACGCTGAAAGAGTTTGCAGAAGAAGTAATAAAACTTACCGGTACCTCACAAAAGATCGTTTATAAGGAATTACCAAAAGATGACCCGAAGCAAAGGAAGCCAGATATTTCCAAAGCCAAAGAATTACTTGGGTGGGAGCCCAAAGTAGATAGGGCAGAAGGTCTGAAAATCACTTATGAATACTTTAAAAATCTGCCACAGGAAGAACTGTACAAATTACCGAAAGAGTTTGTAAGCCGTTAGGTGGATGCAACTTGCTGTTGCAAGGCAGGGGTCGCTTCCCTTTTATTAACAGAACTAACTGACTCACAAAACATACATGGGGTTATTTGACATTTTCAGGAAAAAAGAAGCACCAACTGTAGATCAGTCAGGTAAAATTTTACTTGCGATGCCCATGTTTATGAATGGCGATTCCTATGTTCTGAAGGATGTGATTGAAAACCTTCAGTCTTTTTGGGGATTGACAATAACAGAAATCGATGGAAACGACCAGACGGCAATTTTCTACATCAATGGGGAAATGGTTGCATTGGCGCACATGCCAGTTCCTATACCGTTAGGTGATATTAAATCCACAGCGCAATACGCGTACAATTGGCAAACAGCTGAAAAAGACCTGGAAAGTCATACTGGTCACACAATTGTTTCAGTTTTGGCGGGAACAGAAGGTAAGGGTCAGTTGGAAAGATTTCAGATTCTAAGTAAACTTCTCTGCGCAATTTTACAAACCAGTAATGCAATTGGAATTTACCAGGGCAATCAATCATTACTAATAACCAAAGAACAATACCTGGAAAATATTGAAGAATTACGGGATGGTGGGGCACCAGTAATTTTGTGGATTTATTTTGGAATTCGAAAGTCTGGAAAAACAAATAGCGCTTACACTTACGGACT
>JAZKFT010000029.1:0-208739 GCA_040386335.1 Bacteroidota bacterium
ACCTGTAAAAAAATGCTGGCCGATGTGCATACGCCGGTGGGCATTTACCTGCGCCTGCGCGACCGCTTCCGCGATACGGTGATGCTGGAAAGTACAGACAGCCATGTGGCGGACAACAGCTGGACCTTTATCGGCGTGCAAGCCATCGGCGGTATCGAGGTAAAAGACCTGGCCGCAATCGAATACAAATACCCGGGCCAGCACCCCGAACGGAAGCAGATCTCCAGCAAGCTTTCTGTAGCCACGGAAATCAGTAACTACCTGCAACAGTTTGAAGTAACCGGAGATTGCACCATCAAAGCTGCGCAAAGCCTGTTTGGGTACACATCGTTTGATGCGGTGCAGTTTTTTGATAGTATTGACCTGTCTTCGGCTACCAAACAGCCGGCGCCCGACTTCCCGATGATCCGCTACCGGTTGTACCAGTACGTGATCGCCATCAATCATTTTAAGGACGAATTATTTATCTGCGAAAACAAAATAGCCGGGCTCGAAAGCGAATTCGCCGTGATCGAATCGTTGATCCGCAGCAAGGATGTGCCGGTATTTCCCTTCAAGACCAAAGGCAGCGAAAGCAGCAATATGACCGACGAAGATTATATCGCCATGGTGAAAAAAGGGATCGCTTCTTCACTGCGTGGGGATGTATTCCAGATCGTGCTCAGCCGCAGGTTCCAGCAATCGTTTACCGGCGATGAGTTCAATGTGTACCGGGCGCTGCGCAGTATCAACCCCTCACCTTATCTTTTCTTTTTTGACTATGGCGATTATAAGCTCATGGGCAGCAGCCCGGAAAGCCAGCTGATCGTAAAAAATGGCAAAGCCATTGTGCACCCGATTGCCGGCACATTTAAACGTACGGGCGATGATGCCAAAGACGAAGCCCTTGCTGAGGCCTTGCTGAAAGATGAAAAGGAAAATGCCGAACATGTGATGCTGGTAGACCTGGCCCGCAACGACCTGAGCCGCCATGCGACTGAAGTAACCGTAAGCAGCTATCGCAAAGTGCATTATTACAGCCATGTGATCCACCTGGTGAGCGAGGTTACCGGAAAGGTGAATGAAGGTGTGCAGCCATTTGAAATCCTGGCCGATACCTTTCCGGCAGGTACACTGAGCGGGGCGCCGAAATTTAAAGCCATGCAGCTGATCAACCAATATGAACCTACGCATCGTGGCTATTATGGCGGCTGCATCGGCCTCGTTGGCCTCGATGGCAGTTTTAACCAGGCCATCATGATCCGCACTTTTTTAAGCAGGAACAATACTTTATACTACCAGGCCGGCGCCGGTGTGGTGGCGAGAAGCGTACCCGAAAGCGAACTGCAGGAAGTAAACAATAAGCTCAACGCATTGAAAAATGCCATTGCGCTGGCGGAAGAAATTTTTGCATCATAAAACCAACCAGCCCGGCAATTACCTGGCTTAGCCAATAGAGAAAAATGAAAATACTAGTCTTCGATAACTACGACAGTTTTACCTACAACCTGGTACACCTGGTTGAGAAAATAACGCATACCAAAGTGGATGTTTTTCGCAACGATAAAATTCCCATGGAGCAGGTAAAAGCCTACGATAAGATCATCCTGAGCCCGGGGCCGGGTGTGCCATCAGAAGCCGGATTGCTGATACCGCTGATCAAAGAATATGCTGCTACGAAAAGTATGCTGGGTGTGTGTTTGGGCCACCAGGCGATCGGTGAGGCTATGGGCGGCCAATTGACGAATTTGAGTACAGTGTATCATGGCGTTGCGTTACCGGTTAAGGTCCGGGGATCAAGGAGCAAGGTTCAAGTCGACCTTTTTGAGGGCTTGCCCGAATCATTCGAAGTAGGCCGCTATCATAGCTGGGTCGTATCTAAGGAAGGCTTTCCGGCAGAACTGGAAATAACCGCAGAGGATGACAATGGATTGATCATGGCGATGCAACATAGAACGTATGATCTGCAGGGTGTGCAGTTTCACCCGGAGAGTGTGCTGACGCCTGTAGGGGAGATGATTTTGAGGAATTGGCTGAAAGTCTGACCCCTCCTTGCCCTTCGAGGGAGCTTGGGGCGACATTCTTCGATTTTTAAACACCAACACATTAGAACACCACAAGTCATGAAAAAAATACTCAACTTCCTTTTCGAACACAAAACCCTCAGCCGCGAAGCCGCCAAAGACGTTCTGCTGAACATCGGCAGGGGGCAATACAACGAGCACGAGATCACTTCGTTCATGACCGTGTACCTGATGCGAAGCATTACGATCGAAGAACTTCAGGGCTTCCGCGATGCTTTGCTCGAACTCTGTGTAAAAGTGGATCTGAACGGCCACGATACCATGGATATCGTGGGGACGGGCGGGGATGGTAAAAACACGTTTAACATCAGCACCCTGGCTTGTTTCATTGTAGCCGGCACGGGTCAGAAAGTAAGCAAGCATGGCAATTACGGCGCCAGCAGCATCAGCGGGGCGAGTAATGTAATGGAACAACTGGGCTACAAATTCAAGAACAGTAACGACCAGTTATTGAAGGAAGTAGAGACGGCTAATATTTGTTTTCTGCACGCACCTTTGTTTCATCCAGCACTAAAAACCGTAGGCCCCATCCGGAAGAATTTAGGCGTTAGGACGTTTTTCAATATGCTGGGCCCAATGGTCAATCCTGCGAATCCTGCCTTCCAGCTGGTGGGAACGTTTAACCTGGAAATGGCCCGTATTTACAACTACTTGCTGCAGCAAAGCAGCCGGCCATTCACCATCATCCATAGCCTGGATGGTTACGATGAAATTAGCCTTACCAACGATACCAAAGTAATTACCCAGGAGGGAGAAAAAGTGATGACGCCCGAGCAACTGGGCAAACGCACCGTGACACCTGCCGATATCTATGGCGGCAACAGCGTGGAGGAAGCCGCCAAAATTTTCATCACCATTTTAAAAGGGGAAGGAAGTTGGGCCCAAAATGCGGTGGTGCTTGCGAATGCCGCCATGGCCTTGCATTGTACGGGCAATTATCCATCTTACGACGATGCCTATAATACCGCAGTACAAAGCCTTGAAAGCGGGAAGGCTTACGAAGGTTTGAAAAAACTAATTGCCTTATAATGAACATCCTCGAACAAATAATAGCCGATAAAAAGCGGGAAATAGCGCAAAAAAAGCAGTCGTTACCAATCTCGTACTGGGAACAACAGCCATATTTTGAAAGGCCCGTGGTTTCCGTAACAGCATCTGTCAAAAACACCACTGGCATCATCACCGAATTCAAACGCCAGTCGCCATCGAAAGGGATCATCAACAATAACTCATCCGTAGAAGATGTGGTAAAAGGCTACGACCTCCATGGTTCGGCCTGTATGAGTATCCTGACCGATGAAAAATATTTTGGTGGCAATAACGACGATGTGCTGCGAGGCAGAGTCGTTACGGAGAAACCTATCCTTCGCAAGGAATTTATTATTGATGAATATCAACTGGTGGAAGCAAAAGCCATTGGTGCGGATGTGATATTATTGATTGCCGCCTGCCTCACGCCTGCAGAAACGAAACGCCTCGCCACATTCGCAAAAGGTCTTGGTCTCGAAATTCTACTGGAGCTCCACGATGCCGAAGAACTCGGCCATGTGTGCGACGAAGTGGATCTTGTGGGAATCAATAATAGAAATCTTAAAACCTTTGAAGTAAATTGGCAGCATTCGATCGACCTTGCGGCACGACTGCCAAAAGATAAGTTGAAGATTGCCGAAAGCGGCATCCACAGTGTAGACACACTGCTGATGCTGCAACAAAATGGCTTTGACGGTTTCCTGATCGGGGAGAACTTTATGAAGCATAACGACCCAACGATTGCCTTTGCCTCATTTGTAAAAGAACTGCGTTCTAAAACAGGTTAAATTATTTGCTTGACGAATGGTTCAAATTGAATTTCCATCAGACAATTTAAATGTAGAGGATATTGAGATTTGAATATTGTTTGTTGAATATTGAGCATTAAAATGCCATGGCAAATAAGTAAGAAAGCCTTGCAGAACGGAAAAACCAACAACATGAGAGTAAAAGTTTGTGGCCTTACCCAAATGGACCAGTTACGCCGGTTAGATGAACTCGGCGTCACTTTTGGCGGCATGATTTTTTACCCCAAAAGCCCGCGTTTTGTGCTCAGGCACATGAACAGCATGGAGGTAAAAAAATACAAAGGAAAGATCAATAAGGTAGGTGTATTCGTAAACGCCACTTACGACGAGATCATGAACCATGCTGATAATTTTGGCCTGCATATGGTGCAGCTTCATGGCGATGAAACACCTAAATTCTGCGACCGCCTCAGCGAACAACTGGAAGTGATCAAAGCCTTTCGTATAGGACCGGACGATCATATCAATTTCAAGATACGCCACTACGAAGATGCGTGTGACGTATTTCTTTTTGACACTGCGGGTGAAACCTATGGCGGTACCGGTCGCAAGTTCGATTGGGACGCCCTGCACACAGCGAATATCGAAAAGCCTTTCCTGCTTAGTGGCGGCATTGGTCCGGATGACGCAACCGTGGTAAAAAATTTCCAGTCCGGCAACAATGGCAAGTGGCTCTTTGGCACCGATATCAACAGCAAATTCGAAACGGCTCCGGGTTTGAAAGATGTGGAACTGGTAAAGAAATTTGTGGAAGAATTGAAGATTTTTTAAAGGTTTTATATCCTGCCGTGTAGCTTCCTTATGCAAAAAATAAAATCAATTGTAGGCGCACTTCCATCCTGGCTGAAACTGCTCATGAAGATTGCCGTAACGGTGGTCTGTCTCTGGTACGTAAGCAGAAAAATAGACTGGGCACTTACCTGGATATTGCTGCAGCAAAGCAACAAGTGGTGGCTGCTGGCAGCTACTTTTTTGGTGGCAGCCAGTAAAGTGGTTTCGGCATTCAGGCTCAATATCTATTTTAAAAATATAGCTATCGATCTTAAAACCGGCAGCAGTTTGAAATTGTACTGGCTGGGTATGTTTTACAATCTCTTTTTGCCGGGTGGCATTGGCGGGGATGCCTATAAAGTAATCCTCCTCAATCGTAAGTATAAAGAAGTGCCTGCGAAAAAAATAGCTGCGGCCGTGTTATTGGATCGCATCAGCGGCGTAGTGGCATTGGGACTACTGGCCGTACTTTTTTTTTGGCTGATATACCAGTCAAATAGTTATTCCTGGTGGTTGATCGCAGCGGTGTTACCCGGCCTTGTCATCTACTATTGGGGGATTAAAAAAATATTCCCTTCGTTTTTACCCGGGTTTTACAGCACTTTTTTCCTTGGGTTGGCAGTGCAGTTATTGCAGGTGCTTTGTGTGCTCTGCATTATGCAAAGCATCGGTATCAGCGGGCATTTTAAGGAATTTCAATTGCTTTTTTTGTTGTCTTCCATCGTAGCAATATTGCCTTTTACGATCGGTGGCCTTGGTGCCAGAGAAGTCGTGTTTTTGTGGGGCGCCACCCAATTTGCGCTTGATCCGCACCAGGCTGTGTACATCAGCATTTTATTTTACCTGATTCACTTGCTGGTGTCATTGGTGGGGCTTAGATGGGCGTATAGAAGCCCGTTGGCATAACCCCCAATTTTCCTCCGGTTCATCGGTTAATTGCCTGTTGCATGTTGCCAATTTGCCTATGGTCCATTGCCTATTGTCTATTCTTTCTCTTTAAACAAGTGTTTGTATGTCTTCAACAACCGGAACGTAAGGATAATATGCAACAGCAATAATCCTGAATAAACGAGCAAGAAATATAGTAACCCTTTCATCACCTTCAAAAAATCCGCCTCGGAAATGGTCACGGAAGACTGCTGTTGCTCCATGGCTTGCTTCACGGCATTTTTCAGCAAAGTGGCATCGCTTAACAATGCGGCCGCTCCCAGGAGGTAGAAGACGCAAAATATAATACTCACAATGGCATTCACCCGTATCCAGTCACGTAAAGAATGATTACAAAGCTCATTTTGCCCAATACCTTTTTGCAGAAAAATAAAACTGGCGATCGTGTAAATAACCACAGAAGCAAAAACAAAGGCTAGTATCAGTAGCATCGAATTTGAAGCTGCGGCAAGCAGCATCAGGATCGTAATAATACCTAAAAGAGCTGCAACAGGGAGCAGGATAAAAGAAAGGATCCGGTAGAGAAATAATTGTTTCATAATTAGTTGCAGAAAAGGGTAACGCTTTTGCTGGTTTGGCGTTCTGTAAAAAGCGTGAAGATAGGGGAGGCTGCTGAAGCCGGGTCAATAATCAACCCGGGCCCGGACGGAAGTACTTACTCAAAGCCGGGATTTATTATTTCGCCTCGTTCTTTTAAAACGGTTTTTCTACCTTAACATTCCATTCAATTTTTTACGCAAAAGCCATTTGCCATGTCTATCGATAAAATTATTGTAACCAACGGTATTGCACTTACCAATAAGTACGGGGTCGCTGGCCTTAAAAAAATCCAGGCTGCCATAAAGAAATTGATCGCAGCCGATAAAAAACGACTCTTTATTTCTGAATTGATCTTGTTGGATGACAAGGCAGCCATGAAGAAATTCAAGTCCCGCCCGGTGCTGGCCGCGGCTGATGAACAGGAAAACAAGAATGCCATTGATGATCTCTACGATTTTATTAAGCCCGATTATATCATGATATTGGGCGGCCCGGATATCGTTGCGCACCAAATGTTCGTAGCTTTCGCAGATGATGAAAATGTGCATAGCGACCTGCCCTATACCTGCAATAAACCATTTAGTAAAAACCCCAAAGATTTTTTAAGCCCGGCCCGCGTGGTTGGCAGGCTCCCGGATATTACCGGTGGCACGGATGTAAAATACCTGTTGCACCTGATTGGAATTGCCACCACGGCTATCAGCCGTAAAGCAGAGGAATACCATCAATACCTGGCCCTTACTGTAACCTGGTGGCAGGAAAGCACCCGCCAGAGCCTGAAAAATATTTTTGGCAACGATACTAAACTCCAACTCTGCCCACCGGCCAAATCTCCCTACAGCGCCGCTGCCTTAAAGCCAAGGGTGCATTTTTTTAACTGTCATGGTGGTGAAGATTTTCCGGCGTTTTTTGGCCAGTTAAAAGAGGGTGATGCCACCCCGGAATGTTTTTTTGCCAAAGACCTGAAAGGCAAAGTGACCAATGGAACTGTTGCTGCCGCCGAATGTTGTTTTGGGGCCCAGCTGCTGGATCCCACCGACACCGCGGATGGGCATATGGGGGTTGGCAATATGTACCTGGGCGAAGGTGCTTATGCTTTTGTGGGAAGCACAACCTCGGCTTACGGGCCTGCCTCCGGGCAGGGCCTGGCCGATCTGATCACACAGTATTTTATTAAAAATGTACAGCGGGGCGCTTCAGCCGGCAGGGCTTTCTTGGAAGCACAACAAAAATTTATTACCACCAGCGGCAGATTTATCGATCGCTTTGAGTTAAAGACCCTCTGCCAGTTTCTGCTGCTGGCAGATCCCTCCATCAACCCCGTGATTGACACCGCATTGATAAAAGCGAACAGCAGCGCCAAAACCATTGAGAATAAAGCTCAAAACGAAATTTCGGACCGCAAGGAGCGGCGGGCCCAGCTTGTGGCCAAGGGTAAAATGCTGGGTGACGTAACCAATGCACCGCAACAAATAAAGGCAGTGCCTCCTCCTGCGTTAAAAAAGCAAATCAATGCGGTACTGAACAAATACGACTACAAACCTGAAGATGGCAGTACGGATGGCTTTAAACCGAAAGCCGGGCCCGACGGAACGAAGAGCATCGGCCTTTCCGCGAAGGATATAAGATTTCATATCTTTCCAAAAGTGGATGATGAAAAAGCCAATAAGGCACTGAGTGCAGGCACGGTATTGGTATTAAAAGAGATCAACGGTAAAATAACGGAGGTAAGAGAATATGTCAGAAAATGATAATTTTAAAGGGATGGTCACCAAAGTAAAGGTGATGGAAGGCAGCAAGAGCGAACGCACAACCCATGTGCTTAAGACTACAAAAGGGGATTTTCCGCTCCGGCTAAAAAGCAGCAACCCTTTTTACGACAATTACTTCGAAAAATTTGAAGGGAAAGAAGTGGATGTGGAGGGAGTAAAAAAAGTAAGCTATTTGCAGGTAAAAAATATAGAAGAAACTAAAACGGGGAAGTAATCAGAACCTGTTCTTTTCTCCACCCTTACCATTCCCGCTGTGTCCCATAAAACGCGAACCCTTATCTTCGAAATATGACGATCATTTTTATCCTCATTACGCTTTTACTCATCGGGTTTTTTGCCGGTATCGAAATTGCTTTTATCAGCGTCAATAAACTCAGCATTGAGCTCAAAAAAAAGCAGGGCAAAAGAAGCGGGCAGATATTGGGCCGGTTTATAGACAAGCCCAGCCGTTTTATTGGCACCTGCCTGGTCGGGTTCAATATTTTCCTGGTTGTTTATGGATTAATGGTCACAAAATCGCTGGAGCCCATTTGGGCTCACATGCCTAAAACCCTTAGTGATTCTGCGTCTTTCCGGGTAGTGGTGGAAGTATTTATTAGCACCCTTGTGGTCCTTGTGGTGGAGTTTATATTCAAAGCCATTTTTCGGGCCAAGAACGATTGGGTATTGAGCTTTTTCGCACCCGCTATGGAGTTTTTCGACAACTTGTTCGGATGGGTGGCCCGTGGTTTTGTAAGTGTGGCAGAGTGGATACTGCAGTATATTTTTAATATTAAAGTGAATGAACACAGGCCAGCCTTTAGCCGCGGCGACCTGGAGCATTATTACCAGCAGTCTAAGGAAAGTGACGACGACAGCCAGGAACTCAATACCGAGCTATTTGAAAATGCATTGAGCCTTCCGTCAGTAAAAATCCGGAGCTGCCTGGTTCCCAGGAAAGAAGTGGTGGCTGTAGAAACGAGAGCGTCGGTGCAGGATGTAAAAAGGAAAATGATAGAAAGTAAATTGAGCCGGATCGTTGTCTACGACGGTAGTATCGACAATATTATTGGCTATGTACACCAGTTGGACTTGTTTAAGCATCCGGCCGATATCACCAGCATTTTGTTACCCATGCCTGCCGTACCGGAAACCATGAGTGCTACCGACCTGATCAATAAGTTCTCCAGGGAGCGAAAAAGTATTGCCTGGGTGGTAGACGAGTTTGGCGGTACCAGTGGCATTGTAACCATGGAGGATCTGCTGGAAGAGATCTTTGGTGAAATACACGATGAGTACGATACTGAAGAATTTGTAGACAAGCAGCTGGCTGAGCAGGAATACATGTTCAGCGGGCGACTGGAACTGGACTATCTCAACGAAAAATATGACCTGGAATTTCCCGCATCGGAGTCGGAAACGCTGAGTGGATACATTATTAACGAGCACGAAAACATGCCTGAGCAGAACGAAAAGATTATCATTGGCAACTACCAGTTCGATATCATGAACATGAGCGATACCCGGATAGAACTGGTTAAAATGAGGGTATTGTAAAGGAGGTATACCACACAAGCACAAAGACGAAAGAACTTTTAAAGTTGAGCCTGGCTTGCCTTAGCATTTACATTCTAACAATTTTCCAATAAATTTTTACATGGCAATGAGCTATTGCGAAGCAATTGGTACCATGGAGGGCGAAACGCAAACCCTTCATAAAGTGTATCATGATACCCAATACGGTTTTCCGCTGGATAGCGACGACGAACTGTTTGGCCGCCTGATCCTGGAAATCAACCAGGCTGGCCTTAGCTGGACCACGATTCTGAAAAAGCAGGAGCAATTCCGCAAGGCCTACAGTGGTTTTAGCGTAAAAAAGGTTGCTGCCTATAAAGAGAAAGATGTGGAACGGTTATTGAATGATGCCGGCATTATCAGGAACAGGTTGAAGGTTCATGCTGCTATTCATAATGCCGGGGTCATCCTCGAAATGCAAAAGCAGCACGGTTCATTTAAAAACTGGATCGACCAACATCACCCAAAAACAAAAGAAGAGTGGGTAAAGATCTTTAAACAAAACTTCCGGTTTACCGGTGGTGAAATTGTAAATGAGTTTTTAATGAGTACCGGCTATTTGCCCGGTGCGCATGTTAGCAGTTGTGAGGTTTATAAGAAGTTGGCAGTTTTGCAGTTGGCAGTTGGCAAGCCTAAAGCAAAACCAGCCAGGATTAAAGAAAAGAAATAGGAATCTATCATACAGGAGGTTTGCAGTTTTGCAGTTTGCAGTTGGCAAGCCATATGCAAAGCAGCCCAGAACTGAGGATAAGAAATAGGAGTGTATGATACCCCTTGAAAATAAAAAACCAGTTGGTTGCATAAAAGTCATTACTGTCAGGATCTTTTGACAATAAATATTGCAGTTGGCACTCTTATTGCCAACTGCCAACTGAAAAATGAAAATCGCATATATAGTATTCGACGGCATCACATTGCTCGATTTTATTGGTGCTTACGACCCCATTTCCCGGCTCCGGTCCATACAATTCTTGCCCGATCTTCATTGGGATATTTGTGCCATGAGTTCCGAAGTCAAAGATTCTTTCGGTATGGTGCTGAAGGCTGGTAAAGTAAAAAATGATCTGAGCAGCTACGACGTGATCATTGTGCCTGGCGGCAGCGGTACCAATACACTGGTCAATAATAAACCATTTATCAGTTGGTTGCAAACTGCTTCGCCGGTACCCCTGAAATGCTCCATCTGCACAGGAAGCCTGCTATTGGGCGCCGCCGGATTTTTACAAGGCAAAAGGGCCACTACCCATTTTAATCAGTACAAGGCATTGGCCCAATACGGCTGCACTGTTTTTGATGAAAAGATCGTCGACGATGGAAACCTGATCACCGCCGGTGCTGTATCCTCTTCTTTGCAACTAGGCATTTACCTCGCCAACAAATGGTGCGGCCCCGATGCCGAACAAGCCATCAGGAAGTGGATGGATTTTGCAGGATAATGCCAGTTGGCAGTTTTGCAGTTGGCAGTTAGCAATCCGTATCGAAAATGGTATAAAAAATAAGTGCCTTGTCATATCATGTGTTGCCAACTGCCAACTGCAAAACTGCCAACTGAATCAATTTTGCCAACTGCCAACTAAAAAACTGCCAACTGCTAACTGATGCGCCCCCCGTACATTTGCGAACAAATAAAAAAACAACCGCAAAGTGGCTTTGAATTTTTTGAGCAGACGAAATAAGGAAGGGCAGGAGGAAATGAGTTTTGTGGACCACCTGGAAGAGCTGCGGTGGCACGTAGTCCGTTCGATATTGGCCATTGTGATACTCGGTGTTATCTGTTTTATTTACCGCGACTTTATGTTCGATAAAATTATCCTGGGACCCATCCAGAATAATTTTGTTACCTACGATTGGTTTTGCAAAATGGGGCAGAAACTGGGCATGGGCACGAGCTTGTGTATGCCAGCCATGGATATTAAAATGCAGACCACCACTTTCGGCGGACAGTTTCTTAGCAGTATTACCATCTCATTTGTAGTAGGTTTCATCGTTGCCTTTCCTTACATTTTCTGGGAATTCTGGCAATTCCTAAAACCGGCACTAAAACCCGGCGAACTAAAAAATACAAGGGGCGCCATTTTCTGGGTCACTTTTTTCTTTTTGCTGGGTGTTGGGTTTGGTTATTTCTTAATGGCTCCTTTCACTTTTAATTTCCTCGCAAACTTTAAAATAGGCACCCAAAACCTGATAGAGACCAAACCTACCATCAGTGATTATATTGACAATATGATGGACATCACCCTTGGAAGTGGGCTGGCCTTCGAATTGCCCGTTATCAGTTTCGTACTCACCCGCATTGGGCTGGTCACTCCCAAATTTTTAAGAGATTACCGCAAATATGCTTACGTAGCTTTACTGGTCGTTGCTGCTATTATCACCCCCTCACCCGACTGGATGAGCCAGACCATTGTGGTGATTCCGTTGATTTGCCTCTACGAATTAAGTATATTAGTAAGTAAACGTGTGGCACGGAAAGCAGATGAAAAGGAGAAGGAAGAGTGGAGCTAAGTCAGTCGGCAGTTATTCAGTTGGCAGTTGCAATGAGTTTGGATGTGAACAATGAAACCGACTTGTGAACTGTACGCTGCCTTACCTGCTATTTGAAAATGAGTTTTTGAATTGGATTGCCAACTGCCTAACTGCCCACTAAAAAGGTTGCCATTGTTTACGAAGGACTTTTAACAGTGTTTGCCAACTGCCAACTGAATAACTGCCAACTAAAAAAAATTGAAATGGAAACAAATTTCGATCTCACAAAACCAATAGCCATCGGCAGCGACCATGCCGGATTTGAATATAAAACAGCGCTCGTAAAATGGCTCAATGCAAAAGGATACCAGGTGAGTGACCATGGGGTGTACGAAAATAAAAGCGTTGATTACCCTGACTATGCCCACCCTGTGGCTTCGGCTGTGGAAGCCGGTGAAGTAGCTTTTGGTATCCTGCTTTGCGGCAGTGCCAACGGTGTGGCCATTACTGCCAATAAGCACCAGGGCATCCGTGCCGGCCTTTGCTGGGAAAATGAAGTGGCCAAACTGGTGCGGCAGCACAACAATGCCAATATCATTTGTATCCCCGCCCGTTTTGTAGCTGAAAGGTTGGCTGAAGAAATGATAGAAACCTTTATCAATACTGAATTTGAAGGCGGCAGACATGCAACCAGGGTTGGGAAGATAGCCTGTTCGTAGTATACTATTGAGGGGCAGGTTCAAACAGCTTTTCCATCGTTATCTCCTTTTCCACTTCTTCCATGTAATATTTATTCCTGATGGCCGGGTAAGTGGTAAGCAGCGTTGTAAACAGGGCCTTTTTGGTTCCGGTGGCCTGCCTGAATATGGATTCTTTCATGCGTAATTCAGCGGCATATGTGTTGGTAATGGCGAAATTATCTCTTGTAAATTTTGCTTCGCAAAGGTTGATCGCCTGGTCGGCGCGGTCTATCAACATATCTATTTGTACACCGCCAAGCGTTTCATCGCCTTTAAATTTCCACGAACTGCATTTGGTGTATACGCCACTAATACCCAATGCCATTTTTACCTGGTCTATATGCAGCATACAGATATTTTCGAAAGCATAACCACTCCAGGCCATATAACTGCTTTTGGCAGATAACTGCTCCCAAACACCACTGCCGCCATCTTTATTGGCTTTAATAAATTTTAGATAAAATAGCGAGTACAGATCGGTAAGCTTGTAAATGGCTTCTTTTTTTTTATTGATAAAAGGCTGGTAAACCGATACGAAATCGCATTCTGCCAGTTCTTCCAAAGCCCGTGACAGCGATCCCTCGCTGATATGGGTAGCGATCCCTATTTGCTGACGGGTAATGCCTTGTGGCTTTGCCGCCAGGGATTCAATAATGGCAATATGGTTTTCAGCATGTTTAAAAAGCGAATGGTATAGTTGATCATACTCCCCCTGTAGCAAACCATGCTCAGAAAAGCATATTTCGTCTATTAACTGTGAAGCGGTTTTGCCCTTTGTTATTTCTTTCAGGTAAAAGGGGATGCCACCCATGGCCATATACAACTCCAATAATTGGAACCTTGGCAGGTTTACACCCAGCGTATTGATAAACAATTCTGTTTCGTACAGGTTAAATGGCAACAGCTTTATTCGTTGCGTAACCCGGTTATACAGGCCACCCCGCGCATGTATCAGTTTCTTTTTTATCCAGGAGGATGCAGAACCGCAGGCTATCAGCAATACATTGTCCATGTTTGAAGCATGCTGGTTCCAAAAAAATTCCAGGGCCGATACAAAGCCAGACCTTGGTGTATCTATCCAGGGCATCTCATCAATAAAAACCACCAACTTCGATGCGGTAACTTGTTGCCCTGCCAGGTAATCGGCCAGGTATTTAAAAGCTACCTGCCACGAGGGGGGTGGCTGTGTTTCTTTTTGGCCATTCGTACGTTTCAGGTATTCATCAAAAAAATTATTAAGCTGCACATCGTTTTTTCCATCCCTTGTTCCGGTAAAGTCGAAGACCAAATTATCTTTTAGGTATTGTCTTATCAAATAAGTTTTGCCAATCCTTCGGCGGCCGTAAATCGCCAGAAATTCGGCCTGTGGCGATGCCAGCATCTTATCCAATTTGGCCTTTTCCAACTCCCGCCCAACAATATTTTTAATAGCAACCATATTCTATATTTGGAGAAATGTAAATAAAAATACCACATTTCTCCAACTATAAAAATTTATACTTGGAGAAATATGGCTAAAAATGTCACTTTTCTCCAGCTATAAAAAATTATCCCTGGAGAAATCTATATAAAAAACCCACATTTCTCCAAAGACGACACCCTAAAACCAACTCTTCTTCCTGCTGCTACTCCTTCCCCCAAGCCCTAAAGCGCCCAGCAAACTGCGGGTAATGATATTGGCGGCGGTGCGAAGGGTACTTTTTACCACACTGTTATCCAGTACTTTTTCTACGGCACTGGGTTCATCTTTTTCTTGTTTTTCTTCTTTAGCCTCGGCGGTCTTTTGTACGGCTTCTTCTATTTTGGCGTTCAGCATTTCGTAGGCGCTGTCGCTGTCAATCACCTGGCTGTACTTGGCTACCAGTTTCGATTTTGCTGTCAGGCTGCTTACTTCTTCATCGGTTAACACATCCATGCGGCTGCGTGGGCTGCACATCATACAATGCACCAGTGGCGTGGGTATGCCTTTCTCGTTTAGCAAGGTTACCATTGCTTCCCCAATACCCATTTGGGTGATAAGTTCATCGGTTTTATAGAAAGTTGTTTCGGGATAGTTCTCAGCGGTTTGTTTGATCACTTTACGGTCGGCGGCGGTAAAGGCACGAAGGGCGTGTTGTATTTTCATGCCCAGCTGGCCCAGTACGCTGGCGGGTACATCCATGGGGTTTTGCGTGCAGAAATAAATGCCGATCCCCTTGGAGCGAATAAGCTTTATAACGGTTTCAATCTGGTCGAGCAGTGCGGGACTGGCCTCATTAAATATCAGGTGTGCTTCGTCTATAAAAAGTACCAGTTTAGGTTTGTCCAGGTCGCCTTCTTCGGGGCAGGAAGCATAGAGTTCGGCCAGCATTTGCAGCATAAAACTGCTGAAAAGTTTGGGTTTGTCCTGCATATCCATTAGCCGCAACACACTGATGATACCACGGCCATCATCGCTGATCCGCATCAGGTCGTCTACTTCAAAACTCTTTTCGCCAAAAAAAACATCGGCACCCTGTTGTTGCAGTTCTATCACTTTTCGCAGAATGGTACCGCTCGTGGTAGTACTTATTTTGCCGTATGTTTTTTCTATTTCAGCCTTGCCTTCATTGGCCGCAAACTGCAGGGTCTTGATAAAATCTTTCAGGTCCAGGATGGGTAATTTGTTATCGTCGCAGTATTTAAACATCATGGCTACAAAGCCTTGCTGCGTATCGTTTAATCCTAAAACCTTGCTTAATAAAATAGGGCCGAATTCGCTTACCGTAGCCCGCAGTTGAACCCCTTCCAGCTTGCTGCCTAATTTCAGCAACTCTACCGGGAAACCGGAAGCTTGCCAGGTTACATTCAGCTTCTGGCAGCGGTCGGCTATTTTATCGTTCATAGTACCTGGCTGGGCGATGCCGCTAAAATCGCCCTTGATATCCATTACCACTACAGGCACGCTGGCATCGCTTAACGCCTCCGTAATCATTTGCAGGGTCTTGGTTTTACCCGTACCAGTAGCACCGGCTACCAGGCCATGGCGGTTCATGGTTTTTAACGGAAGCCGAACGTCGGCACCGCTTACCACGGCACCTTCCAGCATTCCGCCTCCCAGCCTTATAAATTCTCCCTTAAATGTGTAACCGTTGTTTACGGCCTGCAAAAATGATTCTGTTTCCGGCATAGCAAATGTTTTTATGGTGAAAGTTACAGGGTTGGCACTGATTGAAATAAACTGAAAGTCTTTTTCTTTTCATCATAGCAAAATCCAGTGCCACACATTATTCGTAGATCAAAAAGAATTTAACAAACCGGTTTTTTTAACCATTACCAAAAACCAACTCGTTTTAAGAAATGAAAAAAGCATTGTCATACTTGCTGCTTCTTTCTTACCTGGTAATCCTGGTGAAACCGGTGCTGCCTTATGTGGCAGATTTTTTAGCCCATGCCTTCTGGAAATACGAACATATAGCCACCGTGCATCAGGAAAATGGTAAAACACATATCCACTTCGAATTGCAAAAGGCGGCCAAAGAAACGGGGGGTGAAAAGAACAACCTCCCTTCTAAAACTGAAAACGAAGTGACCCCACATGTCATTGCGATTGTTGCTTATGACTTTGTAATTGTTGAGGACAATCAGAATCAATTTTCTTCCGGCATATATTACCTGCCGTCTATTTCCATCGGCGCCAATTATCCGCCTCCAAAAGCGTGATGATAAAGGTACCCGGCACGGTAACTTTTGGCGGGGGCAGACCAACTTTTGGTCTTTTAATACGGGAAATCGCTAAAGCATTAATTCCCGGATGCCATTCCTAAGGCAGTCCCTCCCGGATGCTGTTTTCAGTACCATTATTTATCGGCTTTAAAAATTCATTGCTTCACATAGCAGAAAATGCTGTGCGGGAAATTTTCCGTTGCCATCATTTTAAAGGATCAACTCCAAATCATGAAAACGTTTCTAACTCTTATTATATCCATACTCTCATTATCCGTATTTGCCCATAATGGCACAATTGAAGGAACTATCAGCGACGATTTAACCAAAAGCGAACTGACGGGCGTAACCATTTCTCTTGATAACGGAAAACAATACACCACTACCGATGGTCTGGGTATTTTTCGGTTTTTACAGGTAGTGCCAGGCAGGCATACGATCACTATTTCCATGGTTGGTTTTACAGAAATAGTAAGGGAAGTAACCGTGCGGGATGGCGAAACTTCTTTACTAAAAATTTCATTGGTTACCATCTCCAACGAGCTGCCATCAGTAGAAATAAAGGCAAGGAATGAAGACGCCATCCAGCATATTAACCGGCTTTCGATACAAAGCAGGCCGATGAATTCTTCGCAGGATGTACTGCGAATTGTTCCTGGTTTATTCATCGGTCAGCATGCCGGTGGCGGCAAGGCCGAGCAGGTTTTTCTGAGGGGCTTTGATATGGACCACGGAACAGATATTCGCATTGAGGCAGATGGCCTGCCGGTGAATATGACCAGCCATGCGCATGGCCAGGGCTATGCTGATATGCACTGGATCATACCAGAACTCATCAGCGGTGTGGATGTGTTCAAAGGACCGTTTGCTCCACAATACGGCAACCTTGCCACAGGCGCAGCAGTTAGTTTAAAGACCCTGGATGTGTTGCCACAGAATTTTATAAAACTGGAAGGTGGCAGCTTTAACACGTACCGGACTGTGGCGGGTATTAACCTGTTGCCAAAGGTAAAAAGAGGTAAAAGCGATGCGTATATCGCAGGTGAATTTGTGAGCACCGATAGTTATTTTGACGCGCCACAGGATTTTACAAGAATCAATCTGCAGGCCAAATACAAACTCAATATCAATGACCGCAATCAACTACTTATCGGTGCAAGCACTTTTGCCAGCAAATGGAATGCGAGTGGTCAGATACCTGACCGTGCTGTTGCAAATGGAAGTATCAGTTTTTACGGTGCCATCAACCCCAACGAAGGCGGCAAAACCAGCCGCACTAATGTATATGCAAAATACAAGCAGGGGTTTAGAAACAGTGATGTACTGGAGCATCAGTTGTATTACTCCCGTTACGAATTTGAATTGTTTAGCGACTTTAGTTTTTTCCTGGAAGATCCCATAAATGGCGATATGATACGGCAGTATGAAAACCGGAATATCTACGGTTATAAAAACAGTTTCAATCATGCTTTTTTTATGGGGAATAAAAAGGCCATATTTAAGGCAGGTCTTCAATTCCAGGCAGATGATATTAACGAAAGTGAACTGAGCCGTGTGGTAAAAAGAAGCAGGAATGTAACAGATAGCCTGGCTTATGGAAATACTAATGAGTACAGTGCTGCCATTTGGTTCAGCCAAAATATTGAATTCAGTAATAAACTGAGTTTGCAAGCTGGTTTGCGCTACGACCAGTTTCGGTTTGTACATTTAAATAAACTGGCCGGTTCAATAGGAGAACTAAGTGCTAACAAAGGAAAAGCCAGCCCCAAGTTGAGTTTGTTTTATACGCCATCCAGCAAAGCGCAACTATATGCCCATGCAGGCTATGGCTTTCATAGTAACGATGCCAGGAGTATTTTAGGTGGTGATGTAAAAAAGATTTTGCCAACGGCAAAAGGCGTGGAAATAGGGGGCATTTTCCAACCAGCTAAAACACTGTTTGTACAAGCTGCTATCTGGCGCATGGACTTTGAGAGTGAACTGGTTTATAGCGGCGATGCGGCTGTAACGGAGCCAAGTAATAAAACCCTGCGCTATGGGTACGATCTTTCGGTACGCTACCAGTTTGCCAATAATCTTTCCTTTGAAAATGACTTCACCTTTAGCCATTCGCGAGATCGGGAAGCTGCCAAAGGAGAAAACTATCTGGCCCTTGCTCCACGTTATACCAGCACCGGCGGGTTGATCTATCGCAACAAAACTTTTGATGCCGCTATCCGATATCGCAGTCTTGGCAACCGGCCCGCTAACGCTGATTATTCTATAGTGGCCAGGGGCTATTCGGTAACTGACCTTAACGCTGCTTATCGCTGCAATGGCCACCTGGAATTTACCGCCAGCATTGCCAACCTGTTTAATGTAAAATGGAAAGAAACCCAGTTTGAAACCGAAAGCAGGTTGCAAAATGAAACACAGTCCGTGTCAGAAATCCATTTTACACCCGGCACAAGGTTTGGCTTCAAAGTGGGGGCTACATACCGGTTTTAACTGAAAGTCACTAATTCATCTATTCCCCATGGCTTCACCCAGGGGAATAGATGGCATAATAAAAAATATCTATTCATTCCATCGTTTCGCCGTGTATCCTCAAAAAAATTGGTGGAAATCTTCATAATTTTTTAACCACAATTCAACATTTATGTTCGCTCACCCCTATCTTTAAGCAATAACCAACCATGCTTATGGATACATCCCATTGGAGTGACAACTATAGCCAACCGCAGGCTACCTATGATGAAATGCGTTCTGCCGAAGGTATCAGGCAGCCCTACCAACTCATCAAAGACTATATCCAGCGTTTCTCGCCGGAGTCTTTTCACCAAAAGGAAAAGCTGGCGAACGATCTGTTCCTGAGCCAGGGTATCACTTTTACAGTTTATAGTAATGATGAAGGGATCGAGCGCATCTTTCCGTTCGATGTATTGCCCCGGATCATCACGGCCCTGGAATGGGAACATATTGAAAAAGGCATTAAACAGCGGCTGAAAGCCCTCAACATGTTTCTTCACGACGTGTACCACGACCAGGAAATTGTAAAGGCCGGTAAAATACCCGCCGCCTTAATTGCCTCCTGCCCGCATTTTAACCGCGAAGTATTTGGCATCAATGTGCCTCACCAGTTGTATGTGCATATCAGCGGCATCGACCTGATACGGGGTGCCGATGGTGAATTTTATGTGTTGGAAGACAACCTGCGTACCCCTAGCGGGGTAAGCTATATGCTCGAAAACAGGGAAGTGACCAAGCGCCTATTTCCCGACCTGCTAACCAGTAATAAAGTGCGGAGCGTAAGTAACTACCCGATTATTCTTCATAAGATCTTACTCAGCCTGGCGCCGCGCCAGATAAGCAACCCTACGGTGGTATTGCTTACCCCGGGCATTTACAATAGTGCCTATTACGAGCATACTTTCCTGGCCCGCTATATGGGCGTGGAACTGGTAGAAGGCCGCGACCTGGTGGTAGATAATCATAAAGTTTTTATGAAAACCACCAACGGGCTAAAACAGGTGGATGTGATCTACAGGCGTGTAGACGATGAGTTTCTCGATCCGTTGGTATTTAACCCGACAAGTTTGCTGGGTGTGGCAGGTTTGATGAGTGCTTACCGTAAAGGCAATGTGGCCATCGTAAATGCCATCGGCAACGGCGTGGCTGACGATAAAGCCATCTATGCCTATGTTCCGGATATGATCAAGTACTATCTCAACCAGGAACCGATATTGAAGAACGTTCATACGTACCGAATGGAGAACCAGGATGAACTGGAGCATACCATCGCCAATATTCAAAGCATGGTGGTAAAGAAAACCAACGAGAGCGGCGGCTATGGACTAATAATGGGAAACAAAGCCACTGATGAAGAACTCGCCGGCTGTATCAAAGCTATTCATGAAGACCCGCGTTCGTTTATTGCACAACCTATTATCCAGCTCAGCACGGTGCCTTGTTTTATTAATGGCAAATTACAGCCTCGACACGTAGATCTGCGCCCCTATGCACTTTGTGGCCCGGATGGCATCGAAATAGTACCCGGCGGATTAACAAGGGTGGCCCTCCGTGAAGGCAGCCTCGTAGTAAATTCATCACAAGGCGGCGGCAGCAAGGATACCTGGGTGTTGGATAGGTAGGGATTCGTAATTAGGGATTAGAGATTCGTTGTATAGACGCCATGCTGGCGTCTCCCTCCTAACCGATAAAAACACGATTTCCCCAAAAAACACCCACCCCATATGCACCCAAATCATAAATCATACATCCTAAATCATAAATAAAAATTATGCTTTCAAGAATCGCCGACAGTCTTTTTTGGATGAACCGGTATATGGAGCGTACCGATGGCCTGCTGCGTACCTTACGCTACGGCTATATAGCTTCGTTTGATGTAAATAAAGAGGAGCCATTTAGCTGGGAACCCGTGCTCACCGTTTTCAGCCACCAGAAAAAAAGTGCCCGCCGTAAGCTGGCTTTTAAGCCAAATGATGTGCTGCGGCTGCTGACGCATAATATTGAAGAGCATAACAGCATAAAAGTAATGGTGACCCGGGCCCGGGAAAATGCCCGCGGCGCACAGGATCATATTACCAAGGAAGTGTGGGAAGCCGTAAACCAGTTGTACCATACCGTAAACAGCGTTGATCTTGACGCTACCATTGAAAACGGCGAACAGCTTACCATGCTGGGCCACCTGATAGACGAGAGTTTATCCTACTATGGTGTTACTGATATCACCATGCCACGGGGCAGCGGATGGAATTATATAAACCTCGGCCGGTATACCGAACGCTGCCTGCAAACCCTCGATATTGTAGATGTGGAATTCAGCCAGCTGGATTATGATATGGATAGTGCCCAGCATATTGTGTACTGGAAGAATATGCTCCTCTGCCTGAGTGGTTACGAACTGTACCTTAAAACTTACCGTACCGGAAACCATAGCGAAAATATTATCGACATGACTTTTTTCAACCAGCAGTTTCCGCGGAGCATTATGTATTCATTAAAAAGGGTAGGTCAATACCTGCAGCATGTACTCGACGAAAACGAACACGAAAACAAACCTCTTATTGAACGCAAAATGGGCAAGCTTTATGCTTCTGTAGCCTTCGCCGACCTGGAAGAAATAAAGGAAAAAGGGCTGCATGTGTTCATTGCTACTATCAAGAGACAGTTATTCGAACTGCACAAGTTGGTTGGCCAGTCTTTTTTCAGTTACTATTGATACCCTACATTGCACCCCGTCAGAATTGAGCGGTGAGTCCTGGGTAAACAGCGATTCATAACTCGTTTTTCATGGCTCACGATTATTAGTTTCATTTTATCCATACAGAATGCCAGTTTACAAAATACAGCACATAACCCATTACGGCTACGACGCACCGGTAATAGACAGTACCAACCAGATAAAAATTTACCCTTTTGCAACACCGGGACAACTGGTGCTGCAACATGATGTAAATATCACCGGAGAACCCAACGTCAGCCTGTTCACCGACTATTGGGGCAATAAAACAGGAATATTCTGCCTTACAGAGCCGCACCACGAAATGACCATAGAAAGCAGGCTGGTGATAGATGTGCTGGAAGAATTTGAGCCAGATACACTCACATTGAACGAGATAAGGGCATTAGACTACACGAAGCCAGATAAAAGTGAAAGTGAAGACCAGATAAAGGAAATACTCAGCCTTTGCCCGGTAACAGGAGATGCCCGGGGCATAGCTGACTGGGCTAACAAGTATGTCTATGAAAATTTTACCTACGAAAAGGGCATCACCACCATCGAAACCACGGTGGAAGAAATATTAAGACATGGCAAAGGGGTATGCCAGGATTTTGCGCACGTTTTGCTGCAATTATTGCGTACGGCGGGCATACCTGCACGGTATGTAAGTGGTTATATCTGCCCCAATAAAGATGGGCTTCGGGGCGAAGGTGCCACTCATGCCTGGGTGGAAGTATGGCTGGAAGGAGAGGGTTGGAAAGGCATTGATCCCACAAATAATATCTGGGTAGCCAACAGCCATATACAATTGGCCGTGGGCCGCGATTTTAATGATTGCAGTCCGGCCAAGGGAACTTTTAAAGGAATGGCCAATCAAAGGCTGAACGTGTATGTAAGTGTGGGCTATGAAGATGGCCACATTTTTGAAGAACATACCCAGGTAAAAATGAACGAAGAAAGGATCATTGTTCCGGCGATCATACCGAAGCATTTTTATACCCAGCAACAGCAACAACAGCAGCAACAGTGATCATGTTGTCAGTAATTCGCCTGTAATCAATTTGAGTGCGAAAAAATCCATTTGGGTGCTTTTCGTAATTAGAATTAATGAACCCCAAGCCCATTTTTATATTTATAGTCGCTGCCCTTCATTTTTTTATTTTGATCGGGTTTGGACATGCAGGAGCCTTTCTTGGACTAACTGTTTTTTTTGTCTTTGAATTGTTCAACAACCCTCAACTTCCAAATCTGTCGGATTTATCTTACGCAGATTTATTGCCATTTATCGGGCTTTTCACAAGCATGGGATACTTAGGCCTGGGCTTTTCGATGTTGACACTGTTACCTGCTAAAAAACTACTTTACATTTTAGGTATAGTATTTCTATGGCTAAGTGTGCTGTGTTTATTGATAGCCAGTTATTATGGATCAATTATAATAGGGCATATCGTATTTTGCATTCCCTTTCTAATAACATCCCTATATCCTTTTTTTAGCAAAGCCGCCCGACGGATTTGGAACAAGGTTAACGTCTAAATTTAGAGAACTGCAGCCAACAATGGGTTAGACATTTTACACCAAAAAAATGACCCCGGGCAGGCTCAAACTGTTTTGGAAAATTGATCTTATATAAGTATCTTATGCAATAAAAGATACTCAGCCTGAATGCCGCTACTCCCCGAAGAAAAATTGATCTGGTCGCCAATCGTTGCCAATTCCAGGATGAACCGTGAGCGAAAAGCCAGCGGTTTCAACAGCTATGAGAAGGAATTTAAATTTAAGCCCGAAACTTTCCTTGAATCAAAAATTAAAGAATTTGGCCATGCTTCCTGGCTCGACTTATGTTGCGGCCAGGGAAACGCCCTGATCCAAACTGCTTACGCTTTTCGCGACCAGGGGTTACAGGCGCACATATCATTAACAGGAATTGACCTGCTGGATTTATTTCAATCCTTTGATCAAAATATCACCTGCCTGCATTTCGAAACAGGTTCAGTTGTAAGTTGGGAAACACGTGAAGCCTATGACTTGATTACCTGCTCCCATGGTCTCCATTACCTGGGCGACAAATTGAAAGTGATTGAAAATGGCATTGGGGCGTTGAAAACTGGTGGCGTTTTTGTTGCCAATCTTGATCTCAAAAATATTCTTATTGCTGACCATGATTCGAACAAGTTTTTAAAGTCATTATTCAAACTGCATGGGATTGAATATAGTTCTGCAGCTAAAACTATCAAACGAACAGGCCCGAAAATCATTCGTTTTAATCTTGACTACCTGGGTGCGGATGATAGGACGGGGCCGAATTATACGGGACAGGACTCGGTAACCTCATGTTACGCTCATAAGCCAACGAAATAACCAATGATTTCACCTATTGTGAAAACCCATTCCGCATATTACATTTGATACAGCACAACACTTATGGCAATTTGTTTTCCAAACCTGTATCATCGTTCAAAAAATGAACTATACCGAATTGGACCATTTCAGCGGCAAAGAGCCGATCGTAAAGGAGATTTACGATAAGTTGTTATGTGAAGTGCAACATTTTGGCCCTGTAAAAATTGAACCGCACAAAACAAGCATTCATTTGGTAAACCGTTTCGGCTTTGCCGGAGTTTATACCCGGAGAAATTATATCAATCTCGAAATGCAGCTTCCTTCACGAATTACCAGCCCCCGGATCATCAAAGTGGAGCAGGTGTCCGCCAACAGGTATCATCATACTACCAGGCTGTTTTCCCCCAATGTTATCGATGCGGAACTTGTTGATTGGCTTAAAAGGGCTTATGACCTGAAATCCGGATCGACAGAACCTGCGCTTTTCTTACCAGTGTCAATTATCTTTTTAAAATGAGCTTTCGCTTGTGACGGGCATGCATCAAATATTGCTATTATTGTTAGACTCGGATAAAAAAATATAGCAAACACTTGCATCCACAAAAAAATGGTAGTAAGTTAGTTTCCACTATTCTTTACCTGAAACCTTAAAATATGAAGATCCTTGCTGTTCTTCTCCCTCGTACGCCGTTAGAATCGGTATGCGGCCGGTATCAACATCATTGAATGATCCGGCCATCTAGAAAGATTACGGATTTACCCTTTAAACACCATTCCCTGATTAGCTTCTTCTAAGCTGCCCAACTTCCTGTGTTTTTGGCAGTTATTTGGTGCTTTCATTAAAGTATTATTTTTTCTCAATGAATATTTCGTTGGGACAACGATAAATTTTGCCAAATGAGAAAGCTATTTTTTCTCTTATATGGATTATTGGGTTATTATAGTGGACAGCCAATACACCTTTAGTGGAAATGCTGTTAACCTGCGTGGCAATTCTTTCCGGCTGACCCAGGCTATTAATTCTCAAAGTGGCGTGGTTTGGTTTCAGAATAAAATTTCTTTGGGCTCAGACCTGGTTGTTGATGCAAACATTTATTTAGGCAACAACAACGATGGGTCAGACGGTATGGCCTTCTTGCTGCAGCCGGTTTGTAACGACCTTGGGGGTTTGGGAGGCTGTATTGGGTATTGTGGCGTTACCCAATCCTTAGCTGTCGAATTTGACATTTGGCAAAATAACCTATGGAGGGGCGGAGTGAGTCCTGGCGAATGTGATGTTGCAGGTACATACAATGTTACTGCTACCGACAACTGCTCCAATTGTTCTGCCCACTTTCAATACCTGGAGTAAACAGTGGTTGAAGTTATTACTATCTCATTTTGCGGCTAATGGCGCTCTCCCGATTTAAAAGCGGCCCTCAATTATTTCATAAAATAAATAAAAAAAATGAGTATTTCATTAATAATTGATGACTTATCTCCTCCTGGCAGCCGCGGTCACCCCTGGGTTTTCACAACCACGGCTATCACATAGATAAAATACATCACATACCCTGTAAACTAATAAACAACTATAAAATGAAAATTTATAAATTTAAAAACAGCATTAGACAGTTGATTTTGGTATCCCTGCTATTTTTTATTTCTGCAGCTCTAGTAAATGCGCAGAATCCTTCACTGGCAGGGTCAAGAGCATTTTGCGATGGAGTTTCAACTGCTGTGAAAAAGGCAGCACCGGGTATTGCCGGTGTTGACAAAAGTGTTACGCAAAGTAGCATCATACTAAATACAGATTTTGTTTCAGCAGGCGTTGGCGGGCTGAGAAATACACCAAGTGGACAGATATCATTGGCTGGTGTTAGCGGTACGGTAACAAAAGCCTACTTATACTGGCATGGTGTATCGCAAGTAACCAATGACGTCGGTACTATTATCACGGTGAACGGTAGTCCTGCAGTCGGGACGAGTCTTGGCGTTTCCCACGACAACTGTTGGAGTTTTAATAATAGCCAGGCTTACCGTGCTGATGTGACTGCATTGGTGACGGCAACAGGAAATGGCATTTATGTTTTAACCGGTTTTGGCTCGTTGAATCTGAATGGTGCGTCTCTGATCGTATTCTTTAATGATGCCGACAATACCAATAACCGGGATGTCGTCATTTTTGATGGAAATGATTCCAATGTCAATTTTGCAGGTATCCCCAGTAATCCAAATGCGCCGGCCGATCCCACCGGTTGGAATGTATTGCTTTCGGGTATTAATTATACGGCCGGTACCGCAAGTATTCAATTGCATGTATCAGACGGGCAGGACTTCCCTGAAACCGCATTGCTGGTAAATGCAGTCGTTATTGCACCGGCGGGGGGTATTTTCCAGGGTACAACCGTACCTGGTGCCAATAATGGCCCTTCAGGCAACGGAAGATTATGGGATATACAAGCCTATGATGTTACTTCTTTTCTTACTCCCGGTCCTAATTCACTGAATCTAACCACAGGATATGTAAATGACTGTCTTGGCCTGATTGCCGCATTGGTAGACTTGCCTGCGGGAGCTGCTCCGGTCGTATGCACCACTAACGCAGTTTGTAAAAGTGCCACGGTTTACCTGGTAAATGGCACGGCAACTCTTGCAGCGGCCGATGTAGATGATGGAAGCACCTCGACCTGTCCAATTGCATCGATTACAGTTGATCCATCTTCCTTTGATTGTTCCAACATTGGCGACAACACCGTAACATTAACGGTTACAGATAGTGCCGGCGGTACATCTACCTGCACTGCAACGGTCACCGTCGTAGACGATGAGGATCCGGTGGCGAATTGCAAACCCGCGACAGTAACACTTGCGAACGGCACCGCAACGATTACGGCAGCCGATGTGAACGATGGAAGTTCCGACGCCTGCGGTATCTTGTCTTTACAAGTGTCACCTGCTACTTTCAGCTGTGCCAATATAGGAGACAATACAGTAACCCTAACCGTTACCGACAGCTCGGGCAACACCTCAACCTGCACCGCTGTTGTGACGGTTATAGGTGAAATCCCTTCCTGTATCATTACTGCCATCCCATCTAATGATGTGTATACCGGGGGAGTTCCAACCAACATTTATTTAGGCTACGGGCCACAAAGTGTAACCCTTAGTGCCACTGCTTCAGGTGGTAGTCCTTTTACTTATTCATGGTCTCCCACTACAGGACTCAGTGATGCAACAATTGCTGCACCGGTTTTTACACCAACGACAGCCGGCACTTATGTATTTACACTCACCGTTACGAATACATACGGTTGCACTTCCACCTGCACCATTACCATTTGCGTAACGGACATAAGGGTTCCGGGAACTGATGGAAAAAAAGTATATATATGCCATACACCTGATGGCAACCCTGGCAATGCGCATACCCTTTCTGTTAGCGTAAATGCCGTTCCGTCTCATTTAAGTGAACATAGCGGCGACAAACTTGGTGCTTGTGACCAGGTACCATGTACAGCTTCGCCCGGAGCCAGCCTAATCGCAGCCGAAAGAAGCATATTGAGCAATGACGAGAAACCTGGTTCGCTTATAGTATCGGTTTCACCCAACCCTACATCATACCAATTCACTTTCCGTTTACGTAGTAATGTGGATGCACCTGTTTCTATCCGCATCCTCAATGGCATGGGCCAGGTAGTGGTTGGTGTCTCTGGAGTAAACGCCAACAGTACCGTAAGTCTTGGAGCCAAACTCAGAAGCGGGGCTTATATGGCAGAGGTGACGCAGGGCAATAACAGGCAAATGATCAGGCTGATGAAAGGGAACTAAAGTATAGAAGTTTTAATTTAAAAAACGGGCCTGCAATTGCAGAGCCCGTTTTTGCTTGTAGAAACGTTTCAACGCAACGCTTCCGCATTATGTGCTTCCCACGCATTGCTACAAGGTCTTAAAATTGTAAGTTTGGCCATGGAATTTTAATGTATGCTCCTGTGTCGGTTTGCAGAGATGCTTTCCATGCGTAGCGATCCTTTACCTGAAGAGTCGTTGCAGAAAGAATCCTGGGTTATTATGCAAGTTGCGTATTAAAGTAGAAGGCATGGATGGATTGTTTAAGAAGAATAAATAAATAGGACATTGCCTGTAACATCACAATAAGGCATTTGTATTAATCGAATGAATTTGGAAACCATTACAAAATACTTTGCTGATTTTACCCCGACCCAACTGGATCAATTTGCCCAACTGGAACCACTGTACAAGGAATGGAATGAAAAGATCAATGTTATCAGCCGTAAGGATATTGACAGCCTGTACCTGAAGCATGTGTTGCACAGTCTTGGTATTGCTGCGCTTTTCAGTTTTCAGCCGGGTATGCAGGTGTTGGATATTGGCTGTGGCGGTGGCTTTCCCGGCATTCCGCTGGCTATCTTTTTCCCGGAAACCCATTTTCACATGGCTGACAGTATCAACAAAAAACTGAATGTCGTGAGGGCCGTGGCAGAAGCCATTGATCTAAAAAATGTGACCGTAGAACATACACGGGCTGAAGAAATCAAGGGGCGAAAATTTGATGTGGGCATCAGCCGCGCCGTGGCACCGCTGAAAGACCTGTTGCAATGGAGCCGTCACTTGATTAACCGGAATGCTGTTTTTAAAAGCCCGGATGCAGATGCCCTGGTGCCCCGTGGTTTAATATGCCTCAAGGGCGGTGACCTTGCCGCAGAGATTTCCGAAAGTGGCGCAAAACCGCTGGTATGGCCTATAAGCGAAATTTTTGAAGAAGATTTCTTTGCTGAAAAATTTGTGCTGCAGGTGAGGTGAGAAAAGTTTACCGGCAACCAGGACTACCATTTAATTTCCAGCTTATTATTCTTCTTATCTACATCGGCCAGGCGCTGTGATGGGTCTATTTCCACGCTAACAATGTCGGTGATCTTTTTGGAGGTGTTAATCACATATTCAGCATGCGTAAACGGCCAGGCAGGATAAAC
This sequence comes from Bacteroidota bacterium, assembly GCA_040386335.1. Lineage (GTDB taxonomy): Bacteria > Bacteroidota > Bacteroidia > Chitinophagales > Chitinophagaceae > JAZKFT01. The sequence goes on from JAZKFT010000029.1 coordinate 28,917, forward strand.
CTTTCGCGGCAGGGAATCTTCGGCTGGTTTGGCGCCAAACATCAGGTCTAGCGGAATATAGTGCCACTCTTTGCTACTATCCTTAAAGGTAATTTGTACATCCAGCGGCATAGCCATTTTGCCGATCATTTTTAAGCGCACGTTCGTGCCGGCACCTTCACTCCAGAGACTATCGATGCCATAATCGGCGGTTTTGGTGGTATAGAGAAAGTACTGCTTATACCACTGCAATTCCAGCCCGGTGACTTTTTGCGCCACGGACATAAAGTCGTTTGGATCGGGATGCTTAAAACGCCATTGCTTATAATATTCCAGCAAGATCTTATCAAGGTTGGTTTCGCCCACTACATAACCCAGTTGAACCATAAACACAGCACCCTTGGTATAGGCATTGCCATTGTATGCCATGTTGGTAGCAGTAAAATTTGCAGGCGTTCCCATTGGTTCATCAAACTTGCTGGCTACGAGCCTGTAATAAGAGTCGTAATGTCTTTTGAAAGCAAAATCCTGGCCATTTCGCAGCCAACTCAGGGTCCTGGTATCGGCATAACTGGTAAAGCCTTCATCCATAAAACCGTAAAGGTTCTCGTTGGACCCCAACATCATCTGGTACCAGCTATGGCACCATTCATGAATAAATGTACCGAGCGAATGATTTACTACCAGGGTAGCCATCGGGTACTCAGTTCCTCCACCACCACCTTGAATAACTGAGTAATCGGTATAAGGATAGGGACCAAAAGTTTTAGACATAAAAGGGTAGCACATAGCAGTGCTGTCCGCATGTCTTTGCCAGATCGCCTCTACACTATCTACCGTTTTGTATATAAAATGCAGAAGGGGTCCATTGATCGTTTTCCGTGTAATATGCTTGTAGGTGGGGTCTGCTGCCCACATAAAGTCGTGCACATTTTTAGCGGAGAATTTCCATGTTCGGGTAGGCGCGGGAATAGACTTTAGTTCTGTGCCTTCCTTATCGTAACCCCAGCCGATGGCGGCAGCATTTTGTAATACCCCCGTGGCGCCGAGTTTGTAGGTTTTGTCTAACGTAATGTTTACATCATAATCGCCCCAAACGCCATAAAATTCACGGGCAATATAGGGGTCTGCATGCCAGCCTTCATAATCATATTCTACTATTTTAGGGTACCACTGGCCCAGGCTGTAGCGGATACCTTCCGCATTATCACGGCCACTCCGGCGGCTCAGTTTGGGTACCTGGCAATTAAACGCAGTGTTGAAGACAACTGATGTTTTAGGTAGAATGGGTTTCTCCATCGTTACTTCGAGTATGGTTTCATGCAGAATGGTCTGCTGTAGTTTTCCATTCACGCTTATCTTTGTAACCTTGCACCAGCCCTGTTCTTCGGGCTTTAAGTCTGCTAGCCTCTTTTTGAAACGCCGGTCAAAATCCAGCATATCTTTTCCCCGTGTATCCCTGCCCACTACGAGTGTTTCGGTGCTTCGGCTATTTTCATCCATCATGCTGCCGGGTTTAAATGCATTCCAGAAAAGATGCATAAAAACACGTCTCAAAGTATCAGGCGAATTGTTATAGTAGGTGATGGTTTGGCTACCCGTAATGAGGTTGGTTGCTACGTCCAGGTTTACATCCATGGCATACTTTATGCGTTGCTGCCAGCGGTTGGGCTGCGCTGTAATACACAAAGACACAGGGAGTGTAAGTATGACCAATAGTAATTTAAAACACCCGGCTATGGTAACTTTATTTTTTGTTACGCTTTTTTTTTCGCATTCGGCGACACTTCTAACATTCATTCTTGCATCTTTAAATGAGCGGCAAAAATAATGGCTACCGGGGTTTAAAAAGTGATAGGGTCTTTTATTAACTGTCCGTCGTAACTAAAGTACAGCCGCTTTTTTTGTAACGCAGACTTCTGAACCACCAGCATAAACTTTTGCCCTTCTATGGTTTGTACATTGGAAACTGTTTTTATTTCCCACGATTTGTACTTGCTTTTGTCTAATCCTTCCTGCACTTCTGACGGAAGATCTTCTTCAGCAATTTCAGTCTCAGTTTTTTTCCATTCGCCTTTGTTGTTGAATGTACTCTGGTATTTTATGGCATCCACCTCGTAAGAAGCCTCAAAAACGGTGAGTTTATCCTTCCACTCCACCTCCGCTACCTCCGGAAATTTTACTTTAAATGACTGTGTTACGGCGGCAGGTATTTTCCTTATCTGGGCCGTTACGTCATTGTTTCCTATGACCATAATGAAAACGAAGGCACCTGATATTATCTTTTTCATACGAACTGATTTTAGTTCTTTGCATGATGATGAAAGTACCGGCTTTATTGTGCAGCAAAACATTCTTTGAATGGCCTTAACATTTGGATGGCAATGCAAATTATAGCGCCCCGTAACTTACGATATTGATGCCAGGCTGCAATGGCAGCAGGAACGTGTCTTCAACTACACCCGCCTGCGAATCGCTGCTTTTATCACCATAAGCTACAAGCAACTGATCAGCAAAACTGGCCAACAATGTGAGCGTATCGGTGGTATAGTGAATCACTATTTTGTGCTTAGACTGATCAGTGATATCAGATTCCAATACCTCGAAACGATATACATCAAACACAATGCTTTGTCCTGAATTATTTTGCAACCCCGGTATTTTCTTGTTCAGCGTTTCCAGCAATCCGCTAACCGCAAAGCCACATTTATAGTGTAAAGAATTGGCCCGGCCATCGGCTGCTTTTAACGACGAAAAGGATTTGTATTTGCCTTCGGAATTATAGGCTTGCGATTTGAGCAGGTACTCATCATAAGAAAGTTTCAGCGCCATTTTTTCAAAATAGCTTTCTGATGCGGCATCTATAACCTGCATATATGCCAATTTTATTAATGCTTTCGGCATGGTTGTTTTTTAGTTGGTGAGAATGATTCGGTATGGCTGCCCGGGAAAATAGCACGAACGATCATGAATGAAAATGAAAGAATTCGTTTGGATCATTCGTTCTATCCTCCGTAATGCTGCGTGGCAGGCGTGGCAAGAGTTACAGAGCTATGCCAATATTGTAAGTTCCGCTATATCCTGCCGTCGTGCTGCCTGCCAGCGCCACTGTTTCATTTGCCATGTCTGTAGCCGAGTTATTAAAAATGCCGTCGTTTGCATTCCGCATTGTGTTGATTCCATGCGCTGCATACAACGAGGTCGTATGCACGGCGTCAGAAATGGTTTCGGCAAAAGTGATCTGTGACGTTTTCTTTAATACGTTATTTACAAAAACCTCGAGATGTATATGCGTAGCCCGGCCCTGGTACCAACCAGGAAATATGGTTGTAAACTTCGCTTGCCCATTTGCATCAGTAAGTTGGTAACCCCTTAACCATGTTTGACCCAGGTAGCTTTGTGTACCCAGTGACCCACCTGTTTGTGAACCATAGCCACTGTAATATCCGTCTTTATTGCAATGCCATATATCTACCCTGGCGTTAGGCACTACTACACAATTACTGTTGGCATTCACCACTATAAATGTTAGTGAAAGAGGAAGGCCGGTTTGACCGCCGGTAATATCCACCCGCTGTAATGGATTGTTTATTTCACCACCTGGATACGGGTAGGGGCCTTCTGTTTCTTCGGCTGTTATAATGCAGCCACCAGTACCGGTTGTGTCTGCAGTTACGGAGGTTTTTTTACATGCTTCCAATAACAGGGTGCCTGCGCCGAGCAGGCCAAACGAGTTCCTCAAAAAATCTTTGCGTTGCATAGTTGAAAATTTAAATGGTGAAAAAAATGTAGCCTTCGCTCATTTAAATGTGGGTTTAGTCTTTAAAAAATTTAATAGCTTGCTTTTCAGAATTGCTAATGAAGACCAGCAGGTAAACACCACGTGCCAGTATACTCACATCCACACTGGTGGCTGTAGCACCAGCCTGTAACCTACCTGTTGCAACCTGCCTGCCGTCGATCTTAAGTATTTGTATTGCCGTTTCAGCAGTCGCCTTTGGATGGGTAAGGATCATCGAATTTTTGGCGGGATTAGGCGAAACTGAAATGTGTTGCTTTAGCTTACTATTCACCAAAACTGTGACGCTATACTTAAACGAGCCGTCTTTATCTACCATTTTTAACCTGTAAAAATTATTTCCGGCAAACAACCCGACGTCTGAAAATGTATAACTGTTCGTAAGTATGCCGTTAAGGGCTGTTACTTTACCTGCCGAAATAAAATTATATGAATCACTGCTACGCTCTATTTCAAAATGGCTAAAGTTGACCTCATTTTCCGTGGACCACCAAAGGCTTGCTTTGTCACCATGGATGGCTGCATTAAAACTGAGCAGTGATAGAGGGGTAACAGTAAACGTAAGCGTAAAGGAGTGACTGGCTACATAGCTAGTGGACGGCGTACCACTAATGGTCAACACTTCGGCAGCAAATGAGTCGCTAAAAACATTGTCATTTGTATTGGTTGTGGTATTTTGTCCATGTTTCTGATAGCCATTACTGGTGCCGTTATAACCGGCATAGCTGTTCACAATGGTATTCTCAGCTTCCGGAAACGCAAACTGGGATACCCGCTGCAGCGTTCCGTTAATATATACTTCTACGTGAATATGCTGTGCCCGGCTGGTATACCATCCCGGGTAAATAGTGGTAAATACAACCTGTCCATTGTTATCGGTTGTAAGATAGCCCCTTAGGAAATTAGACCCGGGGTAGGATTTAGTGCCCAGGTAGCCCGGCTGGCTCGCATTGCCGGAATAATAGCCATCCATATCGCAATGCCAGATATCAACCCGCGCACCCGCAATAGGAACACAGTCGGTATTTTGCACTGTAATGGTCAAGGTCATTGGAATCCCGGCGCGTGTTCCTGTAGAGCCAGAAGAGTCTACCCGGATGTCAGCCCGGCTGATAGCCGTGAGACCTACGTTGTCACTGGGGTATGGGCCTCTTGTTTCGGCGGGGATCAATGTGCAGGTGTCCAGCACTCCGAAGTCTTCTACCAATGTGGTGGCTTTTACAGATTTACCGAATGGCAGCACCGATGCAACACCTGCAATGCCAATGCCTTTTAAAAAGTCTTTGCGTTCCATAAATGAAAATTTTTGTTTCGTTTATAGATGCAAATTGTGGACTGTCGCTGCCCCGCAAAACCCAAATGCGGTAAAGGCATTAATTGTTGCGGTAAACTGTTATGTCTTGTTGAAATTAGCCAGGAAATTTTCCTCGTAACTTTTGCCAACAGGGATTTCTTCTCCTGCTATGTTGATGGTTTTATTACGCACACTTTCTATTTTGCCCAGTGGCACTATATACGATCTGTGTACCCGTACAAAGCCGGCTGATGGCAGTTCTTCCAGCAGGGTTTTTAGGGTCATCCGAACTACGAGCGGCTTCTGATTTTGCAAATTGATTTTGAGGTAATCATCGAGCCCTTCTATAAAAAGGATATCTGATAAACTGATTTTTACAAGGCTGTAATCTACCCTGATGAACAGGTATTCCTGCCCGGTTTTCGAAGTGCCTTTTTTGAGCTCAGTGTATTCTTTTGCCTTTTCAGCGGCAGCCAGAAAACGTTGCCAGGTAAAGGGTTTCAGCAGGTAGTCGATCGCATTGAGCGTGAATCCCTCTACAGCAAATTCGCTATAGGCAGTAGTAAAAATGACAGTGGGTTTATGTACCAGGCTTTTATAAAGATCGATACCATTTACTGAAGGCATATTGATGTCTAAAAAGAGCAGGTCTACCGGGAAGTTTTCCATGTATTTAATAGCCTCGGCCGACCTGGTGAATGTTTTTTGCAGGTCTATATAATCCAGCCGGTCGCAAAAATTTTGTATTACCTGGAGGGCAGGTGGCTCGTCGTCGAGGGCAATTGCTTTTATCATGATAGTTCCATCAATAAGTTTACGGTATAAAAGGAGGTGGCGTCTGTAATTTCCAATTGGTGTTTGCCCGCATATGTCAATGCCAATCGTTCTTTAGCGTTGGCAATACCTATCCGGGCGGAGGTTTCACCGCTGCCGTTTACAGGCACTTTTTTATTGGATGCTTTTAGATGCAGTTGATTTTCGTTGATCGTAATGCTGATATCAATGGCAGAATCTTCATCGGGATTGACGCCATGTTTAAAGGCATTTTCAATGAAGGTTACGAGGATCAGGGGCGCAATTTTTTTACCTGCCGGGCTGCCGCTAACCTGGTACCGTATGGTGGCTGTATCGCCCAATCTTGATCGCTGTAATTCTATAAAATTATCGATATAACTAAGTTCCTTTTCCAACGACACTTCATCACTATTCGCATCTTTTATGATGTACCGCATCAGTTCCGAAAGCTGCACTACGGCATCGGCTGTTTTATCATCTTTTTGTATGGCCAGCGAATAGATGCTGTTGAGGGTATTGAACAAAAAATGTGGATTGATTTGCGCTTTCAAAAACTGGAGTTCCGCATTCTGACGGGCCGTTTCTGCCAGGAATAAGCGATTTCGGATACTCAGTAATAACGAGAATAAAATGACAGCCACAAAGAGAATAATATTATGTTTTATTTCCTGGTAAAAAGTAGAGCCTGCGGGTCTTGGAGGCATTATATGTTGTTGTTCAAATTCTCCGGGAGGGGGCGATGGCCTTTGCTGGAATTGCTTTTCAACCGGAGCATCAAGTGGGTTGTTTCCTGTTAATATGGAAGGCAAAAAACTCACCATTAAAAATCCCAGCACAATACAGGATACGTACAATAAGTATTTTTTACGGAAATATAGTTTTGGGATCAGCAGGTAATAGTTGGCATAGAAGATGATCAGCATTAGAGCGCTGCTCAGAAAATCTCTTAAGGTAGGGAGGGAGAAAACCCAGTTTTTTTGTTCAGCAGGATGCGGCGACAGTATTAAAGGCAACGTGAGAAATGCTATGCAGGCAAATAAATGCCATGCAATCCGGCTCGCACTTCTATTATTAACTGCTGAAACCATTTTCAAATATCCTTATTAAGCTGTTGAGACCCAGACTTATTGAGGTAAAAGCGGTGATTTTGGCGGTGAAAATTTCCCAATATTAGGTTTTCGGCAGGTCTACTTTCTGGAATTACTGATTGTTCAACATCAGGATTTGCCCGTTGATAGTTGATCCTTCCAATTTAAGCTTAGCGCCGCGTCAGCATCCCGCAACCACCAACACGATCTCTCCTTTTACCTGTTTCTCCCTGAAATAATCTGCCACCTCTTTTAAAGTGCCCCTTTTATTTTCTTCAAATTTTTTAGTGAGTTCACGGCTTACACAACACATGCGGCCTTCACCAAAGTATTTCGCTATTTCATCCAGGGTTTTTACAATACGCATAGGGCTTTCGTAAAAAACCATGGTTCGTTCCTCTGTGGCCAATTGGGTAAATAAAGTATGCCTCCCTTTTTTTAACGGGGGAAAACCTTCAAATGTGAAGCGGTTAATGGGCAGACCACTATTAACCAGTGCAGGAACAAAAGCCGTTGCGCCGGGAAGGCATTCTACCTGTATGTCGTTTTTTACACATTCACGCACCAACAAAAAGGCCGGATCGCTGATGCCGGGTGTGCCTGCATCTGTAAGCAAGGCTATTTTTTTACCATTCAGCAATTGATCCACCAGGTGCTGCACGATCTTATGTTCGTTATGCTGGTGATAAGGCGATAAGGGCTTGGTAATAGAATAATGGTTTAGCAATACAGACGAGGTCCGTGTGTCTTCGCACAGAATCACATCGGCCTGTTTTAAAATTTCCACAGAGCGGAAGGTGAAGTCGGCGAGGTTGCCTATTGGAGTGGGAACGATGTGGAGCATATCTTAATGTGCAAATGAGCAGATGTGCAAATATGCAAATGAAAGCAGGCCTGCCATCAAAATATTTTGAATTGCCATCTGGCAAAGTGATGTCTGTACATTCCCTTCACTAGTCTCCAACGGAACTCACTTAACCAAACTGCAATCAATAGGAGTTCCGCAAGAGTTGCAGGTATGACCGCCCATAATGAGTTTCCCGTACCTGCCTCCTCCGGCATATTCCTCCCAAAGCCGTGCAGTCCCGAGGTAACATTTACCATCGAACATATAAGCAATATTGACGTCCGGGTTTACGTAGCGTCTCAAAGGAATGCCCAAGTCATTTTTTTCAACCATCCAAAGCGGCCCTGTAAATTTTGCCACATTGAATTTTACCAGGGTCATGGAATATTGTGGCATGTCTCTTTTTAATATGGCTGAGATGTTGGCATTGGTTAATTTGGGGTCACTCACCTGTGTAGAATTTTTAAACCAGTCAGGAACGGCCTTTGCCTTGAAAGCATTGTCCTTTATGTTCTGATCTGCCACTTTATTATTTTTCTGAATAGTGGGCAGGTCTTTAATATCAAAATTAAAATTGAATTCATCACGGACTACCGGCCATTTTTCAAGGTCTTCTCTTTTTCCCCAGCCATCATAGGTATCCAGGAAGAAGGCTACTTTAACGGTATACTCCCCGTCGTCACCAAAGCGTTCCTGGTTGATCATCATGTACAAAGGGCCGGCAGAAAGGCCTGCAGTATAATCTTCAATTCCCGACATCACGCTGGTAGCTTTTCCCGGCTCAGGAAACAGGTCAAAGTTCAGGTAGTTATTTTTTTCATTACCGTCTTTGATCAAAATATACTCCCAGGAATTCTGCGACCCTTTCTGCTCACCATCTTTGAACACCTCAAGCCTGAGCCGCAGATAGAAATATTTTGTCTTGATGCTGGACATTCTAAAGGCGTCGTACACGCTTTTGTCCAGTTCTAAACGGCCATAGATATAATCGCTGGACTTAAACGATTTCTTACTGCCTTCATGACTGTTTGTGAAAGGCTTGTCAGAGAAATAGAGCGCAGCTCCCGTAAGCGGTTTCATATCCGCTACCTGGGCTGAGGCAAGAGTTACCATACTAATAAATCCAAATAAAAAAAGGAACTTTCTCATGGTATTAGTTTTGTGTGGTTTAAAAATGTGTTTCCTAAAATTAGCATCACCCGGTTGTTTCTTTTTATAATAGTTTTTACGCAATTTTTAAAATGGCTTCCGCCGCTCTTCTCCCTGTTTCGGCACCGCCATTCATATAGCCCTGGAAATTATAAGAACAATGTTCACCTGCAAAGAAGATATTGCCAACAGGTTTTATTTCATTGCCGGCAATGCTGGTGTACTGGCCGGGTTTGAAACAGGTATACGAGGCTTTGGTCCATTTAAAGTCGGGCCATACAAACCGCTCTGCTTTATTGTTGTATTGGGCTGTAGCACCAGGATACATCTGGTTAAGCAAGGGCAGGTTATTGTTTACCTGTTGTGTTATATCCCCCTGGCCTATATCCAATGACGCCTGGGCTCCGGTATAAATGGTGAGGCTACCATTTACCGGTGGCTGCAGTTGTGAACTGTCCCATCCGCTTTGCAAAATGCTTTCCGTAAAATAATATCCGGCATAGCCAAGGTTACGCCAGAAGCGGTTATTGAACCCGAGTATCAGTTTGCTGTTATTGCCATAGCCAATATCAAAAATGGCTTTCTGTTTCCACGCAGGCCAGAGCGGCTGAATGCTTACATTTCGCAGTAATGTAAATGGCAGCGTTAGCAACAACACATCGCAGGTAATTGTGGTTGTGGTATTGTCTACTTTAAAGGAAACATCGTAGCTGCCGTTCGCATTTTGATTGATGGCAAGCAGTTCGTGTCCAAGGTTTACCTGCCCGTCTACGGCTTGTGCCAGCCGGTCACAAATTTGCTGATTGCCACCAGCTATTTTGTAACGCTCATCGCTGTCGCCAAATATTTCGAAGCGGCCATTTTTTACTTTGGGGCTAATAAGAAATAAGAAGTTTAACGCTGTTTGCTGATCGATGGGCTGACCATATTCGGTAACATAGGCCACATCCAGCATCTGCCGCAGCCAGCCATTCATGCCCAGCAGGTCAAAATAGCCGGCAATGCTTATATTATCGAGAAAGGCATCGCTGGCAGAATAATGGTCTACATCAATGATGTTGGAAAGTGAATGAATATCTGCCCTGATGCGGTTAGCATACAGACTAAATTCGTTGATGACTTGCTGGTCGGTATAATGTATGCCATTAAAATAATATACCTGCTGTTGCAGCGCTGTTTCTGAGGGGGCCCGTGTATCCAATAAACGCAAACCAAAAGTATGGGCCAGCTGCAGCATGTCTTTATGGCCACTGTCTATAAACTCGCCTCCCAATTCGGTGGTAAGGCCTGCCCCCATTACATTCTGTGCTGTATACATGCGGCCACCTGTACGATTGCTGGCTTCGTAAACCTGTGCGATACGCCCTTTTTGTTTTAAAGTATATGCTGCATGTAAACCGGCGATACCGCCACCCACAATGGCTATTCTCGGTGCAATTTTGCCATCGCTGCCAGGGCCTGTAGCTGCCGAGGCGGCGGCCGGAGATACTATTTCCAATGCTTTGCTACAACCAGCTGCAACGCCGGCAACACCAGCTACCGCCGCCACTTTCATGGCATCAGCAATAAATTTTCTTCGTTCCTTACTATAGCCTTCTATTTCTGATGCTGGTATATTGTTAGCTGCTGCATGCATGGCTTTTTGCATGGCTTTTAACAGGTGGCTTAGAAGGGGCGTTTTGGGTGTACCTGGCATAAACGAGTTTGTTTGTTAAGAACTGTAAAGAAGATGGCAGCGACCAGACCGTTGGCAGGAATTTAGTAGCTCTAAAAATAGCATGAATTTTTTTCTTTTGCAACTATGAGAACCACGGTATAAAGGCACCGGTGTTTATGGTGTAAGCAATTGTATATTCCGGACAACAACACGAAAAGCACCCTGGACATCCGGGCTGTTATTGAACACCTTTTACTTTCATCGGCAAAACATAAACAGCCTTCGAAGCAGTAATAAAAGCGATATTTCTTTCTTTGCCACCAAATGTAATGTTGGCTGTCCACCCGCCAGGAACAGCTATATGTTCCAGTAATTGTCCTTCCGGGTTGTAAACGGTTATGCCTTTGCCTGTCAGGTAAATATTGCCCAATTCGTCAATCGTCATGCCATCAGAACCCATCGGTGCAAAAAGCGTTTGCTCCGTTAAACTGTGGTCTTTGGCGATCTTATATCTGTAAGTTTTATTGGCTTTAATATCGGCAACATACAGCCATCTTCCGTCTGGTGTACCTATTATGCCGTTCGGCTTTGCCAGGTTGTCTGCTACCACAACCGGTGCCTTGTTCTTTTTCAGGTAGTATACTTTCTCACCATTCATTTCCGCAGACTTCCTGGTCCAGTAATCCCGCTGGTAATAAGGGTCCGTAAAATAAATACCGCCGTCGGGGTGTATCCACAAATCGTTTGGGCCGTTAAAGTGAAGCCCGTCAAGATCTTTCAGCAGCACGGTAACTTCCCCGGTGGACGAAATGCTCCATAACTGATTTTCTTCGTCAGCACAGGTTACAAGGTTCCCTTTATCATCAAAATACATGCCATTAGAGCGGCCTGCTTTTTCCAGAAAAACAGAAAGCTTTCCGGATGTATCGTACTTCCAGATTTTGTTATTGGGTTGGTCGGTAAAAAAGACATTGCCCTGCTTGTCGGTCGCTGGCCCTTCTGTGAAACTAAACTGGTTGGAAATTAATTGGAGTACAGCGCCATCGGCTATGAGGCTGCTTGTTTTTTTGACAGACACGCTATCTGCTCCTACCGTTGTTTGTGCTCCCGCATCCATAGCGGTTATGGCGAATAACAACAATAAGGCGACTGACTTTGTCAATTTCTTTTATTTACAATGCTGGGTGTAATGGTAGTTGTTAACAAAAGATATTCCTTAACCCTTAGATCAGGCAATCAGAATTTCATACTGCTCCATCACCTGGTTGGCCAGCAATTTGGTGGTAGCGGTCTCAGCTATTTCCTTTGCTTGCGCTGCATCATCTGCTTCTACTTGCAGGGTAATATGTTTGCCAATGCGTACGTCCTGTATGCTGTTGATTCCCAGGTTTCCAAGGCCTCCCATTACGGCTTTTCCCTGTGGATCCAGTAATTCTTTCAAAGGCATGATGGTGATATGGGCAGTAAAGATCATTGAATTTGTTTTTTGAAAATAACAGATAATAACACGAATGCGACAAAGATAAGCGGCACACTTAACCAGCCCAATAAAACTCCGCCGGCGATGGCAATAATAAGGAAAAGGAGTTTGGGCAAATTGGCTTGTAAGGTCTTTTCTTTAAACTTATTACTCATGATAGGGATGTCGCTTACCATAAGCCAGCTCATAATACCGATGACTGCATAAATGAACCATTTATTGAGCAAAAGGCCAAGCACCCATTCTGTATTGCTATGCCAGTAAATAAGCGGAAATGCAGCGATGGTAAGACCTACGGAGGGGACGGGTGTGCCCCTGAAAGAATAAGTTTGCCTGGTATCAAGGTTAAATTTAGCCAGTCGGTAAGCGGCGGCGCAGGGTAAAATAAAGGCAGGCATCAGCCATAGGATAGAGGCATCGAGGCCATCATCGCTTTTAGCCACACTTAACCGAAGCAATTGATATAGGATCATTCCCGGCGCTACGCCAAAACTCACCACATCTGCCAGCGAATCGAGTTGTTTGCCCATTTCTGACGACACTCCCATTAGCCGCGCCACAAAACCATCCAGGAAATCTACTACGGCGGCGATTGCTATAAAGAGCGAAGCCAGCCATATTTTTTCGGTCAGGTCAATATACTGGCTACCGGCCTCGGGGTTAACTACGATTGCGATCCCATTTTGCAGGGTGAACAGTATGGCAATACAACCGCAGAAGAGGTTGAGCAGTGTTACGATGTTGGGGATTTGCTTCATGATTATTTTATGGGTGCAAATTATTGGTCTTGCATTTTTTCTTTTGAAAATATTTCCACCAACTGGTGCAGTTTATCGGCCAACAGTTTTTTGCTGATCAGTTTGGTTTCGTAGTCTGCGATCATTGCCGGCGAGGTATTCCTTGCCATGGCATATTCAACCACTTCGGTTTCTTTGCCCTTGCATAATAACACACCTATGCTGGGGTTTTCGTGGGGCCGTTTTACATCCCGGTCCAGGGCTTCAAGGTAAAAGTTGAGTTTACCCAAAAACTCCGGCTGAAATTCTTCAATCTTGAGCTCGAACATCACGAGACATTGCAAATCACGATGATAAAAAAGCAAGTCACTGTGATAATCTTTACTACCAACCTGTAGCCGAAATTGGCTGCCCATGTACGCAAAACCTTTGCCTATTTCAATGATGAATTTTTGCAGGTTTTTGATAAGGGCCTTTTCGAGATCTGTTTCGGAATGTCCCTCGGGTAGGTCGAGAAATTCAAAGATGTAAGGGTCTTTGAAAATGCCTTCGGGTAATTGTGTCGGCACCGTCGACACATTTTGATTGCCAATCAGTGTTCTTTCGAATACTGCTGTATTTAGCTGCCTCTCCAGTTCTTTTACAGAGAGCTTATCGTTAATGGCTAAAAGAAGATAAAATAGCTTTTCTCCGGCTGATTTTGTCTTCGAAAGTATCATTAAATGATGTGTCCAATTTATTTGTGTCATCAGCGATGACACAAATTTACTATACTGAAAATCAACATTTTGTAATTGTGTCATCATCGATGACACAATTTGGGGCTTTGCTTTTTTAGCACTTTTTAATTGTGTCACTGGTGGCGACACTATTTTGTTTTGTTCCCTGGCAACCTGGATTTCCATCCATAGTTTAAAACACTCAGAATCTATGCTGTATATTTCAGAAAACTGTTTCATCCTATACAGTCCCCGGCGATTAAAACCACTCATTCCGGGCATCTTCAAAGCAATATAAGCAGCCAGCTCATCCACTGTCCCCTGCCCCCACACACCATTCGCCACTTTCTCTGAAACAATCTTGCCCACATTGAAATACAGCAATACCAACTCCGAATTCACCTTGCTATACGCACGGGTCCGGGCTTCCTGGATAAGCCTTACAACGTTTTCAAATTCGGATGTAGATGCTGTTTTTTGTTTAGCCATAATGGATAGTGGCAACTTTTCCAGGACTAATGCCATGGGTTAGGACGGAAGTGTTCTATTCACAACGCTACTTTTTTGCCATGCATTTTTCTATTTCTTCCACCGTTATGGGGATGTTTTTAAATAAATCCACGTTCCCGGTTTTCGTAATCCAGAAATTATTCTCGATCCTGACACCCATTTTTTCTTCTTCGATATAAATGCCCGGCTCTACTGTAAAAACCATACCAGCCTTTATGGGCGCAGTGCGGGTGCCAAGGTCATGCACATCCACACCTAAGTGGTGGCTGATGCCGTGGTACAGGTATTTGCGGTAAGCCCTGTTTTCGGGGTCTTCGTTTTTGATATCTTCTTTTTTTAGGAGGCCGATTTTAGGGAACATTTTCGTGGCCTCATCACCAATTTTTTCGGTGTAGTCCACGATGCTGATGCCGGGTTTCAACAGGCTTTTGGCGTAGTTGTGGAGGTGCAGGCAGGTGTTGTACACTTCCTTCTGGCGTTTGGTAAACTTACCGTTTACGGGTATGGTTCGGGTAAGGTCGGCACAGTAGCCGCCGTAGTTGGCACCAAAATCCATCAGTATCAGGTCGCCATCTTTGCATTCGGCATTGTTGCTTATATAATGCAGTGTACGGGCATTGTCACCGCTTGCGATGATGCTGCCGTAAGCTTCTCCCTTGCTGCGGTTCCGCAAAAATTCGTGTACAATTTCTGCCTCTATTTCATGCTCCCATACACCGGGTTTTACAAAACTCATGACCCTTCTGAAGGTCTTTTCAGTGATGTCAATGGCCTGCTGCAACACGGCCACTTCGGCGGCGGTTTTAATACCCCGCAATTCTTTCATGACCCGCGCACTGCGAACGTAATGGTGCAACGGGTAGCGTTGTTTCATGCTTTCGATATAGCGATAATCTCGGGTAGGAAGCGTGGTTCCCTTGCGATCGTTTTCGTTGCTGTTCAGGTAAATCGTATCGGCCAGATGAATCCAGGGTTGCAGCAACGCGTCCAGGCTATCGAGCCATACAATGCGGTCCATTCCGGTCATTGCTTTTGCTGCTTCGGCTCTCAGACGTTTGCCATCCCATTTTTCTTTTAGTTCGTTAGGCCGCACCAGCACCAGCACTTCACGGTATTTGGGATCGGGGTTATCAGGGAAAAAGACCACCATGGTATCCTCCTGCTCAATGCCTGTGAGCCAGTACAGGTCGCTGTTTTGCTGAAACCTGTAGATGGCGTCGCCATTACTGGGCACTTCATCATTGCTGTTAAAAATGGCAATGCTGTTAGGCAGCATCTGTTTTACAAAACGCTGACGGTTCTGTACAAAAATCTTTGGATCCAAAGGCAAGTGCTTCATTCGATGTATGATTTATGATGTATGATTTCTGATTTTTTAGCGGCATGCACAAAGGGTAAATGTAAGGAAAGATGCAGGATGACAATGGAGTAACACTATCGCCGAACATTCTAACCGGCAAGTATTTTTCCTTTTTTGTAGCCGGTGTTTGCACTGCCCTGGGCGACATTGGTCCCTTACAAACGGGATTCGTCTGACCGCTACTATTTAACTTTTATCAACAACCTCCAAAAAATTCAACCACTGCGAAGAGGATTCTTGACGGCTGTGGCAATCCCCATGAATTTGTAAGTGTTGGTTGCGTTAAACGAATACCTGCACAACAAGTGGCTGGGGATTGCTTCGGGCAAAGCCCGCTCCGCCTAAACGGAGAACCCTCGCGATGAGGGCGCTTTTATTTTTTATATTTGAACTTTAGCGCCGCAAAATCAATCAATGACTCCAGAAGAATTTAGACCTGTTGCCCTTTCTATTCCGCACCAGCCTGGTGTTTACAGGTATTTTAATAAGAACAACGAAATCATTTACGTAGGCAAGGCCAAAAACCTTCGCAAAAGGGTCAGTTCGTATTTCAATAAAACCTTTGTGGGCTACAAAACCCACGAACTGGTAAAGAATATCCACCGGCTGGAATTTACGGTGGTCAACAGCGAGCAGGATGCTTTTTTCCTCGAGAATTCGCTGATCAAGGAATTTCAGCCCAAGTACAATATCGACCTCAAGGACGATAAATCCTTTCCCTATATCGTCATCAAAAACGAACCCTTTCCCCGCGTATTTCTTACCCGCAGAAAAATTAAAGATGGCAGCGAATACCTGGGCCCGTTTACTTCTGTGGCCAGGGTCAGGGAACTGCTGTATTTCATTCGTCAGCACATACCGCTTCGTACCTGTAAGCTCAATCTCACTGAAAAAAATATTGCTGCCGGCAAATTCAAAGTCTGCCTGGAATACCACCTTGGTAATTGCAACGGCCCCTGCCAGGCTTTTCAATCGGTAGCGGATTATGAAGAAGCGCTACAGCAAGTAAAACAAGTACTGAAAGGCAGGCTGGGCGGCGTTTTGCAGCATTATAAGGAAGACATGCAAAAGCTTGTCGCAAAAATGGAGTTTGAAAAGGCAGGTGTTCTCAAAAAGAAAATAGAACACCTGGAAAACTACAGCGCTAAATCGGTGGTAGTAAATAACCGGATTGGCGATGTGGATGTTTTTACCATCATCATGCGTGCCGACCAGGCCTTTATCAATTATATGATGATCCGAAATGGCAGTATTGTTCAGGCCCATACGCTGGAACTGAGCCCAAAACTGGATGAAACGGAAGCCGAAGTATTGTCGTTTGGCATTGCTCAAATACGCAGTACTTTCCAGAGCGATGCACCGGAAATTGTGGTGCCCGTGGAGATAGAATATTTTGAACCGGATATAAAACTTACTGTAGCTAAAGCCGGTGATAAAAAGAAATTGCTGGAGTTGGGCCAAAAAAACCTGGAGTTATATGCAGAGGAGATCAAGCGGAAGAAAATGTTGCACCTGGAAGCCAAAACAACCAGTGAAACGGCAAAAGTGCTGCAAGAGCTGCAAGCCGATCTTCAATTACCCCAGCTACCGGTTCACATTGAGTGTTTTGATAATTCCAATTTCCAGGGCAGTTTCCCCGTATCGGCGATGGTATGTTTTAAGAATGGGCTGCCAAGTAAAGACGACTACCGCAAATTCAATGTAAAAACGGTTCAGGGTATCAACGACTTTGCTACTATGAAAGAAGTGGTGTACCGGAGATACAAGCGCCTGAAGGAAGAAGGAGTTGCTTTGCCACAATTAGTAATCATCGATGGCGGAAAAGGCCAGCTAAGTGCAGCTATGGAAGCGATTGCTGACCTGGACCTTGAAGGAAAAATGACGCTGGTGGGCCTGGCTAAAAATATCGAAGAACTGTTTTTTGCCGGGGATAGCGAGTCCATTAAACTCAATTACCAGGGAGACAGCCTTCAACTCATTCGCCGCATAAGGGACGAAGTGCACCGCTTCGGCATCACATTTCACCGCCAGCAACGGAGCAAGGGGACCTTTAAAAATGACCTGGAAAATATTCCCGGTATTGGGAAGGCAACGGCTGACGCATTGCTGAAAAAATTCCGGTCTGTCAAAAATGTGAAGACGGCTGATTCAAATGAAATAGAAAAATTAGTAGGTAAAGCAAAAACGACCTTAATAAAAGATTGGTTTCAGAAACAGGATGGCTGAAAAGCCCGTGGATACTTGATTATAAAGGGGCCGGATGAACATCCGGCCCCGAATTTAAATCCAATATCCTATGAAAAACCATATTAAAATTAGGGGAGAAATTCTGTTTGTTGATCATTATACAGACAAAAAAAATCCCTTCCACTAACGCGGAAAGGATTGTTTAAACATAGAAAATAAATTGAAAAAAAAGATTAAACAATTGGTGCTGCGGCCAGTATCTCATCATTTACTCCAGCAGCGTATTTTTCAAAGTTTTTGATGAATTGTTGGGCAAGGTTCCGTGCCAATTCATCGTAGGCATCCTTATCGGCCCATGTGTTGCGTGGATTTAATATTTCTGACGGCACATTGGGGCAAGTAGTGGGCATCATCATTCCAAATACCGGGTGTGCTTCAAACGCTGCGTTGTTTAGTTCGCCATTGAGTGCCGCTGTGATCATGGCACGGGTGTAGCTTAGTTTCATCCTTTTACCTACGCCATAGCTGCCCCCGCTCCAGCCTGTATTGATCATCCAGACATTCACATTATTTTCCCGCATTTTTTTACCCAGCATTTCGGCATATTGCCCTGGATGCAATGGTAAAAAAGGCGCTCCAAAACAGGCACTGAAGGTGCTTTGCGGTTCGCTTACACCCGCTTCTGTTCCGGCTACTTTTGCGGTATACCCGCTAATAAACTGGTACATGGCCTGGCCTGGATTCAGTTTACTTACAGGTGGAAAAATGCCAAAAGAGTCTGCGGTAAGGAAAAAGATATTTTTAGGGATATTGCCAACGGAGGGTTCCATCGCATTGCTTATAAAATGCAACGGGTAACTAACCCTTGTGTTTGGTGTAATGGCTTTTGAATCAAAGTCTATTTCGTTGGTGCCTGCTTTAAAAGGCACATTCTCAACCAATGCCCCGGCACGGACAGCACGATAAATTTCCGGCTCGGTTTCTTCTTTCAGAAAAATGGTTTTTGCATAACACCCGCCCTCAAAATTGAAAACGGTATCTGCTGTCCAGCCATGTTCATCGTCGCCGATCAATTTACGGTTGGGGTCGGCACTAAGGGTGGTTTTACCCGTACCGCTCAGGCCAAAGAATATAGCGGTGTCGCCCTCCTCGCCCATATTGGCACTGCAGTGCATGCTCAATACGTTCTTATCGTGAGGCAATACAAAATTCAATACCGAGAAAATGCCCTTCTTCATCTCACCCGTGTAGCCGCTACCCCCGATAAGGATCATTTTATGTTTGAATGAAACGATCGAAAAATTGTGCTGGCGGGTACCGTCCACGGCAGCATCCGCAAAGAAAGAGGGAGCCTGGATAATATGCCAATCAGGTTCAAAATTGTCCAGTTCTTCTTCAGTCGGTCTCAGGAACATGTTGTAACAAAACAGGTTGCTCCAGGGGTTTTCGTTTACAACCCGGATATTGAGGCGGTAATCAGCGTCTGCACATGCATAGGCATCGCGAACCCACACTTCTTTTTTATTGCTGAGATATGCGCTAAGTTTTTGTTTTAACTGGAAGAAATACTTTTCGTCGATGGGGGTATTAAATCCGCCCCAGTCCACTGTTTCCCGGGTTACTTCATCCATTACTATAAACTTATCCTGCGGGCTACGGCCGGTAAATTCGCCGGTATTAATTACTAAAGCACCTGTATTGCTAAGTGCTCCCTGTCCAAGTTCTACGGTTTGTTGTGTCAGTTCTTCGGGGCTTAACTGGTAGTGTACAAGATCATTCTCAATACCCAATTGTTTTAAGGCTTCAGCGGGCATAACGGTCAGAATTTGTTCATTCATAACAAGCAATTATTTTGTTTAGAAGCGCGAAACTACATCGCAAAAACTCCACGGTGTATGACATTTGGCATCGTTTTTTTGAATAAAAACCATCATATCTACCAAAGCGGCAAACGGGCAGAAAGGGAAAACAGGGAATGATTGGCGATTATCTAACACCTTTTGGAAACCGTTGAAGAATTTAGATTTTTTTAAAAAGAACCATGTTGCCACATCAATACGCAAACGATTGCGTTTGTAAAACCACTTACGGACCCATTTATTTCAGAAAATATGACATGTAGAAAGGTATCGTTTTTTAAAGCTGGAGTAACCCATTAGCTGCAACCAATTTCAGCTTGACGCAGACCCGGGCGAATCACGCTATCGCAACCAACCAACCCCTGTTCAAAAAACGGCAGGGCAATTGCAGGTGGATAAAATTTCCTAATTTCCTATATCGAAAGCTTTTCAATATCATACCATGCCGCAAAAAACTTTTCACTATACAAATGGCGATATTACCATCGCCTGGAAACCTGAGATCTGCATCCATTCTACCATCTGTTTTAAGGGGTTGAGCGAAGTATTTGATCCGCGGCGCAAACCATGGATTGATATGGGCAGGGTGGCTACTGAAAGAATCATGGACCAGGTGAGCCGGTGCCCCAGCGGCGCATTGAGTTATACGATAAACGAAAAACCGCTGGTAACCGGTCCCTTGCCCGAGGGAAAAGAACAGGTACAACTGACCACTATCGAATGCCTTAAAAACGGCCCTTACCTGGTGCGGGAGATGATTACCATACGCAAACCTGATGGTACCGAAGAAACAAGGGTCGGCAGCACAGCCCTGTGCCGTTGCGGCGCTTCTGCAAAGAAACCTTTCTGCGACGGTAGTCATCATCGGATCGGGTTTGAAGGGTAGTTAAGGTTTAGGGTTGAAGGTTTAGGGTTTAGGGTGTTTTGCGTTAAGCTTTCCGCATTAAGCGTCCGGCGTATAACCTAATACCTTCCGCGTTAAAGTTTGAATCCGCATTTTAACACAGACACGCAGTATATGCTGTGCACTTAACTTCGCCGCATGTTAACGGAGAAGGAGGAGGCATTTTTAAAATACTGGGAAGCCAACAGGAACCGCCAGAAAAAGCTGGTATACCAACTTTTGGTTGGGTTGCCGGTAGGGTTATTATTAGGTGCACTTATCGTTACCAATTTTTATTCAGGCTGGTACAAAAGGGCTGAAATGGTTACCAACAGCAAGTTTAACCCGGTGGTGCTGATCGTGGCCGTTCTTGGTATCGCAGTATTTATGGCCGTCTTTTCCAAAAAATTTCAATGGGACCAGCAGCAGCAGAAGTACCTGGAACTCATGTCTAAGAAACAGAAATTCAATCATCAAACAAATAATCAATCAGCGCAAACAGAAAACACATGAAGCAAATTTTTTCATTAGCTGCCGTTACCATTGCCAGCTTTCTTTTTTTAGGTAGCAGTTGTAATAAAAGCGAAGTAGTACCCTGTACAGCAGCCGAACCTTCCACTGAAGAAGCCGCAATCTTAGCATATGCTACCTTAAAAAACTATACAGTCCTTAAGCATAGTTCAGGCATTTATTACCAAATAGTAAATCCTGGAACCGGCAATACACCAACAGCTACCAGTAACGTGAGGGTTCAATACACCGGTAAGCTCCTCAACGATTCCCAGTTCGATGCAAATACCACCCCTGGCGGCGTATCCTTTAACCTTAGCGGGGTAATCCAGGGTTGGACGATCGGCATTCCTCTTATAAAGTCAGGAGGGGTTATCAGGCTCTTAATCCCTTCAAAATACGGCTATGGATGCACCGGCAGTGGTGGTTCAATTCCTGCAAACTCGCCTTTATATTTTGAAGTAAGCCTGTTGGCGGTTTTTTAAACCAGCTTATATAGTTTCAATAAAAGTCCCCCGATTATACCGGGGGACTTTTATTTTTGATGGCGCTTGTTTTGTATCATTTAATTTACGTCCCATGCCACACGAAGCCATTTCTGTTTTCGACATGTTTAAAATTGGCGTTGGGCCATCATCTTCTCATACCCTTGGACCGTGGAGGGCTGCACAAAAATTTGTAATCAAGCTGGCCAAGGAAAGCCGCCTGCAGCAGGTAACCCATGTGCAGGTGCTGTTGTATGGTTCATTGGCTAAAACCGGTCATGGCCATGGTACCGGTATCGCCTGTATGCTGGGGCTCTGCAATGAAGATCCTGTAACCATCGAAGTAGATTCCATCACGCCCAAAATTGAAAACATCAGTACACATCATGTATTGAATTTAGGGGGCGAAAAGCAAGTGCCTTTTGACCCCGAAAGCGATCTTCAGTTTTTAATGAAAGAGTCATTACCATTTCACCCCAACGCGATGAGCATACTGGCTGGTTTTGAAAATGGGGATGCTATTTGTGAAACCTATTATTCTATTGGTGGCGGCTTTGTAGTACAGGAGAATGAGGCTGCAACTTCCATGCAGGAAGTGCAACTGCCATTCCCAATAAATACCGCTGACGATATTTTACATTGGTGCATAAAAACCGGGCTGGCCGTAAATGAAGTAGTACTGGAAAACGAAATGGCCTGGCGTCCTGAAGTTGAGACAAGAGCAGGTATCATGAGGATCTGGGAAGCGATGCGGGAATGCATTTACCGCGGCTGTCATACCAAGGGGTATCTACCTGGCGGGCTGAATGTAAAACGGCGCGGCTTTGACCTGAACAAAAAGCTGACAAAAGATAAACAGTACTCCAATTATATAGAATGGGTACAGGCAATTAAAGAAGGGAGTCAGAGCTTTACTTATATTTTAGATTGGGTAAGTTGTTTTGCGCTTGCGGTAAACGAAGAAAATGCCTCATTTGGCCGCGTGGTAACTGCACCTACCAATGGTGCTGCAGGTGTAATACCGGCAGTGCTGCAATATTATATCGTATTCTGCGGCGGCCAGGGTGATGATAAGATCTTCAGGTTTTTATTAACGGCTTCGGAGATAGGAAGCATCTTTAAAAAAGGGGCCACCATCAGCGCTGCCATGGGTGGTTGCCAGGCTGAAATTGGTGTTAGCAGTGCCATGGCTGCTGCGGCACTTACCGAAGCATTGGGCGGCACACAAAAACAGGTGTTGATGGCTGCCGAAATAGCCATGGAACATCACCTGGGCCTTACTTGCGACCCTATTGGCGGCCTGGTTCAAATACCTTGTATAGAACGCAACACAATGGGAGCCATTAAAGCAATTACCGCATCGCAGCTGGCCCTGCAAAGCACGCCAGATTTTGCTGTGGTAAGCCTGGATAAAGTGATCAGGACCATGTGGCAAACGGCCCTGGATATGAACAGCAAATACAAGGAAACAAGTGATGGTGGATTGGCTGTGGATGTGCCGCTGGGGTTGAGTGAGTGCTAAGAGTCGGTCGTTTTTCATTTTACCTATCTTGTTCCAATGCGGTATTTTTTTGCCCTTTTATTTATTACGCTTTTCTCCTGCCAGTCAAAATATTTACAGGTAGAATTTCCAATCCCCAATGCTGTAGAAAGACTCTCCGGTACTGCATTTTACGATAGTGTAAAAAAGATGAACTGGAAAGAAAGGGAAGCCGTTGCGTTGCCGCAATTGCTGGCCGGGAATATGCCGGCATTCTTACTAAAATTTGTTCCCATACAGACGTCTATTTTTGATACCGCCACAGGCCAAACAATACAGGCAACTTATTATGTAAGCCAGGATTATGTAAGCATTGGAACCGACGATGATTGGGCCAGGCTGCCACTTACCCCTATGACAGCGCAACCGCTTGCAGATAGCCTCCATTGTTTTTTACCCACCCGGAAAATGGTCAATGATATTTACCAGCAGGCGACGGTAAAACTGTCACCCATGCCCTTGTACGCCTTTCGCGACAGCAGCGTTATTATGTACCATCATCACCTCATGATCGAAGGCCAGCGAAAGGGCAAGACTGGGCTGATTGCCGGAATAAAAAAAGATGTGGTCATCAGTGATAAGCTTACAAGAAGCGAGAAAAAAGACCGGGTGGCTATCTATGGCTGGCACCAATTGAACGGTCAACCCATACAGCCACTTTACACAGGCCATATAAACTGGTGGGTAGACTACAGTCACGGTATCAGGCTGGTTTACCGCATCATTAAGGTTAACGGAAAGCAGATGGATTATCTGGAGGTGATGAAAGATGCCGTGCTTCGTAAATTGCTTTCAGATGAAGTTTACAGTGATGTATTCAGGTATTAGAAATCCTCCTTCATTAAAGAAATCCTGCTTATAAAATGCCTTATTTGGTATGCCAATTGCCCTGCGTCAACCTGTTCAAAAGGGTGCGGTGATGCAGGCAATACAGCCATCGATCCATTAGGTAATGATTGGTACACGCCAACTGTTTCGTCAAATGAAACCATCTTATCCCTGTCGCCCAACATGACCAGCACCGGGGTTTCAATTTTGCCATAATCAGTTTCCTTTAAAGGGTTGTCTATACCCATTGCCAACAGCATCTCACCGGTTTTCTGTAATACCGCTTTCCAGTTGTTGGGTGCGTGGCGTTGCGCAAGTTGCTCCGCAAAGGCTGGCAGTTTTTCCGCTATTTTATCTCCATCCAGCATTTTTATTTCTTTGGCTGCAATGGATTCGTCCCAATGAAATTTAGTCGCCAGGGTGACGACGCATTTTACAAGCCCGGGTTGTTTTAATGCGAGGTATGCGGCAACATACCCGCCCATACTGTAACCAAAAATGTGCACCGGTGAAATGTCCTGTTGCCGGATATATTCCGCTACTTCCACCGAAAAGCCCTGGATGGAAAAATCGTTGCCAAATGCCTCGCCCCCATGGCCTCCGAAATTCAGGGAGTGAACAATGAAATCATTTTCAAGCAGTGATTTTAAGGGCTGTAATTGATCTTTTGAGCCAATGGCGCCGTGTAACAAAAGGATCTGATTCATCGGCCTAAAATAGTGATTTGTGCCGCAATGTCATTGTAGTGTCTGTGTTTCGTTAATCCTTTGTAAATGGACAAGACCTGTTCAAACTATCTGAGGTCGCATTGCGTCTGTTAGTTGTGGTTAAGAAAAAGTGAGGTTTGGTGTTGACAGTTGTGGTTTAGAAAGGTGCGTTTTTGGTGTTGACAGGTTGTGTGGTTTTTAGCTCCGCTTCGGCGGGGCTTTTTTTTGTTGTATCATTCTCCTCCGCATCCCACCCCTGGTTTTAGCCTGCGGCAAAACCTGTCCCCGCCAGCGGGGAATAATGCCGCGCTGCCACTACACAATTTTCAGTGGTGCTTTCATCGGGACGCTGATTTCTTGTCTCAAACAAAAAATCAATTTGGCTAAAACCGATTTCCCCTTTACTTTCGCCACCGAAATGAAAATCACAAACACGATTAAACGTATTAAGAAACACATCCTGAAAGGAAGGTGATCTGCGTTTGTATGTGTTGAAACATATAAGAGACCTTCCCACAAAACGGGAAGGTCTTTTTTTATTCCATCCATCACCATTTAAAAACAAAAAAACAAAAAGATGAAAGTTGCTGTTGTTGGTGCCACCGGGCTGGTAGGCACAAAAATGTTACAGGTATTGGCTGAAAGAAATTTTCCCGTTACTGAATTGGTGCCCGTAGCCAGCGAGCGCAGTGTAGGAAAAGAAGTGGAATTTAAAGGCGTGAAATATAAGGTGGTGAGCATGGCCGATGGCATTGCTGCAAAACCCGCCGTGGCTATCTTTTCTGCGGGTGGAAGCACCAGCACTGAATGGGCGCCTAAGTTTGCCGAAGCCGGTATTACTGTAATTGACAACAGCAGCGCCTGGCGCATGGATCCCACCAAAAAACTGGTGGTACCTGAGGTAAATGCGGATGTATTGACCGCTGAAGACAAGATCATTGCAAATCCCAATTGCTCCACCATTCAAATGGTATTGGTGTTAAAGCCTTTGCATGAGAGATATGGTATTAAAAGAGTAGTTGTAAGTACCTACCAAAGCGTAACCGGTACCGGTAAAGCTGCTGTAGACCAGTTGATGAACGAAAGAAATGGAATACAGGGTGAGATGGCTTACAAATACCAGATAGACCTGAACCTGATACCGCAAATAGATGTTTTCCTGGAAAATGGCTACACCAAAGAAGAGATGAAAATGGTGAACGAGACCAAAAAAATATTGGGAGACGATAGCGTAAAAGTAACCGCTACTACCGTTCGTGTACCTGTAATGGGTGGCCACAGCGAGGCAGTGAATATTGAATTCAATAACGATTTTACCGTGGAAGAAGTAAGAGAACTTCTCGCTGCAACTCCAGGTATTGTTGTACAGGACGATATAGCCAACCAGGTGTACCCGATGCCACTTTTTGCACACGATAAAGATGAAACCTTTGTAGGCCGTATCCGCCGTGATGAAACACAGGACAATACGCTGAACTGCTGGGTAGTAAGCGATAACCTGCGTAAAGGGGCCGCTACAAATGCCGTTCAGATTGCTGAATACCTTACGGAGAAAGGACTATTGTAGGATGTATGATTTCGGATTTCTGATGTATGATTTGTTGTTAGCGGAAGGGAATCATTTTTAGCCAGCATTTTTTTTGTTTGATGATAATTACTGTCGGTCATTATTTTCTATTCCTTTTATTGGTATAGAAAATAATGACCGACTTTCGTAGGCCCATTTACGAATGGCTTTAAAATTTAAGAAGATGACCCATGAAATAGCAAGAGATGTGCAGCCAGCAACAGGTGAAGTGTTTAACGGACAGCCAAACGAACTGGGCTACTATGGCCAGTTTGGCGGCGCCTATATACCCGAAATGCTGCACCGGAACGTGGAAGACCTGCGTACGCGGTACCTCGAGATCATGTACGACGCATCGTTTCAAAATGAATTCAGGAGTTTGCTTAAAAACTATGTGGGGCGGCCTACACCCTTGTTTTATGCAGAACGGCTCAGCAAAAAGCATGGTACCAATATCTGGCTAAAAAGGGAAGATCTCTGCCATACCGGTGCCCATAAGATCAACAATACCATCGGCCAGATTTTACTGGCTGAAAGGCTGGGTAAAAAACGCATCATTGCTGAAACCGGTGCCGGGCAACACGGTGTAGCCACGGCCACAGTATGTGCGCTGAAAGGTGTAGAGTGCGTGGTGTATATGGGTGAAAAAGACATAGAGCGCCAGGCGCCGAATGTGGCCCGCATGAAAATGCTTGGAGCTACCGTAGTGCCCGCTACCAGCGGAAGTAAAACATTGAAGGATGCCACCAATGAAGCCATCAGGGCCTGGATCAACAATCCACATGATACCCATTATATCATCGGTTCAGTTGTTGGCCCGCATCCTTATCCTGATATGGTGGCGCGGTTCCAAAGTGTTATCAGTGAGGAGATGCGGTGGCAGCTAAAAGAAAATACAGGTAGCGAATTACCGACACAGGTAGTTGCCTGCGTAGGCGGTGGCAGCAATGCCGCAGGTGCGTTTTATCATTTTCTCGACGAACCATCGGTACAATTAGTGGCTGTGGAAGCAGCCGGCCATGGCATTGATACAGGCATGAGTGCCGCTACCACACAGCTTGGCAAACCCGGCATTTTGCACGGTAGTAAAAGTTTGCTGATGCAAACCGAAGATGGCCAGGTGGTAGAGCCGCACAGCATTTCGGCCGGCCTCGATTATCCCGGAATTGGACCATTACACGCACATTTATTTAAAACCGGCCGTGCCAGCTTTTTAAGTGCCACCGACGATGAAGCCCTGGCTTCAGCGTTCGAATTGAGCCGTCTTGAGGGAATTATTCCTGCCCTGGAAAGTGCGCATGCTTTGGCGGCCCTTAATGACATGAAATTTAAGGATACCGATAATGTAATTCTGTGCCTCAGCGGTCGGGGAGATAAAGATTTAGCGGCTTATATGGCGGCGATGGAAAATGATATGCAGGCTCATTAGGTCATTTAGTCATTGAGTCAATAGGTTATTGAGTGAATGATTATTCTGGTAAGGTCCGAATGACCAATGACCTAATGACTCAATGACCTTTTCAGATTCCTATCGCAACACCATCTGTCTATCAGCATCCAGCCTCACAAGTATAAAAAGAAGAATGGTAAACGTGAGCAGCGAGGATCCTCCATAACTGATAAGGGGTAATGGAATACCAATCACCGGCGCCAGCCCGATCGTCATGCACATGTTAATGACTACGTGGAAGAAGATAATACTGGCCACACTGTAGGCATATACCCTGCTAAAAACACTACGTTGCCTTTCAGCCATGCTAACGATCAGGAACAGTAATAACCCATAGAGCAACACCAGTATTGTTGTACCCCAAAAGCCAAAACTTTCGCCGATGGCAGTAAAAATAAAATCGGTGTGTTGTTCCGGTACAAAATTGCCCTGGGTCTGCGTTCCTTTTAGAAATCCCTTTCCCAACAAGCCACCCGAACCGATAGCGATCTTCGACTGTTTTACATTATAATCATCTGTTTTCTTAGCGGGCTTCTTATTGGCATTGGCATCGGATTTTGTGTGCTTATTTTTAGAACAATCATATTCTTTACCTACCATACTCATAATACGGCTGCTTTGGTAGCACTCAAAGGCACTATTGAGCACATAAGGAACGGCAAATCGCTGTACCCCCACACCAACCGCCCAGAATGCTATGATCATCAGTAGAATGCTTTTCTTTCGCCTGATGCGTCTTCTTAAAAATAGCAACGCCAGCCCGGCCATGACACTGAGGGTTATGAACAACGTATTTTCTTCCATCACCAGGCTGGCCACGGCCAGCACACCGAGGGAAGCGCCAATAATGAGGTAGGCAGGTGGTAAGCCTTCCCGGTATAAAACCATGATGAAGGAAAAATAGACAAGTGCCAGGCCTGCCTCGTGCTGTGCTACAGAGAGTACAGCCGGCGCCAAAGCAATGGCTGCTGCTATCAGCTGGGATTGTGGCTTTCTAAAATCCGTTTCCGGCCGGCTCAGGTATTTGGCCAATGCCAGCGATACAAAGATCTTACAAAGTTCTGCAGGCTGCAGGTTCATAAAACCGAGTGGTATCCAGCTTTTACTTCCGTTGATGTTTTTACCTATTACAAAAGTGGCCAGCATCAGTACAATACCTAGTGCGTAAAGCAGGTTGGCTGTCGCTGTAAAAAGTTTGCTATCTATCAATAAAATAAAAGTGCCCACGAGCAGCCCGATGCCTATAAAAAGCAATTGCTTGGAATAGTTACTTTTAAAGCCGCCGAGTGTTTGCAAAACATTCTCATCGGGCTTGTGCTCTACAGAAAAAATAGCAAGAAATCCAATAGCCACGAGGGCCAGGTAAAGCCAGATAACGGCCCAGTTGATTCCTTTACTTATGATGGCTTGTTGTTGACTCATGGGTTATTGCGCACTGTCTTTTTTGTCAGGTACCGGTAGTTTTTTCTTGTCATCCGCATTGTTGATGATAGGATTGCTGGCGGCGTTGCTGTCTTTTTTATCCTTAGAACTGTCTTCTTTAGGCAGTTCCGTTTTTTTGTTTACATCCGTTTTGGAATCATCCGCTTCGGGATCGTCTTCCAGGCCAAGTGTATCTTTCATAATCCGCAGGTAGCCTTTTAGCCGCAGGTAAGCCGTGTCACCTTTATGATCTATGGAATCCTGCCGTTTGTAATCGGTATAAATAAAATCAGGCACCAGGTTGAGTTTTGAAAAATATTCAATTCTTTCAAGCCTGCCCTTATCGGTAATAGAGTCCTTCAGGTATTTTTCAATCATCAATCCGCAAATAGGTGCGGCATAGGTGCCTCCAAAACGACCGCTGTTTTCCACTACGCACATAATGGCTATTTTAGGATTGACTCTTGGGGCAAAGGCACAAAAGAAAGCGTGGTTGGGACGTTTTATGATACCGCCCGGTGCATAGTTTTCTACCGTTCCGGTTTTTCCGCAAACTACAATGTCTTTTACGCGGGCACCGGTTCCGGTTCCGTTATCTACTACACCCTGCATACCATCGTGAACTGCTTCAAATACGCTGTCGTCAATAGTTACAGCAGTGTGTTTTTCCTTAAATCTTTCCAGCAAGCCGAACTGATCGCCGCCGGCGATGCTATCTACCACGTGAGGAATTTTATACCAGCCCTTGTTGGCTATATAAGCCATCTCGTTGGCCACCTGCAGCGGCGTTACGTTTACCTCGCCCTGCCCAATACTAACAGACCTAAAAGTGCAATAATTCCATTTGCCTTTTCCATAGCGCTTGTTGTAAAATTTTGCGGTCGGAATAAGCCCCGGTTTTTCGGCTGGGACATCCACGCCTATTTTATGGCCAAGTCCAAACGCATTCATGTATTTAGCCCAGGTATTCAGGCTGCTGTCGATATCGGGCATCGCCGGGTTATTAATCACCTTTTGCATAACAGTGGCGAAATACGTATTGTCCGACAGCCGGATGGCACCTCTCAAATCGAAAGTGCCATAATCGAGGCAACGTTGTGGTCTGCCTGTTCCACATCCATAAAACGCACCACTACAACTTACCTTAAAATCGGTGGTTATTAACCCCTCCTGCAGGCCGATCAGCGCCTGCAGGGTTTTAAACGTTGAGCCTGGCGAATAGGTAGCCGACACCGCACGGTTCAATAGCGGCAAGCGGGGGTCCCTGATAAATGCATTGATATTCTTTTTGCGTTTGGAGCCGGTCAGTAAGCTGGGATCATATCCCGGGCCGCTTACCATGGCTAAGATGCCGCCGGTTCTTGGATCGATTGCCACAACGGAACCCAATTTATTGGCCATTAATTTTTCACCGAGCGCCTGCAATTCAATATCTATGGAAGTGCTGAGACTACTGCCTGCGACAGCGACGGTATCGTTTTTGCCATTTTCAAATTTTGAAGTAGGGCGGTTCTTATTGTCCCGGAGCCAGTACTCAATACCCCGCTGGCCCATTAGCGCTTTTTCGTAGGTGTTTTCAATGCCGGCTACGCCGAAATAATCGCCACGAACATAACCTCCTTCGGGGTGGCGGCGCAGGTAGCCTGTATCTACTTCGCCCAGGTAACCTAAAATCGGGCCGGCGGCATTGTAGGGGTATTTGCGAACAGGCCTTTCTATCAGATCGAAGCCTGGTTGTATGCGATAGAGATTTTCGTTTAGCTGCGCAAACATTTGTGGTTCCAGCAGGCCCTGGAAAATAGAGGGTTGGTAGCGGCCATTTTTTATGATGGCATTGATAACCCTGCTCTTAAATTCCGCGGTATCAATTCCTACGATATTGCAAATGGCAGCAGTATCTACGCCTCTTAATTGTGAGGGGATTACTATCAGGTCATAGAGTGTGGTATTGTCGAGTATCACGCGGCCTTTCCGATCGTACACCAGCCCACGGCTTGGGTAAATAACCTTGCGGTAGATGGCCTGGTTCCTGGCATCAATCCCGTATTGCGTACTCAACAATTGCAGGTTAAATAACTGGACGATGATAATCAACAATGCTGCACCAAAAATGATGCGGATAACGCGGCTGCGAATGGAATTGTAATCGGACATGAAAGCCCCTTAGAAACTGTAAGGGGGCAGGTGTTTTTAAAGTTTGAAAAAAATCTATGTGAAGTTAACAGGTGCGTGCGTGGTTTGTATATGGCAGTTCAAATTAATTTGTTACCACGATGTGAATAGTTGACTGCAATAGCAGGTGGATCCATTTTCGGGGCACCCGTTATCGGTCAATGGGTCAATAGGTCATTAGGTGGTCATTAGGTCAATGGTCATTGGATTTCATAAACCTGGTTGTAATACCCATTGACAATTGACCTAATGACTATTGACCGATTCAAATTTATCCCGTCACCCTTCTCCCTCTTTTGGTGATTAACAATTCTGTGATCGTGATCAGCAACAAGCTGACAAGTGTTGTAAAAAATACCTTACCCACAAAGTACAAGAGCCCGGGGAACTGCATCATTTCCAGCAATACCAGGTAACTATGGTGCACAATAGTAAGAACCACTACGTACAAGGCATAGGGGGCAAAACCCATGGTGCTTCGGCTTGGTGACCCCAGGCTTAACTCCTTGGTTTCCCTGGGCACTAAAAGATTGATAATAAAAGGACGGATGTAGGCTATCAGCACACAAGCTGCAGCGTGAAGGCCCGGAGTTCTGAGAAAAAGATCAAGCGCAAATCCAAGCAGGAAACCAACAATAAGCAGCGATGAACGGCTGGTCTTAAAGGGCATCCAGAGAATGAAAAGAAAGTACAGATAAGGTGTAATAAACCGGTGCAGCGGGGGCATATGATTCAATACCAGTGCCTGCACCAGTATGAACAAAATGAAACGGAATATTATTTTTATAGGTTCGGCCAATTCGATTTATGATTTACGATTTAGGATTTGTGATTTACGCTAAAGGCTTGACGCGTTACGCTGGACGCCTTAAGCTGATTTGTTTCTTGCTAATTGCCTGTTGCCGGTTGCTAAGCCTCACCCTCTATCCCTCTCCTCGCGGAGAGGGACGGTGCTTTTGTGCATTCCCAAACATTGGTTCTTCCACATCGGCTTTGTACTTTATTCAGCCCTGTATTTGTGTTTTCTTACTAATCCCCAATCAACTAATCCCCAATCCCCAACTATTGCTTCTTCGCTCTTGCCTCCAGCTCCGCCTGTTCTTTTCCCATCAGGTTTTCTATCGCATCTACATATTGGAGTGAAAAGAAATTGGCCCCCGGCTTTACCTGCAAGATGAGGTTGTTGCCGGCTTTGTCTTCTTCCACTTTGTCGATGGTGCCCACCATTAAACCCGGCGGAAAATTGATGGATAAATTACTGGTTAATACGGTGTCGCCTTTAACCAGTTTGGTGCTTTTGGGGATGCCGGTGAGTTGTAACAATGCCGGATTTCGGCCATCCCAAACCAGGGTGCCGCTGATAAAGCCGTTTTTCATCATCACAGTAGGGCGGCTGTTGCGGTGAAGCAGGCTCATAACGGTGGCGTAGTTGCCACTAACATCGGTTACGATACCCACAATACCTCCGGCGCAGGTAACGGCCTGGCCTTTATAAACCCCTTGGTTACTGCCCCGTTCGATGGTAATATAATTACTTTGAGAAGCAACAGAATTGTTGACCACCCGCGCCACCCGATAAATGTATTTGCGCTGTTTTCCGGTGCTATCCCATTTGGCAGAATCCGCCACCAGCTTGCCTGTGGTATCGATGCTGGTGAAGTTTTGGGGCAGGTTATTTTTTAACTGGTTATTTTCTTCGGCCAGCCTTTTATTGTTTTCGCCCAGGTTAAACCAGGTTTCTACTTTATTGGCCTGCTTGTTAATCTTCCCTGTTATTTCATAACTCAATTGCATATAGGCAGCTTCGTGGCTCTTGTTGTATTTCACCAACATCAGGAGCGCCACTACCTGCAACAGCAGAAAGAAGAACATGGTAGAGAAGCGGCGAAAAAAGAGAATAAGGTTACGCATGGGAAGCCCCTCCTATTCTCCCCGGTGGGGAGGGACACTTAGAGTCAGTTGGGAGATGTAATAAATTCATTTAAAAATTCGTAACGCCACCAATTAATCGGAAGGTTGTAATCCCCTCCACCGGGGGAGGGATTGGGCAGGCCCCCTTATCTCATTATAAACGGATACCTGTTATAATTCTTCAGCGCTATACCTGTGCCACGTACCACACTTTTCAGCGGATCGTCGGCTACATGTACGGGTAGTTTTATCTTGTTGCTGATACGTTTATCCAGGCCACGCAGCAATGCGCCGCCGCCGGTAAGGTAAAGTCCACGGCGATAAATATCGGATGCCAGCTCCGGTGGGGTCGTTTCCAAAGCTTTTAAGATGGCTTCTTCTATTTTGAAGATGCTTTTGTCCAAAGCCTCTGCCACTTCGGTATAGCTTACAAAAATCTGTTTGGGGATACCTGTTACCAGGTCACGGCCATTTACGGCGATATCATCGGGGGGATTTTCAAGGTCTTTCATAGCCGAACCTACCTGGATCTTAATTTGTTCCGCAGTACGCTCACCAATCAGTAAGCTATGGTAGCGACGGAGGGCTTCCATAATATCGGCCGTAAACTCGTCACCAGCAATGCGGATACTTTGGTCGCAAACAATACCAGCAAGAGCTATTACGGTAATACCGGTAGTTCCACCTCCGATATCAATGATCATGTTGCCCACTGGTTCTTCCACATCTATACCAATACCCAGCGCGGCAGCCATAGGTTCATGTAACAGGTACACTTCTTTGGCACCAGCTTGTTCGGCACTATCGCGTACGGCACGTTTTTCTACTTCGGTAATGCTGGAAGGGATGCAGATCATCATTCTCCAGCTTGGCGGAAACAAAGGCTTCTTCTGGTAGATCATTTTGATCATTTCCCTGATCATGAGCTCCGCAGCGTTAAAATCGGCGATCACACCATCTTTTAGCGGTCGTATGGTTCTAATGCTTTCGTGGGTTTTTTCATGCATCATTAAGGCTTTCTTACCCACTGCAAGCACTTCTTTCAGGTTGTTGCGGTTAAGGGCTATGATGGATGGTTCGTTCACCACTACTTCGTCGTTATGTATGATAAGGGTATTAGCAGTACCCAGGTCCATTGCTATTTCTTGTGTAAAAAAATTAAAGAGTCCCATTATGTTATTTGGAGATAAAAAGTATTTTTTAGAGTGTCGGCAAAATTGCTGTAAAAGTTTCGATTCACCAATACAGATTCGTGTTTTGGAAAATTTATTTTGTTATAATCACTAAATGGGGAAAACACCTGAATTTACAGGGGTTACGCTAAATGCAAGACGCTTTACGCATTATGCTGAACGGTTCATATTTCAGGATCAAATCCTGTTTTTTTTGAACCATCAAATCACTGCCATTTATTCGAATTCGTAGCCTATATCGGTACGGTAATATTTGCCTTCAAAATCAATTTGCGCTATTGAATCCCGGGCCGCAGTTGCAGCTTCGGAAATGGTATTTCTTAAAGCAGTTGCAGTAATTACACGGCCGCCATTTGTTACCAGCTCATGCGCACTGTTAAACGTGGTGCCGGCGTGAAAAACCATCACTTCATCCATTTTGTCGGGCCCTTCAGTAAAAGAGATGATCTTTCCTTTTTCATAGTCACCCGGATAACCACCGCTTACCGCCATTATCGTCACGGCCGCCCTTTCGTCATACGCAATTGAGGCTTCTTTTAATGTTCCATGCTGCATTTGAAGAAACAAGTCCACGATGTCGTTTTTTAACCTTGGCAATACCACTTCTGTCTCAGGATCACCCATCCGGCAATTGTATTCTATCACAAACGGTTCGTCGCCCACTTTTATAAGCCCGAAAAACACGAAGCCCTTGTAGGTTAATTTTTCTTTATGTAAACCGGCGACCGTAGGTTCAATTATTGTGCCAATTACCTTTTGCATAAACAGGTTTTCAGCAAAAGGTACCGGGCTTACACAGCCCATGCCGCCTGTATTGGGCCCTGTATCCCCTTCGCCTATCCGTTTGTAATCTTTGGCGTGGCCAATGATCTGGTAGTCCTTTCCATCGGTTAAAACAAAGACCGAAATTTCGATCCCATCGAGAAATTCTTCTACCACCACTTTGCTGCTGGCTTCGCCAAATTGTTTATTAATGATCATAGAGGAAAATACCTGGATGGCCTCTTCGTGTGTTTGGCAAATCACCACTCCCTTGCCGGCGGCAAGGCCATCGGCTTTTAATACAATTGGCAGTTTGTGTTGTTGCAGGTAGGTGATGCCGGCGTCAAAATTTTCCTGGGTAAATTCTTCGTAGCCAGCAGTGGGGATATTTTGGCGCTGCATAAATTTCTTGGAAAATGCCTTGCTGCCTTCCAGTTGTGCGGCTTCTTTAGACGGGCCAACCACGATAATGTCTTTCAATGCTTCGTCACCCACTATAAAATCGTACACGCCATTCACCAGCGGGTCTTCGGGCCCCACTACTACCAGGCCAATTTCTTCCTTCAAACAACATTGCTTAATGGCCTCAAAATCGTTGACCCCAAATCCGAGATTGGTTCCGTATTGCAAAGTGCCGCCATTGCCGGGTGCTATAAAAAGTTGGGTACAATGGGGGCTTTGGGCCAGTTTCCACGCCAGTGCATGTTCCCTGCCGCCGGCGCCAAGAAGAAGAATGTTCATTTGATTTTTGGAATTTGCCCGGCGAAAATAGATATTTGACGTTACACACAGATTGCCGCTTCTTTCTAAGTCATTGGTCATTCGTCAATAAGTCACGTGGGAAACCGTTTTATAACATCGTTTCCCATTTTTCATTTTGGCCGGGAGGGCAGGGCAAAAAACAAAACACACCCGTCTTGTACAAGTAGGAACATAAGAAATACCACGATTTTTATTTCAACCAAACAATAGAAAAACAAGCAACATGAGCCAAACAGTTACAGTCAAGGCGGCAAAACACCCGCGTGGGTTATACATTTTATTCTTTACCGAAATGTGGGAGCGGTTTGGATACTACCTGATGGTGGGGATACTGTTTTTGTTCCTCACAAACACAACGGGTAAAGGACTGCCAAAAGCGATGGGAGCGGATGTTGTGGGTACTTTTATCGCTTTAGTTTATCTCACGCCGTTTATCGGTGGCCTGCTGGCAGACAGGTATTTGGGTTACCTTAAATCCATTTTCATTGGCGGATCAATGATGGCAGCCGGGTACTTGTTGATCGCTTTACCGGGAGATTATACTTGCTACATCGCCATGGGGCTTATTATTGTTGGAAATGGATTCTTCAAACCCAATATTTCCACCTTGCTTGGAAATATGTACAACACGGAAGAATTGCGACCGCTAAAAGACAATGCGTATAACATTTTTTATATGGGCATCAATATCGGTGCCTTCTTCTGCAATTTCGTGGCCGCCATTCTTCGCAACAGGATTGGTTGGCAAGCTGCATTTTCAGCAGCTGGTGTTGGGCTCATTATTGGTTTGATAACGCTGGCTATCAATGTGAAGCATATTAAGCAACACGACATCAAGCGGCCCATGCAGCCGGGAGACATGCCTACTTCTAAAATTTTGGGAACCGTGTTTATCCCAATGATCATTTTCGCTGTTATTGGCTGGGTTATCCCTGGCAATATTTTTGGTAGCGATTCTGCCGATGCCTTTATGTTCGCGTGCCTGCCGGTTATTACATTCTATGTGAATCTCTGGAGAAAGGAAAAAGGCAATGAAAGAAAGGCCATTGGTGCACTGCTATTCGTATTTGCGGTATCGGTGATCTTTTGGACGATCTATAACCAAAATTCGACAGGTCTTACTATCTGGGCAGAATCGCATACCGACAGGTCTATTCCGCAGTTTATGGAAAAACCGTCCGATGCTATATATGCGCTGCAAAACCTGGAAACAAAGCCTCAGCAGACAGACAGTCTTGACAGCTATATGCGCGTGGTAACTGATGATTCGGGTCGTGCTATAAAAACGATGGCACCTGACCCTTATTTCGCCAATATGCCAAAGGATAAATGGCCTCCGAGTGGTGTGCAAAAAGTAGGTAATACCGAACTGTTCCAATCTATAAATCCCTTCTTTATAGTTGCCTTTACACCTCCGCTGATCGCATTCTTTGCCTGGCGATCGCGAAAGAGAAAACCTGTCAGCACAGCCAGCAAGTTTGCCTGGGCATTAGTAATATCAGGATTGAGCGCACTCGTAATGGTATTTGCTGTGATGTCTGTGCCCAGCATCTATACCCATAAAGCCGGGCCCATGTGGTTATTCCTCACCTACGGTGTATTTACCATCAGTGAGGTCTGCCTGAG
Source organism: Bacteroidota bacterium (assembly GCA_040386335.1). Lineage (GTDB taxonomy): Bacteria > Bacteroidota > Bacteroidia > Chitinophagales > Chitinophagaceae > JAZKFT01. Next base: position 66,195 of record JAZKFT010000029.1, read on the forward strand.
CCCGATCGGTTTATCGTTTGTTTCTAAACTAGCTCCTCAACGATTAACGGCGCTAATGATGGGAGGCTGGTTCCTGTCTACGTCAATTGGCGGAAAAGTAGCCGGTGTAATGGCTACCTTCTGGGACAAAATGCCCGATAAAAGGATCTTCTTCGGCATTATCGCGGTGGCCGCAATACTTGGAGGTATTCTCATTTTCATGAGAGTAAAATCGCTCGACCAGATCGTAAAAGACAAAACAGGTTCCGCTTAAATTATTCTTTCCCAACTATGGAAACGGAGTTGATTCTTTTCAACTCCGTTTTCTTTCTCCATTTCCACAGATAAATACAGTTGTTATGAGTGCCCAGCCAACAGCCCGAAAACACCCGGTAGCGTTACCTTATCTTTTTTTCTCCGAAATGTGGGAACGCTTTGGATACTACCTGATGATCGGCATTTTTACGCTTTACCTGAAAGATGTAAAAGCAGGATTTGCCATGACGGAAAAAGATAGTGCAGACCTCTACGGAACTTTTATTGCACTCGTATTCTTTACCCCTTTTCTTGGCGGCCTGCTTGCCGACCGGTACCTGGGATATAGAAAGTCCATCATCATTGGCGGTATTATGATGGGTGTCGGTTATTGTATGATGGGTATTCACAGCCTCCCGATGCTCTACCTTGCCATGACGCTGGTGATAGTGGGTAATGGTTTTTTTAAACCCAATATCTCCACTTTACTGGGTAATGTGTATTCCACTCCTGAGTATGTGGGCCGGAAGGATGAGGGCTACAATATCTTCTACATGGGTATCAATGTGGGTGCTTTTATCTGCAATTTTTTTGGAGCTGTTTTGTATAATACCCTGGGTTGGGCCTATGCCTTTATCGCCGCCGGGATAGGCATGTTTATAGGTGTCATCATTTTCCTTATTGGTACCAAACACTACAGGGCTGCCGATATTAAAAAAGGTACGCAGCCGGGTGATATGAGTATGACTAAAATAACCTTACTCATCATTTTGCCATCCGTTATAGCGGGTGTTCTCGGCTGGTTAATACCCGGTTCTATTTTTGGTTCCGACTCTACAGATGCTTTCATTTTTGCATGTATCCCTGTCATCTATTTTTATTCCACGTTGTATGCAAAAGCTGCGCCCGATGAAAAGCGTCCTATTGCTGCGCTGCTGGCCATCTTCGCGGTAGTTATTTTATTCTGGGCAGTGTTCAAACAAAATGGATCTGCGCTTACTACCTGGGCCGACCGCTATACCGACCGTTCTGTTACGGGTGTAGCCGAAACCGTTTTTGAAAAAGTAAAACTGGCGCAAAAACTTACATACAAAAAAGATTCCGTGGCCCTGTACGATGAACAATTCAGGCTGCAGAAAAAAGACGGGAACCCTGTTATGGTCTACGATTACCCGGTGTACTTCCGCAACGAAACAGATCTGAATATGAAAACGGAGGGCAGCACTATAAATGTCTGGAATACCAACCTGAGCCAATCCATTAATCCTGGTTGGGTGATTATACTTACACCATTGGTCATAGCATTTTTTGCCTTTTTGCGAAAGCGAAATAAAGAACCCTCAACCACCACAAAAATTGCCTTCGGGCTTTTGATCTCAGCATTATCAGTTTTAATAATGGTGGCCTGTGTAAAAGTAAATAGCAACGGCGCAGAAAAGGCCAGTATGTGGTGGCTGATCGGTAGTTATGGTGTGATCACGGTTGGGGAGTTGTTCCTGAGCCCGATGGGTCTTTCGCTGGTTAGTAAACTGAGCCCGGTTCGTATAACGTCGCTGATGATGGGTGGATGGTTTGTATCTACTTCCATCGGCAATAAACTATCAGGGGTACTGGCCAGCCTGTGGGATACTTATGAAGACAAATCCAATTATTTCTGGGTGAATTTTACCCTGCTGCTTGCTGCAGCAATTATGTGTTTTGCGATGCTAAAATGGCTGAATAAAGTGATGAAGGAAAAGGGACTGCATTAAAGAGAAAACTTTTTGTGACTCAAAAAATTGAGCGTCATTGCGAGGGTTCTTGCCCGAAGCAATCCCGCGCCATTTAATAAGGCTCTCAGTAATTTAATGCAGTGGCGCCTCAAAACAACTCCTGGAGATTGCTTCGGCCGGGCAAGAACCCGGCCTCGCAATGACGGTGATGTTGGGATAATGAATTCGTATTTTTCTACTTCTTCCAAAACAAATAAAGCCTTGCCAGCAAAGGAAATACAGCCAGCACCAGCCATGCCATCCAGTTGTGAAAAATGATGAGCAGTATACCAATGATCAACAACAAGTACAGCGGGTAACCAAGGGTAAGCAAGGCGATCATTACACTATCGTAGTGTGTAGTACCTGCCGTTTTCTTCAATACGAATTTTTGGATGGGGTTGTAAAAAGGATAATGAATTATTTTGCCCAGCATGGCAAATGGCCAAAGCATATTCCGAAGCCAGGAAGGCAGTGGCTTGTAGGCAGTGGGTATGGCTTCCTGTGCCTGTAATTCTTTTTCGGTACGCTTGTTTATTTGCAATACCTGGGCTGCTTCCCCGGGCATGCCTTCCACTATTTCTCTACCAAATGGCTGGCCAAAATTCTGGTCCAGTATTTTGCCAAAGTCTTTGAACGAATCGTAGCGCATCCACAGTGGTTGCACTTTTACCTCAATGCCTCTTTTCCAGCTTTCAGCTATCATACGGGCGGCGCCTTTTTTCAGGGGCAATTGTAAAGTGGTTTGATGGGCGCAAAAGCCTTCGACAAAAATCATTACGATGCCGCCCTGGCGCAACACTTCTATCACGGCTTCTGCAGTTTCATCGTTGTTGGCCAGTTTATCCTTACCATCGCGTATGCGATAGATAGGGATGAGTTTAAAAGACCGCAGCATTTTACCCATAGAAGGTTTTTCAAATACATCGCCCCTCGTAATAACATGCACTCCGTGGTAATTACACACGCCAAAAAATAAAGCATCTAAAAATGAATTGGGATGATTGGCCGCAATCAACATGGGCCCCTTAAGCCCGAGGCCCTTCCTGTTGATGTATGTGACACGCCTGTAAAAAAACAGCATCGACAGGCGAAGAAGACCTTTAAGAAACAGATACAACAACATGAAATTATTTTAGAGAATCAAAACAACTAAATTTATCGGTAAAACCATCAGCCCATGAACGAACCAAAAGCATTTCAGCCCTTTGTGGCACCGGAAACAAAGATGAAGGAATTCACTTTCAAAGCAATTGTGCTGGGAAGTATATTTGGTATCATCTTCGGAGCAGCAACAGTGTACCTGGCCCTCAAGGCCGGACTTACCGTTAGCGCCTCCATCCCAATTGCCGTAATTGCCATTACTCTCGGCCGGAAGCTTTTTAAGACCACCATTCTTGAGAACAACATTATCCAAACCACCGGAAGCGCGGGCGAAAGTATTGCGGCGGGTGTTGTGTTTACTTTGCCGGGCTTTTTGTTTTTAAGTAACCCCGACAGTGCCAACTTTTTTAATTACTGGACCATTTTAATATTGGCCATTTTTGGTGGTATCCTGGGTACACTGATGATGATCCCCCTGCGCAAAGCACTGATCGTAAAAGAACATGAAAACCTGCCATATCCTGAAGGAACCGCTTGTGCCAGCGTATTAAAGGCCGGTGAAAAGGGCGGTAATTTTGCCCGAACAGCCTTTATGGGCCTGGGTTTCGCCTTTGCCTATGCTATTCTACAAAAAATATTTCATGTAATAGCAGAAACGCCTGCTTTTATGACCAAACAGGTCAACCGCTTTTTTCCTTCGGCAAAACTGAGTGGTGAAATAACCCCGGAGTACCTGGGAGTTGGCTATATCATCGGGCCTAAAATAGCTGGCGTTTTAGTGGCTGGCGGGGTGCTGAGCTGGTTTGTTTTTATTCCCCTGCTATCTTCTTTGGTACCATCAGATACCATCGCTGCGCAATTGGTAAAATTGGGCTACCTGGCCGATATAACAAAAGCAGGCGGACCCGGCGCATGGGACCCGGTTACGCACCAGTTTGCCGATTATTCCACAGCTATTTATCGTTCCTATATCCGGTTGATTGGAGCTGGCGCAGTTACCGCAGGTGGCTTTATTACTTTGTTCAAAACCATACCCACCATTATTTCTTCTTTTAAAGGAAGCATTGGCAGCTTAAAAGATAAAAGTGCGACTCCAGCCGAAGTAAAGCGCACCGACAGGGACCTTAGCATTAAGATCGTAGGTATAGGTAGTGTGGTACTGGTGTTGCTGATGGCGATATTACCTAACATACCGGGCGATAGCATTATCAGCAAGTTGCTGCTGGGAATATTGGTGATTATTTTTGGTGCTTTTTTCGTCACCGTGAGCAGCCGTATTGTGGGGCTTATTGGTAGTTCCAACAATCCAATTAGTGGTATGACGATCGCTACGCTCATGGGCACCTGTCTTATTTTTATTGCGGTAGGCTGGACAGGGAAGGTATACGAGCCAATGGCACTGGTGGTGGGTGGCATGATTTGCATTGCTGCAGCTAATGCCGGTGCAACCTCACAGGATCTGAAAACAGGGTTTTTAGTGGGTGCTACGCCCAAATACCAGCAGATAGCCCTGTTTGTGGGAGCGGTAGTTTCATCGCTGGCTATCGGAGCTACCATAAAAATATTGGATACGCCCACCCAGGCAATGCTAGACCAGGGTATTATGCACGCCATTGGTTCGGATGCTTTACCTGCACCACAAGGCACATTAATGGCCACGCTTATTAAAGGGATATTATCTAATAACCTCGACTGGCAGTTTGTATTGGTGGGGGTATGTATCGCCATCACTTTGGAACTTTGTAATATCAAGTCACTAAGTTTTGCGGTGGGTGTTTATTTACCGTTGAGCACTACGTTGCCCATTTTTATTGGTGGCGCTATCAGGGGTATTATCGAAATGAAAAAGAAGAAAGCAGGTATCGTGGACCAGGAGGAAGAAGACCTGGGCAAAGGCAACTTGTTTGCCACAGGCTTGGTGGCTGGCGGTGCGGTAGCAGGGGTAATTGTGGCTTTTCTTACCGCCAACGAAAGCATCAACGCCACGCTTGGAAAGTGGAGCGCAGAAGCCGGGCTTAAAAACATATTGGGAGGAGAGCAAGCCTATTATTTATTAGGTGCTGCCTTCTTCGCATTTATGGGTTTTGTGCTTTACCGTATTGGAAGAAGCAAACAAGACCAATCATAATTTGGTTTTGTTTTCAAAAAAGCTATTTTTAAAAAACGAAAAAAACTGCCAATGAATAATGTTGCCGACATCCTCAACAAAAAAACTCTTACGGTGTGTAGTGCTGAACCCGAAACCCCTGTAATAGATGCATTGAAACTGATGGCCGAAAAAAATATCGGCTCGCTGCTGGTGCTGGAAAACGGCGAATACTGTGGCATCATTACCGAGCGTGATTATGCCCGAAAAGTTATTCTTGAGGGCAAAACCAGTGCGGATACCAAAGTGGGGGAAATTATGGGTACAGACCTGCCCCGGCTAAAACCTTCTGACAGCATTGAACATTGTATGGGTTTGATGAGTGAAAAACACATCCGCTATATGCCTGTTTTCAGCAGTGAAAAACTGGTAGGCGTTATATCCATGAGTGATGTGGTGGGTGCTGTTATTTTACAACAAAAGGAAACCATCAGCCAACTAAAAGAATACATTCATTCTTAGCCTTTTAGGGTCATTGGTCATTAGGTCAATGGTCATATACAGAATCCGTAAACATTTGAGTATAAAAAATCCCGAAGCACATGCTCCGGGATTTTTTATTAATGACTTATTGACAAATGACCTAATGACCACGCAGGTTAGTATTACCTGATCTTCATTACAAAGTCGTTATTCATAAATTGTTTCTTAATGTCTTTCAGGTCGCGGAGGATGCTGGCGTCTACGAGGTTGTTATTGTATTCCAGTACAAAACCACCTATCAGTTCTTCGTCGGTAAAGGCTTCGAGCTCCACATTTTGCATGGGTGTTTCTTTTGTGATCTTTCCCAGGATAGCGGTCTTCATGGCTTCGGTTAAAGGCTGTGCTGTAGTGAGTTTTACCTTATGAATGCCTTTAATCTCATTATACTGATCAATAAAAGCAGTTACAATTTCCGGAAGCACGTTCTCACGGTTTTTAGACACCAGCAGTTTGTTGAACCCTTCTGTAATGGCGCCTACTTTTCCTTTGGTTACGGCATCCAGCACAGCTTGTTTTTTGTCGCCTTTTACGATTGGGCTTTTAAGCAGGTTTACAAATTCCTTACTGGCTTTGCATAAAGCGTCCAGGTATTGCATGTCTGCATATACAACATCCAGCTGCTTTTTTTCTAACGCCAGGTCAATAATACTCTTGGCGTACCTGGTGGCTAAACGGGGATTTTGCATCTTTTGATAATGTGAAAATGTGGAAAATGTGGAAATGTGAAAATGTATCGGCAAGGAGAAATTGGATAAAATGGGTAGTATCATTTCCACATTTCCACACCTTCACATTTCCACATTCAAATGACTTAGTTCAATTGAACGGCGTCCGCCATTTGCTTAATAAAAGTTTCCTGGTCGGCTTTGTTGGCGAGTTCGCGGCGTAATACTTTTTCGGCCACTTCTACAACCAGCGTACCTACCTGGTTTTTTACATCGGTAAGGGCAGCCATTTTTTGATGCTGTATGGCAGCACTGGCGTCCATGATGATTTTATTGGCTTCAACCTTAGCTTGTTCTTTCGCTTCGTTGATAATTCTGTCTTTGGTATCTTTTGCTTCCTTCAGCATCTGGGCACGTTCTTCACGGGCCTGCGCCATCAGTTGTTCGTTCTCATTCTTTAATTGTGCCATTTCAGCTTTAACCCTGTCAGCCATAGCAAGGCTATCGGCAATACCGGTTTCCCTGGTTTTTAAAGAAGACAGAATGGGCTTCCAGGCAAATTTCTTCAGGATAAAGAAAACGATGAGAAAGCAAACCAATGTCCAGAACAAGAGGCCGAGGCCAGGTAATAAGAGTTCCATATGTATTTAATTAGAGAATGTGAAAATGTGCAAATGAGCAAATATGCAAATGTTGTTTGCCGGTTGCCAATTGCCTGTTTGTCAGTTGAAATAACCACTGCACCCTCCGTCCTGTACTTCAGGTGCAGTGGAATCTTTTGCTGAACAGAAGGCGCTTACTTGATGAAGATAGCAAGCAAACCAGCGATAACCCCGAACAAGGCAACACCCTCAACGAAGGCAGCAGTCAGGATCATGTTGGCACGGATGTCGTTAACAGCTTCGGGCTGACGGGCGATGCTTTCTACAGCACCTTTACCGATTTGTCCGATACCGATACCTGCACCAATAGCAGATAAACCGGCGCCGATAGCTCCACCCATGTTAGCCATTCCGTCCAAAAGAATTGTCATTGTTGACATGATACTAGAATTTATAAATGAAAAATAAAAAACGAATTTGATTAGTGCGCCTTGGCAGTAGCGTGTGCGTCGCCGTGTGCATGTGCATCATCATGGCTGCCTTCCATAGCCTGGCCGATGAATACAGCTGTAAGCGTAGTGAAGATATAAGCCTGGATAAAGGCCACCAGTATTTCAATAAAGTAAATGAACACGGTAAATGCTATTGAAACCGGCGCAAAACCAATACCCGCAAATTTGCTGATACCTGCAAAGATGAAAATGAGCATGATCAGACAGGTAATGATCATGTGACCTGCAATCATATTGGCGAACAAACGAATGATAAGAGCGAATGGCTTGGTGATCACACCCAGCAGTTCCACGATCATCATCAGTATTTTCAACGGAACAGCTACACCAGGGAACCAGAAAATGTGACCCCAATAGTGTTTATTGCTGCTAAAATTGATCACCAGGAAGGAAATAAAGCCCAATACCAGCGTGAAAGAGATATTACCTGTAACGTTAGCCGAACCGGGAATAAGGCCGATGATATTACCGATCAGGATAAAGAAGAAAACAGTAAGCAGGTAAGGCATGTACTTTTCGTACTTGTGACCCAGGTTGGGTTTTGCCACATCGTCCTGTATAAAATTGATCACCGGCTCAACAGCATTCTGCCAGCCTGTTGGTGCCACTTTAATGCCGTTCTTCTTGTATTTTTTAGCAATATTGGTCATTAATAAAACCAGGAGGATAAGACCAAGCATCATTTGAACCACATTGCGGGTAAGCGAAAAATCATATACAGTAACCGATTCGTCTATTGCGTCATTAGCATCTACTGCTTCTATTTTATTTTTTTCGTTGAGTTTGTAACCTTCGTATGTTTTTTCGCCGTGATGAAAATTGCTGGAAGAGAAAAAACTAAACCCGCGCTCAGGTGAGTATATTATAACCGGTAAAGGGATAGAATAATGGTGTCCGCCGTAATTAAAGAAGTGGAATTCGTGGTTATCCATTACGTGTTCCATTAAAACATCGGAAACGCTAAATTTTTCTGGATCGGTATGGTTTGGCGACGCCTCTGTCGTTTCTGGCCCTTCGTGTTGTGCATTTGCAACCGTCGTATTCAGCAAGGTAAACAGGCCGAAAGCCGCCACCAGCAATGATTTTACTAACTTATTACCCATACCGGTTCTTAAATTTTGTGCAAATATAGGAGCAGGGGCTTAAAAGGAGAAGCGTTTGGGGAAATAAGAATCGGATTGATGGAAATTATTTGGGAATAGTTCAATAGAAATCAGGGTTCCGCTTTTTAAATTTTTCATCGCTGTCTAAGCAATAATAGCCCTGCCTGGAATACAGGCAGGGCTATCATCATTATGGGCGGGTCTTAGTTCAGCTCCTGCCAGTGAACCAACTGGTTGTTATGAAAAAGCAGTACGGACAGCTTCTTTGTTTTCCATTGCGGGTCAAAGGGCAGGGCTACAGAAACTGCCCCTTGCACCATTGCAGCACGACTCCATAAATCCGCAATTTTTTCACCTGCATCATCCACTAAAATCAGTGACAGCGCTCCTTCTTTTACCTGTTCTATTTTGGCAAGAGGCATATTGTTTTTCCATTCCCAGTCTTTAATAAATGCATACGGGAATTTCCTTTTATCGGCCGGAGGCATTTTGGCGTACCTAAAGTTGCTGTAGTCATTGGTTGTATCAGAAAACACCTTGCTAAACACCGGTATGCCACTATTACACGGCCCTGTAACGATGTTCCCAGCTGCCGTATTGGCTATTTCAAACCCGGGCTTCATATCTACCAGGTTACCGCCCCTGTAAAATATTTGAGTGCCCGGGCCATCGTTACTGGTTGCTGTAGTGGTAACGGTTGAAGAAGCCTCAAAGTATTGTTGTCCTTCCTTTGTGCCACTAACGGTTACATCGGGGTTGCAGTCGGAGTACTGATCGGTTTCCCACACACCCCTGCCAAAAAGTGATGCCCTTACTTTAAAAATAGACGGACTTAGTTTAATGTCGGTTACCGGGCAGCGGGGCAGGTTATTCGAAAATGGCTTCCAGCTACTCCAGCCACTGCCCCGGTAGAACACGCCAAAGTCGGTACCTACATAGGCGTTGTTATTCGCATCAACGGCAATGCAGTTAACAGGCACATCGGGCAGGCCTTGTGTAATATTGCTCCAGGTGGCACCTGCATTGCTGCTGAAATACACCCGTCCTGGTACACCCGGTCCGCCGCCAATGGTAATCCAAACCCAGTCGCTGTTATTAGGCTTTGCACATATGTAGGTAATTTTTGGCACCAGGGTCATATCCGGAAAGCCCGTATTCAAATCCAGGCGGGTCCAGGTGCTGCCGCCATCATCGCTCCGGCGCATGGTGCCCGTAGTTCCGGAGGCAAAACTTACATCGCCGGCGATATAGATCCGGCTGGCCCAACTAGGGCAGGTGGCAATGGCCCAACTACAGGATACGTTGAATACATCGTCCACGTCGCTGGAACAACAATAATGTTCGTAACGGTGGAATTGAGTGATGCCTGTAAAAATACGATCGGTATTGGTTTCGTGTATGGCCATTGACGGGAAAAAGTTGGGAACAAAATCTAATTTTAGAGAAGAGCTAAGCCCATCGTATGTGTAGCGGTAAACTTTTGTATTAACTACTCCAAAAAAATCGTCTTCATCATTGTGCATAAAATCCATATCAAAACCATCGCCGCCACCAGCCTGATGAAAAGTACTACCTCCATCTTCACGTAACTGAATGCCATTATCCTGATTTCCTATCAGTAGTTGGCTGGGGTCGCCGTCGTACACGGCTAAATGATAACTCGCAGTGGTGGGCAGATTGGCATATTTAGGCGTCCATGTAGCGCCATTATCGCTACTCATATATACCCCACCATCGTTGCAGACGTATAGCTTACTGTCTAAAGGATTGTATTCCAGCGCATGCTGGTCGGGGTGAACATAGGTGTCGCTTGGGCCGGTGATGCCATCGCTATAAGTGGTTAGGTTGCTAAAATTGCTGCCACCATTAGATGAACCAAATACCACCAGCCCGCCTACTATAATACGATTGATATTACCGGGATTTACTGCTATACAATTATCATAACCAGATTGGTCGGAACCAACACCCGCACCGGCATCCCCAAATACGTTAGGCGAAGTGCTTTGCAGCGTAAAATCGGTTCCACTGTTGGTACTCCTGTAAAAGCCCAAAAAAGTGTTATTACTGATATTTCCCACCCCACACAATAAATACACGGTGTTGGCGCTATTGGGCGAAACACCTATGCATGCCCTGTTGGTGCCTGTAATGCTATTGCCAAATGTGGAAAGATCAGAGAAAGTGACACCGCCATTTACCGAAATCTCAAACCAATAGTTATTAGCTCCGGGGTCATCTCCACATGCATAGGACAGGCCGGTGCCCGGTTTAAACGCTACATCCTGGCAAACGCCGGTTCGGGATTGCGTCCAGGTAATACCACCATTTCCCGTGCGAAAAATACCCTGGGTGGTAGCGGCCAATAATACATTAGCATCGAGGGGGCTTTGAACCAGTTTGTAACCATTCCCTAATACGGCTGCACCACCCAATTGAGACCAGGTAGCACCTCCATCGGTAGTTTTCCAAACACCAATTCCTCCCCTGCGATATCCAAATTGGTTCACAAAACCACCATTGCCGCTATCGCCATCACCGGTAAGAATGTAAATAATATTGGGATCGATTCTATCTACTACAATACCAGAAACGGAAAGGTTGGGAAAGCTATTGGTGAGGCAGGCATAACTGCTTCCTCCATTTGTTGTTTTCCAGAGTCCTCCACTGGGGGATCCTACAAAAAAAATACTGGCATTGGTGGGGTGAAAAGCGATCCTGTCTATGCGTCCCTGGCCGATACTAATACCATGGCCATAAACAACATTGGAGGGCCCTACCAACGACCAGTTACCACCAGCAGCCTGGGTGGCGGCGTTTATTGCCGGGTTGGCTGATTCATACTTCCTGGTTTGTTCCAGTAAATACTTGTTATAGTCAAACATGTCGCCCCGGGCGGTAACACGGCTGCTCATTTCCCACTCAAACCTGGCCCAGTGCTTTAGGGTACGCAGCACCTTTGGGTCTACGGCATCGGAGCTGCCGGGCAATGCTTTGGTGTTATTTGCAATTACTTCGGGGGTAAAACCATAATAGCTTTTTACAGTGCCCATTATGTCTTTCAGTTTTGTTTTGCCCTGTAATTGAGTAGCCAGTGCCGTTGGTATCTGTTGTGCTGCAAGGGTGCCTGTCATCATCAGCCATGCAGCAATTAAACTTCTACATTTCATGGTAGTGTTTTTGCTTTTGTCAAATGATGTTTACTATTTGTTTTTAAGGGCCTTTACTTCTTCCTGCAGGGCCTTTATTTCCTTATTGGCTTTAATGAGGTACAGCGTAAGTTCCTCCACCTTTTCCATCAGTTTGTTTTGCATTTCGCCTACGGCAATTCCTTGTTGTTTTACCGTAGCTGCCGAAGGTATATTGGGCAGGTGGCTGTGCTGTTTAATATAAGCCTCTACCTTTTCCAGCGGCCGCAGCTTATAGCCATTGCTGAACACATAATCGGGCCATAAGCCTTTTACTTGCACCCTCATTTCTTCGGCAATCAACTTACCGCTAACAGAAAGCATATACCCGCTGGCGGGGTCATTGGAGCCAATACATACCTGGCCATTTCCCTTAATACGCATACGTTCAGTAAAAGTGCCGGCATAGTTCTCATGCCCGAATGTGATATCGTTTCCGGCACTCTCGGTGTGCATCCGTAGTTCACTGGCATATATACCAATCCCATAATCACCCGTGCCCCCAGGATAAAAGGATATTTTTTTACCGGTGGTAGCCGAAAACGAAATTGGCACTCTGGGGTTTGCATTATTAATGCCCAATCGTGCATTTTTATGATCGAAGAAAAACCGCCAGGCCGCGCCAGTGTTTGTGTATAACCCCCAGATCGAGTCGTTGTAATTGCCCTCAAAAACTGCTTCGTCAGAGTTGTCTGTTTTATTAAGCCATATACCTGCTGTATTGCCATTCGCTCTGAGGCGCATACGGCCATCTACATCCAACTTATAACCAAAGGCGGCAGGTTGGCCAATGCCAACGTTTCCAGCGTCGGTTATGGACATGCGTTCTTTTAACCCGGCAGGAGTGGAAGCAGCAAAAGTGTAAAATGCCAAACGGGCTGCGCCAGTACCTTCACCTACGGTTTTAATGGCTCCCGTATAGGGCAATCCAATAGAGCCTGTTTTAAAGAATAATGCAGTACTGCGACCTGGGCCAAGCGGCAAGGTGTTTTCCACCAACATAACCGAACTGTCGCTGGCAGCTACATGAAGGGGCATAAGCGGTGCCGTAGTGCCTACCCCTGTGTTTTGTGCGATTGAAACTTGTACAGTGCCAGCTGCCAGCAGTACGGAGGCAAATAGTTTTGTTTTCATAACCAGTTTCTGGGTTTAAAATTTAAAAAATCAGTAAAGAATGTATACCTGGCTTTTTACTCCTTATTTCCGGTCGTAAATGCGTCACTTGTTTATCCCTTTTTTCCTGGCAAAAAAGCAGGATTAGATCTGGCGCGAAAAGGGCTTATGGGTATGATGATGGCCTTGTATGTAAATGTGAAAAACATATATTGCCCGGAATCGGCTATGTATTTCAGGCAACTAAAAACTGGCATGGAGTGTAGATATCAGGGGCTAAAGCGTTAGCCTTTATATTGCTCAGGGTGAAAATTCGGGGCTTTGCTTATTCAGCACTCAACTTCCCGAATGATAGGCGGAAATTGGGCAGCAGGCATGCTACCAGTTTTCGACTGGCCTGTACTGAAAATAGGTGCGCAAACAGCAAATGGTGTTAGGATATGTTTTATGCTGATTTGCTTAAGAGTGCCAATTAAGGACCTATTTGAGGCGTAACCGGGGGGGGCATTGGAAGGAAAGCATGAGAAAACGGAACGTGGACAATGGTGGGCGGTTAAGTAAAGATAAAAAAAGTGGCATTGTGAATTACGCGTTGCCCCTTTCTTCCAGAAGCTTTTTTATCTCTTCGAGAGCCAAAATATCGATCTGGTCTTTGGGCCTGTTGGCAGCTTTCTTCGATTCAATGAGGTGATTGATGTGTAAGAATTTGACCGGGATATTATCAATCTCAACTGAAGATGCGAGGTCATAGCATTGGCCGAACGACATATACTCCAGGCCTTTTACTTTAGTCATCATATCTAACGGAAATCCACTCAACAGACTTATCATTGACCATCCCGGAACAAATTGCATTCTTTCAATAATTTCCCTGGTAGAAATTCCAAGTTCCTCTAATGCTATTCCTAATTGGACCCTATTTCCGGAAGTATCTTCAATGTATAAATCTATATCTGCGGTTGTTCTGTAAAATTTATGCAGGTTAACCGCAAAGCCCCCAATCATTATATAGCGAACATGATACTTTGCTAAAGTTGACCATAGGGCTATGAACTCATCATCATAAACATCCATAGTTTAAATTATTGCAACGGTTTTGATGAATGAGTAACTTTTGCATTTTTCATTTTTTCGGTTACCCTTATAAGTTTCATCAGTATTTTGAAACTTTCAGTTGGCGTATGGTCCAATCTTTCCAGCAATCTTTCTTTTTCGAGTTCCTCTACCGTGCGGCCAGGTTTATAATTGGTTCGTAATACCGTTTCCATAATCATACTTTTTATCAAAACAAATTTACACTTTTTACACCCTAAACATAAATGACGTTTGCAGGAAAATGACTACGAACAGCCTCACATTGATCCAATAACCTACTAACCATTAACCTTCTTTGATTTTTTCTCATACTGCATCTCATATAGTTTTGCATAAAACCCGCCATGAGCCAGTAATTCTTCATGGCTGCCGGTTTCCTTTACTTCGCCCTTATCCAACACTAAAATGGTATTGGCTTTGCGGATGGTGCTGAGCCGATGGGCAATAATGATGGCAGTGCGGCCGGCAATGAGTTTATCAATGGCCTGCTGTATCAGCTGCTCACTTTCGGTATCGATGCTGCTGGTGGCTTCATCTAAAATAAGGATGGAAGGATTGTACAAAAGACAGCGGATAAAACTCAATAATTGTCGCTGCCCAACGCTTAATGTGGCGCCGCGTTCCATTACATTATAATCGTAATTGCCCGGTAGTTGCATAATAAAATCATGCACGCCAATTAGTTTGGCGGCTTCTATTACCTGCTCCCTCTTGATGTCGGGGTTGCGGAGCGTTACGTTGTCGAGTATGCTGCCGCTAAAAAGGAAAACATCCTGCAACACCACACCTATCTGCCGGCGCAGGGCGGCGATGGTATAATCCTCAATGTTGGTACCGTCTATCAGTATCTGCCCTTTCTGGATATGGTACAGGCGGTTCAGCAAGGAAATAATGGTGGTTTTGCCGCTGCCGGTGTGCCCAACAATGGCCAGGGTTTCGCCGGGTCGTATGCTAAAAGAAACATCGCTAAGTACATAATTAGGTTCGTTGTAGGCAAACCAAACGTTTTTGAATTCCAGTTCGCCCTTCATCTGTTTGTCGATGGTGCCTTCATCGGTGGTAACATCTTCATTGTCGAGCACTTTAAAAACCCGTTCGCTACTTACCATCCCCATTTGTATCACGTTGAATTTATCGGCAATTACCCGAAGGGGGCGGAAAATCTGGTTGAGGAAAAGGATAAAGGCGATCAGCTTTCCGCTGATCTCGACCGGCTGGTTATTTACTTGCATATTAGCGATATGGGCCACCCACCAAACCAGCATCCCCAGGCTTACCGCCAGCACCACTTCCACCACCGGAAAAAAAACGGAGTAGGCGAAAATGGCCTTGATATTGGCATTGCGGTGTTCGCGGTTGATGGCGGTGAATTTGCCCATCTCCCTTTCTTCGGCTGCAAAGGCCTGCACCACCTGCATGCCGGTAAGGTGTTCCTGGACAAAAGCATTCAGGTTGCTTACCGCATTGCGCACCTTAATAAAAGATTTGTTGACACTTTCCTTAAAATAGTAGGTAGCTACAATCATGATCGGGAAGGGGACCAGGCAGATTAGCGTCAGCTGCCAGTCCATCCAAAACATAGTGGCAAGCGTGAAGAGAATCGTGAGCAGATCGGCCACAATGGGTATCAATCCATCGCTGAAAATATCGTTGATGCTCTCGATATCGTTGATGGTTCGGGTAGTAAGGGTGCCAATGGGTGTTGTGTCAAATTGTTTCAGGTTAAGGCCTAATACCTTTTTGTAGGTTGCTACCCGCAGGTCTTTGATCACATGCTGGCCCAGCCAGGCGGTAATAAAAGAAAATGTAAACCGGATCACGGTTTCCAGCATCAGCAAGGCGATTTGCAGAATGCTGATAATGATCATAAACTGTACCACGTCGTTCCCGGAAAACCGGTCGAACCAATCGTTAAGCCAATGAGGAATATTATTTGTTTTGCCCTTGATGCCCTTATCTACCGTGTACTGGATAAACAAACCCCTGACCGGCGACAGCAACGCCAGCAACAGCGACAAGACAAGCGACCAGTAAAATTGTTTGCGATACGGCCTTACAAATAGGTAGACCCGTTTCAGCAATTTAAAGTCAAACAGTTTCTTCTTAACTTTTTCAGCCATAGAGTTGGTAAAGATAGGTGATGGATATTACTGCCATCCGCCACTGGTCACAAGCTTATTGGCTGAATATGATTGGGGGAAGCATTATTTTTTGTACTTCTGCTATCCATCATGAATAACCGGGACAACGACAGTTTGAATGCAAAACCCTGGGCACTGGCCAGGGCGCCAAAACGGATACTGATCATCCGCCTGCAGGCCATTGGTGATGTTGTGCTCAGTTATCCCATGGTTCAATTGCTGAAAGATGCCTACCCCGACGCCGAAATTGATTTTCTTACCCGGACTACCCAGGTGGGGATTACAAAAAATCTTTCCGCAATAAACAAGGTCATGGCATTTACCCGTAGCCAACGCGTGTGGCGCCAGGCGCTGGCGGTTGTGTGGCTATTGCCTTCACTGTTGACAAGGCAATATGATGTAGTGATCGATCTGCAACGCAGTACCATCAGCCGCAAACTTCGCTGGTTATTGTTTCCCAAAGCCTGGAGCGAATTCGAACGCAAAACATTACTACCTGCAGTTCAACGCTATGGTCGAGCCATAAAAGCCACTGGCCTGATAGATGATTTTGGTCATCCGTGGTTACAATTAAAAGCCCCTGATGCTGGCTGCTATCTTTTAAAAGAAAATGGCTGGGATGGGATATCGGATATCGTTTTGCTAAACCCGGCCGGCTCGTTTAAAAGCCGCAACTGGCCGACAGAAAATTACGTGGCGTTTGCAGAGCAATGGAGGACAATTTTCCCCCAAACACAGTTCCTCGTAATGGGCGATGGCAGGATAAAAGCAAAGGCTGATTTTTTAAAAGATCAGTTGGGGGATGCCCTTATCAACCTGCAAAATAAGACCACGCTGGCGGAGGCTTTCAGTATTATGTCAAAACTGAATTTTATGCTCTCAGAAGACTCGGGCCTGTATTGGATGGCCTGGGTGCAAAAGGTTCCGTCCATAGCTATGTATGGCTCCACACCCGGTGCTTTGATGAATATGGGCGGTGACCATGCCCATTTTTTTACCTCGTCTGATTTACCCTGCGGCGATTGCTATCTTGCCGATTGTAAATTTGGTGAAATACCGCCCTGCCTCAGCAGGTACACCCCTGCCATGATGATAGAGATAGCTCAAAAAATACTCAATAGGACGGCGGAGAAACAAGGATAGCATAACAACCGGCTTGAAAAAATAATCAATAGATCGTTTGAAAAAAAGAGTAGCCATTATCATTCCGGGCGGCATCGGCGGCGGGTATTTTTTACAGGGTATCCCGGTACTGGAAGACCTGGTTCAAAGGCTGTCAGTATCTTTTGATGTAACCGTATATTCCCTGATAAAAACTGACCCGGCCTACAAGCCTAAAAACTTTGTATTGCGGCATACCGGCGCACCACGAAGCAGGCCCGTGATGTGGCGAATCTTTTTGTGCAGCATGCTTTTTATCAAAGATCATTTTACAAAAAAATACCAGATGATTCATGGTGTTTGGGGGCATCCGCCCGGCAGGATGGCAGTGCTATTGGGGAAGCTATTCAGGATACCCTCGGTTGTGAGTATCCGCGGAGGCGAGGCGGCGCATGTACCCGAAATTAATTATGGCAATATGCTCCACCCACGCATCAGGAAAATTACACTCCGCACATGCAGGGATGCCGGGGCGCTAACCGCCCTCACCATGTTCCAGATTAAGCAGCTACAAAAATTTGGCCTGGCCCGGCAGGATTTTCATATCATACCGAACGGTGTGGATCCCGCCATTTTTTCGCAGAATAAAAAGCCGTTAAAAGCACCGTTCCATTTTATACATATTGCTAACCTCACCTGGGTAAAAGACCAGGCGACCCTGATGAGAGCATTTAAACTGGTTGCTGAAAAAGCGGATTGCCAGCTGACAATGATCGGCGACGGCGAATGTAGAGCCGACCTGGAAAAGCTGGCAGATGATTTAGACATCCGCGCGAAAGTGATTTTTACAGGAGCTATACAAAACACAAAACTCCCCGACTACCTGCACAAGGCACATATCATGTTACATGGATCTTTATACGAAGGGCAAGGCGTGGTATTGGCTGAAGCAGCTGCTTGCGGTGTGGTGGTTTGCGGAACGAGAGTAGGGCTCATTTCCGACTGGGGCGAAGCTTGCTGCATCCCTGTTGATTGCGGAGATTTTGAATCCATGGCCGCCAGGGTTTTGGCCCTGCTGGCAAACGCTGAACAGTATGAGCAACTGCAACAAAATGCTTATGCCTGGGCTATGAAAAATACGGCAGCTGATATGGCAGCCTCATTTCAAAAACTGTACATTCAAATGATGCCATCATGAAGCCGCAAATAAGCATCGTAATTCCCACTTGTAACCGGAAGGAAAGTTTGCGAAGAACCTTGGGTTCGGCTGCTCTACAGTTATTCCCCGCGATGGAAGTGATTGTGGTAGATGCCAGTGCAGAAGCTTTGGATCCCGAAGCGCTGAGAATTGAATTTCCACAACTCAATATTCGTTACTGCACCAGTAAGCCTTCGGTTTGTATCCAAAGAAACATCGGGATAAAATTGGCGAATGCCCCCTATGTGTTTTTATGCGATGATGATATTGAAATGCCGCCGGATTATCTCTCAAAAATCGCAGACTATCTTTCAGAAAATGATGATGCAGGCATTGTAACAGGACTGGTACTTCAAAAAAATAAAACGGGCGAATGGGAATACCAATACAGGCCAACATCATTTTTAAAATTCGTATGGAACTATATTTTCCAATTGACGGTATGGGGTGATTTTTCTTTGATCAAATCCAATTTCGTCAACGCTTCCCTTATTAATTTCATAAAAAAGCGATACGCGAAAAGAGGGAATGGCTATACTCGTGCCGGCTGGCCACTGCTCACGACTTTTAACAGCCCGGTTACGCGGAGTTCGGTGTACGGCCTGGGCGCTGCTGTTGTAAAGAAAGAATGGCTATTGGCAAGTCCTTTCGATGAAAACCTGGTACCCAACGGCATCGGTGATAACTATGGCATTACGGCAAACCTTCCTTATGATCAACCCATACATATTTTAACGGCCGCTCATGTGTGGCACCATTGTGAGCCGGCAAACAGGTTGAAATCAATAACCGCATACCGCTACAGGATATTTGCCCTGCACTATTTTATGGTGAACAGCACAAGGTTCAGTCCTATGAATATTTGGTTCCTGTATTGGTCACTATATGGCAATATCCTTTCACAGACTTTTACCCTGCAACTCAGGCTGGCCGCAACTTCCTTCACGACTTTAATCACTTTAATGGCTGGTCAGAATCCATATATGAAAAAGGCTGTGGCAATTGGCTAAGACTTATAACCGGGATATAACCTGAACAAGGAATCCTGCAGGGCACCTTTGTCTTTGATTTGTTTTTTCCTCAGCTCGTATTTAAAATCTTTCCAATCAGTTTTTATCCAATGCCAAAGGCTTTTCTTTTTTAGAAAGACAAGATTCCGGATTTCGTATTCCAGTATGGCGCCTTTGCACATTCCGCAAGGTTCATAGGTAGTGATCAGTGTCATCGAATCTTTAATGCTATTGAACTTTGCGAAGCCGATTTTTTTCACCACGGCCGATAATGCATTTATTTCTGCATGGCCCGCAATATTTGAATCCCTGTTGACCGTGTTATAGCCAACACCAATGACGCTGTCATTGTAAAGTACCATAGAAGCCACCGGTACATCCATCGACTTGATGGATTCGGAACCCATTTGGGATAGTAGACTGCGGTTTGCAGCACTGATTTTGTAAGCACCATTTTTTACAAACAATGAGCTGCGAAAAACAAACAGGAGTATACAGAGCAGTAGTATGATTGCAGGTAAATGTCTTTTCATGAATTTTAAAAATTACGACAGGGATCTATTTTCTGAACCCAACTGGCAAGACAGTTTAGTCACCGGGAAGCCGGACTATTGAAAGCTAAAAGAATAAGCCCGGTACGACATAAACCCTATCAACTGTGGCTCGGCAGTGTTTGGATTTTTTATGGAGATATCGAAATAGACATTCCGGTTCCTGTCCGTTTCAAAAATTCTTACCTGGTTTCTTCCGTTCGGGTTATCCAGTTCAGTGGCATTGTTGGCAATGTCTTTATAAATGCCACCGTAATTGATAAACATACGGTCGCTGGTAAGGTATTGCACATTGCTAATATAGGGCGCAAATAGTGCGGCACCATAGGATTTGCCAAATTCAAAATTTTGCACCACTGTTTTTGCTTCTTCATTGATGGTATATTCCACGCAACGACTGTAATTAGCGGTGGGGACCAAGGGGTGGGTATAGCTTCGTGAATTGCCATTATCAAAAACCAGGATAGCATTGTGATCTCCCGGTTTCAAAATAGCCGAATGCTGTCCCCATGAATGCTCAAAGTTGGCACCGGAAGATTTTAATACCCGGGTTTTTAATGTGTTGTTCCAGCCGGTTGTGTCGGCCAGTATCCACCTTAATTGTTTGGTGGCCAGGTCTATTTTGAAAACAGCACTTTGCTGCCTTCCTGAAACAATAATTGAGTTGTCGACAGCATCGTAACTGATGCTATTGGTGTGCAGCCAATCGTTTGCCGGGCCAACGGGCATCTGCGGCCGCAGGGGATCAAGTATGGTAAAAATATTGATAGAGTCAATCAAAGCCCCGGTATTGTAGTTCACCCGGTACACCTTGTCTTCAATGGTATTGTTCAAGTCAGAATCTCCCAGGTAAATTAAGTCGCCGTTGGCGGCAATGCAAACATCATGATGGGTTTTGAAAAACACCGGGATTGTTTTTATTATATTTCCCATCAGGTCTACTTCAACAAAAGAACTGCCAAGCATTACCAGCCAGTGACCATTTTTAAGGGGCAGAGCATGCTTGCCTTTAAGAGCTGTATTGGTGAAATACCATCTCACTTTTCCATAGGTGTCGATGGCAATAGTATTGGCTCCAAGAGAGCTTGACAGTGCTTTGAATTTATTGGGAAATAACATGATGAACTTACTCAGGATACCACTATTGCGGGCATTTACGATAATTTCATTGGCCTGCGGAACATCGGCAGGTAGTGTACTGGTAGCGATGCTGAGCGTTTTTTGAACAATAAACCCGTCTTTATTGGCGATAGAAACAACCACCGTATTGGTAAACCCGGGATAGAGCCCAAACAAATTGATAGCAGTATCATAATCTACGCTCAGGCTATTATTTGAGAAGCTAAAATCTTCTCCATCCTGTCCCTTTACGGTGTAGGAGAGGGTTACCGGTTGATTGGCGGTAACAGAGATAACGGCGGTAAGCGGGGCATTACCCGAAGGATTCAAAGCATACTGCAGGCTTTGAAATTCAGGGCAACTGCCGTTTGGTTCGGTACATATTCCCGGCACAATATCCGGGCCCTGGAATTTCTTTTTGCAATTAGAAAGCAATAATAAAAAGAGGATACACGCCTGCCATGGGTGGAAGCGTTTAATTAATTCTTTTGAGCATGTGTAAATCGTACGCTTCATAAAGAAAAATTTAAACATTTTTACAGGGTACTTAATTGGTAGTAATTGCAATCCTATAGGCCAGTCATTGCGAGGCTGGGTTCTTGCCCGGCCGAAGCAATCTCCTGGTTAATTTGGAAACCCCAGCTCCTGGAGATTGCTTCGGGCAGGAACCCTCGCAATGACGGTTGTGTTAGCCGGCAACTGGTAACTATTTATACCACCACATTCCCATCCTTGCTTTTACCGACTTTATTTTATTTTTAGCCGAAGGCAAAAAGGGGACCTGTTTTGTTTTGCGCTGGTAAAAAGCCATTTCGCTTACGATCCATTGAATGGCCTGTTCGTAGTATTTTTTGGAGTAGG
Organism: Bacteroidota bacterium; assembly: GCA_040386335.1. Lineage (GTDB taxonomy): Bacteria > Bacteroidota > Bacteroidia > Chitinophagales > Chitinophagaceae > JAZKFT01. The sequence goes on from JAZKFT010000029.1 coordinate 88,172, forward strand.
CCCGTTCAAAATCAATATCCCGGTCGGTGTTTATGCTCCAGTCTATTTTATTTGCTGTGCTTACGGCTTCCACTTCAGTGTACAACTCTGTTCCTTTAATGGGGTAGGTAATAGTAATGGTAAAAAAGCCGGGATTGGAAGCTTTCAGGTGCCGCAGGGTTTCTTTTATATCATCTTCTGTTTCGCCGGGATAGCCTACCATAATAAAAGTACCTGCCTGTATGCCGGCATGCTGCGTCATTTGTATCATTTGCTGCACCATTTGTACATCCACCCGGCGGTCCATCAGGTCTATTATTTTTTGCGAGCCGCTCTCGGCGCCGATCCACACGCGGAAGCAGCCACTCTCTTTTAGCAGTTGGATCACTTCTGCATTTAAACGGTCGGCCCGGGTAATGCACTCGTACGCAGGTTTTATGCCGGCCGCCTTTAAGGCATCCACAAAACTTTGCAGCCATTTGTGGCTGATGGTAAATACATCATCCACAAACCAAAGGTTATCGGGGTTGTATGTTTCCTGCAGGTGTTTGATCTCGGCCACTACGCTTTCGGCTGAGCGGCGACGGTAACTTTTTCCATACACGCCACGACTGCACCAGTGGCAGCTATACGGACATCCTCGCATGGTGCTGACGGTCATCGCACTATTGCCGTGGTATTGTTTCCAGGTGTCCAGGTAAGGTTTGAAGTCAATTTTTTTCCTGTTCGGAACGGGCAGTTCATCCAGGTCTTTTCTCAAAGTCCTGCCTTCGTTTATATGGATGCCGCCACCTGGCAATGGATAGGCAATGCCGGGTATTTTTTCGTAGGGCGTATGATGCGTCAGCGATTGCGACAGTTCGTAAAATGTTTCTTCGCCTTCGCCGATCACTAAAAAATCTGCGCCACGGCCCAACAGGTTCTCTGCATTATATCTTACATCCGGGCCGCCGAGTATAATTTTTGTTCCAGCCAATTCATTGTTGCTTCGCACAAAACGGATGATCTCCAGCACATTGATCTTGGTCATCAGGTTAATATAAATGGCCAGGATCGGGGGTCTCTTTTCAAGCAAATACTTATAAAAAATTTCTTTGGAAGAAAAGGTCGTATCGAACACATCATGCGCCACGCCCATATGTTCCAGCCAGGCCGAAATGTACAAGATGCCCAGTGGCGGATAAGGCTTCATGATCGCCTTTTCCCTGGCATCTTCGTGTAGAAAATATGCGTGGCATAAAACGATCATATGTGTATCCGTTGTATTTCTACCAGGTAATGATCACTGAAACCGGCGGCGATCCTGTTATTACAGATCCATCTCTCAGCCTTTTCCAGCAAGTGTAATAGCTTCTTTCTTTTGCCAAAAAAAGCATTCAGGTAAGATGGTGGTACAAAAAAGCCAATGGGTTTCACTGCAGTTACAGTCATTGTTTCCGGGAGCTGTTTCTTTATCCAACGAGGCGAATAATACCAGGTGTTTACAGAAACGCCATCGCTGATTTTTCCAACAACAGCCTTTTTCGACAGCCGCCGGAAAGCTTTGCGGAACCTGAGTTTGGCAATAAAATACAGGCTTTCCCAAATGCAAAATCGCGGCATGATCACCGCCACCATTTTCCCTCCGCGATTCAGCAACAAGGGCATTTCCTTTCTAAGCCATCCCGATAATTCATCCGGCGACAAACAATTCAATCCACCAAAATTGGAGAATACCATGTCGAATGTTTTGCCAGCCATTTTGTTTCCGGAATCCAGGATGTCCATCGCTTCAAAACTGATATTATTTGTTGAAGGCTGTATCATGGCTTTCTGTTCTGCAACATGTATCATTTCTTCGGAAATATCAGTGGCCAATACTTTGTGTTGATGCTGGGCCATCCATAGTGCATCTTCGCCGGTTCCGCAATTGAGTTCCAGTATTTCAAGTGGTTTATCTCCGTTCATTGATGCTTCCAAAAAATCCCAAACCAATTTTCTTTGCAGCATTCCAATAGGCGAACGCGTAAATGCCGCGTCGTATTGATGGGCGATATGGTCAAAAGCTGCAGTCAATTTTTTTGTAATGCTTTCAATTTTTTGTGGCTCAGTTTCTCCGCGATGGCCAGGTAAGGATATTTGATGGCCGACTTAATTTCAGTGGTGTTTACATGCCTGACGGAGAATATTTTTTTCAGGTTGATCATACTCGCCTTGTGCCTGAATACATAATGCGTGTGCTTGTGCAGGTGCCGGTAAAATTCAGGTGAAAAACTGCCTTTATACATCATGGCAAGATCATGGCTGTCGGTCCAGTTTTGCTTGGTTTGCAGTTGTGCTTTTACTTTTTCATAAAAACCGGTATTGGGCAGCGGGTACGATACCGAGATGCCGATATTATAAGGCATCAGTTGCTGTACCATTTTCAGGGTGAGCTCAATATCTTCCGCCATTTCGCCGAGGTAGCCATACTGTAGAAAAAAGCAAACCTTTACGCCTTTCAATTTCAGCAGTTGAGTGGCCTTGTAAATTTGTTCCACCGTTGTGCCCTTGTCCATCGCATCCAATATTTTTTGAGAGCCGCTTTCCGCACCTATCCATACTTCGTCCAGCCCGGCTGCTACCAGGTCGTCGATGGTGTCTTCTTTTAGCAACAGGTCGGCCCGGCATTGAATTTTTAACCTTGGTGCCAGGCTATTTTCTTCTAGCAACCGGCTGAATTCCTTTACCCATCCCGGCTTCAATCCAAATATGTCGTCTGAAACCCAAAAGTGGGTTGCCTGGTGATCCAGCATCAACAGTTTCATTTCTTCTACAACAGCCTGCGGCGAACGGCAGATGTAACGGCTTCCATAAATAGGCTTGGCACACCAGTTACATTTAAAAGGGCACCCCCTGGTAGTGGCTATGTTCAGTGAAAAAAAGCCGTGTGCCGTAATCCAAATCTTCCTGTAGGCATCCATATCTATCAAATCCCAGGCGGGCATCGGTAAGGCATCCGGATCTTTTAAGATGGCGCGTCGTTGGGTTTTAAAAAGATTGCCGTCAACCAGGCAGGCGATCCCTTCGCAGGTTTCGGGGTGTTGCAACCCGTTTAACAGTAGTTCATGCAAGGTCATCTCCGCTTCACCCATCATTACCACATCAGCCCCTGCACCCAAATATTTTTCAGGATAATCGGTTGCATCAGAACTGTTCATCAGCACTTTGCAGCCGGCTTCTTTTCCATGCTGTATCAATTTAAATGCTGCCTCCCGCATCACAGTCAGGCACATCTTGCTGAGGTAGTTGAAATTATCGTCGAACACAACAAGGTAATCTGGTTTAAAGCTCTCAATAACCTGCTTTATTTCAGAAGGATTCTGTTTTAGGTTGCTGTCAAAAAGTACCACTTCAAAACCTTCGCGTCGCATGATAGCCGCCGCCAGCAGCGTGCCATACGGGGGATAAGGCTGACGGAACCGCCATTGTTTTTCGTCTAAGCGGTAAAAATAGGAATGGGTAAAAAGTATCTTCACAGGCAGTTTTTTTGTGTAGAAAGATAACCGGGCTTAAAGATTTACAGACAATGGCTGCCTGTGCTTTGCTTCAAACCTGCGTAAATTTTCTTCATAACAAGTCAGTATTCTTGGGTAATGATCTTGTGTGTGTCCCTTGGCGGTGTGCCTTTTCAAACTCATATAGGCTTCGGGGTTAGAAAACATGTGTGGCGGTTGCCGTTTGTGCCAGCGTCTTTCTGTGTGCTTCATCAGGTAGATGTCTAATTTTTCGCCCATTTTTCCACTCAACAGCTTTTCCAGGCATCGCTTAAACCAACTCCGGCCGGTTTTCAGATCATCGGTATCCGGCACCGGGAAGTTCGGAAAATAGTCCTTTACCCAGGCATTGGTTCTTAAAAACTGTTGGTAGTCTTTTGCACCCAACGTGGGAAGTAACGTAACGATTTCTGTGGCCGTATAAATATTTCTCTTGCTGATGGAAAGATGATCTGCAGCGATCATGTAATTATAGCAAAAGAGTTTTGTTTTATTCAGCAGGATGATCTTATGAAACAATACGAAAAAGAACCTGGCGATCCATAAGCGGTTGGGGGCGGTGATCACGAAATAGTCAATATCACTTTTATCGTCCATGTACATTTTAGATATGGAACCCGACAGCATTACCGACCGTACAAATGGAAAATGCCCGATAATGGAACTGATCAGTTTTGCTTTTTTCATATGCCTGCCTGCGCATTCGTTTCCCCTGATCCTGCGGCTGATGAGTGCCGGGTTGTCCTGGGTGGAATAGAACCCGCCATAACGAAATATGAAGCCATTAGCCGTAAGATGATCTAATTCTTTGTATAGATCCTTCACAGAACCAATGGCCGATCTTTCAAAAATTTCGGTGGCAGTAAGCGGGTAGTCGAAAATGTCGAAGTAAAGTAACACACGCAGCAATTCCCGGGAGGTTGCTGAAATCAATGGTTTTTCAAAGGCAAGAACAGAGGTAGAGTTAGCTGGCATAGGATCACTTTAAATGTTACCGGCTATTTAATAAAACAGCCCTTACTAAAATTCTTTACTCGGGTTCGGGGTAAGTTTTAAGCAACGGGCAATTTACCTTCCTGGCTAAAATTAGCCGCTTCTAACTAATTGCATGCCGAATTCTAATTAGTACTATGCTTAACAGGGAAAACAGTGTGTTGAAAGCGGATTTTTTACAGATTGGAGTTGCGTCCAGCCGAGGGAATCTTCTGGTTCTCAAAATCGGGAACAATTATCCGGCCAATTTATAAGAAGGCTGAAATAATGGACAATCTTGTTTCTTATTTTGATGCATATCCAGTTAAGAGATAGACCTGTTGAAGAAAATAAACTGTTGGTTAAAGCTGAAGGGTTACGACCTGTTGCAACGAAACGTCTGCAGTTGCCGCAACGGCGGCGAAAACTATATTGAAGATGTACAGACCAATGCGCTTACCCGTTTTTTTATGCTGAGTGTAAATCACCGCTTTAATTATTTTGGTGGAAAGAAGAAATAGGGAACTTGCTACAGCCAGCTTCCGGAAAGAAATATGCGACACCGCATGGGGCCGGGTTTAGCACAGGGAGGGCCAGATGGAAATCCGGCCCGTGTTTAATCTAAATATGTAAAATCCGAAGTAAACCTATGTTATGGATACATGGTAAACTATGAGTTTTGTCATGGTTTGCCAGGTTTTTAAATTGATAGGATTTAAATACTGAAGATTTTTTATTCCGTAGAAGAAGTGTCAGCACGAAATTCCTGGCACCCGTCGCCGGTCATCACAAATGATTTTATACGCTATCTTCCCAACTTCAATTTCCCAAAGCATGAAATCGCTATCCGTAACGGCAATACTCCTTTTTCTTCTTGGCTGTTCTTCTACAAAAGATCCTTACAAAGCAGCCAATAAATCTTATAAAAAGCAGGCAAAGGAATATGCCAAAACACTAAAGTTACAACCCATTGAAATCGTCAACGATACCATAAAAGCACCTGCAGAATGGGTGGGCACTACCAACTTTAATATGCGTAAACCCAACTTCGTCATCATCCATCATACGGCGCAAAACAGCTGCGATCAAACGCTGAAAACCTTTACGTTGGTGCGCACACAGGTAAGCTCTCATTATGTTATTTGCCGTGACGGTGTGGTCCATCATATGCTGAACGATTATTTACGTGCTTGGCATGGCGGTGCAGGCAAATGGGGTAATAATACCGATATCAATTCATCATCCATCGGCATTGAAATAGACAATAATGGCTTTGAACCATTTAGTGAACAGCAGATCAATAGCCTGCTCAGCCTGCTGGGCCGGCTCAAGAAAGATTACAGCATCCCGGTGGCAAACTATATAGGTCATGCAGATATAGCACCCGGCCGCAAAAACGATCCCAGCCGTTTTTTTCCATGGCAAAAACTTTCGCAACAGGGCTATGGCATTTGGTATGATACTACGAACACGGTTCTGCCAACTGACTTCAATGCCATGCAGGCATTAAGAATTATTGGATACGATGTCAAACGTCCCGAGTATGCCATCCAATCTTACAAAATTCATTTTTCCCCAAAAGACACCACCAAACTTATTGGCGAACCCGATAAGAAGATCTTGTACGATTTGATGATGAAGAACCAGTAGTTGGTTGATTGGTTGATTAGTTGGTTGGTTCACTAGTTCACGAGTTCAAATGTTCACCAGTTCACCTATCTCATCGACATAACTTATGAACAAGTGAACTTATGGAACTAGTAAACTTTTACCCTAAACACCTAAACTCTAAAGTCCTAAACCCGGATTGCCAACTGCCAACTGCATAACTGCCAACTGACTAACTTGCGCCAATGAATTGGGAACAACTGTACAGCACCACCAGGGTAGGTTCGGAAAATAAAGGCAGCACTTCTACAGATGCTTTGCGTACTTCTTTTGTAAGGGATTACGACCGCATTATTTTCTCCTCTGCTTTCAGGCGTTTGCAAAATAAAACACAGGTGTTTCCGCTACCTGGTCCCGTGTTTGTGCACAACAGGCTTACACATAGTTTAGAAGTGGCTTCGGTTGGTCGCAGTCTTGGGAAATCCATAGGCGATCAGCTGGCTGATAAATACCCGGATAAGGGTGAGGGTTTTAAAGAGTTTTATAAATACGAATTGCCGGGTGTTATTGCTGCGGGATGCCTGGCACACGATATTGGCAACCCACCCTTTGGCCATAGTGGTGAAGACGCCATCCGCACATTTTTCAGGGAATTAAGCGGAGAGGCCAAACAGCGTTTTGAAACGGAATTAACGCCTAACCAACAGCGGGACTTTTTATTTTTTGAAGGCAATGCCAACGCCTTCCGGACCCTGACCAACAGCTTTAACGAGAAGACAGCGGGCGGCTTTAAACTTACTTATGCTACACTGGCTTCTATTGTAAAATACCCCAGCGATTCATTGAGTGGATTTAACAAGCAAGAGCTCGTTACCAAAAAATCCGGCTTCTTTGATACAGAGATCAATACCTACAAAACGATAGCCGAAGCTCTGGGAATTCCAAAGTTGAGCGAAGCCAAAAATGTGTATGCCCGCCACCCCTTCGTGTACCTCGTAGAGGCGGCTGATGATATTTGTTACCGCATCATTGATTTTGAAGACGCCCACCGCCTCAATATTATTTCTATCAAAACATTGGCAGATTTATTCCTTGCTTTCTTCGATAAGGAAGAGGGCTTTACTTCCAGGGAAAATGTAGAAAAGGTTTTTAAAGAGATCAATGACGACAATCAAAAAGTGCAGTATCTCCGGGCTATGTTGATAGGGTTGCTGATCCGGAAAACAACCGATGTTTTTATGCAAAATGAAGAAGCTCTGCTGGAGGGTACATTGCAAAAAGCGCTGATCGAATATTTGCCGGAGGAAGAAAAAAAGCTCATCAAAACCATTGATGAATATTCGTATGCCCATATTTACAACCAACGTGCGGTGGTGGAAATTGAGATAGCAGGATATAATGTAATAGGCAGTTTGCTGAAAGAGTTTTTTGATGCGGTCATTAATCCCTCATCTTCCAAATCAAAAAAGCTGCTGCAATTAATTTCACAGCAGTTTGTTATCACCGGCCAAAAGGATGTGCTCTATTCTGACATTCAATCAATCGTAGATTATATAGCGGGGATGACAGACTTGTATGCTGTGGACATGTACCGGAAAATAACCGGGATGGCTTTTCCACAAATTGGATAGATCACACACCTACCCGATCCTGTTACCCAGTTCAGTGAGCGAAGTTTCTTCAGCTACGGTTCGTACCGGCACGTCGTTTTCAATAGACCATTTTATAAGCCTGATGGTATCTTCCGCTATTTCTATCCCTGTGATAGTGCCGTTTCTGAAACAACAGCATCCACTGTTAAAATAGCTGGGGTTCATGTTCCGGAAAGAATGGTTCATATAATCGTATTCCCTTCGCCGCCGCGGGATTTCTGCTTCTATTTTTTCTATTATTGCCGCATCTTTTTTTTCATGGGCATCTTCGAGTTTGAGATAGAGGCGTTCCAGGTGTGTCAGTGAATTGAACACCGGCTGATGCGTATGGCCCGTTATCAGCACCACATTTTTTTGTTCCGATGCCCATTCGTACATCATTTGATTATGCAGTGTTTTCAGCTCGTCATTATAAGAAGGGCTGTTGGTATTGATCTCGAGGAAAGACTGCAGCGGCCCCCAGATCCAGCTTACAAACCATTTGCTGAACCAGTTGCCATCACTCTGTGAATCGCCCTGGTGGCCATGCGTACAAAAAATGTCAAAGTGTTTGGCTGGTAACTGTACCCTGAGTGAAACACCTTCGAATATTTTGATCTCACGGCCATACATTTTCTTTATTTCTGTTTGAGCAAAGGGGTCGTTGCTCCAATACAAGTCGTGGTTGCCTACGATTTTACAGTAGGCATGCCGGTCAGCAAACAGCTTCTCTTTTTCAAAACATGTCTTGTTTTTCTCCATCACCGTGGTAATGGTATTTTCCCATAGCTCCTCGCTATCGCCGAGGTTTACATAATAAAATTCCTTACTGTTATAATAATCCAGTGCTGCCAGGTAGGTGTCTTCGCAAACCGCAAAATCATCCGAGCCATTCCGGCCGCCCTTATGATGATCTGAGAAAATGATCACCGATTGTTTCACCGGGTCAAAGCTGAACATATTGCCGCTTTTTTTGCCGGGCTGGTCGAGTGATTGGGCGTAAAGTTTCGATAGAGACTCCATCACCTTTTCTTTTTTTGGAGCCGACGAAAACCTGTTGGCAATAGCATTCACGGGCCGTGTAAGCAGCCATCTAAAAATGCTGCGAAAGAAGTTGACGATGCTGTGAAGAAAGCCTTTTTTACGTATCATAGATAATTACTCAAAAAAATAAAATGGCCGTTACAGCAGCAGAAAAATAAATTAAAAATCGTGTTGTGTTTATCATTTTAATTCACCAGCCGGTTCATGGTCGTCGTATACTTTTCGAAGCCGGATCAGCTCCTGCTTCATTTCCAATAATATCTTTTGGTGTGCAGGTGAAGCTGCGAGATTGTGGAGTTCTTTAGGGTCTTTTTGTAAATCGATCAGCTGCCATTCGTTTACGGTATAAAAATAAATCAGCTTATACCTTTCGCCCCTTACGCCCAAATGTGGCAGCACGGTATGATCGGCCTTGTATTCGTAAAAGTGATAATACAGCGTTTTTCTATCCAGTGTTTTTTGCTTCCCCGTTAAAATGGGTTTTAGCGAAACGCCCTGCATCCAACCAGGCACTGTTACTCCTGCAACATCGAGTATCGTAGGGGCATTGTCGATGTTCTGTGTCATCACATTAGAACTAACCGAGCCTGCTTTTATTCTACCGGGCCATCTTGCCATAAACGGTGTCTGCATACTTACATCGTACATCCAGCGTTTATCAAACCAGCCATTTTCGCCCAGGAAAAATCCCTGGTCGCTGGTATAGATCACCAGGGTGTTTTTAGTTAAACCATGCTGATCAAGATAATCCAATGTGCGGCCAATATTTTCATCTATCGAGGCCACGCAAGCCAGGTAATCCTGCATATACCACTGGTATTTATACTTTAATAACTCCTTGCCCTTAGGTTTTAATTGCTGTATCAGTTTGCCCCGTTCTTCATACAATGTCTTTATTTGGTTTCTCTCTGCTTCCGGTATTCGTTTCATGATGGCATTGTAATAGTCTATCTCTGCCCTGTCAGGCTTCAGCCAGGGAATATCCATTAAATATGTCGGGTCCACTTTCAGGTCACTGCTCAATTTCATATCCGGCAAAATGGCCATGGTTTGCAGCCTCCATGCAGTGCCATGGCCCATTGTATCCTCATATAGGGTTTCCGGTTCCGGAAATGTTTTGCTGTGAAACTGCTGTATATATTTTAGCGGTGGAAAGAAATTACGGTGCGGTGCTTTATGGTGCAACAGCATCATAAATGGTTTGCTGGTGTCCCGTTCGTCGAGATATTTTAATGACTCGTCTGTTATAATATCGGTGGCGTAACCATGTTTGGTAATGGTATCGCCTTTCATGGTAATAAATCTTGGCTCAAAGTATTGCCCCTGCCCGGGGACGACTGTCCAGTTGTCAAAACCCGTTGGATAAGATACCAAATGCCATTTGCCAAACACACTGGTTTCGTACCCTGCCTGCTGCATCAGTTTGCCCAGGTTCATCCGGCTGCTGTCGAAGATGGAACGGTTATCAAAGAACCCGTTTTTATGCGAATGTTGCCCGGTGAGCAGGGTAGCCCTCGACGGGCCGCAGATAGAATTGCCTACGAAAGCTTTTTTAAACAACATTCCTTCTTTTGCCAGCCGGTCGAGATTTGGCGTGGAGATAAAATTTTTATTGTAGGCACCGATCGCATCTGCATCATGATCATCGCTCATGATATAGAGAATGTTTGGCCGTTGCTGTGCGCCTGCAAAAAAGGGCATTATCAAAAGCGGCAGGAGAAATCGTTTCATGCGTGGAATTGTTGTCCGTTGTTACTTATTTCAATGTGAAAGTTAATGGTTTAGCTTTGACGATATAAATCTTTCATTATGGAATTTGGCCGGGTCCCCGAATCGGAATTAGACAGTGTCGATTTCTCTTTACCAAAAGAACCGGCATTTAATAAGAAGGTTCTAAAGGGCAAAAAAGCAGCTTCACCAAAAGTATATGTAGGCTGCGCCAAATGGGGCCGAACAGAATGGGTAGGAAAAATATACCCGCCCAAAACAAAAGAAAAAGACTTCCTGGGGCATTATGTAGATCATTATAACAGCATTGAGCTCAACGCTACGCATTACAAAATATATGGTGCACCTGGCATCACCAGCTGGGTAGAAAATGCCAAAGGCAAAGACTTTAAATTTTGTCCGAAAATGTACCAGGGCATTACGCACCGCGGCAGTTTAAAAGGCAAGGATTTTATTACCAATGAGTTTTTTAGGGGGATCGTTGCCTTTGGCGAATGCCTTGGCCCCATTTTCGTGCAGGTAGGCGAATCATTTAGCCCAAAGCGAAAAGAGGAACTGTTCGATTACCTCCGTTCATTACCCTCCGACCTGCAGTTTTTCCTCGAAGTACGACACCCTGATTGGTTTGGCAAAGAAGCTATTCGTGAAGAACTTTTTGCTAAGCTGAAGGAATTAAATATCGGTGCCGTCATTACCGATACAGCCGGCCGCCGTGATTGTGCCCATATGTATCTTACCATACCCAAAGTATTTATCCGCTACACCGGCAACAGCCTGCACCCCACCGATTTTACCCGTATCGATGAATGGATAAAGAGAATGAAATACTGGCTGGGTAAAGGCCTGGAGGAACTATACTTTTTTATGCACATGCACGATGAAGCCACATCGCCGGAGCTTACGGTTTACCTTGTAGATAAAATGAATGCGGCGCTGGGGCTGGATTTGATAAGGCCGAAGTTTGTGGAGTAGTAGGGGGCGTTTTTTTAAAGAGACCGGTTTCTGTAATTAATGCAATTGTGAGTCAATTATGAGTCCTTCATGAGTCGTTTGAGTTGAATAACGTGCCCTTTTTTTGCCCTATCATTGCCCCATTTGCCCTATTATTGCCCCTTTAGCTGATAAGAGATTCCAGCTCCAAATGTTCCTGATCTTTCAAATAGAATAAACTTGGTAACGGTTGATGATGCTTCTGCTTGAGAGAATTTAGGCTATGTCCTTGCCCAACACATTTTCCTATTTCACCTCATACAACTCATCCCACCTCGAAGTATACCTTGGGCTATGAAAATTCTGCTGCATTTTCCAGTCACGGGTCATGCCGCTGGCAGCAAATTTTAATACATCATCGCGTTGGCTGAAGTTGATATTGTCGATCATATCCATTAAAAGGATTTCCCTGTTTTTGGTGTCGGGCTTAAATAAATTGCCCTGTACAGAATTGTCCGGAACAATATGGCCCAACATAACCCCTGCCTTTTTATACAATCTTCCACGCTCGTATAATTGCTCGGCCAATTGCAATGCCGGTTTAATGAGTTCGTTTGTAAGCGAAGTGGCTGTTTGCAATGTGGCTGAACTACTGATCACCGGACCGTGCCGGAACCTGGTGTTGTGCGACTGTTCTTTGGGAACAATAAACACACTGATCTGGCTTGCGGCTCCATGTTGCCGCCGCAGCTTCTCCGCAGCCCGTGAGGTGTAGGTTGCCACTGCTTCCTTGATATCCTTAAGATCGCTGACGGGCGCACCAAACATGCGGGTGGTGGCAATCATTTTTTTGGTCACCAGTTCATCCTCCATACCGATGCTCCGGATGCCGTTGAGTTCCCGTATCAGTCTTTCTCCTACTACACCACCCATAAAGTTTTTAGCCCAGCCCTGCGTCATGATACTCAGGTCGTAGGCCGTAACGATGCCTATATTTTTTAGCTTCTCAGCATAGGATCCACCTACGCCCCAGATATCACTGATCATGGTTTTTCGCAATGCATCTTTTTGATCTTGTTCGGTATGCAATACCATCACGCCTTTTGAAGCTGCTTTATTTTTTTTGGATAACCGGTTGGCCACTTTGGCCAGCACTTTTGTAGGCGCAACCCCTACCGAAACGGCAATGCCCGTCCATTGTTCGACAGTTTCCTTTATCTGTTTGGATATCGATTCCAATTGGTCAATGGCCACATGATCCAGGTTCACAAATGCCTCATCTACAGAATATACTTCCACATTTTCCTTGCCTGCTATCATCCGCAGTATTTCCATTACCCGCCAGCTCATATCACCGTACAGGTTGTAGTTAGAGGAAAAAACGGCAACCTTATGTTTTTCAATTAAGGGTTTGGCTAAAAAGTAAGGACCGGCCATACCGATGCCCAGTTTTTTTGCTTCGTCGCTCCGGGCAATAATGCATCCATCGTTGTTGCTGAGCACCACTACGGGCTTGTGCTGCAAAGCAGGTTCAAATACCCGTTCGCAACTACAATAAAAACTGTTGCAGTCTACAATGGCGATCATTCTATGATATTGAGTTGTTTCTTTCTTTTTCCATCTGCGGCAAACGATTCCAGGGCGGGCTCAATGATATGGATGACACAGGTAACTACGCCCCATGTAATAAATTGCGAAAACTCGGTGAGCTCAATATTTTTATACCGTTTGTTTTCTGCAGCCAGTGTTTTTTTATTGAAGCTTTGGTAATACCGGCGTATCAGAAGTTCGCCGTCAACCGCTGCAATAATGATCTTCCCGTTGGCTGCCGGGAGGCTGCGATCCACGATCAGCACATCACCCATCCCGATACCGGCACCTTCCATCGAATCGCTGTTCATCCTGAAAAAGAAAGTAGCCGGTTTGTTCATAATGAGTTTCTCGTTAAGGTCTATGCCACGCTCCATATAATCGTCTGCGGCAGCGCCAAAGCCCGTGGCATTGGCGGTGGGTACATCCTGCTGTACAAATTGTTTGGTGCCTTTATAGGCGGGGCCAAAAAAAAGTTCTGTTTCCATATCGGTAAAATTTTAGGTCGTTGTTGAAAAGGGTTCCAATTACCAGTTAGTCGTTCACAAGCCGCAGCCTTTATAATAGCTCTGGGCCCGGCGTCGGGTTATATCTACTAGCAACTTACCACTCACTATTAGCTTCCTTTCTTTAGCAAAGTAAAAATTTATTTTGCTAATTACTAAATATGTTAGTAAATTTATGCTAAAATAATTACAGCAAAAATCTTTCTTATGGAACAGCAAATAACAAAGCAGCGACCATTTGTAAATGGGCAGTATGAATACCTGCTGGTGGCTAACCCCGATGAACCTGTGTTTAATAAAGTGATGGGCGAGAAGCAGGCTTTTTACGACCGCTATAAAGAAAGAGTGGCCATAAAAACCACACCGCATATTACTGTAGCCAGTTTCCTGGCCATGGATTCTATGGAAGAAACTGTTATCCGGTGGATAGAGCGCATCTGCAGCAGGCAGCGAAGTTTTTCAGTAGCCCTCAATAATTTCAGCGGCTTTCCGCCCCATACCATTTACCTGCGGGTACAGAATCCGCAGCCTTTTCAACAACTCGCAAAGCAATTAAAAGTGATCAGTGACTATATTAAAAGCAGTGATGGGCCGATGCCGACACTTGTAGACCGGCCCTACCTGACCATTGCGAGACGCTTACCCGAAGATGTGTACAGCAAGGCTATGCTCGATTATTCGCATCGCGATTTTCATGGCAGTTTTATGGTAAACGAACTGGTTCTGCTGAGACGCAAACGCCAGTTTGACACCTGCGAAAAAGTAATGGTATTTAAATTTTTGCCTGCCGAAATGGATTTATTTACCGCCACGGCTTAGCTTTTATAAAAGTTGCTTAAGCATTTCTGGGTCACTCTCCGAAAAACTCTTTATAAACTTTGACATCACAACGTACACATTTTCACACTTCCACATTTCCCACATTTCCACATTCAGTTTCTTATTTTCACATTTTCACATTTAAATTTTATGCAACCTGATATCATTCAAATGCCCGGCTACCGTTTATATGAGTATGTACTTGTATTGAGTCCGCACGAAGACTTGCGGAACCGAATGATACAGGTGAAAAAAGATTTTGCTGAAAAGTATAAAGCTCAAAGTAATACCGGGGGCATGCCGCATATTACGCTGGCCACTTTTACCCAAATGCAAATGATGGAAGAGAAACTACTAACCCGGTTAAAAAATATTGCCATGGGTTTCTATCCTTTTAAAGTGGAGCTAAAAGATTATGGCAGTTTTCCCGCCCACACCATTTACATCAATGTGGCCACCAAGGTGGAAATACAAAAGCTGGTAAAGAACCTGCATGAAGCACAGCGGCTGATGAAAAGCCCGGAAGTGAAGCCGCACTTTATTACGGAGCCTTATATACCCATTGCACGTAAACTGTTGCCCTGGCAATACGAGCAAGGCTTCCTTGAAATGAGCCACCGTCATTTTACCGGCAAATTTATTGCAGACGGCATGCTGCTGCTGAGAAGAAGGAAAGGCGACAAGGCTTACCAGATCGTACAGCGACTAGAGTTTCTGAATTTGCCGGTGACTACCAGGCAGGGCAGCCTTTTTGCTACAGGCTGATAACTGTAGCATTGAAAAGAAATTGTTGGATGGCAAAAAGACGCGATCACCTATTATAAAACCGGGGAGCCTGAAATGAGTAGCGAAGAAGAGCAACAAAAGTTTGATAACCTGACCGATCACGAAAAACAGCAACTGGTTTATCTCAAAGGTCGAGGTGCACAATTCAATCCGAAAAACCGCTTTTTAAAAACGGAGTTGATAAGAACCGAAATAGAAAGTATCGACGACTGGACAGACCCGAACATAGAAACAGTGTACCTGGAAGACCATGCAAAGAGCATTGTAAATAAAGTGGATAGCCCGGATGTGGGTATGTTTTATAGCATGAACCCCTACCAGGGCTGCGAGCATGGATGCATCTATTGTTATGCACGCAATTCACATGAATACTGGGGTTATAGCGCGGGGCTTGATTTTGAACGTAAGATCATTGTAAAGAAGAATGCACCCGAGCTGCTACGCAAATTTTTGATGAACCCTAAATGGGAATGTGTGCCTATTTCGCTGAGCGGCAACACGGATTGCTACCAGCCGGCAGAGAAAAAATTCAGGATCACCAGGCAATTGCTGGAAGTATGCCTGGAGTTTAACCAACCCGTAGGGATGATCACCAAGAATGCCGGGATGCTTCGTGATAAAGATATCATCAGCAAGATGGCGGCAAAAAATCTCATTTCTATTTTAGTATCCATCACTTCGTTAAATGAAGACCTGCGTCGTGCCATGGAACCACGGACCACTACAGGTAAACAACGTCTTCGCATTATTAAAGAGCTAAGCGACCAGGGGGTGCGCATGGGCGTAATGCTGGGCCCTATGATTCCAGGGTTGAATGAACACGAAATGCAACGCATTATGGAAGCAGCTTCGGAAAATGGCGCCTCTTTTTCCGCCTATACTTTTATACGGCTCAACGGTGCGATTAAATTAATTTTTCACGACTGGCTCTACAAAAATTTTCCCGACCGCGCAGATAAAGTGTGGCACATGATAGAAACCGGCCATGGTGGCAAAGTGAACGACAGCCGCTTCGGAGTAAGGATGCGTGGCGAAGGGCCCATCAGCGATTTAGTACGGCAACAGTTTATCAGGTACAATAAGATCTATGGATTGAATGCAGAACGATGGGGGTTGGATTGCAGTTTGTTTAGAAGGCCGGGGGAACAGGGGAGGTTGTTTTAATGTTTAGATGAAGCAAATTCATCATTGGCAGGTATTGACGCATTGATCATGATGTTGCTCAAAACAGTGTAGCAGTGCAGCCATGCCTCCTCCAGTTCCGTGTTCCATTCTTTACCGAGACCTTGTCGTAGCGTCCAAACCAGCGCTTTTCCGACTAATTTGTAATGCACTGGTTTGGTGCCATAGCTGGTGTGTCTTTGTGCCATTGCGGCCAGGTCATCAGTCAGGGCATCCAACTGGGGCAGCCTCGATATAATAGTGTTAAGCATATCAATCAGCTTTACATATTGAGCTTCCATCTGCCTGGGAAACAGTTTCCTGATTCCAGGGTTATCGGCAAATAACTTGCTGTAGAAAAGGTCGGCGATAACTGCGGGTTCAATACCCATGAACTGCCTCCAGCTTTTCCGTATCAGCATTATTTGTGTGTTGGTAATCATGGTGCGGTGTTTGTTTCTTGTTTCAAATTCAGTTTTCCCCTACCATCGGGACCATTTCTTCACCCTTGAGAAAAGTCAAATAGTCGTCTGTTGCCTGTAATGCAAAAAGGCGGCCTGATTTTACAGTAACAAAACTGCAGAATTCATTTTTTCAAAATGCAAATAGATTAGCCATACGATGTATTGCTACTATGAAGTGTTGCTAGCCTGAAATGAAGCGTTTGGATTTGATGGGCCTGACGCATAAATGCGACCGTAGCCAATGCCTGCACTTGATACATGCATGCACACTAAAGAATTTTTAGTTCATGGCATGGTCACTGTAAATTGGGGTGCTGCAAACCTGCCAAAAAGAATGATGATTTGCATTAAAATAAATGGACCAACCCTGTTTGGCTATTCTGATTTACTCTCATTCAGCACCTTCCACAAAATATCTTTCAGCTTAAGCAAACCCTGCTGCATCACTGAGGAGATAAAAACAACCGGGTAATCTGTTGGTAATTCTTTCCTGATAGCGGTCATCAGTTCTTCGTCCAGCATATCGCTTTTACTTACTGCTATCACAAAATCCTTTTGCAGCATTTCGGGGTTGTATTCGTTGAGTTCGTTTACCAAAATGTCAAATTCCTTCCGGTGGTCGGCGCTATCTGCGGGTATTAAAAACAAGAGGATGGAATTGCGTTCTATATGGCGCAAAAACCGGTGACCCAGTCCCTTTCCTTCTGCGGCGCCCTCGATAATGCCCGGCAGGTCGGCTACGCAAAATGATTTGCCCTCCCTGTATTCCACGATACCGAGGTGTGGCACCAGGGTGGTAAATGCATAATCGGCAATTTTGGGAGTGGCGGCAGAAATGGCACTTAGCAAAGTGGATTTGCCTGCGTTGGGGAAACCCACTAAACCTACGTCGGCCAATACTTTTAGTTCCAGGACCTTCCATTTGTCGATGCCGGGTTCACCAGGTTGCGCATAATCGGGTGCCTGGTTGGTAGCAGTGGCAAAATGGGTATTACCCTGTCCGCCGCGGCCACCTTTTACCCAAACCACCTCCTGGCCGTCTTCCAGGATTTCTACTTCTTCTTCACCTGTTTCTTCGTCTTTCGCCACAGTTCCAAGCGGAACTTCTATAATAATGTCTTCCCCTTCGCGGCCGCTGCGGTTATTTTTATCGCCGCCATCGCCGTCCTGGGCGATCACATTTTTATAGTAACGCAGATGGAGTAAAGTCCACAATTGCGAATTGCCTTTTAAAATAATATGGCCACCACGGCCGCCATCGCCGCCATCGGGGCCAGCCATGGCATTGTATTTTGTGCGGGCAAAATGCCTGCTGCCGGCGCCTCCGTGCCCACTGCGGCAATGGATACGGATATAATCGATAAAATTGCTCATACGCTAACACCCCTATTTAAAAAAGTGGCTGCGAAGGTAAGCCTCTCAGATTTGGGATTTACGATTTACGATTTTAGGACCCCTGTCAGGGTTGGATTTCACCCTGACAGGGTTTTAGAGGCAATGCATTTTATTTTAAGCGTTGGATGGTTTCATAGTAGCAACCAGATGAATGGAGCCCCGCAATAAGCGGGGTAAATGTTCGCCAATGTCATCCAATCAGGGAACGGTTTTCGCCCGGTTCCAACAAAAACGGGCATTGAAAAATGCCCGTTTTTATACTTTTTATGCCAAACTATACGTCACATTCCCATCCTTCTCGTCCTTTAATTCTATTCCCAATGCCAGTAGCTGTTTCCGGATGGCGTCACTGGTGGCGTAATCCTTTTTAGCCCTGGCGGCACTGCGTAGTTCTATCAACAGTTCCATCACGCCGTTCAGTTTTCCGCCATCTATGGCCGCCTCATCTTTGAGTCCAAATATATCTTCTACGTAGACTTTAAATTGGGTTTGAAATAATTTCAATGTATCGCTGCTTAATGCATCAGCGGCAATGTGTTTGTCTTTAATGCCATTGATGACAGGCACCAGTTCGAACATATTAGCCAGCACTTTGGCGGTATTGATATCGTCATTCATAAATTCATCAAAACCGGCTACCAGCTTCTGCACTTTTACATCCAGTTCCGGATCTGTGGCAGGTTGCATATCAGAAATTGTCCATTGGCTGCTGATCTTGTATGCTTCCATCAAGCGCTTCAATCCTTTCTCTGCAGCTATCAAAGCTTCATTGCCAAAATCCAGCGTACTGCTGTAATGTGTTTGTAAAATAAAAAACCGGATGGTCATGGGGCTGTAAGCTTTTTCCAGCAACGGATGATTGCCGGTAAAAAGCTCCGTTAGTTTGATCACGTTGTTATAGCTTTTGCCCATTTTACGGCCACCGATCGTGATCATATTGTTGTGCAGCCAATACCGGGCGCATACATGGCCACCATTGCAAATACTGCTTTGTGCGATCTCACTTTCATGGTGCGGAAACTGCAGATCCATGCCACCACCGTGGATGTCAAACTGTTCTCCCAAATACTTTTTACTCATAGCCGAGCACTCAATATGCCAGCCTGGAAAACCTACACCCCAGGGGCTTGGCCACCGCATAATATGTTCAGGGGCCGCATTTTTCCACAAGGCAAAATCTGCCTTGTTTTGCTTTTCACTCTGACCTTCCAGCACACGGGTGGTTTCCAGCAGGTCTTCTATTACGCGGCCACTTAGTTTGCCATAAGGGTAGTTCTCAGCGTATTTTTTTACATCAAAATACACCGATCCATTGCTTTCGTACGCATACCCGGCAGCGATAATCTCCTTGATCATTTCTATTTGCTCTACAATATGGCCGGTTGCAGTAGGTTCAATACTGGGCGGGATATTATTAAACTGGTTCATAGCCCAATGAAAGAGGTTGGTGTATTTCTGCACCAGTTCCATAGGTTCCAATTTTTCAAGCACTGCTTTTTTCGAAATTTTATCCTCGGCTTCACGACCCTCTTCTTCAAAATGGCCGGCATCGGTAATGTTACGAACATAGCGCACCTTATACCCGATATGTGTTAGATAACGGTAAATGATATCGAAGGTGATATAGGGCCGGGCATGACCCAGGTGGCTCTCTCCGCTTACCGTGGGGCCGCACACATACATACCCACAAGGCCGGGAGTTATGGATTCAAATTTTTCTTTTTGGCGGGTATACGAATTATAAACGTGTAGCGATGATGAAGACATGGTGGTTATGAAATCGGGAATGAAAAAATAGTGAAGTGGTTGTGGATAGTGGATATCCGCGAAAATATATTAGCCTTAGAGGCAACAACAGCAATATAGGTGGCTGGTTAACATGGCGGCAAATTAAGGTATTTTGTCCATCTGTATACCGGCTTGCCTGGCAGATTGTCGCTGAAGCACTTATGCGATAGATTAAGTTTGCAGAAATTTTGAAGAAATGCCGGTTACCAACCTTCCTGTTAACACCCAAAAATTTAAATGGCTGGATATTGTTAATCCTACCGAAGAGGAGTTAAGGAAAGTGAGTGAAGAATATGGCCTGCATCAGTACACACTCAAAGATTGCCTCGAGCCTGACCATTTACCCAAGTATGAAGACCTGGGCGATATCCATTTTATTATCACCCGAATAGTCCTCGAACCCCAACCGGCTAAAATTCATACCATACAGCAAATGACAACCAAGGTGGCGATTTTTTACGATGAGCATTTCATCATTACCGTTCACCGTTTGCCGCAACCTTTTTTGGAAGAAATAAAGAAGAAATATGTAGATGCTGACAGATGCAGGAACACGACGGAGCTGGTAACAAAAATCATCTGGTATGTGCTGCATTCTTACGATAAGCCGGCCATTAAGTTAAGTAATGAGGTAGACGATTTTGAAGCGAAGGTGTTTTTAAAAGCCCTTACACCTTCTATGCTGGAAGATCTTTATTTTATGAAACACAAGGCGGCTATTTGTAATAAACTGCTAATGCTAACTAAAGAAGTAGTGGATACCATCAGAACCACTAAAAATGATGCAGTGGCTTTGCAGGATGTAAAAGATTTACATACAAAACTGATCACAATTTACGACCAGGCCCATGAGGATGTAACCAACCTGCTCAATATTTACCTGTCTTTATCCTCTCAAAAAACAAACCAGGTAATGAAGGTACTTACTGTGTTTTCGGTATTCTTTATGCCGCTGACTTTTATAGTAGGTATTTATGGAATGAACTTTGAGTTTATGCCGGAACTCAAAGAAAAATGGGGCTATCCGGCAGTACTTTTACTCATGGCTTTGGTAACGGCATTCATCTTTTGGTGGTTCAAACGAAAAAAATGGCTGTAGCACTTAATTGAGGTTTAGGCCAAATGCGAGGCCCAGCCAGGGTTTGCCCTGGTAAATCCAATGCTTTTTATTCTGATCTAGCAGGTGATCCCATCCCAGCGATAAGCCGATGGTAAAATTATTGATACCAATGATAGCGGCTATTCCTTTAGACCATGCCACCCCATCATATTCAGACGAAACCTGGTTTTCCGTTACCCATGGGTTCATAGCCGTGCCTCCAAGACCGGTAAAAAAGCCAAAAGAAAACCCATAATGCATTGTGTGCCGGTCGAACCGGTTAAGGGGAGATTTTTTGTACCATAAACGATAGGCGTCATTTCTGAAACCAAGATATACTGCACCATTCAGGTTCGTATTGAACTGGGCAGGGAAAGTTTTTACCTCTGGCCTTAACTTAAATGGGATGGTCAAAAAATCGATATCAAAACTGGACTGCCTGAAAGAAGAAGCACCGCGAACAGTTTTAGAATGTTGTTGTGGAAAGGAAAGCCAGTCTTTTTTGGAGGTATCGATAGTAAAAGAATTATAGTCGCCCACAACGGGATAAGCATATATAGAATCGTCAGAATTTTCAACATAGACCTTGCGCTGCATTTCACCCGGCGTGTTGAAAGTATAAAGACCGTTTGCAAAAGAGTATTTTGGAGCCTTACGCACACCGCCGCAACTACTAAGCAGCCCGATAAAAATAAGTAGTGAAATAAAAGAGGTAAAATTCTTCATACCTGCAGGTTAGAATTTTTTATCCATCCGCATATCTGCGATCAGCGGCAGGTGATCGCTAAAGCGTTTTTCGGCTACTACAAATTGCTCCACTTTAATGCGGTTATCGCACATAATATAATCGATACGAAGGGTAGGGGCGAGGGAGATAAAGGTACGGCCAAGGCCCTTTCCTTTTTCCATAAACGCATCCCGGCGGCTGCCCCGTAAATGCCAGTAAATATAACTATTGGGCACGTCGTTAAAATCACCGCATACAATTTCGGGATAGGGACAGCTGTCTAGTAAAGGCCTTATTTGCTGTGCCTGCATGGCCCTTAGTTCAAAAGCATGTTTCATTTTAGAAACCAGGTTTTTAGATTGTTCCGTGGCGAGGTCTCCGGAGTTTTTTATGTCTTCTAAATTGCGGTAATCTGCTTTGTTGAACTTAAACGATTGTAAATGGGTTGTAAAAATGCGGAAAGTATCTGTTCCCTTTATTACATCGGCATATGCAACGCTCTCCCGGTTAGATGTAAACTGAATTCTTTGAGGTGCCAACAGTGGTAGTTTAGAAAAAATAACCGAGCCACTATGGTACTTCACAGATCGTCTTTCGTAATCAGGTGAAAAAAAATGATAGGGATAGCCAGCTTCTGTCATGCGTTTGATATGGTCATTATCCTTGCCGGAGCTATCATACTGGCTGAATTCCTGCAGGCACAATACATCGGGTTCAGCCGCTTTAATAAAAGAAAGGATCTCAGTTTTGGCCTCGCCGGATGCCCGTGCTCCTTTTACGAGGCCTTCAAATATTTTTACATTCCAGGTCATTACCCTAAGTGAACTGTCTGCTTTGTGGTAATTAAAGCCGGCTTTTGACATACGGAATGTTACCGCCACCTGCTTCCAGCATAACAAAATGGCCATTAATGGTAAAACTGCGATCCGGGGTTTGGCTATCAGCCAAAAAATAAGGAACCCAACAACAAACACCAGCAGGTAAGGAAAGGCAAGCCCCAAAAAACCAAGCCAGGGCCAGTTGGAATTGCCAAGAAAAGGCAGTGTTCCGCCCACCAAAAAAAAGATGATCAGCACCACATTGGCCACGATAAAAAAACGCTTGCTAAACTTTCTAAAACTGAATGCCATGCTTTTTTGCTGAATATGGGTAAAGGAAATGAAAGATACGGGTTGGAATTTTTACCCGAACATAACCACCTGGATTTATGGACGAATGGAACGAAATCATGAGTGGTTTGGCTGCTTTTTCAACTAGACCAGCTTAATGCATATTTTCACTTGCAATATTTATACATCCACAATGAATCAAAACACCTTTATCCTCCGCCTCGTATGCATGTTTATAGTATTCCTGCCAGCTACTATCTCAGTTCATGCCCAGGAAAAAAAGGTAGCCAGCACCAGCCAGGAATTATACAACGAGATTGCGTACATGGACAGTGTGTTGTTTACTGCCTTTAATGACCGAAATATGGCTGCATTTAAACCCCTTTTTACCGAAGACCTGGAGTGGTACCAGGATAACGATGGGCTGGTACCGTATAAAAAAGTGTTTGAGAATTTCGATGCCACTTTTCACAAGCCATTTAAGTTAACCCGTAAACTGGTAAAAGGCAGCCTGGAAGTGCATCCAATTAAAGATTTTGGTGCTATCCAAATTGGAGTCCACCAGTTTCATCATATAGAAAACGGCAAGGAAGAAACCGGCACTTTTAAATTTCTAATGATCTGGCAGAAAAAAGATGGCGCCTGGCGCATCTCACGGGTGATAAGCTATGATCACTAAAAAAGATGCCCGCCCGCTTCTAATGTCAGATTGTTTTTGTAGCGGCGGGGCTGGTTTATTTTTCGGTAGTGTCTCAGTTTGAAAATAAAGTTCAAATCTTTTAAGTACATTTATTTTATGACACCTATAACCACAAGATTTTCAATTAGACACCAACAGGGAGCAAACCTGTTTAATACCACAGATTGGGAAAACTTCAAGTTCCTAGAAATGCCACATGATGCCGAAGGTTTTCCCCTTAGACACTTGAATATTGGAACCGAGTTTTGGCTAAGGGAAAATGAACTTGCCGCCGAGGGCCATTACAGAGTAATTGGAATCTCCACGTATATATATGATGAGCATGACTATGGGCGCACTAACGCCCCTGATGGGAGTTATCAGTGGGGTTTCGAGGTACGTTACGTAGTTGAGGATATTTAAATAAAAAGGCCACCGCAACGGGTGGGGAAATTATTCATCGCTTTCTATGGGGCCAAAGCCTCAATCTTCATAGTATAGATAGTTGGCTTTTGTAAGGTAACTATACTATCGTAGATAGGTGGAAAGCCATTTATACCTTCGCCCCAATCTTTCAAGTCTGAATCAATCCAACCAAGCGCGGATATGATGTCATCTTCATAAGCCTTAATGGTGGTTAGACAAAGCCCCCCTTGTTTATTAAAACAAATTGGCTCATTGTGTGAGATTCTGTTTCTTAGTGTAACTACCTTGTTTAGGTGTGAATGAACATCTTTTAGCTTAATGCTTGGTCGGTTTTTGAAAGATTGTAAGGGGACCCCTTTTAAAACCTTAATAGGGCAATTGTCGAAGAATTTAACCCAAAATCCAAACGTTAACTCAGCTATTAGTTTGACATGTGTGACATTTCCGCCGCCAAATTTTATTTTACCCTCTGCCTTTTGTAATTTGTCCATAAAGAAAGTATCAGATTGAACATTTCCTTGGTAGTCCTTATAAGTCAAATCAATATGATTGGCGAAATCATGCCGCTGATTAATTAGCCATTCGTTATCGTTGTAGTGTTTGCAAATCTCCCTATCTATCGCATTTCTAAGTCCAACTTCCAATAGTGATATCAAAGGGTGCAAGGCTTGTGATAGTCTTATGTTGCACTCATACAAACTAACAGCCTTACTTTGATCTCCATTACAGACTTGGACATACCGATTAAGCCTATTTTTTGAAAAAAGCGATATTAACTTTGAATATTCCATTACTCATACTATATTTGCTGTGTTATACCCTGGTAAAGCCTCTGGTCGAAAGACTACGTAACCGGGGTTTTGTCATTTTGACTTATTCTTTATTGGGTGTCTAATAACATGGTAGTTTGATATTTAAGAAACCATAAGCTACCTTGCTTTCTGCCTCCTTCACTCACTTGGTTATCTATCTTGCCAGCGGTCTTAATCCTCGACAGCGCATTTGAAACATTGCCGCTCACCTTATCATATCCCTGTCCAACGTAGTTGGCGTATGATTGTATAATATCCTTTGTATGGCATTTACGTCCATTAGCCAGCATTGATAAAATAAAATCAGAAACGCCACTATTAACTCCCTGTTCAACAATTGGCTTTACTTCTGTGTCCGTAGGGCCGGAACACACTATTGCATTTATATAGCTTCTAAATTCAGTTAGTTTGGCAAGCCGTTCTTGATGGATGGCGATCTTAGACGAAATCTCTTCCATCTCTTTATCTATCTTAGAAATGTCTACTTGTAAAATATTTGAGTCCATAATCATTCTTTAATAGTCCAAAGATAAAGAGATATTTTCATTTAGGAGGTATAGATATCCACAATTGCAAACACTTTTATTCCTTTTGCTACTTTTTTTGTCTTTTACCTAAATTTAGTAGTAAAAGAGCCACCTTTAGGTGGTAGGGGTTTCTTTCTTTTTATATGTGCCTCTTTTCTTTGGTGCCGCATCCTCTACAAGACGTGCAATATCTTCAATGGTCATGGGCTTCTTTGTCAGTTTGGCTTCCATTGCAGGGGTCACCCGTAGGCTTTTATGAATTTTTGCAAAGTTGTAGTAAACAAAATGCAAGGCGATAGCGTGGCAATGGTTTTCAATCTTCTTACTAAAAGCATTGGTTAGCCTGGTAAATCTCCGCATGTGCATTCTCATGGTCAAATTTTGACGTTCTACGTAGCTTGTAGATATATGTTCAGTCTCAGGATTACCACAGATAACCGTTTTCTTTGAACCAGTATATTCAACAGGGCTATATTTCCTTTCGTTGGTGGTTGCTCCTTCGCTGTTGCCGTATGTTTTAACCTGTTGAGCAAAGTCTATCTGACTACCAAAACTATCAGTAACCGCCTCTAAATAGGACGGATAACCATCACTTGTTAACTGAATCCTCATTCCCTGCTTAATCCTTGCAGCAACGTCATTCATAAAGAATGTGCCTGTTTGTGTGCTGCGATCACCCACTAACCATGAAATCATCAGTTTAGAATCTGCATCAATAGCCGTCCATGTCCAAACGTCTCCGGCATCTTCCATATGAGTTTCGGGTACATTCTTTTGTTTGGCGTAAACGAAAGACCAAATTTCGTCGCATTGAACCCTTTTTGATGTCAAGTTAATAACGGTGTCCTCATGGAATTTCTGACAGGCTTTACCAGTATCTACCAAAAGTTTTGTAACCGTGTTGATGCTTACATCACATATCCTTGAGATGGCCCTCATGCTAGAGCCTTCAACTAAAAGATTGATGATTTGTACTTTTTTGGCGATTGGTAGCTTGTTCATGGTGTAAATATAATACATTATGCTTAATCGGTCAAGCATAATTTCATTTTCACAGAAAAATTATTGTTCTAGCAATAATTCTTACCCCTTTGCCTTATATTTGTAAGGCAAAAATGGTGGACCTAAAGGGATTCGAACCCTTCGCAGGCTGAATGGGAGTTCCGCTGCGGTACCATACTAGGCCCCAAGTTTTCAGCACCCGTTTATCAATGCGCCCTCAGAAAGCTTTTGATGTACGGGTTTTTTATTTTTAATATTTTACATATATTTATTTTTTTAATTAAAATGGCATGTCGTCTACGGGCTCTTTTGTGGTCGTTACCGTCGTTCCGTACAATATAGCCTCTGTTTCTTTATCACTATCATCATCACTAAAAATTTGTACAACGTCAATAGAGTTAGTATAGACTAACTCATTGTTGTTCCTGGTTGAACGGACAAAAAATTTATTTTCGTCTTCTGTGCCTGATTTTGCACTAAGTATAGCGGAAACGCTGCCGATAGCTTTTTTAGAATCATCTCCGGCAAAATGCGGTTCATAATTCGCCAAATAATCAACGATCTCTCTTGTGCTGCTTGGCTTACTTAATTGCCCTAGAGCGAATCGTATCTTATCTTGCCAGCGCCATTCAACATTATAAGGGATAGGAGGTGGCTTTATTTCCTTCTCAACATCTCCATCGGTCAGGGCTTTATGAAGCTGGCTAATAGTGGCGTAATAATCCTTAACCTCTCCTTCCAGCCGTTTGATTTCTGCTTTTGCTTCTTTTGCCTTTAGCGAGAACATAGTTATCACGTCAGGAATTAACTCTTTTTTTATTTCTATCGTTGTTGCCATGGGCTGCAAGATAGGTATTTGTCAATCAATTGAGCGCCTTATCATGATTGACAATTCAGTTAAGTGGTGATAGACTGCACTTTTGTTTAACTATATTTGTCATTAATGAAAATAATATTAAACAGATTTGCTTTGCTAATAATTTTGGGTGTCAAAAATGTTGATAACGTGGGAATAAAAAACAGACCTTTCGGTCTGTCTCGGTTATAATATACTAACATTTTTACCTGCCCCATCTCTTTTCTGCTGCTTTTTTTGCTATCTCAGCCCTTCTTTCTGGCGTAAGTGACGCGGCTCTGGCGTTGCCGCCTTTCAGCCCTCCCTTCCGGCCTAATGCCGCAGCAGCCTTTTTTAGTTCATCTTGTGGTGTTATTGTATCTTCAATATCACCAGTAGCTATATCTACTATGCTTTTTGCTCTTTGGTTTATGTCCGTTGGACGTTTTGCTTTTGCCATAGATGCAAAGGTAATAAACCGCGTGCTTATTCGGTCAAGCATCCGAAATCAACAATTTTCAAACTGAGACACTACCTATTTTTCCGTCCAACATGAAATCTAACCGTTGTGCCTATATTTGCATTACCAAAAAATGAGGGCGAAACGAAATAATTTTTCCCTGGCAACCGTTTAGATGTTCACAGTCCGGGTATTTTAAGGCTGTATAGAGTGAAATTTCCTACCAACTCCAACTGCTTCTACCAAAGTAAAAATTTGTAAAAAACAAATCAATTGCAGTGATGCAGCATTTATTGAACATAAATGTCTACATTAGTGTAGTTGTTTTCCCCCGACTACTATGACAGAAGACCTGATGATAACCGGTTGTTTACAAAACAATCCCGCCGCACAACGTGAAT
The DNA here is from genome assembly GCA_040386335.1 of Bacteroidota bacterium. GTDB lineage: Bacteria > Bacteroidota > Bacteroidia > Chitinophagales > Chitinophagaceae > JAZKFT01. Next base: position 116,165 of record JAZKFT010000029.1, read on the forward strand.
TGTACAGCAGGTTTGCTCCGAAAATGCTTTCGGTATGCTACCGTTTTGGACAAAACCGTGAAGATGCTGAGGACATGCTGCAGGAAGGCTTTATTAAAGTGTTTACCCAAATACACACCTTTCAAAACAGGGGCGCTTTTGAAGGATGGATACGCAGGATCATTGTTCACACCTGCATCAACATTCTTAAAAAGAACAAGAAGTTCAATGAAAGTGTGGATATAGAACATGCGGCTGAAGCATCGGTAAGAGAATCAGTACCGGGCATCATGCAGGCAAAACAGGTAGTGGAGTGTATAAGGATTCTGCCGATGGGTTATAGAACAGTGCTGAATTTATATGCAATAGAGGGTTACAGCCATCGGGAAATTGCAGACATGCTGGACATAGAAGAGAGTACCAGCCGAAGTCAGTACACCAGAGCAAAAAATATGTTGGAACAGATCTTAATAAAGAAACGTATCATAGAAAAACCAGAGGCAATACCCGGTTGGCTGGTAAATGCCACGTAAACGGACGGATTGCCCATAACTGCCCATGAAGGATGAGATGAACCTAGAAGATTTTGAACAGTTTTTGAAAAACCAAACTGACAAACACCGGATGTACCCGAGTGACCAGATTTGGCGTAACATAAACCAGCAACTGCACGGTAACAGCCGGTGGCCGGCGCTTACATTTGCTGCTATTCTCACTGGTGCCCTGCTTACTGCAGGGTTAATTTTCCTTCACCCCGATAAAGATTTATTTAAACTGCCGCCTGCCACAACTTCCGCTGGTAATGGCACAGATCAAACTATCGCTGCTAATCAAAACACATTAGAAAAGCCGCAGACCGTTGATATTACTACCCTTAAGCCGGTGGATGAAAAGACAGTTATGTACAGTTTCAATCACCCCGTAACTGAGGCGGCTGATGAAACCGACCGTTCAAATGGTATTGTATTGCAGGTTATTCCGGCTGAAACTATATCACTCAACGATCCTATAAAAAATGATATAGCCGCAAACACATCAATCAATGGCGTCGGTACACCAGAAAAAGGTTTCCAGCCAGCGACCGCATTGTTGCAATCGTCTTCAAAGATATCAGCCAACTTAAATGACGGTAATAATATTAGCGATGACGATGTTGTGACCAACACTGACTCAAAACTGGATGACACTAACAAAGCCAACGAAGAACAGAATAAGGTAGCAGAAGACGGGGAAACTGACGAGCAACTTTTTGAATCTAATGTAGTAACCAGGGCAAACCCTATCAACAAAAAGAAAATATCGAATCCATTTACGGTGCAGGTTTATGGTGGTTCCAGCATCAGTTACAGAACGCTTTCTGAACCAGATTCATACGATGATCACTTCCCTTATAATTCTGCACTAACTGCAAACCCAAGAAAGAACGTAAATAACCTGGTGAGCCAGCGGGCTTCTGTTGGTTTCGAATTTGGATCAGCTCTGAGTTATGCACTTAGCGACAGGCTGAAAGTAAGGGCCGGTCTGCAATTCAATTTCAGACAATACAGTATTAATGCATTCAGGGCTGCACCTGAAGCAGCAGTTCTTTTGGTGGCCAATGGTAATAATAATGTTGCCCCCGACTCTGTGATTGTTTACAGTACAATTAGAAACGGGGATGGGTTCAAGCCGCTTACTTTACAAAACAAGTATTACCAGTTAGGTTTACCTGTAGGTATCGACTGGACAGTTGCCGAAGGACGCAAAGTTAATTTCAGCCTCGGCGCCACTATACAACCTACCTATCAACTCAACACGGATATGTACATGCTTACCAGCGAATACAAAAGCTATGTACAGCAACCCGATATGGTTCGTCGTTGGAATTTTAATGCGGGTGTGGAAGCCATGGCTAATTTTAATGCCGGCGGTGTAAAATGGCAGGTGGGTCCACAACTCAGGTATCAAATGTTGCCTACCCAATCTAAAAGTTATTCTATACGCGAACATTTGGTGGACTATGGCTTTAAAATTGGCATTATTAAACAGTTGAAATAAGACAACTCCGATAAAATAACAATGGTCCTGCAGCGCTGCTGCGGGACTTTTTATTTAGCTAATGACGCCATGACATATTTTTATGCAAAATTAAATTTGCATCACCACGTTATATACCGCATGAAGAATGTCATTCCTTTTATTTTACTGATGGCCCTGTTGTCGTGTGGGGATCAGGCGACCACTAAAACGGCCAGCGATTCATTGACCGCTAAAAATGACAGCCTGAAAAATGTACCGTTTTACCCGATTACACAATATATAGAAGGTCAGATAGCCTATGTAGACAGCACCCCGCTCGCTATAGAAAAAATAACTTTCATTGATAATAAAAAAGTGGATTCGGTACTTATTGATCGACAGGCTTTTCACGAACTGGCCGCGGAGTTTCTAAAACCCGATTTGAACGACAAGAAAATTAAACCCTTGTACGAGGAAAACTCATTTCATGACCTCACGATTAACACCGTAACTTTTAACTACACCACCACCGACCGCAGCCAGGAGTTGCAACAGGCAGACGTTCTCTTAAACCCTGAAAACAGCCGGGTGAAGAATGTGATTTTCAGAAAAAACAGGATGGTGGGCGATACCTCATTAAGTGTCAACGGCCTGTGGAAACACAATATGAATTTTCAGCTGAACTACGGTATTCAGCCCACTAATGGAAAAGCTCAAACCAAACAGATAAAAGTGATTTGGGACAGGCCAAGGGTGTCTGAATATTAATGACATTGACATGATGCGTGAAGGACCGGGCTCCGTTCATCATTCTTATATACAGTTGAGCCATCTTATGGCAGGCCCGGAGATTGGTTTTGCTATCTTAACAAGCATAAACGCCAACCAAACCTAACAGTATGTCCGGAGCAAATAGCAACAGCACTCCACTTAAAACCATTCTTGTCGCAGGTATCGTGGCCGGCACCATGGATATTGTAGCCGCTCTTACCCAGTTTTACATAAAGACAGAGAAAGATCCGACTATTGTTCTGCGATACATAGCCAGTGCAGTATTTGGTAAAGAGGCTTCTACAGGCGGTACATCCATGGCCCTCGTTGGATTATTTTTTCACTATGTGATTGCGTTTGGTTTTGTGATACTGTTCTTTCTATTGTGTTCAAAAATAGCCTGGCTTTGGAAAAATAAAATTATCTCAGGTCTGCTCTATGGCATTATTGTATGGATAATTATGAGCCAGGTAGTATTACCACTGAGCTTGATAGGAAGGGCGCCGCTTGACCTTGAAAAAGCGATAGTTCCCATACTTATATTAATGTTTTGCATCGGCTTGCCTACTTCTCTTATCGTAAGCAGATACTACGAGCGGAAATAGGCAGAACTGAATTATCTTGCCGCAACTTCCCTGATGCAATACACTGACAAGCTTACTACGGTCGAAACAAAGAAAACGGCACCCAAATCCATTTCAGATTTTGTGGAGCTGGCTTACAAAAAAGCCGGAATTAATGAAGCTGAATGGCAGGCCCACAAAGGGTTTTCAGCCAACAGGGCCATATTAGACAAACTGTATTATTATTATCAAAGTCTTTACTCCAGGTGTCCCGAAAAGTTTTTGTGGGCGGGACTAGCCCGGCTTACCGGTGGCCAGGTTTTGTATGGCATGGACAACCTGGTTAAAATAGCAAAAGATCCATGCGTGCTTACCCAACATATTGTAGGTGCGGCCAAAGCCATATTCGAACATATGGCCTGGCAGCACGAATGTTATTTGCACGATAGCCTGTTGTTGAATTCGCTTTGCAAACAAGAAAATAGCAATCATAACCCTACCTACCCATTTGCCCAATGCTGGAAAATTATTGGAGAAGATGAGGAGGGAAAGGCTTCGTTAGGCAACAAAATGCTCCTGCAAAACGAGCAGCAGAACACCATACAGCCATACTACGACCTGATACGGCAAGACCCTTATTCTGCCCGTTATTTTTGGTACACCCGTTTTGTAATGCGCAGGATACATCCCTACCACAGACGCTTTATTTTTCAGATACCCTTTGGCGATGTAACGCGATTTAAATACCGCTGGCAATGGATAGACGGACCAACCGGCATGTGGCAAACCTGGATAGATTGTGGTACAAAGGAGCGCAACAGGTTGGTGGCATTATCAAATGAAGACTTGATAGAACACCATTGGTAAACCGGCATCAAAAACATTCAACGCTGTATTTTTAAGTATGAAAAAAATGCATATGGTTATTTTGTTGTCCGGAGCTCTTTCGTCAGAGGCACAACAAATAGATACAGTACTGATCCAAAAAATCCTCCAATCTCACCCTGCACTGTTTTCTGTAATACTTCAGCATCCCAATCGTAAAGAAGTACAGGTATTGTACACGCAGGTAGACAGGGATAAAAGCAATCATCCTCATTTTAAAACATACAGTTACCGGCTGGATGATGAGCACTATTTCTACCCGGCCAGCACGGTAAAATTACCCGCCTCCATCTTTGCTTTGGAAAAGATCAACAAGTTAAAAATCGATGGACTGGCAGCATCCTCTCCCTTAACAATTGATAGTGTAAGAAAAGAACAAAAACCAGTGGTAAAGGATATTACAGCAGCCAATGGCATGGCTTCTGTAGCACATTACATTAAGAAGATTTTATTGGTGAGCGACAATGATGCCTTTAACCGTTTGTTCGAATTTATCGGCCGGGCAGAGATTAATGCTAAATTGAAGGAATATGGATTTAGCAAAAGCAGGATATTAAACCGCCTGGCCATAAGAGACGGAGGTGAGAATGCCAGGCATACAAATCCCATCAGCTTTTACCGTAATAACAAGATCGTGTACCGACAGCCTGCTGCCTACGATCCAAAAGATTACCCGCTCAGCCTTACCAATACGATGATGGGCAAGGCTTACCTCGATAGCAGCGACCAACTGGTGAATAAACCATTTGACTTTAATAACCGGAACGCCTACCCTTTGACCGATCAGCAGGAACTCATGAAGCGGCTCATTTTTCCGGAGGCATTTGCGCCACGGCAGCAGTTCAAACTGAGCGCTGCTGACTACGATTTTTTGTACCGTTATATGAGTAAATACCCAACAGAAAGTGACGATCCGAAATACGATAGCAGCGAATATTTTGCTGCCTATGGCAAGTTTTTGTTTTATGGGCAGGAAAAGAACGCTGCCGTGGATTCCAACATCAGGATATTTAATAAGATCGGCGACTCTTATGGCTTCCTGATCGACAATATGTACTTTGTTGATTATAAAAACAAAGTGGAGTTTTTTTTGATCGCAGTGGTACAATCCAACGATGACGAAGTGTATAACGATAACAAATACGAATATGAAACCGTATGTTACCCTTTTATGAAAAACCTGGGAAAAGTTATTTATCAGTATGAATTGCAGCGGAAGAAAAAGCGCCTGCCAGATTTAACGAAGTTTGAAAAATACCGATAAAAATGTGATGCCCTTTGAGCAGTGCAACATGATAACAAGATTGTTTCTGGCAAACAAACTTTCAGTTTCCGTAACGTGAAAATTCATTTGTGAAAATTTTGCCGCTCTGTCATCTTCCGGGCTCTTCAACAACCATTATCATTTCTTCATTCCATTACTAGCTCTATTATGCTGAACAAATGCTGCGTTTTCCTTTTGGCCATTATCGGTTTCAACAAGCTGAGCCATTCACAAAAGCTTCATTATCCTGTTACCGGGCAGGTAAGAGATACGGTGCAGGTATTTGGTGAAAACAGTATTTCAAATGGCCTCGCCAACCGCGATTTTACCATCTCTCCCTCGGGCAATGAAATGCTGTATACTATTCAACTTACAAGGTTTTTATCCAGTACCATCCTGTGCATCAGGCAGGAAAATGGTAAATGGGGCAAGCCTGAAGTAGCGTCCTTTTCCGGCATTCACAGGGATTTGGAAGCTAGTTTTTCACCAGACGGAAACACGATCTATTTCTCATCCGACCGGCCCGTGGACGTAAAAGATTCGGTGAACGATTTTGACATATGGAAAGTGGTACGTACTGCAGACGGCAAATGGGGACAACCACAACACCTCGGCTTTACGGTTAATTCTCCAAAGAACGAATTCTATGCGTCGGTTGCAAAAAGTGGTAATATCTATTTTACGGTACAAGCCAAATATGGTAAAGGCGGCGAGGATATCGTGATGTGCAACTATCGCAATGGAGCATACGATCCGCCAACTGGTTTACCCGAAGCCATTAATTCCGGCAAAGATGAATTCAATGCTTTTGTGGATCCTGATGAACAGTTTATACTGTTTAGCTCCTATGGCCGGGCCGATGATTTGGGAGGTGGCGATTTGTATATGAGCACAAAAGATGCAACGGGCAACTGGACTACTGCAAAGCATTTGCCGGCACCCATCAATTCTGCCTGGCTGGATTATTGCCCTTTTGTAAGCCCCGATAAAAATGCATTTTTCTTTTCAAGCAACCGTGTAAACCCAGTTATTAAAAACAAGATAAAAAAGGAGTACCAGCAATTAATGAACCTGGTGAATGGCCCGGGAAATGGTGCCGATGATATATACTGGATTAAGTTTGACGCAGTACGGTAACCTTTTTGAAAATTGAGTATTGATCGTTGGTTATTGAACATTATAAATTACCATTTTCAGTTACCAATATCTCCCTTCATCCATTTATTGCTTTTTATCCAATGAATCACCTGCACAAACCATTTGTCGGCAGTAGTACTATTATTCATACCGAAACCATGACCACCGCGTTGGTAGAGGTGCATTTCGGCGGGTACTTTATTCAACAGTAAGTTTTGATAAAATACAATGCTGTTCTGAACGTTCACAGTTCTGTCGTCGGCTGCGTGAACTAAAAATGTCGGAGATGTTTGCGATGTTACTTGTAGTTCATTGGAAAAGGCATTGATCTTTTCAGCATTTGCATTTTTACCCACCAGGTTTTCCCTTGAGCCTTTATGAGCCAGGCTGTCGCTGAAGCTGATAACCGGATAACCCAGGACCATAAAGTCGGGACGGAGATTTGTATTGCTTTTATTTTCAATCAATAGCTGTCCGAACTTTGTTCCCAATGAAGAAGCAAGGTGCCCGCCGGCTGAGAAACCCATGATGCCCACTTTATTAGGGTTGATATTCCATTCCGCAGCTTTATCCCTCACTAATTTAATGGCTTGTTCTGCATCCTGTAAAGGCCCGTTTTCTTTGGTCACCATGCAACTGTCGTTTGGCAGGCGATACTTCACTACAAAGGCAGCTACACCATGTTTATTAAATTCCCTCGCCACATCGTAACCTTCGTGGTCCATCGCCAGCCGGGCATAACCGCCGCCGGGAAAAATCAATACCGCAGTTTTGAACGAATCGCTTTTTTCGGGCAAAAAAGCAGTTAGGGTGGGTGTAATAACGCCAGCAATCCGGCCCGGCGCTGGGTTTTGTTCTTTAAGATTACAGGGTTTTGAATTGACTACATTTCCTTCATACAAAGGGATTTCTTTCTGAGCTTTTGTGACCATGGTACAAATCAATATACAGGCTATAAAGAATAGTTTTTTCATGCGGAAGGAAGTTGCTCCGAAACTACAATTTTTTGTGTTTGAATCTTGCCTTAACTTCATCGGGACACTTTCGATTGCCTGCCGCCAAACTTTTCAACCGGAATTACTATGCACCTAACTCCCAGAGAGTCGGAAAAATTATTACTCTTTTTGGCAGGCGAATTAGCTGAAAAAAGAAAGGCAAGGGGTTTAAAACTCAATTACCCTGAAGCCATTGCCCTTATCAGCAGCCAGCTGCAGGAAGCGGCAAGAGATGGTAAATCTGTGGCCCAACTGATGCAGTTTGGTGCCACCATTTTAACCCGTGATGATGTAATGGAAGGCATTGCGGATATGATCCATGAAATCCAGATCGAAGCCACATTTCCTGACGGTACGAAGCTGGTAACGGTGCATGACCCCATACGATGATGTATGATTTTTGATTTTGGATTTTTGATTTTTTTTGTCCTGAGTTCAAAATTATTTTTTTCAATTAAAAATATACGGAATGATTCCTGGAGAATATATACTGGCATCTGAGCCAATTGAATGCAATGTGAGGCGTAATACAGCAAAGATAACGGTGGTAAATACCGGCGACCGGCCAGTGCAGGTAGGTTCGCATTTTCACTTTTTTGAAGCAAATAAACAAATGCAGTTTGATCGCTCCACAGCGTACGGCATGCGGTTGAATATAGCCGCAGGCACCGCTGTTCGCTTTGAACCGGGAGAAGAAAAAGATGTGGAACTGGTGGAGTTTGGCGGGGATAAAAAAATATTCGGGTTCAATAACTTAGTGGATGGACAAGTAGATAAAGATAATAAGCAGGCTTCGTTGGAAATGGCCGCAGGCAAGGATTTCAAATCGTAAATCGTAATTCCCAAATCGTACATCAAAATGTCTTTACAAATAAATCGCATTAAATACGCCAACATGTATGGCCCAACTACCGGTGACAAGGTGCGGCTAGGCGATACCGATCTCATCATCGAAATAGAAAAGGACTTTACTGTTTATGGCGATGAAGCAAAGTTCGGTGGCGGCAAAACCATTCGCGATGGTATGGCGCAATCGGCAAGGGCCACCCGTAGCGAAGGGGTACTGGATTTTGTAATTACCAGCGTTATGATCATTGATCACTGGGGAATTGTAAAGGCAGATATAGGTATTAAAGATGGCAGGATTGTAGGTATAGGTAAGGCCGGAAACCCCGACACGATGGACGGCATCACACCCAATATGATCATTGGCGCCAGTACCGAAGTTCATGGTGGTGCCGGACTTATCGCCACCGCCGGCGGCATCGAAACCCATATCCATTTTATTTGTCCGCAACAAATAGACCATGCCTTATTTAGTGGCATTACCACGATGATTGGGGGTGGTACCGGCCCGGCAGATGGTACAAATGCCACCACAGTAACACCCGGCGCCTGGAACATCCAGAAAATGCTGGAAGCTGCAGATGCATTCCCGATGAATCTTGGTTTTTTTGGTAAGGGAAACTGTGCATCGTTAGCGCCATTGGAAGAACAGGTGGAGGCAGGTGCACTAGGCTTAAAAATTCATGAGGACTGGGGCAGCACTACCGCCGTAATTGATGCCAGTTTACAAATTGCAGATAAACACGATATACAGGTTGCTATCCATACCGACACCCTTAATGAAGGTGGATTTCTGGAGGATACGATGGCGGCTATCAAAGGCCGGGTCATTCATACCTTTCACACAGAAGGTGCCGGCGGAGGACATGCCCCCGATATTATTAAAGCCGCCATGTATCCCAATGTTTTGCCATCATCTACCAACCCAACAAGGCCTTTCACAGTAAACACGATCGACGAACATTTGGACATGTTGATGGTATGCCACCACCTGGATAAATCGGTGCCGGAAGATGTGGCTTTTGCTGACAGCCGCATCCGGCCGGAGACGATTGCAGCTGAAGATATATTGCATGATATGGGAGTGTTTAGTATGATGAGCAGCGACAGCCAGGCCATGGGGCGTGTTGCAGAAGTAATCATCCGCACCTGGCAAACAGCGGATAAAATGAAGAAACAGCGGGGTTTTTTGCAGGAAGACGAAGGCCACAGTAATGATAATTTTCGTGTGAAAAGGTTTGTGAGCAAGTACACCATTAACCCGGCCATTTCGCATGGCATCAGCGAATATGTAGGTTCACTGGAAGCAGGGAAACTGGCCGACCTGGTATTATGGAAGCCAGCCATGTTTGGCGCCAAACCGGAAATGATCATAAAAGGAGGAATGATCATCGCAGCTAAAATGGGCGATCCTAATGCCTCCATCCCTACACCACAGCCGGTTATTTACCGCTACATGTTTGGTGCTTATGGAAAGGCATTGCACCGTACCTGTGCCACTTTTGTTTCCAAGCTGAGTTTAGAGAAAAATGTAGTGCAGCAGTATGGTTTACAAAAAATGATATTGCCGGTAAAAAACTGCCGGAACATCAGCAAGAAAGATCTGATACATAATGATGCCACGCCACAGATAGATGTAAATCCGGAGAACTATGAAGTAAAAGTGGATGGCGTGCATATCACCTGCGAACCGGTTTCTGTATTGCCATTGGCACAACGGTATTTTTTGTTTTAGTAAATGTTCACGGTATTGCGAGGCTGGGTTCTTGCCCAGCCGTGGCAATCCCCCGGATTTGGTTAGACTGTTTGTACTAAATGAATACCATGTTGTCGAATAGCGGGGGATTGCCACGGGCAAGAACCCTCGCAATGACGATACTTGTTTTAAAAGATGCCTATGCTCATTACAGAAAAATTATTGCCTCTTTCATATTACGAAATTAATAGCCGCTCCGTCGACTGGCTGGTGTTGGAATGGTTTGAAACCAATAAGCGCATCCTTCATAAAACGACTACTTCAGGAAGGGAAGTGACAATGAAATTTTTGCAGGCGAACCAAAACCTGGCCCAGGATGATGTATTGTATGAAGACGCTGAAACTATTATCGCTGTTGAGATTGCGGCATGTGATGCCATAGTGGTAAAACCAAAAAATGGGTACGAGATGGCGGCTATTTGTTACGAAATCGGTAACAGGCATGTTCCGTTATTTTTCGAGAACAATGAATTGCTAGTTCCTTTCGAAGTGCCGTTGTTTTCCGTCCTTCAAAAAGCAGGTTATGAAGTTCAGGAAGGAAAACGGAAACTTCTGACTCCACTTAAAACAACAGTGTTGCCGCACGGTGGCGGCAGTTTGTTTTCAAAGGATATGACCTTTTCAATCGCTGACAGATGAACAATGCATTATTGAGTTTACTCCAGTTGTGCGACCCCACTTTGCCCATTGGTGGCTATGCACATTCAGCGGGGTTAGAAACCTATGTGCAGCAGGGAATCGTGCATGATTTACACACCGCCAAAGCATTCGTTACCCAAATGCTTGTTCAGAATTTACAATACACCGATGCCGCTTTTGTATCGTTGGCTTATGATGCGGCAGAGGAAAATGACCTTGAAAAAATTATACAATTAGATGCTGAATGCAATGCCGTAAAACTGCCTCGAGAAATGCGGCAGGCAAGCCAGAAATTAGGAATCAGGTTGATCAAGATCTTTCAAGCGGTTTCTGACAGTAAACTGGCGGCTTCCTATAAAACCGCCATTGATCTCAATGGGGCCGCGGGGCATTATTGTATCGCCTTTGGCACGTATGCTGCTGCATTGAAAATACCCAAACAGGATGTACTTGCGGGCTTCTTTTATAATGCTGCGGTGGGCTTTGTAACGAATAGTGTAAAATTAATTCCGCTGGGCCAACAGGATGGGCAGGAGTTATTGTTTTCCCTACATCCCTTACTGGCAGAACTGGCGGCAAATACCATGCAGCCCGACCGCGAGCTGATTGGTCTGTGCTGCACCGGTTTTGATATCAGGTGCATGCAGCATGAGGGATTGTATTCTAGGTTGTATATGTCGTAACATCTGGTTGCTGGGATCAATGCATTTGGATTTGATCTTTTGTTTACGAACATTTGTTCCTTGATTGAGCGACATTGGCGACGCTCCATTGGAATGATTGCTACCATTAAACAACGCAAAGTTTAAAAATAGAAGAGATGCAACTTCGCAAATGAGCCGTCATTGCGAGTCCCGGATGTCCGGGATTGCCCGACGTGGCAATCCCCTGCATGATGTTAGAATGGTTACATTAAAGTACAAACAGGTTCATTGATGGTAGGGGATTGCCACGGGCAAGAACCCTCGCAATGACGCCTCTATTCGTAAGGAGTTCACCAATAACCAAATTACGAATGACCAATTAACTCAATAAACCAACAGACACAAGCGTTCATATGCCCGAAAGAAAATACATAAAAATAGGTGTAGCCGGCCCGGTGGGCTCGGGTAAAACGGCTTTGATAGAAAGGTTGAGCCGCAGCATGAGCAAGGATTACAGCCTCGCTGTGATTACCAACGATATCTATACAAAAGAAGATGCGGAGTTTCTTACACATAATAGTTTGCTGCCTGCAGAAAGGATTATCGGCGTGGAAACCGGTGGCTGTCCGCATACCGCTATTCGTGAAGATGCAAGTATGAACCTGGAAGCTGTCGAAGAAATGGCGGGTCGTTTTTCCGACCTGGATATTATTTTTATTGAAAGCGGTGGCGATAACCTCTCTGCGACTTTCAGTCCCGACCTGGCCGATGTCACCATCTTCGTAATAGATGTGGCGGAGGGCGATAAAATTCCACGCAAGGGCGGGCCCGGTATTACCCGAAGCGATCTGCTGGTGATCAATAAAATAGACCTGGCACCATATGTAAATGCGAGCCTGGATGTGATGGAAAGCGATGCCAGGAGAATGCGAAAGGGCAATCCTTTTGTATTCACCAACCTGATGACGCTGCAAGGGCTGGAAAGCGTTATTGGATGGATAAAAAAATACGCGTTGCTGGAAACCGCCGATGAACCAAAACTCTGGCGATGACAGCAGAACTTCACATAACAACTGCCCTGCGGAATGGCGTTACACATTTAAAAAATGCCTTTTTCACCACCCCGCTTAAAGTGGCCAATATAACCGAGGATAAAACCGCAGCAACATTGCAACTGATGTTGACGAGTTCTTCTCCCGGTATACTCGATGGAGATGAATACAAGATAAAAATAGAATTAGAACCAGGGTCTTCGTTGCAGCTGCAAACACAGTCTTACCAACGCTTGTACCATATGAAGCAGGGCGCTTCGCAGCAGATGGAAGTACACATGGCTGAAGGCAGCCACTTCTGTTTTTTGCCCCATCCTTCAGTGCCACATGAGGCTTCTTCTTTTGTTACCCGGAATAAATTTTACCTGTCAGATCATAGTAGACTGATCTTCGGCGAAGTGCTTACCTGCGGCCGAAAACTAAATGGCGAAGTATTCCTGTTTTCAAAATACCACAGCATTACCGAAGTGTTTGTCAAAGAGAAATTGGTGATAAAGGAAAATCTGCTGATGAAGCCATCTGCTATTGATGTAAATGCTATCGGCCAGCTTGAAGGTTATACACACCAGGCCAGCCTGTTGTACCTGGATGAAAAGGTTAAAATCAAATTACTGGCACCACTTATCTCTGAACTTTTGGCTCAGCAAAACGACATTGATTTTGGCATTACTGCCGCTCCAAAAAATGGATTGATCATACGGATACTCGGCCAAAAGGCAGGGCAGTTGCATGACTGTTTAAAAGAAATAGCCCTACTCTGTGAAAGTAGCAAAAGCCCCGTCACCTGTTAGTGCCTGCTCTTGATCCTTTCCAACAGTAATTCCGGTTCGTTAGTGGTAATAAATTCAAAACCACTGTCCAGCAGCCAATCCATATCGGCTGCTTCATTTACGGTCCAGGCATTCAGGGTAATGCCATTCTTCTTTGCAGTGGCAATCCATTCGGGATTTTTTTTGAAGACAGAAAAATGGTAATCAGCACCGGTAATTCCATCTGCCTTTAATTGCTCCGGTGTTTTCTCGCCATTGAGATATTGGGTGGGTGCTTTGGGATTTAGTTCCACGAGTTTTTTCAAAATGTCGTAATCAAAACTGATATAGGCCACCATGTTTTCTGCCTGTAATTCAACAACCAACGCCATCACTTTTGCTGCGAGAATCTTACCTCTTTCCTTGCTGATGTCTGATGGCTTTATTTCGCAAACCAACCTTGTTGTGGTGTTCTGCTCAAGTCCTGCCTGAAGGTATTCTCTTAAAGTTGGTAGCTTTTCACCATTGGAGAGTTTGAACACAGTAAGGTCAGCGTAATTGGTTTTTTCAATCTGGAGTTTATTGTAGTGAGGATCGTGATTGATGACCAGCGAATCATCTGCTGTCATCCGTATATCAAATTCGGAGCCGGTAAGTTTTAGACGAATGGCTTCCTTTAAAGCCGCAACAGAATTTTCCGGAAACGCGTTTTTCTTAAAAGCACCGCGATGCGCCACTACAGGATTGTCTGCAAATTGTATTGCCTTTTGGTTTTTTTTAGACACCGAGCAGGATGCTGCCAACAATATACCAGCACCCAACAAGTAATATTTAATCATCATGTTTGTCTTGAATTTTTTTATTGTAGCTATGGCCAGTTCTTATTTCATGTGCGGGCTTTGAAAACCTAGTTTTTTAAGACCCTCTTTTATTTCAGGGCAACTCATAAATAAATTCCAGAGCAGGCCAGTACGGTGGTTCTCCATCATCACCACGATCGGGCCCTGGTCGATAGCCAGGTAGCGGGGTGTGTACCAATCTGCTGTTTCACTAAAGGCATCATAAAAACCATAAGGCCCCCAAAGTTTATCCTTTTTATTGGTGTACCAGTTCTTCATGGCAGCCATCGATTCTTTTGGCATATATGGAAAGGAAGACAAAGCAGCCGTTGGTGAAATAACACCCAGGTCTCTATTATCAGACGGAGCATGACCCGCATAGCCGCGTATGGAATAGCTGGACGTGAGACCCCAACTATCCGGTCCGTATCCCTTGTATTTTTTGGGATTAATTACGCACCAGCGATAATGAATAAGCGTATGGTTGGTATTGTCTTTCCAGTAATCAGCATATTTGTCTTTAAGTCCCCGTGGATCGAGGCCGAGATAGGAATAGTGCGACCAGAATAACGGGCCACTGTTGCCGGCATCACCCTGGTGGTTCATTTGTAAATAGATACTGTCGTAAAATGCAGGGTACTGGTTGATCTTGCCGTTTTCGGCCCAGCCTTCATGATACACTTCTGCCGGTACGCCATGTGTAGGCGATGATGCGCCAAGCACATACATGATCAGGCATTCATTATAGCCATGTACCGGGAAATTCATTTTCCACCCATTGTTGGGGCTCCAGTGCCAATACAATACATTTTTATCGTTGCGGTACCAATCAAATTCCACTTCCTTCCAAAGTTTGTCAATCCGGTTCGCGAGTGCTTTTTCTTCCTTATTTCCATTGGCAAAATACTGACGCACACATAACAGTCCCTGGATCATAAAGGAAGATTCTACAAGGTCTCCACCATCATCAAACTTGCTAAACGGTTTTACTTTTCCCGTTTCGCCGTTCCACCAATGCGGCCAGGCCCCATGAAAGCGGTCAGCGGTTTCCAGAAAATGAACAATTTTTTCCATTCGTTCCCTTCCCTGTTGCCGGCTGATAAAATTCCTTTCAATGCCCACGAGTATTGCCATTACTCCAAACCCGCCACCGCCACTAGTCACCGTGCTTTTGTCATTTTGCGGGTACACATTATCTGCATGAAACCGTTCCCTCGCCAGGCCGCTGGTAGGTTCGGCTCCATCCCAGAAATACTGGAAGGTGGCCCTTTGCACATCAGTAAAAATCGAATCCTCCTGCGCGTTTTCAAACAGCTGTTTTGTAACCGCCAACTGTTTAGGATGTGAGCAGGCGAGGCCACTGAAGATAACCAGTGTAAAAAAGAATGACCGCATGACAGAATCGTTTTAAGGAAAAATGATGGTGTAAAAAAAGCATACATGTATAGCACGACTACACCTGTATGCTTTTTACCAGGAGCATTATTTATTTGCCTTACCTAAATTGTACAAAGCCCTCACATGTGCATCGGGGAAGTTTTTATTGTAAAACCTGATCTCATCTACCTGCCCGGTCATGGGAGCAAAGGAAACATCAGTACTTACCGTCTTGCCGGGGATACCGTTGTAGTTAGATCCTATGATCACTTCACTGGGCTCCCAGGATTTATACAGGTTGTTTCCAACGCCCCGGTTGGGGAAGGCACCTACTTTAATGCCATCTGCCCAAATATTAAACACCCCGGTAGTACCGTCATAAGTAAGCGCAATATGGGTCCACTTGTCTGCACCGATGGTGGGCGATAATGTGCTGTTCAGGTTGTCCTGCGTGCCGCCGCCAATTGTGGTAAACGTAGGCTGAATACGTAAGGTGTTGAGCGTAGTTGCCGGAAAGGAATTGGTGTTAAGTGCAAAATTAATATTGCCATTAAACAATCCCGGCCGGGCAAGCTGAAACAACATGGTTCTTTTGGAACCGTTGTTCAAAATTTTTACCCAGGTGCTGATGGTCCAGCTTTTGAGCGAATCTGTTTTAAATTTTTGAAACTGCACAGGGTAATACACGAAGCCTGCAGCCAGGTTTAAGGCTTTGCCCCTTACGCCACCGGCAGCATAAGAATCGTTAAGCGAAGAGCCGGGAGCGGTGCCGCTTTTAAGCTCGTTTTTAGTATCATCGAAACTCCAGTAGGCGATAAGATTTTCAGGAAAAACATCATCTGAACTTTTATAACCATCAATGGTACCCGCGTAGTTATCCGGCGAAACATCCGGAAGATTATTGGGATTGCCATTTTTTTTACAGGATGTTGTTGCCACAATAACCACTGCCAGGCCAAGCCATTTATACATGCTGAATGATTGTAATAATTTCATTGTCTAAATTTTTAAGGGGAAGTAATCAATATCCGGGGTTTTGTGTCAACACACCAGCACTAAGATCTATCTGGGTTTGTGGTATGGGAAGTAATACATCCCTGTTGCCATTAAAATTCGGTTTACCTGCTGCATTCAGAGCGGCCTGCGCAGTACCCCAGCGAACGAGGTCAAAGAAGCGGTCCTGCTCCATGGCCAGTTCTATCCGGCGTTCCTGGCGGATGGCATCCCTCACAGCATTTTGATCGGTCGCAACAATATTCGGCAGGATAGTGGTGCTGCCATTTCTTGCCCTGAATCTCACGGTATTTAAAGCATTTACCGCGGACGTAATATTTGCTGCGCCACCTGCTTCTGCGGCAGCTTCTGCATACATAAGCACCACATCAGAAAAGCGAAGAATGCGAACATTCATCCAATAGCCAAATCGGTTGCCGAAGGAAGCACGCAGCGCCGGGTTGGTGGCCACTTTATTATTGTACCGGGGATTAGGTAAGCCAGCAGGCAGATTTTCGCCATAAATGGTTTGATATGTTGTGGTCGCCGTAGTGGTATACAGAATAGTCCGGTTTTTGCGGGGGTCATTTGGCTCGTAAGCTGCCTCCAGGAAAGTGCTTGGCGTATTCCAGCCCCATCCCTGGTCCCATACGCCGGCGCCCCTGATGCCCTGTATTTGTGCATACTGTACTCCATTATTTACGGGTATAGCAGCCGATGCAGTGGCCTGGACTTCAAATACCGATTCCTTGCTGTTTTCTCCTTCCTCTCTGAATATTTTGTCGTACGCAGTGCTTAAATCGTATTGGCCCGAAAGCATTACAAGATTGGCTGTTGTCATGGCCGGTACCCATTTTTTCTGGGTGAGGTATACTTTAGCTAAAAGCCCGTTTGCTGCACCGCTTGTGGCGCGGCCTACAAATTTTGCATCCCAGCTCAGTGGCAGGTTACCCGCCGCAAAAATGAGGTCACTCTCAATAAATGCGTACAGTTGTGACGCACTGCTTTGCGGTACATTGTTTTGCGCAGCAGGATTAGTAAACAGTGTGTCAATCAAAGGAACTCTACCAAAGAAACGAACCAACATGAAATAGGCATAGCCTCTGAGGAACCGGGCCTCAGCTATGGTTTGTGTTTTGATAGCATCCGTTGCCACTATTAATGTATTGGTGTTTACTTCTTTAATTGTGCTATTGCATTTATTGATAAGAGTGAAGTAACCGAGCCATAAAGTGTTGGTAAAACCGTTGCTGGGCAACACAGGGAAATTGTCCATATCAATGGCATTGGCACCGCCGTCAGCAGGGGTGCTGCCTTTATCCGCGTCGTCGCTGCGTACGCTTACCGCACATATATACGACTGGCTGTGTACATTGAAATTTCTTAGTTCATTGTACGCTCCAAAAATAAACTGGTCGTACGGACCGGAGCCGCCGGGGTAAGGATAATTGTCTGCATCATAGCCGCCCTGGCGCTGTGTATCGAGCAATTTTTTGCAGCTGCTCATCAAGGTAAGCAAGCTTATAGCAACGAGTGCCAGGTAAGCCTTCCGGGATATTTTATTTATTAGTTTCATGTGTAGGAAATTAATGAGACAGTTTAAAAAGTAAGATTGATACCAAAAGAATAGACAGCGGGAACGGGGTAGGCACCATTATCAGCACCACCGCCCAGTATACTTCCAATCAACGGCTCCGGGGAATAGCCGGTAACTTCACTCCAGGTTTTTATGTTTTGCCCGCTGATATAAATCCTTGCTTTCTGAATACCAATTTTTGAAAGGGCATCGCGACTAAAAGTATAACCCAGTTGTAATGTACGTAGCCGTAAAAAATCGCCAGGCTCGAGGTAGTAGGTACTCATCAGGAAATTATTACCCCTTGTATTATCTAAGACTGGTTCCACATTGTTGGAACCGGGAGTGGTCCAGGCATTCAACCTGTTGCTTTCATAATTTAGTACCGCAAAAGTAGCAGTGCGTCGTTGGGTATATATCTTATGCCCTGCTGCTCCCTGGGCTTCGATTTCAAAATCAAAACCTTTATACCCGAGTGAAAAGCTTCCGCCATAATTGTAAGGAGGAAACGGGCTTCCGATATATCCTCTGTCTGCGGTGGTAATGGCGCCATCGCCATTGATATCTGCATAAGCTACATCGCCCGGCAGGGAATTTGGCATAGCCGGTTGTTTTGTAAGATCGGCAGTAGATTGATAAATCCCTGTTTGGGTATAGCCATAAAAATAGCCGATCGATTGGCCGGTGGTGGTCAGGTTAGCACCACCGTTACCTATAATAGAAAAATTGAAATTGTCGCCAATAGAGTTCACTTCGTTTTTGTTATAGCTAAAGTTGGCGGAAAGCCTGTAGGTAAAATTCTTACCAATTTTATCGGCCCAGCCCGTGTTTACTTCGATTCCTTTATTAGTTATTTTACCCAGGTTGGTAAAATAACTGCGGGTTTCGTTGGGCAGCGTTACTCCTGTAAGAATATCGGTAGTGGTACGATTGTAGAAAGTGATCTCGGTGTTGAACCTGTTACTAAATGCACGTACGTCGAGTCCAACATCTATCCCACGTACAGTTTCCCAATGTAAATTCGGATCCGGTATGTAGGCAGCCTGTATGGAGGTATAAATATTGTCTCCAAAAATAGCGGTTGAGGCATTGGAAATTCCAGGCCTGTAGAGGTTATCTGCAAAGCCATTTGCATTCCCGGTTAAGCCCCATGCGCCGCGTATTTTAAGGAAGTCAATTTTCTTAATATTACTGAAAAAGTTTTCATCACTTACCACCCAGCCTGCGCCTACACTTCCGAAAGTGCCCCAACGGTTTTGGGGAGCAAACTTTGAACTGCCATCTCTTCTCACTGTGGCATTTAGCAGGTATTTTCCATTGTAATTATATCCTACACGGGCAAAAGCACCTACGATGGAACTTTCACCGCCACCACCTCCGTTGGAGATGGGATTATTTACATTGGTGATGCCGAGATACCAAAAATCAGGGCTGTCAGGAATGTTCACCAACGTATCTCTCCGGGTACCATTTACAAAGGAATTATTGCTGTAAATAGTGGTGAAACCGGCGACTGCGTTGAGGCCGTGCCCGTCGCCCAATTTTTTATCAAAAGTGAGTGTATGGTCCTGTTGAAATCTTCTGGATTCAGCTTGCTCCTGGGTTACTGAGGTAGTAGCCGAATTATCAAAAGTGGTATTGGTAGCAGCAGTTCCTTCTCCCAAATTAATGAAAGAATAAGGCAACTGGGCATAGCTCCGGCCGGTAACAAAGGCTAAATCGGTATATACTGTAGACCGCCAGGTAAAGCTTTTCAAGAATTTTATTTCGGCGAAAAGACTTCCTACCAGCCGGTACCCTTTTTCAATGGAATTCCTGTTTCCCCTGTTCAAAGCAGCAATTGGATTCCCTACCTGGGCTCTTTGGAACGAAGGCATACTGTAATAGGTCCTTTCGTCAAACTGAACTGGCGCAATTGGTGCAGCCCATAGTGCATTGGTAATAGAGGCTGCTGGCGGGTTATTTATAAAATGATAGCCGGACATGTCACCGCCCACTTTTATATGATCATTGAAGCGGATCTCTTCGTTGAGGCGAACCAGGTATCTTTTAAAATTATCATATTTTAATACCCCGTCCTGGTCGGTATATCCGATGTTAAGATAAGTGGTTGATTTCTCACCGCTATTGGACAGGCTCAGGTTGCTGGAGGTAATAAGGGCATTTTGTAGTACCAGGTCCTGCCAGTTAGTATTGGCAGTATAATTGGTATAATCAAAGGGAGTTGCGTTTAGGTTAGCCAGTTGCGCTGTGTATAATTTCTTAAATCCTTCTGCATCGGTAATATCTATTTTATCTTGAACTGTTTGCACGCCCACGGAACTTGTCAGGTTGATGCGGGTTTGCCCTCTTAACGCTTTTTTGGAGGTGACGGCTATCACGCCATTGGCACCCCGCAAACCATAAATAGCAATGGACGAAGGGTCACGAAGGACATCAATCGACTCGATATCTGCGGGATTCAGGAAATCAATATTATCGTGCAACACACCATCAACCACATAAACCGGGCTGGCGCTATTGGTGCTGTTAACGCCCCTGATACGCACCACCGGGCTGGAGCCTGCGCGGCCGGAATTAGATATAGTAAGCCCCGGTACTTTTCCTTGTAATGATGAGATGGGATTGGTTGCCGGCATCTTTGCCAATTCATCTCCTTTAACAGATGAAACTGAACCTGTGAGGTCACGTTTCTTTTGTGTGCCATAACCCACTACCACCACCGTTTCCATAGAACCTTCGGCGGGTCTCAGGGTGACACTGATCGCATTTTTTCCGCCAATGCTTTCTTCCAGCGTTGTATACCCGATATAGGAAAAAACCAGTATTCCATTGCCGGGGGCGGAAATGGAATAGTTACCACTGAAATCAGTAGCCACACCTTTGGTGGTGCCTTTTACAGAAACAGAAACACCGGACAAGGGTTTGTTTTGATTGTCGGTTACTGCCCCGGTGACGGTAACCGTGGTTTGAGAGAATCCCGCTGAACAAACAAACAGGCAGATCGCAAAAAGATAAAAATGAAGCCGGTTTCGTGCATTCGTCATTTTTTTTGCGATCCGGGATTGAGAGCAGGCGTTTCGGCAGGCAGTCGTTAGATGCATCATTGAAATAGTTTAGGGTTTGTAAAAAATAGTGTTGGGAACATATAGCAGATATTGTAAAAGGGAAATTGTTTGAACCCCGATGTTAACGGGATATTATTTCAGCCATCTTTTCCAAACGGAAACAGGAAATATGACGTCCATTTATTAGTTAAGGGTTCATTTTGGCCTGCTGTGAAAAGTGCTTTACGAAGCCTGGCATTGATAGCCCGGGAAGATGGTATGCCATGGTGCTTCACGAGAGACTGGCATCTCTGTGTTTCATATTTTTGGTAATTTCTCACAATCGTTAATATGTGTACTAAAAGTAAAGATTTTAAAGGATAAAACGGCACAACTCTTTGCCTATAAAGTCCTGTCAACGCGAAAGAAAACCGTGTGTATAAAAAATGGCCGCTGAAAGAGATTTCCTGGCAAATGCAAACATTTGCAGGACTCTTTCAGCGGCCAAAAATGGAGCCTGAGATTTTATTTAATCCAGGTAAGTTTTGCCTTTTTTACATCTGATGAACTGGTACCTATTTGTATTTCAAAATCGCCTGCCTCCCAATCATATTTCAGATCGCTGTTGCCCAAAGATGGCTGTACGTAGAACATCAGGTCTTTTGGGGTAATGCTAAATGAAACCTTTTTAGACTCGCCTGCTTTTAAACTTATTTTCTGAAAACCTTTTAGTTCTTTGACCGGCCTGGTGTTGGTCCCTACAATATCCCGGATGTATAGTTGTACCGTTTCCTTACCATCGTATTTACCACTGTTGCTTACAGTAACACTGGCTGTTAATGTTTGATTTCCTTTTAAATTGGTGCTGCTCAATGTTACATCACTATAATTAAAGTTTGTATAACTCAGCCCAAATCCAAATGGATATAACGGATCATTGCTTACATCCAGGTAATTACTCCTGAATTTCTGGAACCATTTGCCTTCCGGTAGCGGACGGCCGGTGTTTTTATGATTGTAATACAGTGGCACCTGGCCTACATTCTGCGGAAAAGTAGCGGTTAATTTTCCAGACGGGTTTACATCACCAAACAATACATCGGCAATGGCAGATCCGGCTTCGCTGCCACCAAACCACACATTAAGAATCGCAGGTACATTTTCATGCTCCCATTTTAAAGCAAGTGGTCTGCCGGTAAACAATACCAAAACCACCGGCTTACCAGTCTTCAGTAATGCTTTCAACAAATCCTTTTGGGCTTCCGGAATTTCTATATTGGTACGGCTGCTGGCTTCGCCGCTCATTTCGGCACTTTCGCCTAATGCGGCTACAATAACATCCGACTGGTTAGCAATAGCAACGGCTTCGGTGATCATGTCTGCAGCCGGGCGGCTATCCCGGTTTAAGGTTTTGCCAAACATGGTGGCCCTCGTTTCATAGTCTGCATCGGCATCCAGGTTAGAGCCCCGGGCATATAGAATTTTTGCCTGTGTGCCGACTGCTTCTCTTAAGCCGGCCGATACGGAGAT
Source organism: Bacteroidota bacterium (assembly GCA_040386335.1). Classification (GTDB taxonomy): domain Bacteria; phylum Bacteroidota; class Bacteroidia; order Chitinophagales; family Chitinophagaceae; genus JAZKFT01. Next base: position 138,805 of record JAZKFT010000029.1, read on the forward strand.
AGCATTTGCGAATTTAGCCGCTACACTCCAGGTGCCAGGCATGTTTACACTGTTATCGGCCAATGGCCCCACCAATGCGATCGTGCCCGTTTTTTTAAGTGGTAAAATATTGCCGGAATTTTTCAGCAGCACAAAACTTTGCGCTGCAATATCTCTTGCTTCCTTGCGGGATGCAGCTGTGTAGATTTCGGTTTTGGCCCGCTGCTCATTGCAGTATTTATAGGGATCATCGAACAAGCCGAGCCTGTATTTGGCTTCCAGTATCCGGCGGCAGGCAAGGTCTATTTGCTGTTGTGTTACTTTGCCTTCAGACAACGATTTTTTTGTGGTAGTAAGAAGGCCTTCACCCACCATATCCATATCGATGCCAGCCATCAAAGCCCTGGCTGAAGCGGTTTGCAAATCGCCAATACCGTGATCCACCATTTCATTAATCCCTGTGTAGTCTGTTACCACAAAACCTTTAAAGCCCCATTGTTTGCGGAGCACATCGGTCATCAAAAATTTGCTGGCTGTGGCTGGTATGCCGTCCACTTCGTTAAAGGAAGCCATTACGCTTGCGGTTCCTGCATCTACAGCAGCTTTATAGGGTGGTAAATATTCATTGAACATCCGCACCCGGCTCATATCGGTTGTGTTGTAATCGCGGCCTGCTTCGGCGGCGCCGTAGAGTGCAAAATGTTTCACACAGCTCATGATGGTATTATTACTGCTGTAGTCATTTCCCTGGTAGCCTTTTACCATGGCTTTTGCTATTTGTCCGCCGAGGTAAGGGTCTTCCCCATTGCCTTCACTGATGCGCCCCCAGCGTGGATCGCGGCAAATATCCACCATGGGGCTAAAGGTCCAATTGATACCATCGGCACTGGCCTCGGTCGCAGCTATTCTTGCGCTGCGTTCTATAAGGCCCATGTCCCAGGTACAGGATAATCCAAGTGGTATAGGGAATACTGTTTCGTAGCCGTGAATAACATCCATGCCAAACAGCATCGGGATCTTTAAGCGGCTTTCTTCCACGGCAACTTTTTGTACCGCCTTTATTTTTTCAACTGACTTGATATTAAACAAGCCCCCAACTTTTCCTTCCCTTATTTTTTTTCCGATGTCCGAACTGGAGGCCTGGCCGGTTACAATATCTCCTGAGCCCGGAAGATTTAATTGACCCAGCTTTTCTTCCAGGGTCATTTTACTTAAAAGGCTGCTTACAAAAGCATTCATTTTTGCATCCTGTTTTGCAGTGACAGGCTGCGCGTACGATGTAAACACCGTTACGATCAGGATAGCAAATACTGTTAGATTTTTTTTCATGGCTGTACGAATCGTTTTTCTATTTCAAAAAATTATAGACCAGTCAAAATTACCATTTACCAACCCGGAATTGGCGTTACTTACTACATCATCTCTACATCAGAAAGCCTATTCTACCTTTATTGTTTTAGTTCTTTCGGACACACCGTTTTCATTAATGGCTTCTATCGAAAAATAATAGGCCTTTTGGGAATCCATCGTCTTCATCCAGTACTCATTGTTGGCGTGCACCATAATGCTGGTGTACAATTTATCTGGTTCGGTTCCGTAGTAAATATGATAGGCAAATGCATTGTCTTCGGGCCTCCATTTGATAAAAGCACTGCGTTTGTCTTTCTCTGTTCTCAGAACAATAAAGTTTTTTACGGCAGCGGGGACTGCGCCGTTTCCATTGCCAAATACCCGAAGGCCGCTGATGGCAAACTTACCCGTGGGCATGTGGACATTTTCCAGTTTAATATACCTTGCCTGAACTGGCTTTGAAAGCTCCACATAGTCGTGCGGCACATCTTTCTTATTGTTGCTCTTGTCTATCAAAATCTCCCATTTTTTGCCGTCGGCGGAATAGTACATTTTGTATTGATGGTACAGCCCCCGGGTTTTTCCAAGAAAAACGGTATCCATTTCTTTTGGAAAACTTACATCCTGGTCGGCATAATTTACCTGCACCGCATTTACCGTAGATACATTGCCCAAATCGGTTTGTATCCATTCGCCGGCATTTGAGCTGGTGGCACTCCAGTAGGTTTTTGCCAATTCATCCACAGCATGGTTTGCGTGATAACCTCCTAATGTAGATGATACCTGGACCGGCTTGTTATAATTGAGCAGCATCCAGCCTGTGAAATAATTTATATGGCCATTAAAATTTGTGGGGTAGGCCAATTGAATCATCTGAGATTCGGGTAGATACTTTCCCGGCAAATAATGCGGGTAATCTCCAAAAGTAGTATTGCAATACATCACTCCGTGTATATCGAAACCTGTGGGCCATATGCCAAGCCTTCTTTCGAAAGTGTTTTTTACAGAAATAACAGTAGTGGAGACATGCCAGTAGTTTCTATAGATATCCTGGAACGTGGCGCCATGCCCGGCTCCACGAACAAATCCGCCAAGCTTTATACTCAGTGGATCACTGGCGGGGGTAAAAGGTCCCAGCGGACCGCTTCCCACCAGCAACCCATCCGCATAACCGCTAAATTCTGTTCCCGGGGCACCATATTGTAAATAGTATTTGCCTTTATATTTTGTCATATGGCTGCCCTCAATAAATGGATCGAGAAATGTATTATCCATATGCTCGCCAAATCTTTGCCAGCCATAACGCCAGGGTTCCAGCAGGTACATTTCTTTACGGGTACCAATGGGTAAAAATGTTTTCCGGTTCAACTCGATGCCGTACATCGGGAATTTATTGCTGCTGCCATTGTACAGGTACAGGCGGCCATCATCATCTGTAAAAAATGAAGGATCCCAGCCGCCAATTTCGAATGAATCTACCAATGGCTTCCAATCGTTGGCTTTGGGGTTGGTACTCATCCAGATGGTAAAGTTGCTGGTATAGGTACTGCCAAATACGATCATCGTATCACCCACAATGCCTACAGCAGGGGCACACAATTCATCATACGCCTTGTTCCATGGGCGGAGAAATTTTTTGGAAACAAAATTCCAGTTGAGCATGTCGCTGCTCCACCAGTAGCCCCATTGGTTGGTACTGAACAGGTAGTAATCGCCCTTGTAAGTAACGATAACCGGATCCGCCGTGGCGCGGTGCCTGCCCCATTCGCTAAAATTAGGAATGGGCGTGTAACCATAGTCGATGTTGATGGGGTTGCAATAGGTCTTTTGCTGTGCATGGGTATTGACACAGAAACAAAATACGGCTATCGTCACCCATGCATATTTTTTTATACATCTCATATTACTGCTATTTTTTTAACCATGGGCTTTCAAAACTCAGTTTCTTTAATCCCCTTTGTATCTCCGGACAACTCATAAACAGGTTCCATAACAAGCCGCTCCGGTAATTTTCAATCATTGCTACAATAGGTCCCTGGTCTATTGCGAGATAGGAATTGGCATACCAGTTTTTGGTTTCATTAAACGCGTCTGTAAATCCATATTCACCCCATATCTTATCGCCCAGGTCGTCATAAAAATGCCGCATGGCTTTCATGGAGTATTCAGGTGTGTAGGCAAAAGCTGATAGGGCAGCGGTTGGTGTAATCGTACCAAAATCATTGGTGGGTGAAAAGGCATTGTATCCGTCATAGGTATCGCTGGCCGTAAGGCCCCAACAGTTTTCGCCGTAGCCTTTGAATGCTTTTGGATTGTCAATGCTGTAAGCACGGTTGATCAACGTATGGTTTTTATTTTGCTCCCAATAATCCGCGTAGCGATCTTTTAAACCCCGCGGATCCAGGCCGAGGAATGAGTATTGAGAAAAGAAAAGTGGACCACCATAATCAAATCCCAGTGGCAATTTTAAACCATAAAATGTTTTACCATTTTTAAAAAAGCTGCTTTCCGCCCAGCCACGATGATAGACCGCTGCAGGTACGGGGTAGTGGTCGTCACTGGCTGCAAGTATGTACATAATCAGGCATTCGTTAAAACCCCGAACAGGGAAATTCATGGCCCAGCCATTGTTCGGGCTCCAGTGCCAGTACAGCACTTCCTGGCCCTGCGTAAACCAGTTCCATTCTATTCCGGTCCACATCCAGCCGATACGGTTGCGCAGTTCCCTTTCTATATTATTATCACCGTTAAAATATTGCCTGGCACAAAGCAGGCCCTGGAAGAGATAGGAAGTTTCCACCAGGTCGGCCCCGTCGTCTTTGCGGCTGAAGGGAATGGTTTTGCCTGTTCCCCCGTCGAGCCAATGCGGGAAAGCGCCGTGGTAGGAATTAGCTTTTAGTAAAAAATTCACCATCTTAAGCATGAACCTGGCGGCAGTGTCGCGGGTAATCCATTTTCTTTCTGTGGCTACAATCACGCTCATAATACCAAATCCGGTGCCACCTGTTGTGACGGTTTCGTGCCCGTATCCAAAGCTCTGGTTGCTTCTTTCCCGTGCCATTCCACTGACGGGATGCGCAAAATCCCAGAAGTAGCGGAAGGTTTGTTTTTGTACCAATTCCACCAGTGCCGTATCAGATAAATTTTGGGGTCTCGAAGCCTTTGGTAATTCCTTTACCGGCTTTGTTACCTGTGCTGCAGACTGGTTAAAAAGCAGGATGGCAGCCAGGTAAAAAATACGCTGTTTTAAGGAAGTAATCATGATTGGCAATAATTCGTGGCTATAAATAAGGTGCAGTAAATCCCAGTTTTATAAGACCCGCTTTTACCTCCGGGCAGCTGGTAAATAAATTCCAAACCAGGCCGCTGCGATAGTTTTCTAACATTACAATAATGGGCCCCTGGTCGATGGCTAAAAACGAATTGGCAAACCATATGTCTTTGATAGAAAATGCATCCACAAAACCATATTCTTTCCATATTTTATCACCCAGTACATAATAGAAAAACTTAAGAGCCTGCATGGATTCTGCAGGTGTGTAAGGAAATGAAGAAAGTGCGGCTGTAGGCGCAATAGTACCTATATCATTGTTTGGGGAACTTGCGGTATAGCCACCCTGTATATCGCTGGCAGTAAGGCCCCAGCAGCGATCACTATAACCGTAATGGCCTTTGGGATTGGATTTACAGTAATTATAATTGATCAGTGTATGGTTTTTTGTTTGGGTGCTGTAACTGGCATAAGCATCTGAAAGGCCATTTGGGTTGATGCCCATAAATGTATAATGCTCAAAGAATAATGGACCGCCAAGGGCAGGACCTAACGGCAGTTGATAGCCAAAATAAGTATTGCCATTTGTAAAATTACTACCGGTTGCCCAGCCATTGTCGTACACTGTTTTGGGGATGGTGAAGGTGGTTGAGGCTGCAGCTAAAACGTATGTGATCAATGCTTCGTTCCAGCCTTTAACCTGCAGGTTCATTTCCCAATTATAGTTGGGGCTCCAGTGCCAATACAAAGTGTTTTGACCACCCTGCCTGAACCAGTTCCATTCAACCCTGTTCCAGATAACATTGATATCATTCCGAAGGCTTTCCTCCACGGCAGTTGCGTTGTTAAAATACTGCCTGGCTGTTAGCAGCCCGGCCATCAGGTAGGATGTTTCCACCAGGTCGGCACCGTTATCTTTTGTGCTGAATGGAATGACGGCGCCAGTGTTTCCATTGAGCCAATGCGGGTAGGCCCCATGAAATGTTTGAGCTGTATTTTTAAGAAATCCTACGATGGTCTGCATTCTTAACAGCCCCTGCGCTCTCGTAATAAAATTCCTGTTGATAGCCACAGGTATGGTCATGATGCCAAAGCCGCTGCCACCTGAAGTGACCAGGTCGCCGCTGGTATTTCTTTCCCTTGCCAGGCCACTTGTCGGGTGACCAAAATCCCAGAAATATTTAAAGGTTTGTTGCTGTACCAGGGTCAGCAACGCACTATCGGTGATTACCGGAAATTTATTGGATGAATCGAGGTTGGTAGTGAATTGAAAGGTGAAAGAACCATTTAGAAATCCCTTTTGCGCAGATTGGAGTGTGGTTGCGCCGGTAAGCGTATACCTGGTGAGATTTTTTAAGGAAGCAGCAGGGGTAATTACCAGGGTACTATCATGATTTTCATAGCCGTAATTTACCGGAACCACTGTACCATTATTTTCGGTTACCGCAACGCTACCCGCAACACTAGTCTTGTTTAAAGCATTGTTGAAAGAAACCCGCATGGTTACTCCGGTCCTGGTATTATAATAAACCGTATTTGGAAAGGCGCCCACCTGGTCGAATTTTGCAGCAGCCAATTGCAAAGCAATTGGTACCGGTTCCACGATAGGATCTGTTGTTTTTTTCTTACAGTTTTGATTTGTAAGGGATAATACTAATAATAGGAGAATGTATGAATGATTATGCTTTCTCATGTAGGACAGTTAAAAATCAATGTGGAAATAGAGTGGGGGAATGGTGTACACTAATACCTTTTTGCTGCCAGGAGCGGCTCTTCCTGGCTTTTGTAACGTCCCGTTTGCACACAGCAACAGCACACCTGCCGAAATCAAAATGTGTCTTTTCATCATGTACTCATTTTTTACAAATTACCAGATAAACGAACCAGCCGCGCCTGCGGGAAGTTGAACGCTTGCCCATTTACCCTGGTATTTGATATTGAATGTGGCACTTGCTGTACCATCGTTCATTACTACCAATACTTTTTTTCCGGCAGGTGTTACAAATGCCGCATTCCGGATACCGCCCAATTCGGTGCTGCCAATTCTTGTGGATCCTGTGGGGATGAACTTAGAGGCATGGGCTATGATGTAATAACCCACATTCCTGGTAACGGCTGAGCCACTGATAGTGAGTGCTCCCCTGCATTCGGTACAGCCGCCGGGTGTATGCGGATTGTAGGAGGGGTCGCTGGCCAGGTTCCATTCAAGTGCTGTACGGCTCCAGTTTCGCATGGAACCAATAACCACGTTGGCAACATGCCATTTAAGATCCCCGTCAAAACTGCCGTTAGCTCCTGTCCATTGTTCCGTGAAATATAAATTTTTATTTGGATACGCGTTATGCACTGTAGAAAGGGCGCTGATATCGCCGGCGTACAAATGGAAAGCGGAACCATCAATAAAAGGTCTTGCTGCTGCGTCGTCCAATACGGTAACCGGGTAAGTTGGATTATCACAGTTATGGTCCCACACAATAATTTTCGTGATAATGCCGGCCGCCTGGAACGCAGGCCCAAGGTGATTTTTTACAAAATCGGCCTGGTTGGCGGCACTCATAATCATACTGGGGTTATTACCACCATGCTGTGGCTCATTTTGAAGCGTTACAGCATTTATCATAATACCTTTGGTAGCCATCGCCTGGATATATTTTACAAAGTACTTTGAATATACACTGTAATATTGAGGCTTCAGGCTTCCGCCAATAGAATTGTTATTATCCTTCATCCAAACAGGAGGACTCCATGGAGACCCCATTATTTTGATATTGGGATTAATTGCCAGTATTTGTTTTAAAACCGGGATAAGGTCTACTGTATCTCTTGAAAGACTAAAAGATGCAAGCGGCACATCTGTTTGACCCGCCGGCAAATCGTTGTAACTAAAAACGGACGCATCCAGATCGGATGCGCCAATGCTCAGCCTTAAATAGCTGATGGCGATACCGTTAGCACCACTACCAAACAACTCAGTCAATAACGCAGATTTTGCAGCCGGATCCATACGATTAATTAACATGGCACTGCCGCCGGTGAGGGTATAACCAAACCCATCTACCTGTTGGTATGCAGTTGCTGAATCTACTTCTATCGTGGAACCACTGCTGGCATTGGCTGTAAATGAAACAGCATTTTGTTTTTGCAACAAAACCGACTGATCACCTTTGGTAAGCCACCAATCTACAGTAGCACCTTTATCAGTACTGCTGCCCGACCCATTTTGCCCTTTACTGCAACTCGACGACATGGTTAAGGAAACTATCAACAAGTATCCAATCGTCAGAATATTTTGTTTCATAATACAATTACTTTTTGTTATTAAATTATGGGGTGGGCTTTACAAAAATCAAAGCCGCATTATTTCTGGCCACTACCAGAATTTTATTATTGCCGGCAGTTGTTATCCATTTCATATCCCGCACTTCGCCGGTTATATTTGGGCTGATAAATTGCTCGGCTGTCTTACCTGTAGGCGAAAACATAACCGGTAATTGCGCATCATAACGTCCCTCATAAGGAATAACGCCGTAAAAATTTCCGGCCGCAATAAAATTGCCTTTGTAATTCGCTGCATTTGTAAATGCCATCAAAGGTGCCAACTGCAATCCTTGCCCCAGCGGCGTTGCTGTAAAATTCCCCTTGCCATCATTCATAAAGCAAGTAGAAGAAAGTGTTTCAGCTTTTAATTCTACAAAGTCTTTAAACAAATCGTAAAACATATATTGTACCGTTTTGCCTGCTACTTCTCCATATTTTAAATAAGCTTTTTTAAGTACCGGCAGCGATCTTTCCAATTCATCTTTTGCCAAAAAAGTATACTCTTTTCCATCAACCGTATAGCACATAATCTGTTCAATAGACCCGTTTTTATCAAAGTCTTTTATATACAGTTTTACCGGCCCGTTTTTGCCCGCCCATAATTTTGTATTGTGGCCCCAATTACCCGCCAATATATCTGTATCGCCATCTCCATTGACATCGGCAGCATAAACGGACTGCCACAAACCGGTAGATTGGTTTATATCCTTTGTTGTAAAAATGCCTTTATGGTTTGTAAATATTTTAAGAGGCATCCACTCGCCGGTCACAATCAAATCTATCCATCCATCCTGGTTAACATCTGCAAAAGAAGAGGTTGTTACCATTCCTAGGTCTGTTAGATTTATCACTGACGCCTCCGCCTGTTTAAAATTTCCTCTGCCATCATTGATCAATAAATAACAAGACACGGATACTCCATATTTCTTTGCATCAGCGAGGCCTCCTACAAACAAATCCATATCACCGTCTTTGTCTATATCGGCAACGGAAACCGTTGATTTGTTACTTAATATTGGAGGTAAAACATTTGGCGTATAAGAGAAATGTCCTGTACCATCATTCATGTATAGTCTGTCTGCAAGGTTAGCATTGCCATTTGCATATTCGTTTCCGCCAGTCACTACATACAGATCGGGATAACCATCGTTATTCGCGTCAAAAAAAACGGCATCCACTTCTTCAATCCCGGATGCGCTGTTAAAGACTGCAGTATCAGATGGAGTAAATTTTCCATCTTTTGATTGAATCATCAGGCTGCCAGGGGATTCTTTTGCACCACAAACAAAAAAGTCATCCAGCCCGTCTTTGTTTACATCGCCCACGGCTAGTTTCGGACCTCTTGATGATAGTTGATGTGGAATAAGATATTGTACATTGTAATCCAGGAAATCATTTTCCTTATGCTTCCAGGCAGTATTAAGTTGTACAGATACATCTTCAAATATTTTTTTCGCGGGCGGGAAGTAATTGGCATATGTAAAAATGCCGGAAGCTTCTGCCTGTTTGATCTCCAGTTGCTTATTTCCCGAAATATTTTTTATAACCTGGTATTTTTGATCAGGCCATACTATTAGCATACTGTCAATAGCTGCTGTTGTATCCAATCCAAAATGCATGCGGGCCTCGCAGGAAGATTCGAATCCTCTTGTCAGCATCATTTGCTCATATTGCATTCTGTCTTTCTGAAACAAATAAACTTTGGTGCCGATACCTGATTTATTTGCGCCTTCTCCCTTAAAAGAAACAGATACATAATTTGTTTTTGGAGCATTATTTTTTAAGATTACTGCCGGGGCATTCAGGCAATTAATTACCAGGTCTAAATTACCATCATTGTCTAGATCCGCATACGAAGCGCCGTTAAAATAGCCTTTCAGTTTATCGGTACCCCAATTATTGCTGGCATCGCTAAACTGTAATCCCCCTTCGTTTCTAAATAAAAATGGATGGGAACTTCCATCGGGCATACTGTCAATGGCTATGTCGTCATATTTATCTGTTTGCTGCCTCCCTTTATTCATATCCAGATCCGAAACAAATTTTATATAGTCCAGATCAACGGGTCTTTTCACGATGCCGCTTGATATAAATAAATCTTTATTGCCGTCATTATCAAAATCAGCAAATAGCGGGCACCAACTCCAGTCCGTTGCAGATACTCCGCTTTGTAATGCTGTTTCACTAAAGCTTACGCCATTACCATTGTTGCGCTGCAAACAATTTTTGGAATACTGTTGCTGATAACCGTGAAGCTCCAGCTTCACTTTATATACATCAGGGTTTTCATCGCTTCCATAAGTTTTCAACGTTTTTTCATCAGGTGGCAGCATGTCCACGGTTACCACATCTAACTGTCCGTCGTTATTATAATCGGCTATATCGTTGCCCATACTAAAACGGCTATAATGGCGGAAGTGCTTCGCCCCGCTTTCAGAAAAAGTACCGTTGCCGTTGTTTACATAATAATAGTCGTTCTCATGAAAATCATTCCCTATGTATATATCATCCCAACCATCATTGTCAAGATCACCCACCGCTATTCCCAACCCGTAACCAAGGTTACTCTGATAAATTCCTGCCTGCCTCGAAACATCTGTAAAATGAGGATTTCCACCTTCCGTGGTCAGGGGGCCATCATTCCGGTAAAGAATATCGCCCGACAGCGAATCATATCCTTTCCGGTTGCTTGTGTCAACAATGTTGGCATGGGGATGATGCGATTGATTCAATACATAGCAGTCAAGGTCGCCATCGCGGTCATAATCGAAGAAAGCGGTCTGTGTGGTAAATCCTGAAAAATCCAGTCCGTATTCTTTGCTTTTTTCTGTAAAAATGCCATTCCCGTTATTGATGAAAAGCTCATTATGGCCCTTTAGATCATATTTGCCACTTACAGCGCTTACATAAATATCCAGTAGCCCATCCCCGTTTACATCAGCCATGGATACCCCTGTGCACCAATCAGAAGTGCCGGCAACACCTGCTTTTGCAGTGATATCTTCAAATTGAAAATTGCCTTTATTCAAATACAATTTGTTATTCCCTTTGCTGTTGGCAGTAAAATAAATATCCGGCAACCCATCATTATTGATGTCGCCGGTAGAAACACCGCCGCCGTTATAGTAATACAGGTAGTATAAAATATTGAACAGCTTTTTCTTTTCCAGGTGATTTTCAAAATTAATATGTGTATCTGCCGGAGATAAACTGGTAAATAGTTTCTCTTTCTCCTGGCATGACATAAATATCATGGCAAGTATCAATACGTAACCAACTCTTCTGTTATAAAAACACATCATTATTTCTTTTTTATAAAAGCCAAAATTTTCTTTGTTTCATCAGGATACACTTTTATCAGGTGCGTATGCATTAAAGCAGATGTGGGTGTAACATTATCCTGTAGCAGAACAGCTATAGCCCGGGATGGCATTTCAGGCATATGGCAGTTTGTACAATTTTCATGTATTTCCGGACCAATAGCTTTTGTCATTTTACACACAACTGCATCCGCATGTGTAGTATTATGGCAGCCTGTACACCGTTGGGAAAATAAATCTGACTTTCCTTTTTCATTTTCATGGGTGTTATGACAAGTATTGCAGGTAAGCGTTTTACTACGCTTAAAACATTTACTTGCCGCAAGAAGCCCATACTGATTTCCATGAACGTCAATATTATTTGCATCTTTTCCTGCAGTGTCCATAACAAAATAATCTGAAAGTTTGTCACCTGCGGTAAATTCAAATGAAGGTTTGATCTTTTTTAATCCACCCTGATGGCACAAAGCGCACATATCCAGGCTTTGCTGCCGGGAAAATGAAGCTGGGTTTATTACAAATTTTGCAATTTTTTCATTTGGATTTTCAGTTTGAAATGCCACATGTTTTGCAGCCGGCCCGTGGCATCTTTCGCAATCTACGCCCATCAGTATCCTGTTCCTGTCAATGGCAACGGGTGCCTGAAATGGCTCGGATAGTTTCTCTGCATAGGTAACATGGCATTCTAAACACCTTAAGGTAATGGGCCTGTTAAATGCGACTTTATCGGGATAGCCCGGGCTGTTACTCCATTGATCCACTGCCGTAAAATAAGTGATAGGTAATTGAAAAAGATTGGTGTCTGCCCAGGTTAAAAAGGTTTGCCCTTTTGTTCCCGAGCCAACAACGATATCAAAACGCTGCCTTCTTTTTTCAACACCATTTATGTAGGCCACCTGGTAAAAACTTCCCTCTTTCTTGCTCATTTCAACCACTCCACCGGTACTAAACCGAAATGTGTTTTTACCCGGGTCAAAACTTCCTTTTATATTTTTTTCGGAGGCAACTTCAGAAGTATGAAAATGTGCGGTATTGATATGGCTGTCGTAGATATTTTTATGGCAACCTGCACAGGCCGCAGAACCGGCAAATAGTTCTCCTTCCGCGTTTTTGATTAGGGCCTTTTCTTTCCCTTGTTTAGCAATACATGTTACCAAAAGAAAAACACTTAAAGCAATACCGGAAATTATAGTTGTAGAACGCCGGAATATTGCCATTCTCTTCATCTGTAAAATTTTGATTGGTTGAGGCTATTTCCTCCCACATTACCTTTTTAACCAGCGGCATTAAAGGGTAAAAGGGCTGAACAAAAAATTTGTCAGCCCTTTAGAATGCTGTTTGCTATGTAAAAAAGGCTACAATTTGCTATTATACAGTGCTGTTATTTCAGTACCCGTAAGTACCCGCCCATATAAACGGAACTGATCCATTTTACCGGTAAATCCACCAATCCAACTATCTGTAGGACCACTTAGCCCTGCATGTTTATTCCATCCACCCACCACTAAATTGGTTGCATTACTCAAATTCAACTTACCAAGACCCAGGTTACCCGAAGTTCCGGGTGTTGGCACTTCGAGCCCATCGAAATAGACTTTTAGCATAGAAGTGGTCTCCTCATAGGTAAATGCAAGATGGTGCCATTGCCCATTAAATAACGGCTTCGTAAAAGATTGATTGGTATACTCTACCCACTTATCCATTAATGCAAACTTGAAAGTACATTTGTCAACTGCGGCGTGTTCTACTAACAAAAAGGCACCACTCTCATGCCAGTAATCTTTATTTGCCAGCGAGAAATAAAGTTCAGTATTTGGGTTCACCACGTTATTTACCCACAAGGATATGGTGCAACTTGTCACGCCTTTAAAATCATTTGCAGAGGGGTACTTGATTGCCTGGGTACCATTTCCCTGGATTCCTTTCCCGTTGACACCGGCAACAGAAACGAGTGGGTTATCCGAAGGAAAATTTGCCCTGATACTGTCAACCGCATTCATGAATGGGTTAGTGGATGTGCCATCAAAAGCAGTGTAAAATTTTAATGGGCCACCCGGCGGGTTAGTGTCTCTGGGATAATCACCTAAAGTCGGGCGGCTGGTTTTTTTGCAACCAGCAGCAGCAATAAATAACACCAGGATAAAGGTGGCATTTTTGAGAATTTTATTACTTGTAGTCATGATTATAGTTTATGAATAAAATGTTTTGTATCAAAGCTCAGGCCAGCCTGAAAACAGGCAGGAGCAACTTTTTTACCATTCCGGATTTTGTTTCAATATGCCACCAGACAGATCAATTGCTTTTTGGGGAATGGGGTAGAAGCGGCATCTATTGGTATAACCCAAACTACCCAACTCTGTAATGGCATCACCCCAGCGCACCAGATCATAAAACCGGTGGCCTTCCATAGCAAACTCCCACCTTCTTTCATTTTTGATCGCCGTTCTCATTTGTGCCTGGTTTGCAAACGCTATTGGCGGCACAATCGTACGGCCCGCACCCAGACCCCCACTTGCCCTATTCCTTATTTTTTCAAGGTTGGCAGCAGCCGTAACGCCATCACCCAGTTCGTTACTGGCCTCGGCAAGCATCAATATCACGTCGGCGAAACGCAGTATCCGTTTATTAATCCAACTCGCTCCTCCATTTCCAAAAATCTGGCCGGTAAACTGCCGCATTTGGGGATCAGAGTATACTTTTTTGTTCCAGTAAGGTTGGTCTAAACTGGTTCCGGGAGCAAACGGCGGCAATGTAGCTCCATAGCCACCCTGGGCAGGCCCTCCATCAAACTGGCCGGAGTATAAAATAGTCTGCCGTTTACGCGGATCTGTATTATCCCAGGCAGTTTCGAGCTTTTGGGTGGGTACATTCCAGCCCCAGCCAAGGTTCCATACATTGGTGGCTCCGCCTTGCCTCACATTTTGAGAAGTTCCATAGTTCTCACCGTTATTAGGTGTGCCATTAGGCCCCACATCGCACTGCATTTCAAATATCGATTCCTTGCTGTTTTTGCCGGCACCATTTAACCCATCTTTCCACACATCAGGAAAGCTTGCGAGCAAAGAATATTGACCCGAAGCAATTACCTGGTTGCATAATGCAACCACTTTTGCCCAGTTTTGCCTGTACAGGTATGTTTGTGCCCATAGTGTATTAGCCGCACCCCTGGTCAATCTGCCCGGGTAAATATCAGCAGAACCCACTACCCAGTTTGCAGGAAGATATTGTGAAGCCAGTGTAAGGTCCTTATCTATCTGTGCATAAATATCAGCAGCGGGCGATTTAGGTTTAATACCATCGGTTGCTTTTACGAAATAGAAATTGATCAGTGGCACATCGCCGTAGGTTTTCACCAGCTCAAAATTGGAATAGGCGCGGAAGAATAAAGCTTCGCCAACATTTCTCAGGGAGGTGGGGTCCGTGGCTTTTAATGAATCAGCAAAAAACACCTCTTTGTTGGCAAGGTTAATCATGTTGTAGTGATCGTTCCAATAAGTATTGGGCGCCCAATCGTCCTTACTGTATTGAAACATTTCAAATTCCGTTGTTATTTCCGCACCATCCGTTGCGCTACTTCCTTTTTGCGCATCATCGTCGCGGATGCTGTGAAAATCGAGCCAGGGAAGTGTTGAAAAGCCCGCATTTGTTCGGAGCGTGTTGTACAAGCCGAAACTCTGTGATTCCAAAATGCCCTGGTTAAGGTCGTCAAGCGTAGCTGTCAACGGCTTTCTATCAAGAAATTTTTCGCAACCCCAAAATGTGACCACCAGTGGCAGCAATGCCAGGAGGCCAAGGGTTTTATTTCTAATTTTTTTCATATTACCTCTATTTTTTAAGTTTAGAATGTTACGTTTAAACCTACGGTGCTTACAACGGGGATGGCACCACCGGCATTGTCATAGCCGAATGCTGTAGCGCCTCCGCCAAACTCAGCGGTATACCCTAAATTGTTTTTCCAGGTCTTAAGGTTTTGCACGTTAGCGTATATCCTAAGGTTTTTTATTTTAATCTTTTGAACCAGGCCTGCACTAAAATTGTAGCCTAACTGAATATTTCTGAGCCTGAAATAGCTGCCATCTTCAATGTTATAGGTGGAGCCATTGTAGTTATACCTGTGCCCCTGGCTTATGATCGGTACCCAATTGGACGTGCCCTCACCATGCCAACGGCCTAACTTTTCAGCAGAATAGTTTACTCTTTGGAAAGGTGACTCCAATGAACCCCAGGTGCGGAAGACCTGGTTGCCATACACGCCACCCATGTCTATGCCTAAATTAAAACCTTTGTAAGTAACATTAACAGATGCGCCATAGGTATATTTTGGTGTGGGATTGCCTATTACTGTCCGGTCGTCGGAAGTTATTTTACCATCTCCATTCACATCTTTAAATTTAAAATCGCCAGGGCCATAGGCACCTATTGCAGATGCTACCGGAGATTTTAGAACGTCAGCATAGCTCTGGTACAAACCTTCTACCACATAACCGTAAAATGACCCAATGGGCTGGCCTACCAAAGTCCGGCTTTCAGCAGTTCCGTTGTTTTGAAAAGCCCTTGACAAGTAACCGCCCGGCACATCGGCTGCTAAACTTTTTAATTTGTTTTTTAAGAAGGTGATATTACCGCCAATGTTTAATGAAAAATCCCGGTTGAAAACTTCGTTCCAACTGGCAGAAAACTCTTCGCCCCAGTTCTGGATGCTTCCTTCATTTGTAAGAATGCTTTTTAAGCCCAGGCTCCCCCTGTCTACAAAGGTCATCAGGTCATTGGTGGTTTTATTAAAGTAATTAGCCTCAAAATGCAGCTTGTTTTTAAATGCATTTAACTCTATGCCTACCTCCTGGGCATCTACCACTTCCCATCTTAAATCGGGATTGGGATCGTATTGCGATGTTGCAGCTGCATAGGCCGTGGTGCCGAATACTGCGGATGCCCCGGTATTAAGTCTTGGATAAAACGGATAATTAATAGGGGTGCCATCGAGGAAAGAAGCACTCTGGTTGCCCAGGGAACCGGCAG
Organism: Bacteroidota bacterium; assembly: GCA_040386335.1. Taxonomy (GTDB): domain Bacteria; phylum Bacteroidota; class Bacteroidia; order Chitinophagales; family Chitinophagaceae; genus JAZKFT01. Next base: position 155,062 of record JAZKFT010000029.1, read on the forward strand.
AACCTTTCAGTTTAAGAAAGTTGAGCCAGCTTACGTTTTGTAAAAATTTTTCCTGTGTCAGTTCCCATGCAGCTCCAACTGCCCAAAATTGTTGGTTGCGGTTTTGTGTTGGTATCTGAGATGATGCGTCGTTACGAAAAGACGCATTTAAGTAATATTTCCCTTTATAATTATACAACACCCTGGCCAGCCCGGAAGCGGTGGAATATTCCCTTTGGCTGGAAGCCGCGATGGTATTTGCGGGATCGTTAAACTGGGATGTGATGTACCAGAAGCGCTTATCATTCGGAATGGGCAGCGCATTACCGGTTGTAAACTGTTTGGCCACGCCAGACCTGTTGAAATTGCCAAAATAATAAGTTGTAAAACCGGCGGTAAGCGTTAGGTTATGATCGCCAAAAACTTTTTTGTAATTTAAAATGTGGTCCTGTTGAAATTTTCTGTAGGTATCATCATTTTCCGATACCTGGGTTCTCTCCCCATACAAATAAGGGGTATTGTTCAAAGGGTTATAGGCATAATAAAGCGGAGAGTACTGCCTGTTATTTACATTGCTCATATCGGCATATGCAGTTGACCTAAATGTAAAATTCTTCAGGAAATTCACTTCGGCAAAAACACTGCCTACCGTTCTGAGCTCAATATTTTCCCGTTTGTTCCAGGTGTTTTCCAACTGCAAAATGGGGTTAACCACACCAGAAGTTTGCAGTGAAGTTGCGAGGCCGGAATAGATATTTGCATTGATGCTGTCGCCACCATATGGGTTGGCCACCCTGAAAGTTTTGGGCTCAGCAGAAATCTGGGGCATTACCTTTCGGGCATCGTCTAAAACACCGCCGGCACCGTAAGGGTTATTTTGCCTGGAAACATTGAGGTTAATACCAATTTTAATTGCTTTGCTCAGCCTGAATTCATCGCTGAATGAAAGCAGCATCTTTTGTAGCCTCTCGTGCCTGATGATACCTTCATCGCTTACATAACCAACGCCGAGCGTAAACCTGTTTTTTTCGGTGCTGCCGGAGATGCTTAGATTATTGGTGCTAAACTGTCCGGTTCTTGTTACAGCATCTATCCAGTCTGTATTCGCTGTTAAGGCACTATAATCCGGTGTCGGCACACCATTATTTGCATTTTCTTCCGCAAAAAGCATTTTAAACTCGTCGGCATTGGCCAGCTTGATTTTATCCACCAGTTTTTTAAAGCCATAGGCCGAATTAAAATTTACGATTACCTGTCCGGCCCTTGCTTTTTTTGTGGTGATGGCAATAACACCAGTTGCACCCTTTACTCCAAAAATAGCCAGTGAAGACGGGTCCTTTAATATTTCAATCGATTCAATGTCGTTTGGATTGAGGTAATCAATATTGTCGTTAAAAATACCATCTACCACATATAATGGATGCACCTGGCCAATACTTACCGTACCCCTGATCCTGATGTCTGGTGCAGCGCCCGGTGTTCCATTATTAACGATAGAAAGGCCGGCGACCTTACTTTGCAGAGAGGCGATGGGATTGGTATTTGGCTTATCCGCCACTTCCTTTCCGGAAATTTTTACGATAGAGCCAGTCAGATCTCTTTTGTTGGCCTGTCCGTAACCGATTACTACCACTTCGTTGATGCTGCCCTGCATTAAAGGGCCTAACACCACATTAATACTGGTTCTGTTACTTACGGCTATCTCTGTTGGCGAATAACCTACCGCCGAAATAACCAGTGTGGCACTGGAGGAAGCGGTAATGCTAAAGGTGCCGTCTGCGCCGGCCGAAGTACCGTTTTTGGTGCCTTTTACAATAACAGAAGCACCGGCTACCGGAGTGCCGCTTGAGTCGGTAACCCGTCCTGTAATTTTTTCATCCGGTTTAAAATCTTCAAAATCTTCCAGCACGCCGCTAAGCACTACCAGGTTATTTTCCATCAGCTTGTATTTAATGGAAGTGCCTTCAAATATGGCATCCAATACATCTGTCAGGTATTGATTGTCTGCATTCACATCCACCTTTTGATTTTCTTTAAAAAGGGCGTCATTATATAAAAATCTAACTCCGGCTTTTTTCTCAATTTCCTGGAGTGCATTTTTAAAATTGGCGGACTTCAGTTTTAGTGTGATCCTGTTTTGGGAGAATCCTTTAGCTGATACCTGCAGTGTGGCTATCAACAAAAAAATAGCTGTAAGTTTCATAAGCAGCAATAGTTTATTGGTACTGCAGGCACCTGCAATACCAAATGGTTTGCCTTTTTTCATATTTTCAATTTTTCTGGTTATTAATTCAGGAGCTGCCCACCACCGTCAAATGAGAAGCAGCGCCGATAATGGCCCCGGGGAATGCTTCGGCATTCCCTTTTTGTTTTTTAAGATGTATTAGAATAATGAGTAGCAAGCATCGATTATGGTTTTGGTTGTTATCTAAAAAGAATGATCTCGTTTTTATCGATCGTATATTTAAACCTGGTGGTGTACTGTAGCGCCTGCAAGGCCTGCTGCACCGTTTCATTTTCGAACGTGCCTGTAATCCGGTTGTTTCGAAGTCGATCATCTTTAAAGGAGATACTAACGCCGTACCAGCGTTCCATTCTCAGTGCCAGATCCTCAAAACGCTCTTTATTGAAAACAAGTTTGTTATGCACCCAGGCTGTTTCTATAATTTCTTTATCCGCATTATCGTAGGTAACCGGCATTATACTTACCAACGCTTCTGCCACCCGTTCGCGATTAGTTTTGCCTGCCTGTTTTTTATTGTTGGCGGATGACCGGCTGTATTCATCATTGGTCAGTATCAGCTTTTCATTGGGTTTTAATATGATCTTTTCCGATTGGCGGCTTTTCAGCGTCACTTCGATGCTGCCACGGATAAGACTTGTTTCAACCTGCTTTTCGCCGGGGTAACATTTTACATTAAAAGCGGTGCCTAACACTTTGATATCCATTCGTTCTGTGTGGATAATAAAGGGCTTATCCGGATTTTTTACCACATCAAAATAAGCTTCCCCGGTAAGTTTTACTTCCCGAAGCTTTTTGCCGTAGTTATTGTTGTAGGTAAGTTTGCTGCCGCTATTGAGCCAAACCTGGGTGCTGTCGGGCAGTAATAATTTGGTTTTAGAACCGTATTTGGTGGTGATTTCGTTCGGGGTGATATAGGCCGTTTTTTGAGCGGCATTATCAGAGAGGAGGTTAACGACAAAAATGCCGATGCCAATAACCGAGGCTGCAGCCAGGCAAAGCCAAACCAGTTTTTTTAGGCTATAATTTCTTTGGGGGATAAATGGCTCCGGCGGCGCCGTAGTAAGTTGGTTGAACTCACGGGTTTCAATGGCATCCCATAATTTTCCGAAGCTTTTTTCAAGATCTGCAGTGTTCCTGTTGGTCGATTGTTCCCATTGTTCGGTAATAATTTCTACAGCATAATGTTCATCGGGATGCTGCCGGAGCAATTGCTCCAGTTCCTGTAGTTCATCTACAGAAATTTCATGGTTCAGTTTCCTGGCCATTAAAGTCCAGATTCTGTTGGCAGGCGATGGCATCGTTTGGGTTAAGCTGTCGTATAAGGACACTGGCCAGGGGAAAATCTACCAAGGCGACGGAAAATATTTTTTGGCTTAGGCACACAGGGGTACATTTCACAAAAACCTGGGTAGTCTTTGCGATTGCGACACCGGGTAAAGCATAAAATTGGGGGCACAAAAAAAGCGGCAGGTAAACCCGCCGCCGTATTCAACCCTCTTCAACCCCTAAAAAGGAAGAACAAAGAATTATTGTTGTGTCAGCCCCTTTTCATCCTGCCCAATAAACTTGTAGATCTCAGCTTTTATGCGATCGTCAATTTCAGCCCCGGTAATTTTTTTAGATGCATAGTCTTTTGCCAAAGCAAAAAGGTATTCGTGCAGCACTTTACCAGCCACTTTGGTTTTTAAGGCAATGGTATTTTGTGTGCTTACATATCCAGCCCAGGCCTGGCGAACCTTGCCCCAAAACAGTTTGTTCTTTTCCCAATAGACTTTGCCGGCGTTGCATAATTTTTCATCTACACGTTTATAACTGTTGATGCCTTTTTCCTGGACCAACAGTGTATCGGTCCCATTTTTACGAATGATCTTCTCATTATCCTGCTCATGGATATACCCGTCATCGGTGATGTTCAGGCGGTTGGTTCTTTTTAAGATATTATAGTCGCTCCTGATGGTGTATTCCCTGCGTGGAAGTGGTGCATCTGTAGTGTTTTGCCAAATGGTTTTTCCATCGAGGTTTACAAACTGGCTAAAGCCCTGGTAGCGTGGTTCATCGCTTACTTCCCATACGGTCTGCGTCCATTTGCCTTTTACCAGTTCGGGGTTTATTTGTTCTTTTATCCATGTTTTTTCGCCCTTGTAGTTCCAGATGGTAGGGTTTTCATAGGTCCATTCCTCACGCCAGTGTTTTACAATAACCGAGTCGTTTATTACCAGTAAATGTTGGATCACCATTTTTTTGTCGGTCGATTCAATAGGCAGAGAAAGTTCTACACCGCCATTGATCTCGTCCCTGTCGCGGAATATATAATCGGCTTTTGGCGAAAAGGTTTCGGCATATTTAAACTCCACTGCAAAGCAGCCGCAAAGCTTGTCTACAATGGCTTTGTCTTTGGGTGCCTGCGCTTGCAACTGCCATGCAGCGCATAGTGCTACTGCAATTATTCCTGTTTGTCGTTTCATATTTTTTACAATTAGATGACAAAGAAACACTGATAACAGTGCGATGCCTTACGGAAAGGGAAAAGCAGTTTACGCAAAACGAAAAAGCAAAGGCGGATGTATGATTTCGGATATATGATTGATGATTTCTTGTGTCACGGAGAGAACTATGAACAAAAAAACCATCCCTAAAATTGGGATGGCTTTTCTTTGACGGTAATTGATCAACCTCGTTTTATCAATACTGATTCGTACGCAGGGTAGCCACGGTCTCCGTTTTGGGTGAGTGCGGTAAACCTTACTTTATAATAGTTGTTGTCGCCATCTTTTACAATATAATAGCGATCAGTGCGCACGGCTGGCGATACACCCGGACCGCCACCCGAACGCCAATCAGAGGCAAATGCATTTTGTGTGGTAAGGAAAGTTTGAGTAGTAATATCGGCTGCTCCAAAATCGGCAAATGCTTTAGCAGTATTCATTACTTTGGCTATCTGAACATTTCTGTTTATCACCACCACATCCTGGAACAAGTAAGGCACTTCGCCCGTACCAAAATTGGTAACGCTACTGAAATAGGTCCAGGCCAGGTCCCATTTCTTTTTTTGTGGTTCTACAGCTACAGCACCTGTTGTAAATGAAACGTATTTAAAGAAGTAAGCATCGTCTTTGGCAATATCAATACTGGAAAAAGTGGTAGCAGCTATATCGGCATGTTGCAATGTATAACCTCCTGTTGCATTGCGTATGATGCGGATCTTCTTCCAACCCCTTTCTGGTGCAGGGGCGCCTACACCGGTGCCACGGTTTACGATGTACACCTTGTTATCTGAGGCCGTAGCCGAGATGGAAGTTATAGCTGTTTTTGTAAGGTCACCACTTGGGTAATCTATGTAAGCAAGAGACGAAACAGTAGGCGCAGTTCCGTTAAAATAGACATCGCCGGAAAAACCCAGGGTATCCGCAGCGGTTACTGTAGCCAGGTCGTTTTTTGCAATTTGTTTTGCCATCATGGCAGAGGATGAATTCAATATCACCCGATAGTCATCGGCACCAGTATAAAAACCAAGATCCCAGTTAGTGCGAAGTACCGGTGTTTGGCGGTTGGCGCTCAGGTCAATGAACACTTTGTTGCCATATGTTGGTCCGCCGCCATTTACCACCAGGTTGGCAGAAGTGGCCACCAATTCTTTAAATGTAAGTGCCAGTTGTTTGGTGACACCAATGAATATAGGTGCACCGGAACTGTACAGATCGAGGACTAATTTCTCATCGCCATCAAACAGGGCCCCGGCCACTTTTGAAACTGTAAATGAAGCCTCGTTGTTACCGGAAGGAATGGTGACAGTAAGTCTGCCGCTCACAGCAGCTGGCGTGGTGGTATATTTTACCCCATAAGCCAACCCCGATTCTGTGAGGTTGATAACGAGTGGAATGTCGGTGCTCGTGGGGCGTACCAATTTTACTTTTATTACGAGGCTGTGGCTGGCTTCTTCCAGGCCCTGCGTTGTATATTCAAAGTTTACCAGGTTATCGGCCATTTCGCTGATTTTTCTTTTGCGGCATGCAGTTATCGCTACCGATGCTACCAGGAGTATTAAAACAGTGCGCGTAAAGCTCATCTTATTCATCTCTTTTTGTTTTATGTTGATTGATTGTTTGATTATTTTTTTTCCCAGTTGAACGCCAGGCCGGCAAAGAAGGAGCGGCCATTGGCAATATTGCGTACACCACTGGCAGTGTGAATCCCGCCGGAAGCAACAGTGCTGCTAACGCGGTCCACATCAAACAGGTTACGAACCCCGGCATTAAGAGCGATATATTTAAACAGTTTTTTATTGATCGTAACATCTGCCATATGATAACTTCCCTGTTTGGTAAGCTCCAGGGCCTGGTTGCTGTTTACAGAATAAAAGGGTCGTTTGCCAGTGAACTTGTAAAACAAGTTAGCATCCAATCCGATTTTTGAAAACGCGTAGCTGATGGTAGCGTTCGCTTCTGGTGACCATTGGAGTTGTGGTAAAGCATCATCAGTTTGGGAGTAATCATTGTAAAAACCTGTGTACGCCCCGCCAACAGAGATGTTCCAGTTTTTATGTTTGATGTTGGTGCTCAGCGTGGCTCCTGCAGTTCTGCTGTTGCTAACATTGGTCAGTATAAAAATGGCGGGGTTGCTGGCATCTACGGCGTAGTCGATCAGGTTTTTTACGTCATTGTAAAAGCCGCCCAGTATGGTCGAATAGACTACTTCACTGGTGCTTAATTTTTTCCAGGTAAGTGATCCATTAAAACTGTGCGATGTTTCGGCTTTTAAATCGGGGTTGCCTATAATCTGGTGGTTGGCATCAAAGAAATTAAAATAGAGTTCACGTAAAGAAGGAGATCGGAAGCCTCGTGCATAGGACAAACGGAGGTCGAGATTATTGGCCAACACTATTTTGGTATTGATGGAGGGCACTACCGGCGGTGCGTTGTACACTGAATTGCTGATAAACCTCAACCCCGGGCGTATGCTGATTTTAGACGAAGGCGTTATTTCTGAAGTAAGAAAAAAGGCATAGTCATTTACTTCGTTGGAACCGGTTTTTAAGCGTTGGCCCGTGCCACTTTCCAGGTTGATATCCACGCCCGGCTGCAGGCCAAATACAGATGATATTTTATAATAAGCTGTACCCCGAAACGTGAAGCCTTTAAATTCATCGGTTGTTTGCGAACCGGCGGCAAGGTTTACGGTTTCTTTGCCGGTATGCATACTTATATCGGTACTGTACACCTGCCTGCTGTAATCGGTATAAGCTGCCTGTGTCTGGAATGATAACCTGCTATTTACCTGGTAACTACCCTGCAACTGCTGCATCAGCCTGCGGCTGAGGTATTCCTGGTCAAAGGCCAGCGTGTCGGCGGCGGCGGCATATTCATTCACAAAATTCCCGGGATTATAAATGATTTCATCCAGCCCATCGAAACGGTAGCGGAGGTTGAGTTTGCCATTGTTATAGCCAATAAACCCGTTCCCGGTTATTTGATCTTTATTGTGCCAAACCAGCTCGCGGCCGGTTGCGGTATCTTTCCAGCCACCAAAGTAATTATGGCCAAAACCACCGCCTATATCCCATTTTTTATGGCGGAAACTGGCACCTACATATTGATTGTGGATGCCTTGTTGAAATCCGTACTCTTTACCAATCGTTTCTTCGTGCAGCCTTGCGGAAACGGAAAATTGTGAAGCGCCAGCTTTTTTAGTAATAATATTAATGACACCGGCCAAAGCATCGGCACCATATACAACACTCATCGGACCTTCTACTATTTCAATGCGCTCGATCGTGTTAATATCTACCTGGTTAATATTGATCTCGTTACTGGTGCCCTGGCGGCCAACCATTGGCACACCATCCAGTAGAATTTTTACATTCTGTCCTTTAAGGCCCATCATGGTAATATCAGAGCCGCCCGTAGCCACATCCTGGTTAAACCTTATGTTGAGCTCATTGTTCAGTACATCCTGGAGTTTGGCTGCACCTTGTTTTTGTATTCTTTCCTTAGAAATGGTACGGACCTGGTACACCGAATTTTTTACAGATTGGGGTTTATATTGGCCGGTAACTACCACCTGGTCAAGTTCTTTCGCTTTGGTGGTATCTTGTTGGGCCGTTGCTGCCAGGGTGACTGTAACAGCAGCGCACAGACTGAAAATTTTTCTCATATTTTTTCGATTGCGGGTGCAAAGTTGTTTCAACAGCATTGGAGATTTATCATAGTTATGTCATCAAACAGGTTTAGTTAAAACTGTGACAAAACGATGACGAATCATTGTCAATGCTTTTTTTGACTTAAAACAACTTGCTGATTTTTAAATAGCGGGCAAATATGCCGACCCAGTTTTGCATCACTGTATCACATCGGGAAAACCTTTTACGCAAAAGGGAAACTGACTTTGTTGTGACAAAACCGGCCTTATTTGGCCCGTTACAAATTGCCCGTTGCCAATTGCCCTGATTCCCCTACTTTTGCGCCTCAAAATTTTAAACATGAAATCAATTACAATCGAAGGACTTCTGAGGACCGATTACGGGAAAAAAGCCACCCGTGCACTTCGCTCTCAGGACCTGGTGCCTGCTGTAATTTACGGTGGTGCTGCAGAAATTAATTTTTCTGCCCCGGCTACGGCCTTTAAATCAATCGTTTACACTTCAGAATTCCAGTTGGCTGAAGTTTTGGTAGACGGAAAATCTTACAGGTGCATTATGAAAGACCTGCAGTTCAACAAGGTAACCGACTCCCTGGAGCATGTGGATTTCCTGGAACTGGTAGAAGACAAAAAAGTGGTTGCAACCCTGCCCGTTAAATACACCGGTACTTCTATCGGCGTAAAAAATGGTGGTCGTTTGATCACTAAAATCAAGTCTTTGAAGGTGAAAGCGTTGCCAAAAGACCTCCGTGAGAACATTGAAGTGGACATTACCAAACTGGAACTGAACGGAAATATCCGTGTACAGGATGTGGTGATCCCCAACATTGAGATCATGAACTCTCCACGTATTCCGATGGCAAGTGTTGTAATGACCCGCCAGTTGAAGCAGGAAGAAACCGCTACCAAAGACGAGAAAAAGAAATAATATTTTTACTGATCTTCTTTCAAAGCCCCGGGAATATTTCCGGGGCTTTATTTTTGTTTGCAGATGGAAAAATTTTTAATAGCCGGGCTGGGCAATATAGGAACTGAGTATGCTCATACCCGCCACAATATCGGTTTTGATGTTTTGGATGCATTTGTAGCAAAACACGGAGCCTTTTTTCGGATAGACCGCCTGGCCGAAGTAGCCGAAGTAAAGCTAAAAGGCCGTACCCTTGTTTGCATAAAGCCCACCACTTACATGAACCTGAGTGGCAAAGCCTTTAAATATTGGCTGGATAAAGAAAAGGTGGATGTCAAAAACAGCCTGACTATCTTAGATGACCTGGCACTGCCGCTGGAAAAAATCCGCATTCGGCCGGGTGGCAGTGATGCCGGGCACAACGGACTAAAGGATATGCAGCTGATGTTGCAAACCACCGAATACCCTAAACTTCGTTTTGGCATCGGCAACACTTTCCCGAAAGGGCGGCAGGTGGACTTTGTATTGGGTAAATGGAAGCCGGATGAATTACCCGTTGTACAGCAAAAAATAGATGCCTGTGGGGAACTGATCGAAAGCTTTGTGTTAGCCGGGATAGACAGAACGATGAATGTGGCCAATCAAATGAAATTTGTATTGTAACGGAACATCATCCTCATTAAATTTGAGAGAGATTAAAGCCTAAACCATATGAAAATTATCTGCATTGGAAGAAATTACAGCGAACACGCCAAAGAACTGGGCAATGCCATACCAGACGAGCCGGTTATTTTTATGAAACCTAAGAATGCCCTGGTAACTCCGGGCATGAACTTTTACTACCCCGCTTTCACGAATGAGTTGCATTACGAAGGCGAACTGGTATTTAAGATCTCCAAAAACGGCAAGTACATCGATGGCAAATATGCCTGGCAGTATTATACCGAAATTACCCTGGGCATTGATTTCACCGCCCGTGACCTGCAGACCGAGTTAAAGAAAAAGGGCCTTCCCTGGGAGAAATCCAAAGCTTTTGACCAGTCGGCAGTAGTGGGCGAATTTATACTGCTGGAAGATTTACCGGATAAAAACAATATCTCGTTTAAGCTCCTCAAAAATGGAGAAGTGGTGCAGGACGGGCAAAGTGAGAACATGCTGTTTAATATAGACCGGATACTGGAAGACGCTTCTCAATATTTTACCCTCAATATCGGCGACCTCATTTTTACCGGCACTCCGCCCGGCGTGGGAGAGGCCAGTGTGGGTGATGTTTTTGAAGGTTTTATTGAAGGGGAGAAGGTGATGGAGCTGGTGGTGAAATAAGATTCAGTTGGCAGTTTTTCAGTTGGCAGTTGGCAACCGGGTTATAAGTGAATACAACCTTATGAAGCTACTTTTAGCATTTATCCCTTTATTACTTGTTCAAAATCTTTTCGGGCAGTATTATAAAATAGACCCTAAAGTTCAAGCTGAATTTCATACGATCTTTTATTCGTTGCCGAAAGAAATACAACGAAAAAGATACATATTCAGTAGCGCTGACTCCGGCTTTACAATTTTTTCAAAATTCCAGATGGATACTCTCAATACCAAAGACTATCTATATAGGGAAACGGAAGGCGAGGTGCAATTGTACAGTGTTGACCCTGATACTAATGAAAGCATCTCCGATGAACCAAGAGACGATTCGTCTACAAATCCAGCATTCTACATGCTTGCAGGCGCAGCATTTATGAAAGATACTCTGGTCATATCCTCAAATCTTGTGGCTTTTGGCGGGTTAGGTGTCGTTCTAAAAATTCATAAGGATAAATGTTTTGGGGCGTACGTGGAATATGGAGATTCGGTTTATCGTTACAGCCTTAAAAGCAAAAAAATAGATTTTGTACAAGTGAATGGTAAGATTGAAAACGTTGTACTGAGCAAAATGCCAAAAAAAATGGGCGAGATGTTCTACGGGAAAGCCACTTTTTCATCATTGCCATTTTATCAAGACAATGCTGCATTTAAGAAGGGATATATCCACAAAAGGCATACAATGGACTTCGTTTTCAGTTGTAAACTATCTAAACCGTTGAAAAACCCAAAGCCTACTCTGGATTCTCATGACTTGCTCCAATTAATGAAGGAATAACCGGATATTAAATTGGTCAGTTACTGACTGACTAATTATCAATTCATATAACTTGTTCTTGTCTTTTTGTAATTGGTTCAACGCTGTCGGACCGATTACAAAATATTTTCCGCAAAATACTAACGGCCGTTAGTTACCAGAACCATCTGCTTACATTTGCCCCGCTACATTCAGCAACGATAGAACCGATGGATATTGCCATTTTAAAAAAAGCGTATAGCCACATGTGTGCGGCCAAAAACATGGCCGAAACCTACGAAGCCAACCGCCAGGTTTGTAAGTATGTGCACAGCACCAGCCGTGGACACGAAGCCATACAATTAGCCACAGCCTTTCATTTACAGCCCTACGATTATGTAAGCCCCTATTACCGCGATGAAAGTTTACTGCTGGGTCTTGGCTTTGAACCCTACCAGCTGATGCTGCAGTTGCTGGCCAAAGCAGGGGATATTTTCACCGGCGGACGCAGCTACTATTCGCACCCAAACTACCGCGGGGCAGATGAACCCACCATCATTCCCCAAAGCAGCGCCACCGGCATGCAGGTTATTCCAACAACAGGTGTGGCCCAGGGGCTACAATTTCTTTCAAGCCTACAAAAAGATAAAATTGAGCAAACTGCGCCCGTCGTCATCTGTTCCCTGGGAGATGCCAGCATTACAGAAGGCGAAGTAAGCGAAGCTTTCCAGTTTGCCGTACTAAAAAAACTGCCCATTGTTTACCTCGTACAGGACAATGACTGGGGCATCAGCGTAACCAGCACAGAAGCACGTGCCATGGATGCCTACGAATATGCAGCTGGCTTTAAAGGCCTGTCAAGGGTTCGCATAGACGGCAGCAATTTCGAGGAGAGCTATGCCATGATGGAGCAGGTAATCAGTGAAACAAGGGCAGGGAAGGGACCTTATTTAGTCCAGGCCAAAGTTCCGTTGCTGGGGCACCATACCAGCGGGGTGCGTAAAGAATTCTATCGAACCAAAGAAGACCTGGACAGACATTCACTCAGCGATCCCGGTCCAAAACTGCGTAAGCGTTTGCTGGAGTCTGGAATAAGCGAAGAAGAAATATTGAACATTGAAAGCGAAGCAGCCAAAGCCATTTCCCAGGAATTCGAAAAAGCCATGGCTGCCCCTGAACCCAAACCGGAAACTGCGGGGGCTCATGTATTTGCGCCTACCGCCGTTTTGGAGGAAATAGGCGAGCGGTCGCCGGCCGGAGCAGAAAAAGTACTGATGGTAGACGCCGCCCTGTTTGCCATCAGGGAAATTATGGAGGACCACCCCACATCGCTATTATACGGCCAGGATGTAGGCCGCAGGCTGGGCGGTGTATTTCGCGAAGCGGCAACCCTCGCAGAGCAGTTTGGTGATCACCGCGTTTTTAATACTGCCATCCAGGAAGCATATATTATTGGCTCCACTGCAGGCATGTGTGCCGTTGGTGCCAAACCGATCGTGGAGGTTCAGTTTGCCGATTATATCTACCCGGGCTTTAACCAGCTGGTTACAGAAATATCTAAAAGTTGTTATTTAAGCTGTGGTAAGTTCCCGGTGCAAACGCTGATACGTGTGCCTATCGGGGCTTATGGCGGGGGCGGACCCTATCATAGCGGCAGCATTGAAACCACGTTGTTATCGATCAAAGGAATTAAAGTAGTGTATCCTTCCAACGCTGCAGATATGAAAGGGTTGATGAAAGCTGCATTCTTAGACCCGAACCCGGTTGTGATGCTGGAACACAAAGGATTGTATTGGAGCAAAGTGCCGGGTACAGAAGATGCAAAATCCGCCGAGCCATCAAGGGATTATTTGATTCCGTTGGGCAAAGGCAGGGTGGCGCTGGAAGCTGCGGCTGAAAAAGTGAATCACGGCGAAACTTGCTGTATTATTACCTATGGCATGGGCGTCTATTGGGCTAGAGCTGCTGCCAGAAATTTTAGGGGACAGGTGGAAGTAATAGATCTTCGTACACTTTTTCCGCTGGATGAAGAACTGGTTTTCGAAACCGTAAAACGCCATGGTAAATGCCTGGTACTTACCGAAGAGCAGCAAAATAATTCATTCGCCGAAGCATTGGCCGGCAGGATTTCCAACCAATGTTTCAAATGGCTGGATGCGCCGGTACAAGTTTTTGGTGCATTGAATTTACCGGCAGTTCCCATAAATCTAGCGCTGGAAAAAGAGATGCTGCCCAATGCTGAAAAGGTGGTTGAAAAGATTCAATGGCTTTTAGATTATTAAATCTACCTGTAATGAATGATACTTGTCCATGCTGCGGCTTTATGACCCTTTCCCCCCAGGCAAGTGGCAGTTATGAAATATGCCATGTATGTTTTTGGGAAGAGGACCTTGTTCAAACGAACAACCCGGATTATTCAGGAGGCGCAAATACAATATCTTTAAAGGAAGCACAGACTAATTTCATAAAGTTCGCAGCATGTACAAAAGAACTGAAAGCGCATGTAACACCTCCTGGTATTGACGAACCCAAAGATCCTTACTGGAAATTTCTGACTTAATTTATACCACCGGTGCTTCCCAATCATCAGAGGCAGAAATCCCATCAACTACCCAGGTCCATTCTATTTTCTGGTAGGTAAATGCTACCTCTTCATACTCAGCAAATTTTACCAGCTCCGGGTTTTTGTTGTTCAGCATCGTGCTTTTAATATCCACGATTTTTGCGTTGGTGAGCACCACCGTATAATGGTTCACCTCAGCACCTGTACTGGGTAAACCCATTGTTGAGGGGCGAAAAAACTGTAGCTCCCAGGTCGTGATATTTTCGTTGCTGACCAGCGCTTTGTACAAGAGCGGTGTACTCTTGTCTATTTCTTTGGTTATGGTAAATGGCTTATGCTGGCGTTTGCCTGTAGCCTGCCCGCTGGCAGCATCACGGGGCGATACGATTTCGTGACTAACCGCTATTACCATAATTTTTCCCTCGCGGCCCTTTTGGGTGACGCTTCCTTTTATGACGCCTTGTTTCTGGCCTTTTAGTTTCAGATATGCATTCAATGCCATGGGTAGTAATTTTTAAGATAACAAGGTAGCTATAGATTTTGAGGGATGCAAACTCATCAATATGAACCTGGAAAACTGCTAAGCAGCACACCTTTTTGTCATACGACATTCCATTTAAAAATTTACGTGAACACAATAAATTAACCTAAAAGCAATAATTTCTTAAAGATCCAAAAACATTAAGGAAACATTGGTTTGTCACCTTGCGGCACTTACAAAAGAGCCTAATAATTTTTGCATTCGTGCAAAACCATTCAAACCAATCTACATGAAACTGCATTTTCCCGCACTATTGGTGCTGCTTTTTATCTCCATTTCCCCACAGGGTTTTGGCCAGGTAAACAAAAAAAATGAACCGAAGAAAGTAACAGCCGGTTCTATAACCATCACCGGAATTGTAACCGATGCCGAAACCAAAGTTCCACTTGCAGGCGTGACTATCAGCAGTGGTTCAAAAGGTGTGTTCGGGTTGAGTAATCCCGATGGCTCGTTTACTATAACAGTACCCAGGGGAAGCAATCTTGTTTTCAGTACTGTTTCTTACGCTTCTAAAACTATTTCGGTAAGCGATAATGAGACCGGCAAAGCCGTATTGCTGACACCGGAAACCAAAGAGATAGAAAATGTGGTAGTAACGGCATTGGGCATTACCCGCAAACAAAAGGCCCTGGGCTATTCTGTGCAAAAGCTGGGTGAAGAAGATATGACCGATGCAAAATCCAATAACTGGGCAAGCGCCTTGTCTGGTAAAGTGGCTGGTTTAAACCTGCTTTCTTCAGGTTCGGGTCCCATGAATTCAACCCGCATCACCCTGAGGGGCGATAACTCCATGAACCCCGATGGCAACAATGCGCTGATCGTTATTGATGGCATTCCTAAAAACAGTGCCGGAACCACTTCAGGCGTTACGAATGCATATGGCGCCGGGGCTGGAAATGATATTCCTGTTGATTTTGGTAACGGTATTGCGGATATTAACCCGGACGATATTGAGAGCATCACCGTTTTAAAAGGTGCCGGTGCCACCGCTTTGTATGGCAGCCGGGCTGCAAATGGTGCATTGATCATTACTACAAAATCCGGCATCCGGAAGGACAAGGGAATCGGTGTAAGTTTTAATTCCAACACCAGCATCAATACTGTGCTACACTGGCCCGAATACCAATACCAGTATGGCCAGGGAACCGGAAAAGCCTTAAACACCAATGGCGAAAAATATTATTCGTATGGCGCATCTGCCGATGGTGCCAGCACCAGCGGTACATCCAGTGCTTTTGGACCGGCCTTTAATGGTCAGCAATATTTTCAGTATGATCCGGCAAGGCAGGGAGCGGGCACTGTACGTACTGCATGGCAGCCCTACACCGGAAACATCAAAGATTTTTGGCGTACCGGCTATACCCTTAGTAATAATATTTCACTTGAAGGCGGCAATGAAAAAGGCTCGGCCCGCGCTTCATTAACCCACACAAAGAATGAATGGATAATGCCGAATACCGGCTTTGAAAGGATTACCGCCGCATTTAGCGCCAACTATAAAATGAGCGACCGGTTAAAAGTTGCCGCAAAAATTAACTACACCAATAAGCAAAGCGATAACCTGCCGGGCACAGGTTATAATAACCAGTCTATCGCTTATTTCATGATTTTTCAAAACCCCAATGTGGACCTGAACTGGTACAAAGACCGCTGGAAAAATGGCTTTTACCAGGTAGATCAAATACATCCATTCAGTTCTTTCATAGACAATCCATTTTTGATTGCCCATGAAATGACCAATGCGGTAGCTAATAACAATGTGGTCGGAAACCTGTCCGCCACCTACCAGATTTCAAAAAAGTTTGATCTGATGGTTCGCTCCGGAATGGATCTGACTGCCGAACAACGCAAGCAAAACAGGCCTTTTAGCACTGCCAATTACCTGAGAGGATATTATAAACAACAGAACATTTTTGATTACGAAATAAATTCGGATGCCCTGCTTTCCTACCACGATAAAATAGGCAGCGATATAGATGTAACGGCTTCTGCCGGCGGAAATATATTAACCCGCAAATACAACCGGCAGGACGCCTATGTAGATGGATTGGTGATACCGAATGTATACAAGCTAAGCAATGGCTCAGGTATGCCGATTGTAACTTCAACCGATAGAAATAAGCAGGTAAATAGTGTGTACGGCCTGGCATCTTTTGGATATAAGGGAAAATACTTTATTGATATTACCGGCAGAAATGATTGGTCCAGCACCCTGCCATCGGCCAGTAATTCCTTCTTTTATCCTTCGGTAAATACCAGCTTTATTTTAAGCGACATCTTTAAAATGCCCAAAGAGATTTCCTATTTTAAAGCGAGGTTATCCCTGGCGCAGGTCGGTAACGACACCGATCCTTACAAAACCAAAAAATATTATGGCACCAGCGAATTTCCTGCATCGGGTTCGGTACCAACTACCTTGCCGAATGCCAATTTAAAGCCGGAAATTTCTACCAGTACTGAAGCGGGTATCGACCTGAGATTTTTCAAAAACAGGTTGAATTTTGATATTACAGCTTACCACAATGTTACCCGAAACCAGATATTGGAAGTGCCGCTTGATCCTACAACGGGCTATACCCGTGCCGTGCTAAATGCAGGCTCAGTAAGGAACAGGGGCATTGAAGTAGTGATCAGTGCCATTTCGGTAAAAACCAAAAACTTTAAATGGAACACCACGATCACCTGGGCTAAAAACCAGAACCGCGTGTTGGAACTAGCCGAAGGAATGGACGGAAAACAGGATATAGGTTATGGCGGCAATGCAACGCTGCAGGCAAGGGTAGGAGGCACCACGGGTGATATTTATGGTTTCGGATTTTCAAGGTCTCCGGAAGGCGCCATCATTTATACTGCGGATGGCATGCCGGTAAGGCCTGCAGACATTCAATATATTGGTAATGCTTATGCTGATTGGAAAGGCGGATTCAGAAATGAGTTTAGCTACAAAGCTTTCCGCTTCAGTTTCCTGCTGGATGGCCAAATGGGCGGAATCATTTATTCCCAAACACATCATAAAATGACAGAGCAAGGCAAGCTGGTGCACACTTTGAGAGGACGTGAAGAAAATTTTATAATAGGCGAAGGTGTAGTGATGGATGCAGGCACAGGCAAGTACGTTCCCAACACGAAAAAGGTATTACCGGTGGATTATTTTGTTGAATATTACCGCAGGGCTAATGTAGAGGCCAATTCTTTCGATGCTTCTTTTTTGAAACTACGTGAGGTGCGTTTGGAATATGCGATACCCGCAGCAACCCTAAAAAATAGTTTTATAAAAGGGGCAAGTTTTGCCCTGTACGGCAGGGACCTGTTAATGCTTACCAGCTTCCCGATGTTTGATCCGGAGACAGCTGCTCTTAACGGCTCTACTTTATTGCCGGGTGTTGAAATGGGCCAGATGCCTTCCAGCAGGACCATGGGCGTGAATCTTACACTGAAATTTTAATACAACTACATCAACTAAAATACTATGAACTATATAGCTAAACTCACAGTCATTGCATCGGCGGTAGCTGCTTTTGCAACATCCTGCACCAAGAATTTTGAGGAGATCAATACCGATCCAAATCGTATTGATGCCATCAGCCCCGGAACTTTATTGAACCCGATCATTTTTAATGTGGCCGGCTACAACATGCTGCGTTCCGACGATATTACTTTTAACCTGATGCAAATGGTGCTGCCTTATCCGAGTGCTTCCGGCGGGCTGCACCGCTACGATATTGCCGAGAATGCAGGCAATGGTACCTGGAATACCTACTACCTCTGGCTCAACAATATAAAGGAAATGTATGCTGCGTCAGTCAGGGCCGGCGATAATAATTACCAGGCCGTAGCCCTTACTTTAAATGCGTGGATATATGCCAACCTTACCGATTGTTTTGGCGATGTACCTATGAAAGAAGCGACGCAGGGTGATGCCGGCATTCTTCGTCCGAAATTTGATAAACAGCAGGAAATTTATTCCGTTCTTTTGAGTAGCCTCGATTCTGCCAACAATTTGTACAACAGTTCTAAAACCATGTTGTATGGTACAGAAATCTTATACGCAAACAATGTGACCAAATGGAAGAAGTTCACCAATTCACTGCGTATGCGTTTATTACTTCGCCTGTCAAAAAAAGCGGAGATCAATGCATTTGCCCAATTGAGTGCCATGATTGATAACCCAACCAAATACCCCGTGTTTGCCAGTAACGACGATGCTGCGGTGTTGAAACTAACGGGCATCACACCATTGTCATCTCCATGGGGACGCCCTGTTGATTTTACCACTTTCCGAGCAACAGCAAAGTTTTTCCTGGATAGCTTGAATGCATTTAACGATCCTCGCCGTGCGAAATTTGCCTCCCAAGCGAGGAATGCTGCCGGTACCGCCAGTATAGGATATATGGGCATTCCCAGCGCCTATACGGGCAGCGAATCGCAATTTACATATATTCCTTCTAATGTGAATGTGGCGTTGGTAACTGCATCCGCAGCATCTGTTACGCCGATGATCTGTGTTATTATGCCTTATGCAGAAGTGGAGATGATTAAGTCTGAAGTGGAATTGCAACGCAATAACCAGGCAGCTTCAAAAGCAGCCTATGAAAAAGGTGTAAAAGCTGCTATTGAACAATGGGGCGCGGTTATGCCAACCGATTATTTTACCAACGTAACTTATTCGGCCTCCACTGCTTACAACGGGAAACTGGAACGCATTCTTTTGCAAAAATATTACGCCCTGTTCTTTGTAGATTTCCAGGCCTGGTTCGAATACAGGCGGACTGGTTTTCCCGTTCTTCCCATAAATGCGGGTATCGTTGGTAAGCCCATGCCTACCCGTTTCAGGTATCCCATTCCGGTACGTACCAATAATGAGACAAATTATCAATTGGCGGTGCAGTCAATGGGTGGCGATTTGAACACCACCAAGGTTTGGTGGGAAAAATAAATGAGGCGGACAAAGACAGTTAGGGTCCGGCCAATAACATATTCTGCACGGGTTGCAGACAAGTTTGGCAATGTGTACGGCGAGAAGCTAAGCCTGGTTTAACATGCAATTTTTTTACGCGATTTAATAACGCCACCTGTTTATGCCAGGTGGCGTTATTGCATGATACTGTCCTGAATATTCTAAAATCTTCGCCAGCCGAAATAGTGTTATGACCTGGAAATACTGCTCCGGATTTTATGGAAGCCGCATAGTAGCATACATTCGAACGGAGCGTCGCCAATGTCGCTTCATAGTCGTTCAAAAGCCAGCTAACAAATTCCTTTTTGCTAATAAAAATGCCTTTACTTTAAGTCCTAAAATTGACCAGCTATGCCTGTACGTATGGTAGACGATCCACAGGATCAGAATGAATTTAATGATGATAATTCGGGTGGTGGCGGAGGTGGCGGACGCTTACCCGGTGGCGGTGGTGGGGGTGGCGGAATTTTTGCCCTATTGCCACTTTTAATGGGTTTGTTCCGGAGCAAGCTGGGCATCCTGGTGTTAGTCCTCGGTGCAGGTGCCTACTTTTTATTAGGAAATAAAAGCTGCAGCGGATTGACGGAAACTGTTTCCAATTTTGCAAAAGGGGGCGTGCTGGATCCTAAAGAATACAGGAAGGCGAATGTTTACGAAGGCCTTGCCGACGACAATGTAAAAAACCCCTTGCCTGAAAGCGTCAGTTTGTTGCGGTTTGCCCCGCAACGCCAGAACCAGGGGCGCCAGGGGAGTTGTGTGGCATGGAGTTGCGCTTATGGTGCCCGTACCATTATGGAAGCCGCCAGTGCGGGTGTAAACTCCGACGCCACTGCTTTCAGCCCGTCCTTTTTGTATAATCAAATCGGGCTGGATGGTTGCCAGGGCAGTTATATCATCAGGGCCATGGAGAAAATGCAAAAGCAGGGCGCATTGCCCTTTTCACAATTTCCATATACCGACCAGGATTGCAGCCAGCAGCCAAACGGCAGCCAGGTGCAGCAAGCCGGCAACTATAAAATCCACGGTTTTACAAGACTCACCGGCAGTGATGATGTAAATGGCATCAGTATCAGGGCCATTAAAGAACACCTGGCTAAAGACGCACCGGTAGTTATAGGCATGATGGTGGGTGGCAGTTTTATGGAAGGTATGATGGGCCAAAAGTTATGGCAACCTACCAGCGAGGACCAGCAACAGATGGGCTTTGGTGGCCATGCCATGTGCGTGATCGGTTACGACGACCGGCTGGCCGGGGGTGCCGTTCAGATCATGAATAGCTGGGGGCCTGAATGGGGAGAAAATGGCATCGGCTGGGTGCGCTATGCCGATTTTAGAAACTTTTTACGCGAAGCCTACGGCATCGATCCTTTACCCAAACAAGGTGCAGCACTTAACCAGCCCTTCGATTGCGAAATTGGACTGGTGGAAGTAGCTGCCGGAAAACCCAAAGGTTATATTGGTCTGAGCGGTGGCAGTAATAATATTTTCAGCAGCGCTACCGTGGCCAAAGGCACCACTTTTAAGGTGGAGGTAAAGAACACCAACGAATGTTATGTGTACGTATTTGGCCAGGAAACCGATAATAGCAGCTACACCTTGTTTCCTTATCCGAAACAGGACGATCCCACCAAAACCGCATTTAGCCCGTATTGTGGCATTACCGGTTACCGGCTTTTTCCGCGTGGCAAAAGCATGCAACCCGATAGCATTGGAACTAAAGATTATATAGCCGTGGTGGTGAGCAAGCAGGAACTCAACTGGTATGGGCTTAACCAGGCCATCAGTAAAAACCGCACCAATTATGCTACTGCTGTTTCCAGTGCTTTAAGTACCAACGGGGCTAGCCTTGGCCGGATGCAGGTAAGTAGTACCGGGAAAGGCAATATGCGTTTTTCGGCACCAGCAGGGGATAAGAGTGTGGCTTATGCTATTGTGGAGATTAATAAGAAGTAGGTGTGTCATTGGCCACCAGTTGTCGCCAATACAGTGTGGCAGGGAATGATAAAATAATCTTTATTCTAAATTACTATGAAGCGGATATTAATTCTAATCATCACCCTTGCATCACTTGTAGTACACGGACAGGGCACAAATCCAATAAAGAAAGTACTTCTTGGATTCAACTTTTCTCCAGACTATAGTTTTCGGACACTTAAGAATAATGACGGGTCTCCTTCCAGCGACATTGTAATCAAAAGCAGGAACGATATCGAAATGTCAAAATTTGGTTATACGACAGGGGTTAATGTGATTTTTAATTTCACACATCTAATAGGTCTCGAGACAGGAATTCAATATTCTAACAAAGGCTATAAAACAAAAAATCAAGATCTGGTTTACTTTCCACCTGATCCAGGTTTGCCGACGCAGGTTAATATGACTTACGCTTACAACTACATCGGTATTCCTATGAAAGCAAAGTTTACGCTTGGAAAAAATAAATTTCACTTTCTTGCAAGTACTGGTTTCATGACAAATTTTCTATTGAATGTAAAACAGACATCCAGTAAAAAATATTCGGACGGCAAGACGGAAAAAAAGACAGAATCGTCATCGTCAGGTTTTAATAAAGTAGAAATTGCTCCTATGATGAGCGTTGGCGTTGGGTATACAATCTCAAATAAAATTTATTTGATAGCGGAGCCAACGTATAGATTCGGGGTGCTAAAAATAAGAGACACGCCTGTAGCAGAAAAATTATGGAATGTTGGGCTAAACATTGGAATTTATTATGGACTAAAGTGATAAACAATTATACCCTTACAAATAAACAAGCTTTTATTTCCCCGGCATCACTAACGTTTACAACATAAAGGAAGGACCGCCGATGATATAAAAAATACCCCGGTTTTAAGGCCGGGGCATTTTTTTATGGAACATATATCAGGCTTACCAGGTAACCTTGGCACTCAACAGGAAGTTAAGGCCGGGCGCAGAAAATCCCGATGCAAATACACGGTAGTTGCGGTCGGTAATATTTTCCACTGCCAGTTGCACTGTAAGATTTTTAGTGGCATCGTATTGTCCACGCCAGTTAAGGGTTACCCAGCTCGGAACACCATCCGGTGTAGCATATTGCTGGTTGTCTTCACCATCGGGGTTATAGTCAGCAATTTTTTTCCAGCCATTGTACATGGCAAAAATTTCTGTCAGGAATTTCTTTTTGTTATAGCTGATACCAGCTTTTCCAAACACAGGAGGTACGTGGTCCAGCGGCACTTTAACACCGGTTGGTTTGGTGTATTGGCCATAGGTATAAGTAACCGATCCATATACGTTCAATTCAGTAACCGGGGTAAATGTGAGCCCGCCGCTAAAGCCATAAAGCCTTGCTTTGGCCACATTCTGGCTGGCTTTTACACCCACTTTTACACCCTGGTAAATAACAGAATCCTGCCCGTTATACTTAAACGCTGCATAGGCAATGGCATCTTTAAACCAGGTATAAAAAGCACTGACATCTACTTTTACCTTGCCTTCAAAAGACTTTGTAAATCCTATTTCAGCATTGATCGTTTTCTCAGGTTTAAGGTCGGCGTTTGGTACTACCAGTTGCCTTGATGCTGTGTTGCTTTCAAATATTTTCACCACATCATCTATGTTAGGCGCCCTGAAACCCGTGGTAACGCCCGCTGTGAAACGGATATCAGACTGCGGCATATAGGCCGCTCCTAAATTGCCAGATACTCCAACGGGGTTTTGTTTAATTTCAAGAAATGGCAACTTAAACTGGATGCTGGTATCTACAAGTGTGGACCGTAACGATACACTTTGAACGCGGATGCCATCATTGATTACCAGTTTACCACCATGCAGCTTCCATAGATGCTGGGCATAGATGCCAAAGTTGTTGAATGTGTTTTTACCATCGGGGTAACGGGTATCCAACTTGCCAATAGCACCGGTATTAATGTTCTCCGTAAAAGCCGTGGATTTTACATCGTTCAGTTGCATATCCACACCCACATTTAATTCGTGCATCCCAAAGATCTTCCGCAGGTCTGCATGTGCACCCCAAACTTTTATCTTTTCAATGCGGTGCAATTGGCTTGGATTATTCCTGTCTCTCTGGTGGCGGCTTTCTTCAATATCCTGGTAGCTGGCACCCACTTTTACGAAAGTGGTGGAGTTGATATTGTCAACGAATTCATAGGAATACAGGTTTCTTTTTTGTGGGCCATAGTACCAGTTAGCATAGCGCAAAGCGCCGTTGCGTATATCCTGCAGCCGATCGTAACGGGGTACATCGGTGCTATTGCTGCTTTGCACATTCAGCATGTGGCTGATCTTATCTGATTGCTGGAACAGGAGCTTTCCCATGATATCCCATTGCTTGTACCCGCTGTATTTCTGAATGCGGTCGTCTTTGGTATCGAGGATATAATCGATATTGTTTACGGTACCCACATACTGCGGCCGGCGACCAAAGTTTGGATACTTGTCAGGGTAATTGTTACCCATACGCATATCGCCAAAATCGCTAAAGGTTCCGGAGACTAATACAGCCAGTTTTTGCCCGCCCAAACTCATGTCCACATGGCCGGTTTTTTCGAGGTTAACCGTACTATACCTACCCATTGCGGATCCGGTGTACAGCAATTTGTTTTTGGCACCACTAAGCATTGGTGACTTTGTTTTAAAGGCAATCACCCCACCCAAAGCATCGCTGCCGTGCAGGGTACTTGAAGGGCCGTACATTACTTCCACGCGTTCCAGCATATTTTGGTCTACAGTGATCACGTTTTGTAAATGTCCTGCCCGGTACACGGCATTGTTCATACGTACCCCATCTACCACCATCAGTATGCGGCTGGCTTCAAACCCACGGATAACGGGGCTGCTGCCACCCTGCTGGCTTTTTTGTACAAATACATTTCCGGTGCTTTGCAGCAAGTCACCGGTGTTTTGGGCATTGGCCTTTTTAATATACGCATCAGTGATGACGTCTATCTTTTGAACAATGTTCTTCTTCTTTTCAGGGAATTTAATCGCAGATATCAATACATCGGGTAATGAAGCTGAATCACCGTCGGGGGTGAAAACCTTTTTTTCCTGTGCGGTAGCCCAGGTAGATGCAGTTAGAAAAATTATAGCAGTTAGTAGCTTTTTCATTTTGGTTAATTTATTTGTTATTCGGTTACAGGGTGCCATGCGATACGCAGGCGGGAACCCGTTACGGATACCAGGGAGCGGACATTTCTGCACGCCCGGATGATATATAATACGGGTTCATCAATGTTATCCTCACCCAAAATGGATGATAACATTGATGATGAAACAATGATGGAGTGCTGTTTGGTAAAATAGAACGGACGCTTCATTAACATGCCCTTTTGCGGGAATGTAGCGTCACAGAAAGTCTAAAAGAAAAGGTTCTGAATCAACCAAGTGGCGGAGGAGTAGGAACAGTTATATAGGGACTGGTTAACTTGTCGCTATTTTGGAGCCTGAATTGCGGGGCATTGTTATTAAGACTGGCAAATTGATGTGAATGGAACTGTTCGTTTTCTATGAAAAAGAATTGGAGCATTTTAGCAAGAATGCTGTTTAAGTTGCTGTTGCGACCTTGGCCCGTAGCTTCCGAGAGTTGTTTTTCCAAATCTTTTTCCTCGTGATCGTATAAACCCCTGATAGTAGCGATGCCGTCAACGTACACAATACTTTCCACGTCGAACAGGCTGCCATCGATAATGAGCTCCTCATCCTCCTGGTACCAGTTTATTTTCTCAATGGCCATTTCAATGGTGACCAGTTTCTCGTGTTTTAGTTTTTGCCGCATTTCCTTTTGCACAAGCCGTTTCTGTATGTGGAATACGGCCACATAAAATACCGGGAGCATTAAAATGCCAGCCAGTAAAAAAATAATAAAGGGCCGTATGGTTGCAGTTAGTTTGATCTGGTTTATTCTTTAACCGGCAGCGAAGATATAGTTTTGGCAGAGCTGTCAACCCAGTTTATAATCAATTGCCGCTGTGCATCAGTCAATTTTGCATTCCGGTGGATCCAGGTATAGGAATCCAATGGCATCCATTTATCCTTCTGGCTTTCCTTGATTTCGTCCAGCTTTTTTAATTGCTTTTTGGTGGTGTAAGTCGCAAATTCATTGAAATTCAGGTGCTTTTTGCCATCCTTAATATGATTGTTTAGCCACCATCCCACAGGCTGAATATTGCTATACCACGGATACTCTGTATTGTTACTGTGGCAGTCGTAACAGGCAGTGTACAGAATTTTGTTTACAGAGTCAGGTACGTTTACCAGCGAAGAAATGTTATTGGAAAGGACCACGTCATTATTATTCTTGTCTGGCTGAAAAAACTGCATTACCATAAAGGCAATGAGTAAAAACAATAAAATGTTTTTTACCCAGCGCTTTTTTTTCTTTGATGGACCGAGTGGTGCTTGTTGTCGTTGGTTTTTAGCTATTGAATTGTCCATAGTGGTTCTTTAGTTACATAGATATGGCCCTGGTTTAGATGTATTACCTGCAAGATAAAAGAAAATGCCTTTGAAAGCCAGTTCATAAACCTGTTTTACCAGCGGCATTTACTTTCAATATTGATACTTACACTAAAACATTACCCGTCATTTCTTTGGGAATGGACAAGCCCATCATGGTTAATATGGTAGGCGCAATATCGCCCAGTTTGCCCGGTTTTATACTGCCGGTAAAATCATTATCTATAATAAAAAAGGGAACGGGGTTTAATGAATGCTGTGTGTTGGGGCTGCCATCGGGATTGATCTCGTAATCACTGTTTCCATGGTCGGCCGTTAGAAAAATGGTATAGCCATGTTTCAGTGCTAAAGTCACCACCTGCTCCACGCAATGGTCCACTGTTTCTGCGGCTTTGATACATGCGGCAAATACCCCGGTATGGCCCACCATATCTGCATTGGCATAGTTGATACAAATAAATGAGGCTTCTTCTTTTTCGATCTCCGGCAACAATGCAGCAGTTAATTCAGGAGCACTCATTTCGGGTTGCAGATCGTAGGTAGCCACTTTTGGTGATGGCACCATAATGCGCTTTTCTCCTTCAAAAATGGTTTCTCTGCCGCCACTGAAAAAGAAAGTTAC
The DNA here is from genome assembly GCA_040386335.1 of Bacteroidota bacterium. Classification (GTDB taxonomy): domain Bacteria; phylum Bacteroidota; class Bacteroidia; order Chitinophagales; family Chitinophagaceae; genus JAZKFT01. The sequence goes on from JAZKFT010000029.1 coordinate 181,562, forward strand.
ATGCGGGTACTTTTCGGTTTCAGCCATGCGTATTTGCTGCAGGTGATTCGCCGCAATTACCTCGCCCAGGGTCTGATTCAGGTTGTCTGTATCAAAAATCACATACACGTCCTTGTACGAAGCATCATATTCCGCCATGGTGGTATAGTGGAGCAGCAGGGTACGCATATCAAACAGCGGTAAGTCCATCTGGGTAAGCACCTGCGTTATTTCCCTGCACCGGTCGGTGCGGAAATTGAAACACAGAACGGCATCGCTGTCTTTTATCACCGTTAATGGCTGCTGATCGGCTGCCACAATTACGGTAGGTAATATAAATTCATCGGTTATGTCTCCTGCATAAGCCTGTTCCACGGCCGCAAGCGCATCTGGTGATTTCTGGCCTTCGCCTTTCACCAACGCATCATAAGCCAATTTTACCCTTTCCCAACGTTTATCCCGGTCCATGGCATAATACCTGCCGCTAACGGTGGCTATTTTTCCGGTGGTTTCGTTCAGGTGTTGTTGAAGTTCGGTCATAAAACCCAGGCCGCTTTTAGGATCGCAGTCGCGGCCGTCGGTAAAGGCATGGATATACACTTCGCTCAGGCCTCTTGTTTTGCATAAACTGCATATGGCTTTCAGGTGATTGATATGCGAGTGCACACCACCATCGCTTACCAGGCCCAACAGGTGCAGGGGCTTTTTGTTGGCGATGGCATAGTCTATGGATCGGAGGATGGCAGGGTTTTCAAAAAAGCTTTTGTCGCGGATAGCCACATTGATGCGCTGCAATTCCTGGTATACAACGCGGCCGGCGCCCAGGTTAAGGTGACCCACTTCGCTGTTACCCATTTGGCCATCGGGCAGCCCCACCATTTCGCCACAGGTAGTTAGGGTGGTGTTGGGGTATTTGCTATATAATGAATCGACAAATGGTGTATTAGCTGCGAGGATGGCATCCGAGGCCGGGACCTGGCCGATGCCCCATCCATCCATGATTACGAGGATTACTTTTTTCATGGCTGCAAAATAAGTCATTAGGTCAAAAGGTCAATAAGTCATTGGGTTATGATATGGTAACCAGCTTGGTCCAAAACAAACCTTTTTAAATACAAGCAATGACCATTGACCCAATGACCCAATGACCAATTCATGGCCTTACATTTGAATAAAATTAAAAACCATGACCGAAGCGGTATTTGATGCCCACCTGCAACATTTAGTGGAAGAGGCATTGAAAGAAGATGTTGGCGACGGCGACCATAGCACCTTGTGCTGTATACCTGCGGGCAAAAGGGGAAAGGCCGTACTGAAAATAAAACAGGATGGAATACTCGCTGGTGTGGCGGTCGCCGAAAAAATATTCGACATCGTTGAACCATCCGCTACCATGAAAATATACAAGCGGGATGGGGAAACGATGCAATATGGTGATGTGGCGTTTGACCTGGAAGCATCCATTCATACCATCCTGAAATGTGAAAGACTGGTGCTGAATACCATGCAGCGAATGAGCGGCATTGCCACCCTTACCAAAACATATGCTGATAAATTAGCAGGCTACAAAACAAAGATCCTCGATACCCGCAAAACGACACCCAACTTCCGTCTGTTGGAAAAGGAGGCTGTAAAAATTGGCGGCGCTTATAACCACCGCTTTGCATTGTACGATATGATCATGCTAAAAGACAATCATATCGATTATTGTGGTGGCATAGAACAGGCTATTGAAAAAGCCTATCAATATGTTCAAACAGAGAAGCCTGGTTTAAAAATAGAAGTGGAAACCCGGAGCCTGGCCGATGTACAAAAAGTGATGGCAGCGGGTCAGGGGAAAGTGTTCCGGATTATGCTGGATAATTTTACTCCTGAACTGATAACAGAAGCCCTGGCAATTATCAACGGGGCCTTTGAAACCGAAGCCAGTGGCGGCATTAACCTGGAAACGATACAGGCATTTGCAGCTACGGGCGTGGATTATGTAAGCGTAGGCGCATTGATACACCAGGCAAAAAGTTTGGATCTAAGTTTGAAGGCGGTGATGGAATGAGGTAGCTATTCCAATTAGCTGAACCATACATCACTTACCTTTCAGACCGGTAATTTGAATTTGCTGTATGAAAAACTTATTTTCCTTCATTACGATTGCTGGGTTGCTGCTCTGTGCCGTTTTGTTTACCACCTGCCAAAAAGAGTATAGTTACGAAGGAGGAATGATAGCCGGTTCTGCATCAGGTACCGCTGTTTATACTTTTGACGGCGCCGGCGCTGCCTGTACGGGCAGTGTTGTTTCGGGCAATTATTATACCGGGACTGTATTGAATTTGTCCAACACTGTTGAGTTACAGGTTATCGTCACCACCGCCGGAACCTACCAGATTAGCACCAATACTATTAACGGTTTTTCTTTTTCTGCCTCGGGTACTTTCAGCGCCACCGGGCCGCAAACCATAACGCTTATTGGTAACGGTACACCAGTAGCAGAGGGCAGCTTTAGCTTCACAACACCAGTTAGCCCAGGTTGCTCTTTTACGGTTTCTGTAACCAAAGCCCCGGTAATACCTGCGGCATTTACTTTAGCTGGTGCACCTAATAATTGTGAGGATGTTGTTGTAAAAGGAAGGTATTTTCCTGGAGTTGTCCTGGATCCTTCAAACACCGTTGATATTAAGGTAAATGTTACAACCGTGGGTGCCTACACGTTAAAAACCGATACCATTAACGGGATCAGTTTTTCAAAAACAGGCAGCTTTACCACGACCGGTGTACAAACCATTACGCTTGCCGGATCAGGCACTCCTTTGTTTCCGCGTAACCTGGTGTTTACGCCACTGGGCGGTACTTCCAGTTGTACGTTTTCTGTAACAGTAGAAAATCCGGCACCATTGGCTACCTATGTTTTGGAGTCAGGGTCGGGCAGCCCCAATCCATGCATTTATACTGTGGCGGGTACTTATAATTTCAATACGCCTTTAACAACCACCAATACGGTTAGCATGCGGGTATTTGTAACGGTTGTGGGCAATTTTACGATCGCAACCAATACGGTGAATGGGATGCTATTTTCACATACAGGTACATTTACCGGAACAGGTTCTCAAAGCGTGGTACTAACCGGAAGCGGAACGCCCATAGCCCCGGGCACATTTACACTTACGCCGGGAATTGTAGGTCCGGCTCCGTTGGGCGGGGCTGCCTGTGCTATTTCTATAACGGTAAATTAATCTGGTCAGCCTAATTGAACCCTAAATGTCAAAGACGAACATAATCGGAGTGTTAGTATCTATTGTTGCAGGGCTTGCTCTGACCTTAACACCCTATGCATATGCGCTTTATCTTTTGTTTCTTGCGGCAGCATCCATTCTTGTTTTAATATTCATTTTGACTAGCATCCTTCGAAAAAACTCAGACTGGAAAATGCCACTAAAGTTCTTAAGCTTTGGATTAGTTGCGGCCTTGACGACTTATCTGACATTCAATTTTCTGGAATATCAAAATAAAAAACGAGGTGACAACGTGATTTCAGCTTTATATGACTACCGACAAAAAGAGGGAAGATTTCCTGGCAAAATAAGCGAACTGCCAAAATCAATATCCCAGACAAGAGGTAATTATATTCCGGACCCGACCTTAACAAATTTTAGATTTTATTACAGAGATCTTTATGGATTTCCCAGGATATTCTCAGGTAAAGACAGCGCTTGGGAAAGATAATGCACCCGTAATTCGGTTTTCTGCTATGCTGGTTAAAGACTTTATTTCACCTCGCCCGGGCTGATGCCAAACTCCTCTTTAAAACATTTGGAAAAATAAGTGTGGCTGTTAAAACCCACCTGGTAAGCAACTTCTGACGGGGTGGCTACCTTTTTTTGCAGCAATTCTTTTGCCCGCAGCAGCCTCGTATTACGTAATGTTTCGCTGGGTGCCTGTCCGGTAAGAGCCATTAGTTTGCGATGCAGCTGACTGCGGCTCATGGCCACAGCCTTCGCCAGTTCTTCTACGCCAAAATCTTCTTCACTCATATTTTTTTCTATCGCTGCAAGCACTTTGGTTAAAAAGTTTTCATCCGCGCTGGTAACGGCTACCTCCGAAGGCTTTAATAATATTTCTCCTGCAAATTTCTTACGCAACAGTTTACGCTGGTTAATAAGATTTGACAACCGGAGCAATAATTCTTTTGCATCAAAAGGTTTGGTGAGATAGTCATCGGCTCCTGTCTCCAAGCCCTCCAGTTTGTGATCCTGGCTGGCTTTGGCCGTTAACAGGATAACAGGTATATGACTGGTGCGTTCATCTTTTTTTAGTTTTTGGGTCATGGCAAAGCCGTCCATTTCGGGCATCATTACATCGCTCACAATGATGTCGGGCACTTCTGAAATAGCTTTTACCAAACCCTCCTTACCATTGGCTGCTTCCACCACCTGGTAATATTGATGCACTATTTCTTTAATAAAATTTCGCAGGTCCCTGTTGTCCTCCACTATTAATAAGAGGGGCAATTGGGCCGCTATTGTTTCCTTTTTGATCCATGACTCCTGTTCGTCCATCGATTGATTGATGAACGTTTTTTCAGCCTGCCATTCGCCATACACAAGCTCGTTTTCCTTAAACAAATTTTTGCCCACAGGCAGGGTCACTTTAAAGCGGCAGCCCTTTCCCGGTTCGCTGCTAACGCTTATCTGGCCACGGTACAGGTCCACCAATTCTTTTACCAGCGCCAATCCTATTCCCGATCCTTTATCTTCTGTTCCCTCTACCTGGTAAAAGCGGTCAAATATTTTATCCAGTTCTTTTTTTGGAATGCCGGGACCATTGTCTTCTACCATAAAACGTAAACGCCCTCCCTCGATGTCTGCATTTACAGATACCGTGCCCTGTTCGGGTGTGTATTTAAATGCATTGATGAGCAGGTTAGAGATAATTTTTTCTAATTTGTCTTTATCAAAAAACAGGATATCTGTTTGCCCGGGAAAGAGGATATGATAATGAATGCCTTTTCTTTCGGCCATTGATTCAAAAGAGGCGGAAAGTGCTTTTAGCAATTGCAGCAGATCGCCTTTTACTACCTGCAATTTCATTTTACCCGAATCCAGTTTCGAGAGGTCCAGCATTTGATTGACCAGTTCCAGCAAGCGGTCGGTATTGCGGCGCATTGTTTTTATATGTCGTACCGGAACCTCTGTAGTTCCATCCTTCCCTTTAATATTTTCTTCTATTTGTTGAAGCGGCCCCTGGATCAGTGTAAGCGGCGTCCGGAATTCGTGTGAGATATTGGCGAAGAATTTTGATTTGATGCTATCGAGGTCTTTAATGCGTTCCGCTTCAGCTTTTGCTTTTTCATTCAGCCTGATCTTATAGGCCAGGCCAAAACTATAGATGAAAAGTTGGCCAATCTGTCCTACCGGCCACGGATTGAATGGCAAGTGGATAATTTGAAAGCCATACATCATGCCGAGGATGCTGAAGCCAAACAGGCAGAGGCTACCTGCCACAAATACTCTGGCCTCAAAAGTTTTAAAGAATGCAAACCGGATCGTGAGCAAAAATGTGGCTATCATAAAAATTATTACATGCGCGGGGGCAAGCAGGTTTAAACGCGTGTATGCCATGTAAATGAATTCAATTACAACGGCGGCTAAATGGATCACCGCAATCCAAAACACAATCCTGTCTGTTTTACGTGATAAGGCTGGCAGGTTCATAAAGCTGCGGCCAAAAAGCAGAAAAATCGTTAAAGCTCCACCGCTTAACAATACAAAAAAAGGATCAGACAACCAGGGGTGTTCCGGAATATACAAATCAATAAACGGCACTTCGGGATGGAGGATGAGATAATGTTGTGAAAAGAGAAATGTATATATACCAAATAACAGGTAGGCTTTATCTTTTACAAAAAAGTAAAAGAAAAAGGAAAGCACAGAAAAAACCAATGCGATCGCAGTCATGATATCCAGCCCCCCGGCTTTGCGAACAATGGGTACGGCAGGGCTCTGGACTTGGGGATAGAAGAAACTTTTGGTGGCAACGTCGTTTCGGACCCGTATATAAATTGTTTGGATCTCTCCCTGACTTCCCGAAAAGTAAACACGGTTAACCGAGGCAATTGCAGGTATAGCTTTTTGAGATCTTGGTACAAAAAGCCCTGTTTTCTGGTGGCTAATCATCGCATTTCTGGCGTTGGTGCTGTACACATCCACATAGCTGTTCCCCTGGCTTATTTGATAAGGATCAGCGGTATCGCACAATAGCAAATACCATTTATTGATAGGTCCTTTTGGAATGACAGAGAGTTTTAACCAATAACTTTTACGGTCTTTATGTTGTCCGGCAGCAATGGCAAAAGGTTGAAAATTATGTTCTTGCTCTCCAGAGATGATCTCATTCACTGAATAATTTCCGGCGGAATCGTACAATACCGATGTATGGTTTTTCAGGTCGTGTATCTGTATCTGTTCATTTACATGATAAACGGAATCTGCAGGTTGTTGTGCCCCTGCTACGACATAGAACATACAGAAGGCAATCAGTAAAATAGATGTCCGTTTAAAACTCATAAGGCATCAAGATAATTTATTTCCCATGATTTTTTTGGGGTTGATACGGAACCGGTTGGCATAATAAAAAGGCAGGAATAAGCAACCGCCTATTCCTGCCCTCATCCACCTTATTACTTATACCAATTGGCATACATGACCTCAGCCGGAAATGGCATGCCTTTCTTTACTTCTTCATTCTGAAACGTCTCCAGGTCCAGGTTATGGAACGCAATGATCTCCCATATGCCGTCTTTCTTTTCGAACAGTAAACTCATTAAAACACCCGGATTTGCCGGAACTTCTTTGCCTTTGTCGTAGCCAACCCCAAGTACATGTATTAATGCAATATCCGGCCGGATAAACTTCATTTTATCCACTTTTAGCCTGATGTCCCAGGTTTTAAAAGGTCCGTCGAACAATCGCTGGTGCGACATGGCCGCCATCGCCCTGGTTTCGTTGGGAAAATAATACCCATTCCATACAATAAAGTCGTGCACTTCGGCAAAAGGAGAAGCAAATTTTTTACCGTCTTTTTGCATCCAGCCTTCTTCGATGGTGGCTACGGCTTTTACAATTTCTTTCTTGTCTGTGTCTGTTTGGCTAATTGCGGCCATGGCGAACAGGGCAAAGGACAGGGTGGTGGTTACTAGTTTTTTCATGATCGATTTTTTTATGTTGGTTAATTAATGACTAAGGGAAACCAGGAGTTGGTTTGCACGGCTACATGCATCGCCGATAAGTATGGCCAGTTGTTCAAATGCCAGCCAGGTAAACCGGGCATAGAGCATACTTACCGCAATAAATAGTACGACCAGCAGGCAAAAACTGAAGCTTTGCAAAGACGGGAATGAAGAAGTTTGTTTCATGTGGTTTGGTTTTGACATGGCAAAAATGCGGCGCCGCGGAGGCTGTCTGTTAGCGATGGGGTATCAAAGGCTGTAACTGGCGTAGCTTTTTTAAAACCCTTGCCTGCAAAGGGTTTTATTGTGGTGGCGCGACAAGATTTACAGGAGATGCGACAATATTTTTGTGCTCAAAACACAGTGGAGTGTCTGCTGGCAGCCAATAAGGGCGGTTGCCGGTATTTTGGCCGGTAATCGCATGGAAATAATAAAAAAGTAGAGGGGCAGGGGCCTAACTCTTGAGCGAGATAAACGCGTTTTTTGCCTTTCTTGAAGGAACGTAAGCCGCTAAAAAGCCAATGACCATGATAATAATGGCTATCAAAGCAAAATCTGTCAGCCGCATTTCGACGGGGTAATAGTCGATAATAAAACTGTTGCCACCCAGTTTTACCCAATGAAAACTGGACTGGCCCAGGCAAATAAGTATGGCAATCACAATACCTGCCGCCCCGCCTAATATAGCGAGCAGCAAGCCTTCTTTCAAAAATACCGCCTGTATCCAGCCGCTGCTGGCGCCGATGGCCTGCAGTACGGCAATGTCTTTTTGTTTTTCCAGTACCAGCATCGAAAGACTGCCGACAATATTAAACGCGGCAATCAGTAGTATCAAAAAAGCCACCCCGTAAATGATCACTTTTTCTATTTGCATGGCCGCATACAGGTTTTGGTTGAGTTGGTAACGGTTTTGCACCTTGTACTGGCTCCCAAAGAGTTCTTGCACCTGCTCCTGGATCTTGTCGGTCTCTTTGTCGTCCTGCACAAAAATCTCGATGGCACTGTATTGGTTGCTGTCCAGTTGCAACAGGCTACGCATAAAATTGAGGTTGGTAAATGCATAGCCGTTATCAAACTCCTGCTGTACCACAAAAGTGCCTGTGGGAGAGGCGTTGCGGCTTTGCAAGGCTTGCAGCGGATCGGTATAGGATGTGGCTTTTCTGTTGGGGACGTAAATGGTAATGGGGTAGGGGCTGGTGCTTGCTGTTACGCCCAGGGCGTTTTCTACGCCTGCACCCAGCACAATGGCCGGTTGATCGTCTGTGCCTACTTCGAATTTTCCGCGGATAATATGCGATGGCAGCCCGGAAGCGTTTTCGTAGGTGGCTTCCACACCCTTCAGCGATACGCTGCTGCGGTATTCGTCGTTGATCAGGATGGCTTTATCTTCCACCACACGCTGAATAAATTTAATGCCGCTGATGCGTTCCAGTTGTTTGGATTGCGCATCGGTAAACCGGATGGTTTTACCGGTAACGGGCAGCACTTTGATATTGCTGTAAAAATCGTTGTACAGGCTTTTTACCAAACCTTCAAAACCATTGAAAACACTGAGCACCACGATCAAAGCAGCTGTAACCACAGCAATAGCCACAACGCTGATCCATGCGATCACATTAATGGCGTTGGTGCTTTTTTTTGCTTTAAAATATCGCCAGGCGAAGAGTGAGGTCATGTTCAGTTGGCAGTTTTGCAGTTGGCAGTTGGCAAAAAACAGTTGGCAGTTATGCAGTTGGCAGTTGACAAATAAGTTTGCAGTTATTCAGTTGGCAGTTGGCAAATCAAAGGCAGCGGTTTACGCATGGCTTGCCAACTGCCAACTGCAAAACTGCCAACTACTGCTTATTGAGCTTCTCATCTTCCTTCTTGATCTTGTCAAACAATTCCTCCATTTTGAAAACATATTCGAGGGTATCGTCTATAAAAAACTCCAGTTGTGGCATCGAGCGGAGCTGGTGACGGACACGGGTGGTTAATTCTTTTTTTATTTCCCAGGCACGCTCTTCTATTTTTTTAAGCATGGCTTCGTTGTCGGCCACTTTAAAAAAACTGAGGTAGACCCGTGCCTGGAACAGGTCGGGGGTAATGGTCACTTTAGCAATGGAAATCATGCCGCCATCCATTATATTCAATCCCATCCGCTGAAATATATCGCTGAGCTCCTGGTTAAGTAGGCCCGCCACCTGTTTTTGTCTTTTAGTTTCCTGCTGCATGGTTTCACATTTTTATTGGGGTCAAAATTAGTTACTTTGCCCCCGCTCTAAGGTAAAAGGTTTGGGGTGGAAGGTTTAGGGTTTAGGAGTTTAGGGTTTAGAGGTCGGTATCTGATGCCGGTTCGGGAAAAAAATAATCAATATCAACGCTCAATTTTCAATTTTCAAATGAGTGGTTCCAGGTGTTTTTCAATTGGGGATTGAAAATTGGGCATTTTTAATAGAAAGTTTGATAAGCGACATTGGCTTCATGATCGGACGTCCAGCCTTCAGCGTTTAGCGTGCCGCATTTAGCGATCAGCATAAAAAATTATATGGCCTTTTCCTGCTTAAGTAGCAAAGGGCCCCATCAACATGAAAAATTTATCAAGAATATTCAGGTACTTGTTTTTTTACAAAAAATACCTGGGTCTTTACCTGCTTTTTGTAGTGCTTTCCATCATTTTCGGGCTTATCTCACTAGGAATGCTGGCACCGTTCCTGCAATTACTTTTTGGCCAGGAAGACCTCGTTACAGTTCAGCCTTTATTTCAATTTTCTGCACAGGGCATTCTGCAGACCATGAAATACTACCTGAGTAACATTATCTCCGATCCGGCACAAGGCCCAATTACTGCACTTGGATGGTTATGTGTTGTCATTATCATCAGTATCCTTTTCAAAAACCTGTTCATTTACCTGTCTTTCCGAATGCTGGCGCCTATGCGAAATGGCGTAATGACCAAACTAAGAAGCGATCTGTACCATAAGGTGTTGCACCTGCCCATCGGCTATTTCAGCGAACAGAAAAAAGGTGACCTGATGAGCCGTATGAGCAATGACACCAACGAGATAGAATGGAGTGTGCTGGCCACGCTGGAAGGCCTGGTAAAAGACCCGATCACCCTGATCACCTACCTCGTGTTTCTTATTTTCCTCAGCCCGAAACTGTCATTATTCCTGCTGATTTTTTTACCGGTGATGGGTTTTATCATTGGCCGGGTAAGCCGTACGCTTAAAAAGCAAAGTACTAGGGCACAGGAGAAAAATGGTGAATCACTGAGTATTTTAGAAGAAACGCTCAGCGGCATCCGCATCATAAAAGCCTTTACTGCGGAAAAATTCATGGGCCAGAAATTTGATTCAAACAACAAGGATTTGAACAATATCCGGAACCATATGAATTTTCGCAAAGACCTGGCAAGCCCGCTGAGTGAATTTTTGGGTGTGCTGGTATTATGCGGTATTCTCTGGTTTGGCGGCAGACTAGTGATAGGTCACAATGCCGGTGGTCTGGATGCCGGCGGTTTTATCACCTATATCGTTGTATTCACCCAAATTATTAACCCGGCCAAGGGACTTAGCAGTGCGTATTATAACATGCAGCGCGGCAGTGCGGCCATCGATCGCATCGAAACGATATTGAATAGTGAGACAGTAGAAGATAGCGTGGGCAGTGAAACGATCAATAGTTTTGAAGGCAGCATCGAATTTAAAGATGTGTCATTCAGTTACCAGGATGTGCCGATACTGAAAAACATCAATCTCACCATTCCAAAAGGAAAAACACTGGCCCTGGTAGGCAGCAGCGGCGCTGGCAAAAGCACACTTGCCGACCTGGTCCCAAGGTTTCACGACGCCATGAATGGAGAAATTTTAATTGATGGCCGAAACATAAAATTATACACCCTGCAAAGCCTGCGCAGCCTGATGGGCATTGTTACCCAGGAGCCCATCCTGTTTAACGATACCATCAGAAACAATATCACTTTCGGCAGCGACAAAACCAATGAGGATGACATTTTGAACGCGGCCAAAACCGCCAATGCCTATAATTATATCGTCGCCAAAGAAGATGGTTTTAATACCAATATCGGCGATCGTGGGGCCAAACTAAGTGGCGGCGAAAGGCAAAGGCTCACCATTGCCCGGGCAGTCTATAAAAACCCACCAATACTCATATTAGATGAAGCCACATCCGCCCTTGATACCGAAAGTGAAAGGCTGGTGCAGGATGCTATTAACCACCTTATGCAAGACCGCACATCGATTGTTATCGCACACCGCCTCAGCACCATCCGCCATGCCGATGAAATTGTTGTATTACAAAAAGGAGAAATAGTGGAACGTGGCACGCACGAAGAACTCTTAGCCCAAAACGGCTATTATAAAAGGTTGATAGATATGCAAGAGGTTAAATGAATTTTATTAAGAAACACTGCTGTGGAATTTATTGTTTTCAAAATCAAAGCTGGGATCGTTGTGAGCTGCGAAGGCTTGTGGATCGCCAAAGGGGCCTAAATATTTGGCATCGCCAAAACCAAGGATCGGCCAAAAAATAAAACTTAACAATACCAGGCCAACCGTAAATCCTTCCGTTTTTCCAAAGCTTTTAGAAATCATATTATACAACCAAATAGCAAAAACATAGTTAACAATGGGTATTAAGCATAGCAATGTCCAATAGCCTGGCTTGCCGGCAATTTTCGTCATAATATACAAGTTGTAAATAGGGATAATAGCAGCCCAACCTGGCTGGCCAGCTTTTACAAACACTTTCCAAATAGATGCAATCAAGATTACTGCAACTGCTAACACGAATAAAATTAAAATTGGATTTTCCATAATACGATTTTTAAGGGTTTGATGACGAAGCAATATAGCGTTACCATTTGATAAGAATGTAATGTTTGAAAAAAATAATCTTTGATGATTATCTGTAGATCTCGTTGTCTCGCCGGGGTTTCATGGCAATTGGCTGAAACTTTAAAGCGCCTGCTTGTGAAAACTCCCGACTGAAGTACCGGACAGACTCCGCCTGAACAGTTCATAATATAGCCTGTAACCCATTCCTGTAGAGGGTTAAAGGTGATTCAAAAAAATCTGCCTGAAGCCTATGCGCATTGTGGGAACGTTCTCCACAACGAAGCCACCTCAGGTGACTTGTTTCGATATTTTATCGCTCACAAATCCTGGAGGTGGCTTCGGGTAAGGTGCTAATGTAATGACTATTATTATTCTTACGGCTGCGCCTGCTTTTTCGGGGCCACATAAGTCCCCTTCAGATACTTGTCTAAAAATTCCAACGTCCTTTTGGCTGTGGTAATTTGATTTTCTTTTTTCATAAAGCCATGGCCTTCGTTGGCATAGGTAACATAGTCTACGGGGGTGCCGCTCTTTTTTACGCCATCCACTATTTCCTGGCTTTCTATCGGTAATACCCGCACATCATTCATGCCCTGGAATACGATCAGTGGCTTGTTGATCTTTTCGTAATTGTACAATGCTGAAATACTCTTGAGCCTGATAGAATCGGTCGTGCCGGGGTCGCCCATTTCATCATACAAGGCTTTTCTAAACGATTCCCAATAAGGCGGTATGCTGCGCAAAGTTCTGAGCCAGTTAGCTACTCCAAAAAGATCCACACCTACCTTAAATTCATCCGGATAAAAAGCCAGGGCTCCCAGCACCATGGCACCACCATAGCTTCCTCCTTCAATACCTATTTTGCCGGTGTCGATATAATCCTGCTGTTGGAGCCACTTCTTAGCCCATACACAATCTTTAAGGTCGCCGCCGCTATGGTCCTTGTTATCCATTTTGTAAAAGCTTTTGCCATAGCCGCTGCTGCCACGGTTGTTTACCGCAAGTACGGCGTAGCCGTGGTTTACAAGGAATTGAATATTGTTGCTAAAGCCGATACGGCTCTGGCCACCGGGACCGCCATGTATCCAAAGCAGGGCAGGTACTTTATTGTCTTTAGATGCTGTTAGCGGCTTGTAGTAAATGGCTGGTATTTCTTTGCCATCGAAAGATTTAAAGCGGATCACTTCGGCGCTAACCAGGTCGTCCACAGCCACTTCCGGGTTCAGGTTTTGGGTCAACTGTTTCAGCGCCTTGGTTTCGAAATTGTACACAAAAATATTATTGGGGCTGCGGCTGCTGCCCACCGAAAGCATCATGTTTTTTTCGGTTGGCGAAATCAGGACATTTATGACATCGCCATCTTTTATCTCCGGGAAATCAACAGGTTTATTGCTGGCATGATCGTAGAGCAGTACTTTATTTTTCCCGTCTTCATTAATAAAAATGGTGTGGTATTTTTCGTTTTCACTAATGGTCATATTAGCCACATCCCAGGTAGTTTCGTAAAACTTATCGGCCTTGCCACTATTGATATTGTATTTAACGAGGTAAGAAAATTCGCCGCCATCGTTGGTGATATAATACAAAATACTATCGTTCTTTTCAAAAGCCACACCGTTCCACGTGGCTTCGTTATCGTTACTGAGTTTTTTGGTGGTTTTATTAACACGGTCGTAGAGGTACAGTTCGTTTTTGTCGGTAGTAATATTCCGTGACAGTGTAAGATACCTTTCGCTTTTGCTGATCACACCAGGATCGTAGGCCGAATCATTTTGATAAAGGAGTGTGGGGTTCCAGGTGGCGGTGTCTGTTTTCCAGAGATCAAAAAATTGGGGGTTCCGTTTGTTACTGGTAATGTACATGGCTTTTTTATCGGGACTCCATCCATACACCGTGTTGGCGCTGTTGGGCCATGGCGTAAGGTCTTTGGCAGCGGTATCGCCTGCTTTTTGCAAATAGATATGGGTGTTTTCATCGCCACCCTTGTCGGCACTGTACAGAAAATTGCTTGTGCCAGGCAAATAATCAATAGAGAAAAAAGATTCTTTGGCAGACTTTGTCAAGGGCTTCAGTGAAGTGTCGGCGATAGACAATTCGTACACATTAAATATGCCCGAAGTGTTAGCGTCGACCATCAGCTTTGTTTCGTCGGCATTAAAGGCACTGCCGATAATGGCTTTGTTGTTGTAGAGTTGTTCAGCAGTGTACTGTTTTACTTCTTTTCGGGCTTCAGGTTCGTTTTTGCAGCTCCAAAGAAGTAAACAGCAGCATGCCAGCAATGGGAGGGTTTTAAGCATCATTTGGGGTTTTAGGCTGGTAAAATAGCTGTATTTGGTGGCAATGTCAAACCACCCGTCATTTTACTTTTACCCTCAAAACCCTTTATAGCATGCAGGGGAAAATCTAAAGCGATAGCCATTTACCTGTCGCAAAAAAAAATGCTGATTGCTGCTATCAAACGGTGTGGCCTGCCGGCTGCCACCTAATGGCTATTTATACCCGTTTAATCAATTCACTAATAAAAATATTTCCGGGAAAACTAACTTCTATTTCCAAAATTTAATTCCATTGAATTGGTAAATCATTCGCTCTATACAAAAGAAGAATTCCGGTGCGACTATCTCCCTTAGTTTGTTATCAACCCTTTAAATAATGTGAACATGAAACAGTTTTTAATCTTCATTTTATCAGTCACCATCTTTAAACAAGCATCTGCGCAAAACACAGGCATTGGTACCACAACTCCTCACCCAAGTGCCAAGCTTGACATCACAAGTACAACATCAGGCATATTAATACCCCGCATGACCTCAGCACAACGAATAGCCATAGGCACACCTGCACAGGGTTTGTTAGTGTATGATACCGATACCAATACTTTTTGGTTTTATAACGCTGCTGCGTGGATAGACCTTTCTGTATCCGTTCCGGGAGGATGGTCGCTAACGGGAAATGCCGGCACTGACATGGCCACAAACTTTATCGGGACCACCGATAATCAACCTCTAAGATGGAGGGTGAATGATATATGGGCTGGTGAAGTCCATCCGGAAACCCTTGATGTATTTTTGGGTTTCCGGGCAGGAGAGCATGTGACCTCCGTGAGTGGCAATAATACAGGGATGGGGAGTTATGCACTGAATAAAAATACAGCGGGTCGTGGCAATACAGGTATCGGCCATGGGTCCCTGTACTCCAATACCAATGGCAACCAAAATACAGCTGTCGGAATGGAAGCTCTTTATTCCAACATCCAGGGCATTGACAATACGGCCTTTGGTTATAATTCCCTTTTTTTTAACCGGGCCTCCTATAATTCGGCCTTCGGTTCCGCTTCCCTCAGCGGAAACACCACAGGGTCCCTGAATACTGCCATGGGTGAAAGTGCCTTAAGATTTAATACGACGGCGGGAAGCAATACAGCGGTTGGCACGAGTGCTTTGATCACGCAGTCATACGGCAATGGCGGTGTGCAGTGGGTATCAAATAATGTTGCAGTCGGCACCCAGGCACTTTATTCAAACCAGCCAACTTCCACGGCTAATGGAGTTAGCAACACCGCCGTAGGAACCGCTGCCATGCGTGCCAACACGATAGGATATGACAATACCGCGGTAGGCGCTGCGGCGCTATATAGCAACATATCAGGTCGGGATAATACGGCCATCGGCCGGCAAGCTCTTTTTTATAACAATGAAGGTGGTTCTAATACCGCCACAGGATATAAAGCGCTCCGCGAAAATACAAATGGAAACAGCAATACTGCCAACGGATTTGGTTCCCTCCAGGTAAATACAACTGGTAGTAGTAACACTGCGGTAGGTGGGTATTCATTGAATTCAAATACTATTGGATTTAAAAACACAGCATCAGGTTTTTTTGCACTTTCCTCTAACACAACCGGGGCCTATAACACTGCCATGGGGAATGATGCCCTTGGTAACAGCGCTACGGGTAATAATAACACGGCTGTGGGCAATAGTGCACTTTTAAATCTGGCCGGCGGTTTCCAAAATATTGCCATTGGCTTTAATTCCGGGGTCCATCCCGCTGCACCTGATATTTTCAATACCATCAGCATTGGCAATGATGGCATGTTGAATGGCTTCCAAAACCAGGTGATTTTAGGGAACAACAGTACTTTGTTTATTGGAGGCAAAGTAAACTGGGGCGTGGTTTCAGATGCCCGGATAAAAAATACGGTTACTGAGGATGTGAAAGGTTTATCGTTTATCTCAAGGCTCAGGCCGGTTACTTATCATATCAGTAGTAAAGCGATGACGGCAATTACCGGGAATGAAGAAACGCCCGATTTTCCCGGAAAATATGATGGAGAAAAAGTGAAGTACACCGGTTTTGTGGCACAGGAAGTGGAACAAGCTGCCAAGGCATCTGATTACGACTTCAGTGGGATCGATGCACCGAGAAACCGGTGGGGTTTATACACAATAAGGTACGCGGAATTTGTAGTGCCTTTGGTGAAAGCAATGCAGGAGCAGCAAAAACTAATTGAGAACAAGCAAATGCAAATTGAGGACAAGCAAAAACAGATCGATGAACTGAAAGCAAGGTTGGAAAAGATTGAAACGCTTATGATAAAATAAAATCACACTTGCTTGCCAGGCAGCAGGCAATAAATCCAGATAATACTTGTCTAAAATTATAGTAATGAAAAGAATTTTTTTTCTATTGGCCGTCAACTTCGCGGTATTCATTGGGCATGCACAAAATGCAGGCATCGGTACCATCACTCCTCACCCCAGTGCAAAGCTTGATATTACCAGTACAACATCAGGCATATTGGTGCCCCGCATGACATCGGCCCAGCGAATAGCCATTGCCACACCTGCGCAGGGTTTATTGGTGTATGATACGGACACCAACAGTTTTTGGTTTTACAATTCCCTGGGATGGACAAATCTTTCCGTATCCATCAGTGGTGAGTCATGGTCTTTATTGGGAAATAATGGCACAGATCCATCCATTCACTTTATTGGCACAAGTAGTAACCAACCGCTGCGTTTGCGGTTAAATAATAAATGGGCTGGTGAGTTAAACGTTAATTCAAACAGCTATTTTATTGGTGATAGTGCCGGAGCCTCCAACACTATTGGCACAAAGAATACTGGCATTGGGTCACGGTCTTTATTAACGAATGCCAATGGTAGTGGGAACACCGCCCTTGGCGCTGAAACTTTAGAGAGAAACACTTCTGGCAGTTATAATTCGGCTTTGGGTTACCGTGCTCTGAATGCCAATACTTCAGGCGCAGAAAACACGGCGGTAGGTTTGCAGGCTTTAAATCGAAATACAACCGGCGTAGGTAATACTGCCACAGGTATAAGTGCGCTGCTGTATAACACATCGGGTTATGGCAATACTGCAAATGGGGCCTATTCGCTTTTCTATAACGAAACTGGTGTTTATAACACAGCAGTCGGACGATATGCTTTATTAGTGAATAAAACGGGAAATAATAATACAGCGGTAGGAAATGAAGCACTTGCAACAAGCCTTGCGTCCAACAATACCGCGTTGGGATTTCATGCACTACGTAATGAAAGCACAGGTGGTGCAAACACGGCCGTAGGTGCGTATTCCCTTAATGGAAACATTAACGGAATTGGTAATACGGCCGTTGGGTACAGTGCGCTTTTATACAATAAATCAGATGGCAACACGGCTATCGGTGCCAATGCGCTTTACGACGACACTTCAGGAACTACTGTAAACACGGCTGTTGGCTACAACGCACAATTTAAAAACAGGAATGGAGGGTATAATACCTCGCTGGGGCATAGTTCCCTGTATAATAACATTAGCGGAAACAACAACACTGCTATTGGACAAGGAGCTTCGTATAACAATACCACAGGCCATAACAATGTAGCCGTGGGCTTTGCTGCGATGGTGGCTAATATGACCAGCTCTGATAATGTAGCCGTTGGCGACTCTGCTTTATATTTTCACAACGGACCAATTGGATACAACACGGCAATTGGAAGCAAGGCGTTGTATGCTACCACCACAGGTGATGATAACACTGCGGTGGGTAAAAGTTCGCTGGCAGGTAATATTACCGGGAATTTCAATACGGCGATCGGTATAAATTCACTTCAAAACAACATCTCAGGAACCGATAATACAGCCGGGGGGGCCAGGGCCATGCAATTTACCACGGGTAATTATAACACGGCATTTGGAACCTCAGCTATGCGCTTCAACAGTACCGGATTTTACAACACCGCCGTGGGGTATCATGCGATGTACGGAAGTAATACAGCAAACAGGAATACAGCTATAGGTACCCAAACACTATATACCAATACTTCGGGTACACAAAACTCTGCCCTCGGCACCAATGCATTGTATTCGAATACTACCGGGAATTATAATACAGCAAGCGGGCTCGAAGCACTTTTTACCAATACCATCGGGGGAGAAAATACTGCAACCGGGGTGCAGGCGATGCACAAAAACGTAGATGGAAGTTATAATACAGCAACAGGTGTGAATGCCTTGTATGCAAACACCACCGGTTTTTATAACACAGCAAACGGCGACCGTGCGCTTTTTGAAAACACCATTGGTGAAGGGAATACCGCAGTCGGGTACAGGGCAATGTTTCTAAATACTTCAGGAAAGAATAATGGGGCGATAGGTAACCAGGCACTTTATACCAATACTACCGGCCATCTGAATCTTGCAGTAGGCTATGTAGCGGATGTAACATCAGGTAATCTTTTCCTTGCCACAGCAATAGGCGTGAATGCTAAAGCAGATGCATCTTATAAAGTACGAATCGGTAATACCCAGATTACTTCGATAGGGGGTGAAGTGGGCTGGTCAACTTTTTCGGATGGGCGATACAAACTACAGGTGCAAGAAGATATTAAGGGAATTGACTTCATAAAACTACTTCGCCCGGTGAGCTATATTGTGGATTTGCCGGGTCTTGATAGACATTACTTAACTAGCAATTACATGGAAACAACAAATGGTGTTGGAAAGGAAATATATCAGCAAAGCCTTGAACGGGCAGCCTCTCATCGCGAAAGCGGCTTTATAGCACAGGAAGTGGAAGCCGCTGCAAATAAAACAGGTTTTACATTTAGCGGTGTGGATAAGCCTGGAAATGATAAGGCTTTGTACGGCTTAAGGTATGGTGATTTTGTAGTTCCGTTAGTTAAAGGGATGCAGGAGCAACAGCAACAGCTGGAGGACAAACAGCGACAAATTGAAGATTTGAAAAAAGATAACGCTGATCTAAAGGCAAGACTTGAAAACCTGGAAAAGCTGCTGATTAATAAATAGCCACCCTTGCCGGCTTCCGCTCAGATTTTGCTACGCAGCTGCGGCAGCCGGAATGCTTTATCATATCAAAACTGGCTCAAACCTTTATCCGTCATACACTTCAAATCTTTATACTCGTTCCGTCTGGCATAATTATAGCATGATTTAACGGCACCCTGTTGCCAATGGAGGTTTTGGGCACCATAATCTAAAACTGAACGGTATGAGAACACAACTTTCCCTTTCTGCTGTCATTTTGCTCTTTTCAATGCTGTCTCCACTAAAAAATGCATTTTCCCAAAATATCGGGATAGGAACTATTAACCCTACTAAAGGCAAATTAGAAGTATCAGGCGCCGTGGGTACCACCAGTACCATATTTGGGGGTGATGGTGCGGGAATCTCTTTACAGCGAAACTACCCGGCCATTGGCTTCAACCAGTATTATTTAACGGAAGCTCACTGTATGCTACCCGGAACATCCATTGTGCAATACCTCGATATGCCCAGCGGCAGCCTTGTTATAGATTCTTACGCTGCGGGTACGCAGCCTAACCAGGTATTGGGCGGACAAACAAGACGTATCACCATGCGCAACAATGGAAATGTTTCGATAGCTACCTACGACCAGAATGCAAGCCTTTTTGTAAGCGGCCATATCCCCGGAATTTCAACCGTCCGTTTTAGAGGTACAACACATCATTCAGTATTTGCCGACAGGTTAACAGGCCTTCCAACTCAACATACTTATATCAATGCGGGTAAAACCGGCAGCCATGTATTTATAAATGACGTGGGGCTGGGCAATGTGATCATTGGAGGCGGCACCACCCGTGTAGGAATTAATAGACCCGACCCACAGGCTGTTCTTGAAATTAAACAGGTAGCAGGAAGGGGACTGGTCCTGGTAGCCCCCGCATACAGTTTCAATAACTGGGGCTTTACGGTAAATCATGAAGATGGTGAGTCAGGTTCGGATCTCTGGGTGTACTACAATGAGGGATACAAAGGCAATTTTTTTCACGTCGATGGTTTGTATTACCAGGGGTCTGACCGCCGTATAAAAACCAATATAGCGCCAATACCATCTACCTTAAATAAGGTGATGGCGATGCGACCGGTTACTTATACCATGAAATACCACAATCCCGGGCAAATAGAAAGCATTGGCTTCATTGCGCAGGAAGTGAAGTCATTATTTCCTGCACTTACACAGGTAATAACTGGCGAAGAACATGGCTATAAAGGCATTAACGATTTGCATACTATGAACTACGATGCACTCGGGCCCATTGCCATTAAAGCGATCCAGGAACAGCAACAGAAAATTACATTGTTGCAGGCGAAAAACGCTGCACTGCGGCTAAGATTGGAAGCAGCCGAAAAGGCTTTAGGTCCGATACGCTAATCGGCATATTATTCATAAAAGAAAACCTGCAACATGAATACATCCACTTTCCTTATCCCGGTATTTTTCGCTTTACCACTTGTTGCCTTTTCTCAAAATGTAGGAATCGGTACTGTAACACCAACAAGAGCCAAACTGGAAGTACATGGAGTATCAGAAGCGGGCAGAACAAGCGGAATATTAGGTGGCGACAGAGGCATATCGCTCCAAAAAAATATTCCAGCTATTGGCTTTAACCAGTATAACGATGATTCCCTTGCCGGAAACGGCAAGTACTTGGGAAACGGTTATGCAGCCGTGTTTTCTTACAGGCACAATGACCCGGGTTTATCCACCGGAATTGAACTGCATTTTTATCCACCAGGAATTACAGACGGCGCCATACCAGCAGGCACAAGGGTTTTTAAGTTAACCAATAATGGCAGGGCAAATATCATGACAGATGGTAATGCAGTTCTCGACGTGGGCCGCAGCACAGGAACTGACGGAACGGCGATGTTCCAGGGTACCAGTTATAATTCCCATTTTAATTATTCAACCGCTGAGAATACTTATATAAGACCTGGCAAAAGCAACAATGTGTACATCAACGATATAATCGGGGGTAAAGTAATTTTTGGTGATGCGGCAGCCAGGGTTGGCATTAATACATCGACCCCGGTTTATGCATTAGAAATACGCCAGGTAGCAGGCACGGGCATAAGAATGGCAAATGCTTCATATACCGCTGAACACTGGGAATGGCGTGTCTCAGGCTCTCCCACTAATTTTTATGCATATCATATGGGGGCAGTTAAAACCCATTTCAGCCCTGCAGATGGGTCGTTGCATCCGGTATCAGACAGGCGTTTAAAAACAAATATCCGTTCACTTAGTCCTGTTCTGGACAAGATATTACAGCTAAAACCCGTGAGTTATGAAATGATACATGATAACCCCAGCCATATACGCAGTATGGGTTTTATTGCGCAGGAAGTATTGCCATTGTTTCCGCAATTGACGTACGGTGGTGGCAGCGATCCGCAAGACATGATGAGCCTGCAGTACAGCGGCTTTAGTACAGTTTCCATCAAAGGCATCCAGGAAGAAGAAGCGCATATTGCCCGGTTAGAACAAAAGACGACAGACGCTGAAAAACGATTGTTAGAAATTGAGAGAAAGATAGCAGCCCTGAAATCAGGAAACAAGTCACAAATAGCAAACAACAAGTAATGGGCATAACTCAATTGACATGAAAAATATTTTGACTATATTTCTTTCCTGCATTATTGCTTCCGGCGCATTTGCGCAGCCTGAAGATGGCCCTCCAAATGTAGGTATCAACACCATCACACCTGGCAGGGCTAAGCTTGAAGTGATAGGCGTAGCAGGTGTAGGAGCCACGAGTGGTATTTTTGGAAGTGAAGGCGCCGGGATTTCTTTGCAACGAAACTGGCCAACTATTGGCTTTAACCAATACCGCGATATTACCATACCTGGCAGCCAGGGCAAATACATGGCTAACGGTTTTGCTGCTATCCAGTATTTCGATCCTGGCTCGGGAACTATGTTGATAGATATGTTTCCTTCAGGCACGGCCAATACCAGTACACCAGGCGCTAACCGCGCAATGACCATTTTAGCCAATGGAAATTTTGGTATTCGTACAGCAAGTGCTAACGCTACACTGACTGTTGCGAGAGGTGATGGAATTGACGGTACAGCTGTATTCAGCGGAACCCAATATTGGTCACACTTTAATTATAACGTTGGGGAAGCTACTTATATCAGGGCAGGTGTTGACGGCAGCAATGTATACATCAACAGAATCCCTTCCGGCGATGTATTCATCGGTAATGGCAATACCCGGGTCGGTATCAATACTACCGGAGGCACTTATACTATTGACATGATACAGCCGGCCGGCGTGAATGCTATTTCGTTATTAGATGGTTTTGGTTATAGCTGGCACCAGCAGGTCCGTCATGTGAATGTAAGTGGCCATGGTGATGGCAATATGTTGGAATTTTATTATGGTGTCCAGGCCAAGGGGCGCTTTCAGTATTGGGATGGCAACTACGAACTTTTTTCAGACCGCAGGCTTAAAACCAACATAGAACCACTGCCCTCTATTCTTGAGAAAATAAGCCAACTAAAACCGGTAGTATATGAAATGAAAAATGATAACCCCAACCATGAAAGGGTCCAGGGGTTTATAGCGCAGGAAGTAAAACCGTTGTTCCCGACACTGGTAAGACAAATAAATTATAAATCACGTTCAGGTGAAAGCATCAAAGACTTTAATACCATGAACTATAGCAGCTTTGGTGTATTGGCTATTAAAGCCCTGCAGGAACAATGGAAACAGATACAGGACCTCGAAAAAGAGAACAGTGAACTGATGGCAGGAATTGAGAAGCTTGAAAAGCTATTACTGCAACGCTGAAAATACTACTGATGTATCAGCAAATAGATGTCAATTCTCATTCGCCTTCAATACCCTTAAAAAATTACCACCAAGTATTTTCCGGGTTTGCTTTTTGCTGTAGCCCCGCTCCAGCAAAGCTTTAGTGATGATGGGATAGGTAGTCACATCATCCAGTTGCTGCGCGGTGGAACCTACACCATCAAAATCGCCACCGAGTCCCACGTGGTCTGCACCTATCATGTTTACAACATAATCCAGGTGATCCAGTAGCAGGGATAAGGGTGGCCGCATCGCTTCTCTTTCAGCAGCATATTTGGTGTTGATGTATTTTGTTGCTGCATTTTTATCGGGGTTCAATTTGAGCAAAGAATCTCTTTCAGCCTTATGATTTGCCTGGAACGCATTGCTCTTTTTTTCAAAACTGCTATCGAGAAATCCGCTGAAAAAATTGAGTTGAATCACCCCATTGTTTTTGCCAATGGCTTTGATTTGGTCGTCTTTCAAATTGCGGAATACCGGGCAGATATTGTACACGCAACTATGAGAGATCAGCACAGGTTTGGTGGTGGCAGCCATCGCATCCCAAAATGTTTGTTCGCCCACATGGCTTAGGTCCACCATCATGCCCAACTGGTTCATGCGTTGCACCACCTGTTTTCCAAAGTCATTCATCCCTTTTGGCTGATGCCGCAGTGAATCGATCGTTTCTTCCATGGCCGATGTGGCCCAACTGGTGGAGTTGTTCCACGTAAGGGTCATATACCGGGTGCCTCGTTTATAGAGGCTGTCGAGTTTGCCGAGATCGGCTTCCATCATATGCCCACCTTCTACACCTATCATGGCCGCCAGTTTTTTATCGTGTACCGCTTTTTTTAGTTCTTTCGAATTATTAACCAATGCTATTTTATCCGGGTTGCGGGCAATGGTGGCGTAAAGAGTATCTATCATCCTGTTGGCAAAATTGAAAGGGTCTTTTTGTTTGCCATCGCACCATACAGAAAATACCTGTACATCCACACCACCTTCTTTAAAGCGTTGAATATCGCTATGGGTCTTGCCTTTTAAAGCCTGGTCGAAACTGTAACCTTTATCCAGGCAGGTTTCCAGGATATCGTTATGTGTATCTGCAACAATTGCCTTCCGGTGAAGCTTTTCGTAAGGTTGCGCTGCGGAAGTAAGGACCAGGACTATGGATAGAAATAGAAGATGGAAGGATTTTGGGGCCGGTTCTTTTTGCATGTTCGGTGGGTGATTTTTAAAATGCACGATAGCACATTATTTAATAAAAATAGACCGGCCGGTGCAGAATAACTAATCGACAGTAAATTCTAAGGAAAGAAGCCCGGCTTCCGCGGACTCGTAGGTAACAAGGCCTCCTGTCCGGAATGGTAGTTTCCGGGAATCATTGATCATCATGCTTTCCAATAAAATAGCTTAGCCGGCATTTTCAGCGAAGCTGGCAGTGTTCATCATCGTATTTGCAAGTACGGTAAAACAGGCTGTCCAGGCATGTTGTACATCGTCATTCCAATCTTCGCCCAGGCCTTTTTGCAGGGTCCATAATAAAGCACTGCCAGCCAGCTTATAATGAACCAGCCTGGCGCCATGGTGCAAATGACGCCGGGCCATTGCGGCAACCTCTTCGGTTAATTCATCCGGCTTGTCCAGGCGCATAACTATGGCATTCAGGGTATCTATTGATTTTTGATACTGTTGCAGCTTATTGCCGGGGAATATTTTTCGCAACGATGGATTATCGGAAAATAACTTAGAATAGAACAACTCACCGAGCGTTGCCGGACTGACATGCATAAATACCCGCCAGGTTCTTTTTACCAACTTAATTTGTTCCGTCGTCATCCTGCTGCAATTTAATAGGACAAAGGTCTAAGCCTGCCAACGCAGCATCAAATAAATATGCCTGAAGTGTATGTAATATATAGTGAAATGAAAACGAAGTTGTTTGAATAAGCCTGGTATAACTACTACAATGTTCTTCCATGTATTCCAGCCGTTGTGCCCAACTCATCACTCATTACTCATCACTCATCATTCTACCTATCCATCCACTTTTTAAAGTCAGGGCTCTTGAGCCTGCTCATGTCTATTTCCAGTTTATGAAGTGGCTCTTTTAACCTGATGATCAGTTTTGAATTTTCAACCGGTTTTACGGTTTGTATAGCATCAATATTAATAATGTACTGCCGGTTAGCGCGGTAGAATTGCCGGGGGTTTAGCAGTTCCTCAACTTCCTCCAGTGTTACATAGTCAATAATGTATTTATCGCCATTAAACAAGTAAATATAATTGAGCGTCTCCTTGCAAAAACAGGCAATATCCTTTGTGTTAACAGGCATCCATTGGTGGCGGATATTTACAATAAATTTCTCCTTATACCTTGACGCTTCGGTAGCATTTGTAAGCGACCTGATCAGTGCCGGTATATCAGCAGGGGCAACATCCGTTGTATGTATTTGCTTTCGGCACTTTTCAATGGCCGCTGCCAAATCGGTTTCGTTTACAGGTTTTAACAAGTAGTCTACGCCGTTTACTTTAAAAGCCCGTATGGCGTATTCATCATAAGCAGTGGTGAAAATAATGGGGCATTTCAAGCTGAAGTCATTGAAAATGTCAAAACTTACGCCGTCACTTAACTGGATGTCCATAAATAACAAATCCGGTTCAGCGTTTTCGCCAAACCAGCGACGGGCGGTTTTTAGGCTGGGCAAGATCGTGAGAATATCTACGTCGGATGCCACTTTTCTTATCTTATTCACCAGCACATTGGCTATTATTTCTTCGTCTTCTATTACTACTGCTTTCATAAATAGTATTTTAAACTAATGGAATTTTAATGGTAAAATTTTCTTTTGATTCGGTAATGATGATGGGTCTGTCACTTAAATACCTGTACAGCGTTTGAAACTGTGCCAGTCCCTTTTTATTGGATGTTTCCACCATGTTTTTTTTCTGCAGGTTGTTTTGCACCACCAGGTATTCCTGGTCGGCAAAAATGTCAATGACCAGGGGAGAGGTGGCATCAATAACATTGTGTTTGATGGCATTTTCTATCAGGTTTTGCAAGGTAACCGGCGCTATTTTGTAATGCAGCACATCGTCCGGAATATTGATGTTTACCTGTAAGCCTTTCTTAAAACGGGTTTGCTGCAGGTCGATGTACAATTTTACAAATGCAATTTCGTCTTTTAACGACACGGTTTCATTATCGCCATTCTTTAAAATATACCGGTAAATGCCCGACATCTGCTCCAGGAATCCAACAGCATGCTCCTGGTCCGTTTCAATCAAGCCAGATAAAGAGGTAAGCGAGTTGAAAAGAAAATGGGGATTCAACTGCTGTTTCAGGCTGGCATACATCACCATCGTTTTTTCCTTTTCCAGTTGCTGAGCCATTGTTTCCAGGCTGAAAATTTGCTTTTGCTTATGCAGCCTGAAACGATAAAATAATATCAGCGCGGTTACCAACAAAGCGCCAATCAGGAACCAGAACCAAACGGCTTTATAAAAAGGCGTACGGATGGTGATGGCGATTGTTTTTTCCGGCGTTTGCCAGCTTTTGTCTTTTGCAACTGCTTTTACCCTGAAGGTGTATTTGCCGGGCGACAGGTTATTATACAAAGCCGCCGCGTCGGTATTCGCCGTAATCCATTTCTTATCAAAACCAGCGAGCCGGTATTCAAATGAATAAGGAAAGATTTCATTGCTGATCAATGAACCAAAATTAAAATCAAGTGAATTCTCGTCGGGTTCCAGGTGAAGGTTTTCTCCCTCAACAGGAAACCGCTGTTTCCCTCCAATCTTAATGCTGCTCAACAGGGGCGATTTCAATACGGGTTTCAGGTTTAAACGATCCGGCATAAACCTGACGACGTCTTTATACATCGTGCAAATTATTCCGCCGCTGCTGTCTTTCAGGAGAACATTCAGGTAATCCATTTTGTTTTCAAAAACCGGGATGTTGAATTGGCTGATGCTGTTTGTGACGGGATTAAAAACAGCAAATTTATTCATTG
>JAZKFT010000030.1:0-133049 GCA_040386335.1 Bacteroidota bacterium
AGCACGGTTCTGTGAGAGGCTTGGGCTGAAATGCCCTTGCCTACTCGACCTTGTCGCTCATACCATAATTCACCCGGGGCGGTGCCCCGGGCAAATATGTTCTGCGCTTTCAGCGCGGGATCCCCATCGCTCAGCAACGCGAATGACAATTGTATTAAAGTATACAAGTCGTTTACCAAATGCTGATTAAATTCCTTTCGTTGCCCCCTGTCCCCTCCCGAAATAATCGGGATAAATGCCGGGGTGCCTCAGTGTAAGAGCTGGTACTTGCTAAAACATAGCGACTACCAAAAACGACAGTGTGTCAAATTTCATTCGGGTCTTTGTATTTGAAATAGTAATGCTGCACAGAGGCACCCCTTTAGGGGACAGGGGGCAACGAATACAGCATGCAAATTGTCATTTTCAAAAAACTTAAGATCGCTTTTATTTGGGCCTCAGCCTGACAACCCTCCGATTTACTAAACTAAACGACATTGTATTTCAATTCAAATAAAAAAAAATCCCGGATCAAAACCAGATCCGGGATTTTTATGATGGTATGTTTCGGTGGGTTTATTGCACTTTAAAGAAGTTCCTGCTGATGACGCCATAGATGGTGGTTACCCTGAAAATGTACGGGCCATTTGCCAGTTGGCTTACGGGTATTTGATGGCTGCTGTTGCCCATAGTGAGCAGCTTGTTCTGGCTCCATTTCAATACACCGTAAACATCGTAGATAGCGAGGGTGCTGTTTACATTATTGTACTTGCTCCAGAGGGTAGCGTTTAGTACGGTGCTTACAGGTACAGGGTAAAGGTTCACGATCTTAACCGCTTCGCCCGTGTTGCTGCTGTCAGTGCCCTGGACCAATATTTCGCGGCACCAACGGGTCTCGCAGCCAAGCCTTGTTTTCAATTTCAGGCACACGGTGTAAGAACCTCTTACATTGTATTGATGGGTGGGATTTACCACATTGCCACCGAGGCTGGCGCCATCACCAAATGTCCAGTTGCGTTCTACGATGCTGTCGCCGGGTAACTGGCTATAGGATGCACTGCTATTGAAACGCATGGTACGAACTGCACCTGCAATTTGTTCAGCAGTAAAATAGGGTACACAGTTTCCTGCTATTGTTACTACGGCTATTTTTTTACACCATGTTTCCATGCAGCCGCTGCGGGTTTGAATGCGCAGGCATACTTCGTATTCGCCGGCACGAGGGAAGAGGTGTGTAACTACGGCCAGGTTACCTGCACTGGTTCCGTCGCCAAATGTCCAGAAGCGATTGATAACACTATCGCCGGGGGCCAGTTGCGTAGGCGCACTGTTGAAGTTAACACTGAGGCCGGTGGCAAAATGGCTATACTTAGGCTGGCAGCGGAATGTATTGGGCGGCACTACAACCTGTTTGCAAAGACTGTCTTTGCAGCCACGGGCTGAGGTAATGTACAGGCAAACAAGATAGGTACCAGGTTGCTGGTAAGGATGTATCGGATCTGTAATATTTCCATTGAGCGAAGTTCCGTCACCAAATGTCCAGCGGCGGCCAACAATGCTGTCTCCGGGAGCCGTATTGCTCTGCTGGCTATGGAATCTTACAGAAGTGAAACCGGTTGCAACTACCGGCGGCACGATCTCGAAAGTCCACGCTGCATGGCATGTTGTAGATATCACCGGTACGACAACCGGTTTGCAAACACTATCCTTACAACCACGGGCCGATGTTATGTAAAGGCATACGATATAAGTGCCCGGCTGTGGATATACATGCAATGGGTCTGTAACGTTACCACCCAGATCCGTGCCGTCACCAAAAGTCCATTTGCGGCTTACGATACTATCACCGGTAGCGGTGGTGCTTTGCTGGCTATGGAAGCGAACGGAGTAACTATTCGTGTTGGACGCAGGTACTATTTCGTGGGTCCATTCTGCATGACAGGCCGTAGGTGTTTGGGGCACAATAACAGGTTTACAAACACTGTCTTTGCAGCCCCGTGCCGACGTGATCACCAGGCAAACCGTATAGGTGCCGGGTTGCAGGTACAGGTGGGATGGGTCCACAACGTTTCCATCAAGACCGGTGCCATCACCAAATTTCCAGCGACGGGATACGATACTATCCTGCGGACCGGTGGTGCTGATATGGCTCTTGAATTTTACAACACGGCCGGCAACAGAAGTTGGTGGCAATACCTCGTGAACAAAATCTGCACGGCAGCTAACCTGGCCAATCACTATCGGCTTGCAAACTGTTTTTTCGCAGCCGAATTTTGTTTTAGTGGTAAGACAAACAGTATAGGTACCGCCGGAATTGTATTGATGTTGCGGGGCAATAATATTTCCTGCAAGCGTAGTGCTATCGCCAAAGGTCCAATAGCGGCTAACAATACTGTCGCCAGGTGTAAACGTACTGCTGGCACTATTGAACTTAACCAGGTTTATAGTTCCTGCTGCTGGTTCAAATGTAAATTCAGGACGACATTCGTTGTTAGTAACCTGTACAACCTTACAAACAGTTTTTTCGCAACCCAGTCTTGTTTTCGTGGTGAGGCAAACATTATAGTTGCCCGGATTGGCATACTGATATTCGGGTGCTACTACATTTCCATTTAAGATAACACCATCGCCAAATGTCCATTTGCGACTTATTATACTGTCGCCGGGAGCTACAAAACTCGGGCTGCTGTTGAATAAATAACGGTTGACCGTTCCCTGGATCTTTTGAACGTTAAATTCAGGACGGCAATCGATCGCAGAATCCGAATTGATCGTTTTGCAAAAGTCGTTTGTACAACCAGATGCAGTTTTGATTGTGAGGCAAACATTGTATAAGCCACGTTGTGCATACACATGGAGCGGCATATAACTGGTGGAATCCACCTGGCCGTCGCCAAAATTCCATTTAAACTTTACAATCGCATCTCCGGCAGTTATTGATATCTGCATGTAAAACTGGATAGCCAGTGGAATGGAGTCGGATGCAACACTGGTAAAACGGCTTACACAGGGCTGCGTACAAATAACAAAATTACATTCTGCAACGCCGTTGGCGGAAACCTGGACCAGCTTACTGATGGTAGTACCATCGCAGTTGGCCACCCAAACCCTTACCTGGGATATCGTGGCATTGCAAATAATAGTGTCCTGGTAAAATCCGTTGGAATTGGTATAACGGACATGTGTCTGGTTGCAGGAAGTGGGTGAGGAAATAGAATCGGAAGCAACATAAACCGTGTAGCCGGTAACAGGTTGGCCATTAGGGAATTTGACCGTACCCTTTACAATAACGTTTGCCAAAACGGCGAGGGGTAAAAGAAAAGCAGCAAGCAGGGAGAACAAAAGACGGGTAGAGGTTCTCATCGTAAGTGTTTTAATTGGTTCAAGGGGGAAGATACCGTGTGATGGAAGCGTGTTGCCTGTAAAATAAAAAAAAGGCCGCGTGTATCATAGTGTATCTAAGAATAAAACTCAAACAACGAACCGAAATAGCTTTCGTTCCAGCCTTCCACAAAAGAGTCGTATTCCTGGTCGGGTATATTGGTGTGTTTCAGTTCCACCGAAGTACCATCTTTATGCGGGTGCAGTTTGATGGTGACGATCGAATCCTCTTCCTGGTCGCCGAAGTACCATAGCTGGGTGATCTTTTTACTCTCTACAAATTCCAGGTTTTTGCCGGCAATACTCCCGTCCCATAGTTCAAACTCCGAACCGGGCTCGGTACTCATAATGGCTGGTTCACCCGTCCATAACTGGATAGTGGCCGGGTTAGTAAGGGCCAGGTATATTTCTTCCGGCTGGGCCGGGATGATGTAATATTTTTTAAAGTCTTTCATTTTTTAGCGAGAAGTGAGTAGTAAATAGCGAGTAGGTAAATAGCAACTGGTAATTAGCGGGTAAGGAGATAGTATGTCGTTAGGACCATGTAGCAAGAATCACCTTTTGAGATACCAGTAGCTAACTGTATCATTTTGTAGATGGGCCACTAGCTATTCACTACTAACTACTTGCTATTTACAGTTGGTTATTCAACAACTCCAGCGATTTTAGCTGGTTAACGATCGTGGGGTTGGTGGCCAGGTCTTTCATCATGGCGAGGTGCCTGTCGTGGTGAAGGTCGGTGCCGGCAAAAGAGATCATTTTGTTCTGGATCAATGTCTCTGCCATCTTTTTTACCTCTTTGCCATACATACCTGTAAGTGAGAGAATGTTCACCTGCAGCAGGCAGCCGGCATCTATAAAATCATCAATCGCACTGAAATTATTGTGGTAATAGCTATAGCGTTCGGGGTGGGCAAGTACTGGTTTCAGGCCTTTCATGATCAGGTCGAAAATAACCTCCTTGATATTGGGCGAAGCGGCCATATAGCTCATTTCTATCAGCACGTAGTTATTGCCGAACAGTAAGAGTTTGTCGTCTTTAATGATCTTGTCAAAATCGGCATTTACCATAAACTCAGCCGCATACGAAATTTCTACGGAAATGTTTTCTTCTTTGAGCCTCGACACCACGAGTTCGTATGCCGGATGTATCGTTTCCCTGCTATTGGGGTACATATCACTGATGATATGCGGGGTACAGATAAATTTCCGGTAACCAAGGGCGGCCAGTTCTTTTATGAAAAGGATAGAGTCGTCTATGTTCTGGCTGCCATCATCCAACGCCGGCAGGAGGTGCGAATGCATATCCACACCAATAAATGAAAGGTCGGCCGGGATTCGCGCCGGGGTAGATTTTAAAAAACTAAACAAGCCCATCGTAGTAAAAATAAAAAACCACTATTAGTTGGAAATCATCACCGAATCCGGATTTATTTCATCGAAAGACTGATAGATGGAATTGTTGCTGATAAATTCCGGCAATATGCGCTTCATTTTTCTTACCACTTCTTCATCGTGGTTGAACAATGCTTTTTGGATCAATTCGTCTATTGCCTTATTGATTTCGTAGAAGTCGTATTCCATCACTTTTGCGATCATGATCTTATGATGGTGTGTAGGTATTACCTGTTCGCTTTTATTCAGTAGTTCTTCGTACAGTTTTTCGCCCGGGCGTAGTCCTGTGAAACGAATGTCGATGTCTTTGCCAGGTATCAGGCCGGAGAGCCGTATCATTTTCCGCGCCAGGTCAATGATTTTTACAGAATCGCCCATATCAAAGATAAATATCTCACTTCCTTCACCCATGGTCACCGCTTCCAATACCAGGTTGCAGGCCTCGGGTATGGTCATGAAGAAACGATGGATATCGGGATGCGTTACGGTTACCGGGCCACCGTTCTGTATTTGCTCCTTAAACCTTGGTATTACCGATCCGTTGCTACCCAACACATTTCCAAAACGGGTAGTGATAAATTTGGTAGCGCCATGGTTGTGCTGTCCGTTACCATTATGGTGGTCGTGGTTATTGTTGGTTAAATGAACCACTTTTTTGCTCCTGTTACCCAGCGACTGAACATATATTTCGGCCAGTCTCTTAGAGGCGCCCATTACGTTTGTGGGGTTAATGGCTTTATCCGTAGAGATAAACAAGAACCTTTCTACACCGTACTCGATAGAAAGGTCGGCCAATACTTTGGTACCCATCACATTATTGCGGATCGCCTCACTGGGGTGAAACTCCATGATGGGAACATGCTTGTAGGCGGCTGCGTGGAATACGATATTGGGCCTGAATTTGGCAAACAGTATTTCCATGGAGTGTTCATCGCGGATATCGCCGATATACACCACCATATCGTTGCACTTGAGGGCGGCATTCTTTAATTCATATTCCAGGTCGTGGAGGCCGGTTTCATTTTGGTCGCACAAGATCACCAGCGAAGGGTTAATGCTGGCAACTTGCCTAGCTATTTCACTTCCGATAGATCCGGCGGCTCCGGTAATTAATATCCTTTTACTCTTCAGCAGGTCTTCAACCTTTTTGTTCTTAAGACTGATCTGTGGTCTGCCCAATAGTTCTTCAATCTTGATTTCCTTCAGTTGAGAAATGCTCAGGTGGCCTTTTATCCATTCGTCCACCGGTGGAATATTCCTTACCTGTATCTCATGCGTAAGGCAATAGTCAACAATATTGCTTTTTTCGGTGGCTTCCATTTCCTGCTTCGCAAAAAGCATCATTCCAATGTTCCAACGTTTCATCACATGCTTCATCTGCTCGTAGGAATAGATCTTTACGTTGTCGATGGATTTTCCGATAAAATTGGGGTCGTCATCTATAAATGCCACAACACGGTAGGTAAAATTGGAGATCTGTTCAATGGTGTTTTTAAGCTGCATGCCATTTAACTCTCCACCATAAATAACCACGTTGATGCCTTCGCCATTCGCCAGGCTTTTCCGGTACAGGCCTTTCACGAGTAACCGGTAACCCACAATAAGAAAGGAAGCAGTAAAAAAGTAAACGAATAGTACCGATGTAGGTATGGGGTTGTGCATGTTGAGGCCCGTCATGATCGCATTGACCATCAACAGCAGGAAGAACGAAGAAAACAGGGCTATAATGGTCCGCAACGCTTCTGCAAGACCTGAAAAACGAATGATCCCTTCGTAGGTATGCAGCAGGTAAAACAGTAACGCATTGGTACACATCACGATTCCCACATGGTAAATAAGGGAATAATCGTGAAATACCGGATGAGATAGTACAAAATCGAAACGCAGTAAATCAGCCAGGATTACCGCAAAAGCACAGATGAACAGATCTAAAAAGAAGATCAGCCATTTTGGAGCTATCTGGTTCTTGAGCAGAAACTTTCGTAATCGGTGCACGTGTGTTAGTTTTAACGGTTTGCGCGGTAAGATACCACCTTTTTTGAAATCACATAATGTCTGGTGGTGGGCATAGACCTTACCGTATTATATTAGGTTTAACAAATGCAATAGAAGTTTTTCTATTTCCGCATCGGTTTTCAGTCATTTTATCACTGACCGGGCATGGGTGGGGTTGCTTCCACGGGAGATGGCACCTTTACAGATACGACTTCTATATCAAAAATCAGGTCGGTATATGCCTGCAATGCTTCGCTTTTCGCCTGGTTTTTATAAGCCAGCATAGCCGGGATATAAAATTGGCCTTTACCGCCTTGTTTAAAATAGGGCAGGCACTCCACCCATCCTTCTACTACCGGGTCGCGTCCTATAACAAATTCATAAGGCTTTCCAACGTGTCCAAAGGCACTGTCTTTTGTTGAATCAAACGGCTTTCCTTCTTTGGTGGTACCGTGATACAAAACACTTACCTGTTTACCACTGTCGGCAACCATACCAGTACCTGGTTCTGTTACAACGACAAAAGCGCCTTTGGGTGTTTTGATAGCTTTGATACCTTTTTCCTGCAGGTATTTTTCCAGGTTAGAGGATTCTTTTTTCAATTCCGCAGTCTCTTCTTTCTTATAGTCTACCTGTAATTCTGCTTCGTCTTTAAACCTTCCAAGGATCTTCAGGTACCCTTTCATAGTGGATCCGGCGGGATAATTGGCTGTTGGCGGCAATTGGTTCATTTTTTTCAGCGTATCCAGTGACCGTACAAAAACTGCACTGTCGCCCACTTTCATCATCGTGAGTATATCGGTAAAATTATGTTGGTTCTTCATCGTGCTGTCCACCATGCCATAGGCAGGTAAATGCTTCCAGGTATCTTCCAGTACCGAGTCACCAATCATTAATTTGAAATGGATCTTTATCAGTTCGCCATGCTTTACCTTTTCCCCTTTGCCATCTGCGATAATGTCATACATCATCCCGGTTTCCGTTTTCTTGTATTCGCTATTGCCACAACTGGTCATAGCTACTGCCGATACCAAAGCCATGCCGGCCAGTACATAATTTTTCATGTTCATTTTATTCGAGTATTTGTTTTTGTTGTTCTATTGCTAGTTTAAATGTTTCCACAGTTTCGCCCAAAGACGCTGATGAACGACCGCCTGCTGCATTAAAATGCCCGCCACCTTCAAAATAAGTACGGGCGAAAGTGTTTACATCCACATTTCCCTTGCTGCGGAACGACCATTTGCGTTCTTCATCCCGATCTATTACGCAGGCGGCCATTTTAATGCCCTGGATAGAAAGCGGGTAATTTACGAGGCCCTCTGTATCGCCGGTTTGAATATGGAATCTCAGGAGGTCATTTTTAGATACCGATATCAGTGCTGTATTGTATTCGTAAAATACTTCCATACGGTTTAGCAATACAAAGCCTGTAAACCGGAGCTTGTTTTCCAATGAGTTGTCGTAGATATTGTCGTGTATCGGTGTATGTTTCAGCCCTAATTCTTTAAGATGAGCGACCATGGAATGTACCGATGCCGTAGCTGCAGGAAACCTGAATGAACCCGTATCGGTCATTAAACCGGTGTAGAGACATTCGGCGGTTTCAATCGAGATTTTATCTGCATGCCCGCTACCGGTAATAAAGTCGTACACCATTTCGCAGGTAGAACTTTTTGCCGGGATACTGATGCCATAGGCAAAAACGGCCACCTGCGGCTGTTCGTGGTGATCGATCAGGATTCTTTTACCCGGAGCTGCTTCGAGCAGCTTTTCCATGTTTTTGGTACGGTGCAGTATATTAAAGTCGAGGCAAAAAATGAAATCTGCGGACTGAATCAAACCGGCCGATTTTTCCCGGTTCTTTTCAAAATCGATGACAAATTCCCTTCCGGGCATCCAATCGAGGAAGGTAGCCCAGTTGGTAGGAGAGATGAAACTAACGTTGTGGCCAAACTGTTTAAGAAAATGGAATAAACCCAACGAAGAGCCCATTGCATCACCATCTGGTTTCTGGTGCGTCGTAATTACAATGTTGGCCGGTGTAAGTAAAAAAGGATAAAATTCTTCAATGGGGTTCATAAACGGGTGCAAAAGTCATGCACTGCGGCTACTTTGGCAAATAAAGTTTTCCAGCGGGGAATACAGTTGGCATTTGGTCGGTTGGCAAAGCTAGTTGGCAGTTAGGCAGTTGGCAGTTTGCAATCCAGTTGGCAGTTGGTCAGTTGGCAGTTTGCAATCCAGTTGGCAGATGGTCAGTTGGCAGTTGGCAATCCAGTTGGCAGTTAGCAATCCGGTTCGCAGATCACATTAAATTGGTAGACGAGACATCGCCAGAACTGAAATTGGCGTAGCGGCACCGCGTCATTATTCCCCGCTGGCGGGGACAGGTTTTGCCGGCACGGCAAAAGCAGGGGTGGTAGCGGCGGCGGACAGACGATTGATGCTACTTAATGGGCATCTTGCCAATCGCCTGACTGCCAACTACTCATCTTTTGATTTTTGTCAACAGCAGTTCCTTCACCTCTCCATACCACTCTTCTTTCAATATAGAAAGCACAATCGAATCCCTCCGGCCCGGCTGGCCGGCTGGTTTAGGCATATTGCTCCGAAGAATGCCATCCACTTTACAGCCGATGGATTTCATTGCGGCGATGGACCGGGCATTTTCGTTATCCGCCCGAAACTCTACCCTTTCCATCTGGAGGGTTTCAAAGGCGTATTGCAGCAATAAAAACTTGCAATGTTTGTTGAGCCCCGTACCCTGGAACGCTTTGCCATACCAGGTAAAGCCAAGTTGCAATACTTTATTCTCAGGCTGGATATCGTAAAACCGGGTGCTGCCGGCATAGGTATTTTTCTTTTTGTCAAACACAATGAAAGGGAATGAATGGCCTGCATCCCGGCCATCCGTGGCTCCTTTTATATAATTCCTCATGCCATTTTCTGTCGCGCCGCTTAAAAGAGAATAGTACCAGGTATCCGGTTCATGAATGGCAAACGGGAGAAGATGCTCCAGGTCGCTGGTCTGTAATGCTCTTAGCAAAACAGCCTCATCTTCCAGCACAATATCAACAGGAATTAATGATTTGGTCATGTTGTTTCAGTTCGGGGTAAAAATGGCCTGTAAATTTGAAAATTAAACAGCTGGAAGATTTACCGTTTAAAAAAGTTCTTTCAATGATTTCCGGGAGGGCATCTTTATCCAGTCGCGTAGTTTGATCTTTTCGACCTGGAGGAACAAGATCAGTGACATCGCAAATACTGCCCCATAGCTCAGAACCAGCATAATGGCCACCATCGGCATCGTGAGAGGGATGCCAATCATTTTGGCAGCAGCGTATCCCAGTATCGTAATGCAAAGCCCGGCCATGGCCGGAAAATTATTAATGGCAAACCGCCCCGTACCAGAAAAAAAATAAGAAAAAACAATATAGCAGCTCCATAAAAAAATTCCCGGAGCCAGCAGGCGGATCGGTTGCTGCACCTCTTCGAAACCATCGCCGAAAACAAATGTATAAACGGCCGGCGGTAACAGTGCCAGCACAATTAATGCCGCCAACATCAGCCAGGCGCTGGTCCAAAAGCATTGATGGGTGAGTTTGATTTGTTCGGGCCGGCTTTTTTCATGTACGATCCGGCTGTATTGTACCGTACCAATGCTCGAATTAAGCAGCAATGTGGCTTCGCATAATGAAACGGCATTGGAATAAATGCCCAATTCGGCCCCGGAAAGCACCATGTAGCCGATGCGTGTGTTCACCAATTGCATCAGCGTGCCCGCCTGGTTGGCGATACCTGTTTTGAAACCAGCTTTCACCAGCACGGGCCAGGGTGCTTTTTCTTTTGTTTCAGGTATTTTAAACACGGTGACCAGTCCTATAATAAAGGTAAGACCCCAGGCAGCCGACAGGGCAATAAGGTAATGAATAGGTGTGGCGGCCACATAATTGAAACAGAAAAAAACTGCCGTAACAGATAGTACGGCCTGCAGAATATTGAACAGGTTAAACATGGGCAGCTTTTCCTTGCCCAGCGCTATTAACTGGTGCATGGTGGTTGCGGCGTTCAGCCAGTTGAGTAACAATATCCAGATCAGTTCCTGCCCGTTGATCTTCTGAAGCCAGTAAAAAATGGCACCCACCAGGATACTGGCGGGAATGCTCCAGGCATAAAAAATATAGAGCAACTGCCGGTAAGAAAATTTAGACAGCAGAAATACAACGGTAGCGCCACTGATACATTCGCAAAGGATCAGGGCTGTTGAAAAAATTACCAGGTACAGGCTGCACAATCCTTTGCCATCGGGGCCCAACACCCGCGACAGCAAAACGATAATCGCAAAGTTGATGACGGCCACCAGGACTTTGCTGCCAAATGTGATACCTGCGTTTTTGAACATGGCGGCGAAGATAGGTCAGTTGGCAGTTGGGCAGTTGGCAGTTGATCAGTTGGCAGTTGGCAAGCATACTAATAGATGTTGTAGAGGTAAACGCCTGGTATTTGACAAGGAAATGATGATCCCGGCATCATCGGCAAATGCAAGCATGTGTCTTTCAGCCGCCGCAACCCACCCCTGCTTTTGCCTGCGGCAAAACCTGTCCCCGCCAGCGGGGAATAATGACGCGGTGCCTCTGCGCCAATTTCGGGCTTGCTGAATTACGGTTTGCCCAATCAATGTTAAGCTTATCAAACGGCTGTAGAATGTAGCAACCTGGATGATACAATTATCTAACCCTCGACTGTATCGCCAACTGCCCAACCGAGAACTGGTTTGCCAACTGCCAACTGATCAACTGCGAAATGGTTTGCCAACTGCCAACTGAAAAACTGCCAACTGGTTTGCCAACTGCTAACTGACCAACTGCCAACTAAAACTGTGATGGCATTTTGCTCCAAACCTGTTATTTTTAGCGGATGTCAAAGCATGTTGTATGTATTGGAGCGGCGTTGGTAGATGAATTGTACTTTGCTGCCAAGGTTATTTTGCACGCCACTACCAACGATGCTGTTATAGAACAAACGGCAGGAGGTGTTAGCAGGAATATTGCGCATCAGTTGGCATTGCTGGGTGTTCCGGTACAATTGATTTGTGTTTTGGGAAATGACGATGCGGGCAACTTTCTGCGCAAAACCAGCGAATCGGCCGGCATTCAGTTGAGTGGCGCCATATCTACAAAGGCTA
Source organism: Bacteroidota bacterium (assembly GCA_040386335.1). Taxonomy (GTDB): domain Bacteria; phylum Bacteroidota; class Bacteroidia; order Chitinophagales; family Chitinophagaceae; genus JAZKFT01. The sequence continues at coordinate 11,933 of JAZKFT010000030.1, forward strand.
CCGGTAAATACACGGGTATCATTAATAAGGATGGGTCGCTTTTTACAGCTTTTATCACCAATGCATCGGAACATCTCATCACCCCTGCACATTTACAACAGCAGGAGGCCATGCTTTCGTCCGCTTCTTTTATTTTGATGGATACCAATATTCCGGTGGACAGTATTCAGTGGCTCGTAGATTTTAGTGAGCGTACCGGTGTGCCATTAATTATAGAACCAGTTTCGGTGTACCCTGCAAAAAAGTTAGCAGACATTGATCTTGAGGGCGTTTTTTTAATTACACCCAATGAAGATGAACTGCCGGTCTTTTGTAGTGCTTCCTGCTCCGATACCCAAAGCATGATTGCGGAGTTACAGCAACGTGGCGTTCAAAATGTTTGGTTGCACCAGGGCGCCCTCGGTTCAGCTTATTACACTGAAACAGGCAACTACCATTTGGCAGCGCCCACAGTGGAAATTGCGGATTGCACAGGCGCCGGTGATGCATCTGTTTCCGGCTGGATATTAGGAAAATGGTTGGGCAAAGACGACCAACAATGTTTACAAATCGCCCATTGCCTGGCGGCAAAAATATTACAGGTAAAAGGGGCGATTGCCCCCGATATTACACAGGAACAATTATTAGCAAGCGTATCTAAATATTACCCCGCACCATGAACCAATTTTTACAAATACACCCGGAGGTACAGCAGGCAGTAGCTGCAGGAAAGCCGGTGGTAGCACTGGAATCAACCATTATTTCTCATGGTATGCCCTGGCCGCAAAATGTTGAAACAGCATTGGCTGTAGAAGAAACAGTGCGTGCTAACGGTGCTGTACCTGCGACCATTGCCATTTTTAACGGGCAGTGCCACGTGGGTTTAAGTGAAGAGCAATTGAAATACTTTGGCAAGGAAAAAGATGTGTGGAAAGTGAGCCTGCGCGACATGCCATTTGTGCTCAGTAAAAAAATGTATGGCGCTACCACCGTAGCAGCCACGATGCGTATTGCATCGCTGGCCGGTATCAAAATTTTTGTTACGGGTGGCATCGGTGGTGTTCACCGGGGAGCCTCGGCTAGTATGGATATATCTGCTGATTTGGATGAGATGGCTTGCACTTCCGTGGCGGTGGTATCTGCGGGTATTAAGTCTATATTGGATATCGGTCTTACACTGGAATACCTGGAAACCAAAGGCGTGCCGGTGGTAACTCTTGGACAGGACGAGCTACCCGGTTTTTATTCGCGGCAAAGCGGTTTTGCATCTCCGCTCAGGTTGGACACTCCGGCTGAAATTGCGCAGTTGCTGAAAACCAAATGGGAGATGGGTTTGGCTGGTTCAGTATTAATTGCCAACCCTGTTCCGGATCACCAGCAGATAGAACAAAGTGAAATAGAAGTATATATTCAACAGGCTTTAAAAGCGGCTAATGAACAAAAAGTATCGGGTAAAAACATTACCCCATTTTTGCTGAAATGGATCGCCGGTCATACCCACGGTGAAAGCCTGGAAGCCAATATTGCTTTGATCAAACACAATGCGAAAGTGGGGGCGGAGATAGCGGTGGCTTTTTCAGCGAGTAGTAGGTAGTGAGTGGCTAGTCAGTTGCCAAATTTTTGTGACGGAGATTTCGAATGGTGATGTTCGTGCTATTTTTCTTTTAGAAAGTTCGAAATGGTTACTATCTCAGTTTCTCCAAATTTTGTCATATCTAACAAGTCTTTATCACCTGTTAATAAATAGTCTGCGTTTCCGTCAATTGAAAGTGAGAGCAAAAAATTGTCTTTGGGGTCCCTGCAGACATCTATTTGAGTTTGCACCTTAACGAAGTCAGCATACTCGTCAATGGTCTCGAGTATTTGTTCGACATCAGCATGTGAAAAGAAACGTCTGAATTTTGGCCTTCTTGCAACTTCTAAAAATTCATCAAGTAGTTCCTGGCTAAAAACCAGGATACCATTTCCCGAAAATATTATTTCGTCGAGCTTTGTAAAATCTTTGGTTACAAGAAAACTGATCCAAAGATTGGTATCAATAATAATTCGGCTTACTTTATTTCGCATAACGTTTCGCCCTTACCAACTCAACTTCCTTTGTTATCTCATCAAGTGTTGGTGCAGATTTAGCTTTTGAACGTAATTTTTTCAAAACAGTCGCAAAGCCATTTTTAGAACTGTCTTGTATGGCAATGAGATTTAGATCCGCCAAATCCTTTAAAAGCCGGGCAGCCTTTGGATTCAATATGTCAATTCGCATGCTTGTCATTCGCCAAATTTAAAGAAAAGGATTGAATGTTTGATTTTCTGGTCAACCGTCGACCGTCAACTGTCCATCGTCAACAGTTCACTGTCGACTGAACTTCACTTCGCCAGATCCTTCAAAAACTGCGAAGGTGTTTTGCCAAATTCCTTTTTAAAAGCCTTGGTAAAATAGGATTGGGTTTGGATACCCACGCTGTACATCACTTCGCTAAGAGATACATCTTCGTGGGTCATAATTTGAACAGCCTTTTTAAAACGTACAGTTCTTATAAATTCCCCGATCGATTGGCCGGTGAGTTTCTTAATTTTTTGGTAGAGGCTGGTTTTGCTCATCCCAATCCTGGTGCAGATATAATCCACATCCATGTCGGGGTTGGTAAGCTGGGCCTCGATTATTGTAATCAGTTCATCAAGGAATGCCTTGTCTTTGGTGGAGTGGACCAGGTCCTTTGCGTCGGCGTGCTGATCCGTAAAATAGTGGTCTTTCAACTTCTGCTTTTGTTGTAGGGTATTTCGCAGCGTCAGGTTCAGCAGCTCCATGCTCAGCGGTTTGGAAAAGTAAAAATCCGCACCCGAAGCCGTGCCTTCAATCCTCGATTCCAGCGCATCTTTGGCGGTCAGCATCACAAACGGTATATGGCTGGTTTCAATATCTTCTTTGATTCTTTTGCAAAATTCAATCCCATCCATGCCAGGCATCATTACATCGCTGATGATGATATCAGGATAATGTTCTTTGGCCATCGCAATGCCTTCAAAACCATCGGCGGCTTCAATAATTTGGTATTGGTGTTGCAGGCTTTCTTTTAAAAAGGTTCTCAGTTCTTTGTTATCATCCACGATAAGGACATGTGGCCTGCCCACAGTTTCCGTCTCCGGGATTTCCGTTTCTACGTCTTCCGTGGCCGTCGTGTCAAGATGTTCGTATTTGGCGTGAATGCTTTCCAGTCTTGCGCCACCTTCCGGATGGCTTTTTACCCATTTTTCCTCTTTGGTATAATCTTCTTTATGAACCGGTATTGCTATGATGATTTCGGTTCCTTTTTCCCTTTCACTATATACATAAATATCGCCTTTATGAAGGGTGGCCAGGCTTTTTACGAAGGCCAGCCCAATGCCGGAACCCAGGTGCGTTTCAGTTATTTTATAGTAGCGCTCAAATAAATGCACGATCGATTCTTTGGAGATACCGATACCCGTATCAGCCACGCGGAGGTAGATGGTTTTTTTTGCCTGGTATCCATTTTTGAGCACCAGCTCGTTGGCAAAATTCGGTTTGAAGTGCTCCATCGTATCCAATACTTCCACGACGATCGTTGCCTTATCTCCTGAGTATTTAAATGCGTTGCTCAACAGGTTGATCACAATTTTTTCTAATACCTGCCGGTCGAACCAGGGATCATTAATGGCTTCTGAAACCGCTACCGAAAACTGTATCTTCCGCTGCAGGGCCAGTTCGCTGAACTCCTCCGAAATTTCCTGTAAAAACAACTGAAGATTGCCCGGCATCACGTGCAGTTTTAATACACCCGATTCAGCTTTTCTGAAATCCATCAGTTCGTTGATCAGGTTCATGAGCCGGTTGGCATTTCGGTACATCACCTGGTAATAATGGGTAAAGCCCGATTGCGGATCTTCTTTTTGAAGCTGCTCCAGCGGCCCCAGTATCAGCGACAACGGCGTGCGGAATTCATGCGAAATATTGGTAAAAAACTGCAGCTGCACCTGGTGGATCTCATCCTTCTTTTCCTCTTCCAGCTTTTGCCTTTCCAGTCTTCTTTTAAAACGGTAAAACCAAACCAGGCCGCTAATAATAATAATGGCAGCCAGCGTGCGAAACCACCAGGTATTCCAAAAAGGCGGCCGGATAGTCACTTTTATCGCGGCTCCTTTTTCGTTCCAGATACCATCGTTGTTAGAAGCTTTTACCCTGAATGTATAATGCCCGGGCGCCACATTGGTATAACTGGCCTTTCGGTCACTGCCGGCATCATTCCAGTCTTTATCCCATGGTTCCAGTTTGTAGGCATATTGATTGTTTTCAAGAGCGGTATAGTTTAAGGCAGCAAAGCCGAATGAAAATGTGGATTGCTGGTATGATAAATTGATTTCGTTGCTAAGGCTAATATCGTTTTCCAGCAGCCCGTCCTCTGCGCCTGGTTGTACCTTTTTATTGAACAGGTTGAAGTCGGTAATGTAAACCGGCGGGATAAAACTGTTGGTCTTAATATTCTCGGGGTAAAAAGCATTGAAGCCATTTACGCCGCCGAAAAACATTTGGCCGTCCCGCGTTTTCAAATAAGCATTTGCTTCAAACTCAAGCCCCTGCAGCCCATCCGCAGGATTGTATTTTTTAAAGGAAAAGCTTTGTGGATTAAAACGTGTAAGGCCCCCGGAAGTGCTGATCCAGAAATTGCCCTGGTCGTCTTCGGCGATACCTTTAATAAATGCAGTGTTCAAACTGGCGACATCCGTAAACAGGTTAAACTGGTTTTTGGCCGAATCAAAAAGGTATAAGCCGTTTTGACCGATCCACAACCGGTTTTTACTGTCAAAGAAGATCACCCGCAGGTCGGGCATTTTTTCCGCGGTATTAAAGTAATGCGTGCATTTGCCGGTGGCTGCGTTGTAGCAATTCAAACCGCCGTCGTCGGTGCCCAACCATAAATTTCCCTGCCTGTCCTCACTGATCGACACTATATTATTACCCTGTATCCGGTTGGCCATATCGCCGCCTACCCTGGAGAAGGTTTTTGTTTTTTTATCGAAGCGGTTAAGGCCGCCATAATAGGTAGCGACCCACAGGTTCTTTTTACTGTCTTCAAAAACCTTTTGCACATAATTGGAGCTGATGGCATTTGGATTGGATGGACTGTGTAAGTAGCGGGTAAATTTACCCGTACCACGGTTATACACGCTCACGCCGCCGCCCCAGGTGGCAATCCAAAGATTGCCTTCGCTGTCTTCTGTTACAACCAGAACCTCATTGGAAGACAAGCTGTTTGCATCAAATGCGCTGTATTTAAAATGGGTAAAATTATGCGTGTTGCGGTCGTACATATCGAGCCCGCCCCCATCGGTACCGATCCAGATATTGCCATTTTTATCTTCACAAAATGCTTTTACATCATTGTAACTGAGGCTATTGATAAATGCCTCCTGCCGGTACAGCGAAAACTTGCCTGTATTGGGCGAGTAAATATTGACGCCTCCGCGATGGGTACCCACCCACATATTGTCCTGGTTATCCTGGTAAAGGGCCGAAACCGTTCGCTGCGATAGGCTGAATGCATTATCTGGCTCGTTCTGGTAATGGAAAAAGCCACCGGTTGCTGGGTTGAAAAGATCGAGCCCCCCATTGATGGCACCGATCCATATATCCCGGTTCTTATCAACTAAAATAGTTCTAACCTGGTTGCTGGCCAGTGAATTTGGGTCTTGTTGATGATGTTGGTAGTACTTAAAAACGGTGTCCTTGTAATTAAACACAACCAGGCCATTATCTTCTGTCCCCAGCCATAGGTTGCCCATCGGGTCTTCTTTAATGATGCGGATGTTCTGCTGGCCGCTTCCGTTTTCGCCCGAAAACAGTTTAAAACTCCGGGCCTCCCGGTTAAAAAGGTTCAGGCCATTGTCCGTCGCCACCCAGAGGTTAGAGCGGCTGTCTTCCATCAAATAATTCACCCGGTCGCTGCTCAGCGTTTTTGCCTTGCCTTCTCCATGCCTGAAATGGGCAAATGCATTTTTGGCTGGTAAAAAAAGATTGATACCACCACCCTGGGTTCCTACCCAAAGGTCGCCTTTGGCATCCTGCAAAACCGAGGTGACAAAATTATTACTCAGGCTTCCGGCGTTTTCGCGGCTTTGCTTGTAACGGGTGAATGTATTAGTAGCAGTATTAAACCGGTTGAGGCCGTTAATGGTGCCAATCCATAGGGCATGGTTACGGTCTTCGTAAATGCAGCGGATAAAATTGTCGCTGATGCTGTTGCTGTCTTTGGCATCGTAGCGGTAAACGGTCACCTGGTTGCCATCGTACCGGTTCAGCCCATCCCGGGTGCCAAACCAGATAAAGCCCCGGCTATCCTGGTAAATGGTTTCGATGGTGCTGTTGGAAAGACCCTGCTCGATAGAAATGCGTTTGAACTTGAGCTTTGGTTGCTGGGCAAACCCAATTGTATGCCAGCAAAGCATTCCCAAAATCAAAAGCCGGTAACTGTTTCTCAATTTCATAAAGCAGGGTTAGAAAGGGCATACATTTTATGGTACGCAAGACAATGTCGTACAACATGTGGTCAATAAGTCATTGGGTCAATAGGTCATTGGGTCAATAAGTCAATTGGCACCATCCTGATATTACCACATAACACAATGACTTACTGACCCAATGACCCAGTGACTACTCAACCATTTTACCTTTATAGTATTGTGCCCCACAAGCAGCCACAAAATAACCCAAACCATAAGGCATGGCCCATTTTGAGGGTAAAATTGTTCAATAGCACCAAAACTATGAACAATGGGATAAGTGGCAAATCGGCCACCAGTCTACATTTGGAGTAGTAAGCAAAGCGATTGCCTTATTTAACCCCAAAACTGCTCATATGAAAAAACGACTGCGTTATTACCTTCTCTATGCCATTGCGCTACTACTCTGCAACGGCAGTTTCGCCCAGGAAAGAAAGATCACCGGTAAAGTTACAGATGCCCAAAACCAGCCCCTGGCTGGTGTAACTGTTAAGGTAAAAGGTAAAACAGCCTCTACCACAACCGACGCCACCGGGGCATATACCATTACTGCCGCACCAACAGATGTATTGGTTTTTACTTCCGTGGGTTTTGAGGCCAGGGAAGCCAGGGCCAGCGACGGAACCCTTGCCATTAAACTGACCAATAGCCTCAACAACCTCGATGAGGTGGTGGTGGTTGGTTACGGCACCACCCGTAAAAAAGACATGACGGGTGCTATCACTACAGTTACTTCCAAAGATTTTCAAAAGGGAGTTATCACGACACCCGAACAATTGATTGCCGGTAAGGTGGCCGGGGTTTCTATCATTAGTAATGGAGGACGGCCTGGCAGTGGCAGTGCCATTCTTATCCGTGGCGGTGCCAGTCTAAGTGCTACCAACAATCCCCTGATTGTGATCGACGGTGTGCCCGTGGATAATGGAACCATCAGCGGCGGTAGTAATCCGCTGGCCTTTGTAAATCCCAACGACATTGAATCTTTCACCGTGCTTAAAGATGCCTCCTCGGCTGCTATCTATGGTACCCGGGCCAGCAACGGTGTTATTATTATTACCACCAAAAAAGGGCAGGGCGGCAAACTAAAAGTTGGCTTTAGCAGCGTCAATTCAGTATCAAAGCTTATAAAGACCGTAGCAACCCTTAATGGCGACCAGATTCGAAGCATCGTGAACGCCAAAGGTACAGCTGCCCAAAAAGCGCAGTTGGGCACGGCCAATACCGATTGGCAAAATGAAATCTATCAAACCGCCTTCGCCACCGACAATAATATCAGCCTTTCCGGAGGGTTAAAAAAATTGCCCTATCGCCTGTCTTTCGGTTTTGCAAACCAGCAGGGCATTTTGCGTACAGATAAAGTACAAAGGGTTTCTGTAGGGCTTTCATTAAACCCTACTTTTTTTACCAACCACCTGAAAGTGGATATTAACCTGAAAGGTAGCATGCAGAATAATCGCTTTGCAGATGGTGGCGCCATTGGTACAGCGGTGAATTTTGATCCTACCCAACCAGTATATGCTTCTACGAAGGCCGAACGTTTTGGTGGTTATTACGAATGGCTTGATGCTGGTACGGCTACCGGCCTTTTAAATCTTGCTCCCAGGAACCCGCTCGGTCAATTGCTCCAACGTCGTGACGAATCAACACCGCAACGCAGTTTTGGAAACGTCCAGCTCGATTATAAATTCCATTTTTTACCCGAATTGCGGGCCAATCTGAATGTAGGCTACGATGTAAGCGAAGGCGAAGGAACGGTGTACGTAAGCGACAGTGCTGCATCCGCCTACCTGGCCGGAGGTTTGGGTGGCAGCAATAACTACTATAAGCAAACAAAAAACAACACCTTGCTGGAGTTCTACCTGGCTTATGCAAAAGATATCAAAGCCATCAAAAGCAGGTTCGACATCCTGGCTGGCTACGCATATAATAACTTTCTGACCACCACTTATAACTACGCCAGTTATTATGCAAGGGGCACCAAAGTGCCTGGCACCGATCCTCCATTCCCATTCAATAAGCCAGAGAATACCCTTATTTCATTCTTTGGCAGGGCCAATTTATCTATCAATGACAAGTATTTGATTACAGCCACCATGCGCAGGGACGGATCTTCAAGATTCGCACCGGTTAACCGCTGGGGCTCATTTCCTTCTGTAGCAGTTGCCTGGAATCTGAGGAATGAAAAATTCCTGTCACGTAGCAAGGCTTTATCCGCCCTGAAATTAAGGGTGAGTTATGGCATTACCGGTCAGCAGGATGGTATTGGCAACTACGACTACCTGAGTTACTATGCCTTAAGCACTGAGGTAGCGCAATATCAATTTGGCAATACTTACTACCAGGGTTTCAGGCCGGGTGGCTTTTATGCTAACAGGAAATGGGAGGAAACTGCCACCAGTAACCTGGCACTCGATTTTGGATTTGCCGGCAACCGCATAACCGGTAGCGTAGATTTTTACTATAAAAAAACAACAGACCTCTTAAACAATGTGGCGCAACCTGCCGGCAGTAATTTTAGTGCATTTATTGTAGCCAATGTGGGCGATATGGAAAACAAGGGTGTAGAGTTTTCCATCAATGCCCAGGCTTTCAAAAAAAGAGATTTTACACTTGATCTCAACTACAATATCACCTACAACGAAAACAAGATTACCAACTTAACCGTGGTGCCTAAAGATCCCAATTATCCCGGCGTACCAACCGGTGGCATCTCCGGCGGTATTGGTGGCGGTTCTGCACAAATACATGCAGTCGGTTACAGCCGCAATACGTTTAACCTCTACAGGCAGATTTATGATGAGGTTACCGGCAAACCAATGGAAGGTTTTTTTAATGATGTAAACCGCGATGGCATTTTAAACCAAAGCGACCTCGTAAAAAATAAGAGTGCCATGCCTAAAGTATTTATGGGCTTTAGCAGCAATGCCACATACAAAAGATGGAGTGCCGGTTTTGTTACGCGGGCTTCCATCGGAAACTATGTGTACAACAACACCATCAGCCAGGCCGGAACACAAAATCAGATACTGGGTAACTCGGTGATAACGAATGGTTCGCCGGAGTATTTAAAAACAGGTTTTGTCGGCAACAGCCTCCAGTTGCTAAGCGATTATTTTATTACAAATGCCTCCTTCCTCCGCATGGACAACCTGAATATTGGTTACGATCTGGGCCGGGTGTATCACGATAAAGTCGGGCTTCGTCTCAACGCATCCGTACAGAATGTATTCGTGATCACAAAGTATAAAGGCCTCGATCCCGAGATCAGCAGCGGTGTCGATAATAACCTTTATCCAAGGCCACGGGTATTTGCTTTAGGCGTAAACCTGGATTTCTAAACCACCTTATAACTTCAAGTATATGAAAAAAAATATTGTATTCACTTCTATCATAGCGGGTTTGCTGGTCATCAGCATCAGCTCCTGCACCAAGAAGCTGGATCTGCTACCTACGAATGATATAACTGCCGAAACCGTTTATAGTACGGCGAAAGGCTATAAACAGGCGCTGGCAAAGGTTTACAGTGCTTTTGCGCTTACGGGTAACAACGTTACCGGGAGCCCCGATATACCACCGCAAATTATTTCTGATGAAGGCAACAGCGATTTTCTAAGATTGTATTTTAACCTGCAGGAGCTCACCACAGATGAAGCCGCCTGGACCTGGCAAAATGATGCTGGTGTTCGTGGATTAAAAGAAATGAGCTGGTCTGCCATTAACCCGATCGTCAATGGTGTTTATTACCGCTCTTTTTTCCAGATTACTTTATGCAACGATTTTATTCGCCAGGCTGCCGATGATCAATTGGCAACACGGGGTATTACAGGCGCAAGTGCCGACAGCATCCGGAAATACAAAGCAGAGGCAAGATTCTTAAGGGCTTACCAGTATTGGGTTTTAATGGACTTGTATGGCAATCCTCCATTTGTAACAGAAGCCGATGGTATCGGCACCAGCATACCCAAACAGACGACCAGGGCGGAATTATTTGCCTACATAGAAAAAGAATTAAAAGCATTGGAAACGGAATTGGTGGCGCCAAAACAAAATGAATTTGCGCGGGCCGACCAGGCTGCTGCCTGGGCATTGTTAGCACGCCTTTACCTGAATGCGGAGGTATACATTGGTGCGCCAAAATATTCTGAGGCTATTACTTATTGCAACAAACTGATTCCACTATTCACACTGCATTCGAACTACAGGGAGCTGATGCTGGCAGACAATCATCTAATCACCAATGAATTTATCTTTGTAATCGCCTACGATGGTGCCTTTACACAAAATTGGGGTGGCACTACTTATTTAACGCATGGCCCGGCAGCCGTACCTGGCTCCATCTCCGGTACCAGTGGCAACTGGGGCGGTTTGAGGCATCCGCACACCTTTACCGATTTGTTTACTGACCCATCTGGCAATACTGATAAAAGAGCACAGTTTTACACAACAGGCCAGTCCAAAACAATGACCAACCTGTATACCGGAACCGATGGCTACTCATCTACAAAATACAGGAACAAAACCCGTAGCGGCGGTCCGGCACCCCATGCCGATATGGCGGGCAACTGGGTAGATATCGACTTCCCGTTGTTTCGGTTAGCTGAGATATATTTTATTTATGCTGAATCTGTATTAAAAGGCGGAACCGGTGGGGATGCTGCAACAGCCCTAACCTACATGAACCGGATACGCGGCCGTGCTTATGCCAACGATCCTGCAAGCACTACCGGTAATATCACGGCTGCACAATTGACCCTGCAGTATATCCTGGACGAACGTGCACGGGAATTGTATTACGAAGCACATAGAAGAACCGATTTGATCCGTCATGGAAAATTTACTACAAATGCTTATTTGTGGGCCTGGAAGGGTGGCGTTTTAGGAGGTACATCTGTAGACAGTAAGTATAATTTATTTCCATTGCCCAATACAGATTTGGCCAGTAATCCCAACCTGAAACAAAATGCAGGGTATTAATTAAGTTTTTAAAAATTGTTATATGAAAACAAACATAAAATTTTGGGCCTTGATCTGCGTCTTTGCTGTTGCTTTGATTTCCTGCAAACGGCAAATAGAGGATGTGTATTACCAGGGCGGCACTAACCCTGTACTAACAGCAAGTACTGCAACCGTTGTGCTGGAACCAGCACTGGTGGCCAATCTCGCCATTAAATTCAGCTGGACAAACCCCGAGTATAAAATTACAAGCGGCGCCAATTCGCATGATGTAAATTATGTGCTGGAAATAGATACAGCTGGGGCCAATTTTGGCAGCAGTAAAAAGAAAGTTGTCAGTATTGCAAAAGAGTTATCGCTTACCTACACCGTTGCCCAATTAAATGCGATTCTTGGAAATGAAATGGTATTGCAACTGGTGCCCCGCCGCCCCTACAATATGGAAGCAAGGGTTACGGCAAGCATGGCAGGCGGCCAGGCGATACTCGTATCTAATGTATATAAATTTACCGCGAGTCCTTTTCCGCCACCTCCAAAAGTGCCGGTTCCAACAGCGGGTACGCTTTGGATCACAGGTGATGCAGTGGCCTCCAACTGGGCTAATCCACTGGGGGCATATGCTACATCGCACCGGTTTACACAGTTGCCCTCGCTTACAGATTACCAGTTGATTATTGATATGAAAGCAACGGGAGGTTATAAGCTGATTCAAACAGCCGGTAATTGGGGCGACTCGTACCACATGAATGCCGGCGGCACCGGTTTAGCGGGCACTTTTGATATTGGCGATGTGAACCCCTCCTTTCCATCCCCCGGGGTGGCGGGGTCTTACAAACTCACTTTTAATTTTCAGCTGGGAACCTATACCGTGGTGAGGCAATAACATAACATCCTAAAAATAGTAACATGAAAAAAATAAAAATATTATGGCTGTTTGGTTTGCTGGCCGTGCTTTTGCTTACTGCCTGCGACAAAAAAGATATTGTGGCAGATAATCCTTACGGTACACTTGTGGTGGTGTCCAGTTCCACGCCAAATTTTGCACCCTCGGCGGCTGACTTTACAACCGGTTCCATCACATTTAGCTGGAGCTCTCCAAAATATTCCAACGACTCGCTTACCAGCAAGTACATTATTGAGATAGATTCTACGGGTAGAAATTTTACAAAGGGGATCACAAGAACACTCATTGGAAAACAATCCCTGGCATTCACTACCAAAGAGTTTAATTCTATACTGCAGGCCTTTGGAATGCCTTTCGGCACGGCCAATGATATTGACGTTCGTGTAACGTCATCCTATGGCAATAATAATGAGCAATACAAGTCGGGTATCTTAAAAATAAAAGTGACACCCTACAACCCTGTCAATTTTGCCAAAGGGGCAGACATCAGCTGGGTCACTCAAATGGAAGCATCTATGCGGAAATTTTATAATGCTGCCGGAACAGAAATGGAGTGTTTTGCGCTGATGAAATCCTTGGGTTTTAACAGCATCAGGTTACGTGTTTGGGTAAACCCAGCTGCTCCCGGCTGGTGTAATACAGCAGACATGGTTGCCAAAGCAGTACGTGCAAAGAATTTAGGGTTAAGGGTGATGATCGATTTTCATTATAGCGACAGTTGGGCCGATCCCGGAAAACAAACAAAACCTGCAGCCTGGGTGGGACAAACTGTAACCCAGCTTAAATCAAGTATATCTACGCATACGACTTCTGTTTTAACTGCATTAAGCACTGCCGGTGTTACACCAGAATGGGTACAGGTAGGCAACGAAACCAACAACGGCATGCTTTGGCCCGATGGCCAGGCCAGTACCAATATGGCCAACTACGCACAGTTTGTGCTTGCAGGACATGATGCGGTAAAAGCCGTTTTTCCAACAGCAAAAGTGATCGCACATGTAAGCAACGGTTTCGATGGTGGCTTGTTTCAATGGAATATCGGCGGCCTGATCGCCAATGGTGCAAAGTTTGATATCATCGGCATGAGCCTGTATCCATCGGCTGGCAACTACGCCAACTACAACAACCAGATACTTGCCAACATGAATGATATGGTGGCCCGTTTTGGTAAAGAAGTAATGGTGGTAGAAACTGGTTTTGCAGCCAATAATCCAACTGTAGCCAAAGCGTTTCTAACAGATTTAATAGCCAAGGTGAAAATTGTCAACGATAACAAAGGCCTCGGTGTGATGTATTGGGAGCCGGAAGCTTACAATTGGCAGGGTTATGGCCTGGGTGCTTTTGATAATACCGGCAAACCTACCGCTGCTTTGGATGCATTTCAATAATTTTAATGCCTTAGAAAATTGTATCAGCCTCTCTAAAAATTTTGATGAATGAAAATGGCCATGCGCTGTATTGCTTTGCTTGGATTGATATTTACAGGCATGGCCAATTTTGCACAAAAGAACGTGAAAGCCAATAACCTGGTTTATGTGGATAAACAGGGGATGTTACGGTATTCAAAGACCAATGCCGAAGCTGCTTTTTTTGGTGTTAATTATACCACGCCATTTGCTCATGCTTTCCGTGCCCACAAGGCATTGGGTTTGGATTTGGAAAAGGCTATTCAGAACGATGTGTACCATATGGCGAGGCTAGGCTTTGATGCTTTCCGGGTGCATGTGTGGGATACAGAAATCACTGACACCATCGGAAATCTTTTAGAAAATGAACACCTGCGTCTTTTTGATTTCCTGTTGGCTGAATTGAAAAAACGAAATATCAAAACCATCATCACGCCGATTGCATTTTGGGGCAACGGTTATCCCGAACGGGATGAGAATACACCCGGTTTTGCGAGAAAATATGGTAAAGGCGGATCCACTGCAAACGATACTGCCATCAAAGCCCAGGAGAATTATTTACTACAGTTTTTTAAACATATCAATCCCTATACCAAACAGACGTATATACAGGATGCTGATGTGATAGCCGTGGAACTAAATAATGAGCCCAGCCACAGTGGCCCCAAACAAGGCGTTACTGATTATAACAATCGGCTGGCGGCAGCTATGCGTAACACCGGCTGGACAAAGCCCTTGTATTATAATATTGCACAATCTCCTTTTTATGGAGATGCAGTGGCGAAGGCCAATGTTGATGGTGTGAGTTTTCAATGGTATCCAAGCGGTCTTGTAGCCAACCAGGAAGTGCAGGGAAATTTTTTACCCCATGTAGACCGCTATTCCATCCCATTTGATACCATACCGGAATATCGGACCAAAAGTCGGATGGTGTATGAATTTGATGCGGCGGATATTTTGCAGTCGTATATGTACCCGGCCATCGCAAGAAGTTTTCGGGGCGCAGGCTTTCAATGGGCCACACAGTTTGCCTACGATCCCATGGCGCTGGCTTATGCCAACACCGAGTACCAGACACATTATTTAAATCTTGCCTACACGCCTTCTAAAGCCATCAGCATGTTGATCGCTTCTGAAGTGTTTCATAAGGTACCAAGGTTAAAAACCTATGGCAATTATCCTGCCGACAGCTCTTTTGATGCATTTAGGGTCAGTTATCGCAACAGCCTTAGTGAAATGAATACGGAGCAAAAATTTTATTACTCCAATAATACGAACTCAAAACCTGTAAGCAGTCCCAAACTCAATGCCATCGCAGGTGTAGGCAGTTCATCCATTGTAACATACACTGGTTCAGGTGCCTATTTCCTGGATAAAATCGGCGATGGTATTTGGCGTCTGGAATTAATGCCGGATGCTATTTTCATAAGAGATCCTTTTGAACGAGCTTCACCCAAAAAAGAAGTCACCCGTATTGAATGGCGCACCAACGCCATGAAAATAATGCTGGAAGACCTGGGCGGGGGGTTTACGATTAAGGGACTGAACGAGGGCAATCAATTTGCTGCAACAGCTAATGCAGATAGTTTTAAAATTGCGCCCGGTACTTACCTGCTTACCAGGACCGGAAAAGCATTGGAAACAGGCAAAAAAACTATTAGCGCAATTGGGCTAAACGAGTTTGTTGCACCGGCAAATGTTTCCGGTGAAATGTATGTCCGCCACCAGCCCTATGCAGATGTAACCGCAGGTCAGCCCTTTACGGTCCGTGCAAAAATTGTGGGATTGGACACCGGCCGGGCTTCTTTGCAAATCAGCCGTTTCGGCGGCGGAGGTCTTGGTCCCGGTGGTGGCGGTGGCCAAAGACCCATACCCATGGTGCGGCAACCGGGTGGCGATTATACGGCCGAAGTGCCCGCAAACCTGGTAGTGCCAGGTATGCTCACCTACAAGATCGTTCTACAAAAAGGACCAGACTTTGTTTCTTTTCCGGGAAATATAAAAGGCAACCCGTTTGCCTGGGACAATTACCAGAATGAAACCTGGAAAACCTTTGTGGCTGCGGAAAATGGCAGGTTGAACATTTACGATCCTACTGTAGATAGAAGTGCGCAAACTTTCTCAGCTATGCGCCGTGGTTTTCAGTCATCGTATATCACCGGCGAAAAGCAAGGGCAGTTAATTTTCAGGCTGGCAGCGACCGAACTTTCAGGTGACCATATCATGGCATTTCAATATTTTTTCGGTGATAAACTGGCGGCCAGGCAAGTTTCCACCTCAGCTTTTACCAAATTGGTGATCAGGGCCAGAACAGCCGAAACAACGCCGGTTACTGCAAAAATTGTATTGACAGATGCCGATGCGATGTCCGTATCAACAAGCATTACACTTACCAATAGTTTTCAGGATATTGAGGTGCCATTGGATAAACTTGTACCCGATTCTATGCTGCTGTTGCCCAGGCCATACCCGGGCTTTATGGCTTTAAAATTTAGTGGCGGAAGCAAGACCGGGGTATTCAAACTAAGCAGTGCAGAGAAAATAGAAATCAGGATTGGGGAAGAGGTGTTGCCGGCCGATTTTAAAAAGCCATACAGTATTGAACTGGAGTCCATCTGGCTCAAAAAAAATTGATTCATTACTATCAAACAAGTACAAGTACAGCTAAACTATTTTTATGCAAAGATTCCGGGTCTGTTTATTTTGGGTTTTGGTCTTTTCTGGCCTCTCCGTGGGTATGGCGCAAACAGCTCCACGTCAAAAAATAAATATGGATGAAGGCTGGAAGTTCGCCTTTGGCCATGCCGCCAATCCTGAGAAAGATTTTAATTACAGTGTTAAAACCATCTTCTCAAAATCGGGCGGTGCCGCAGGTACCGCTATCGATCCCCGTTTTAAAGACAGTGCCTGGCGCAATCTGAATGTACCACATGACTGGGCGGTGGAATTGCCCTTTGCTTACGTTGACAATTTTGACGTAGAGTCGCATGGGTATAAACCCGTGGGCGGCCTTTTCCCGGAAACAAGTATTGGCTGGTACCGCAAGCATTTTAACGTTGCCCGGGCCGATTCCGGCCAACGTTTCCAAATCCAGTTTGATGGCATTTTCAGGGATGCCAATATCTGGGTTAACGGCTTTTACCTGGGTAACAACAAAAGCGGTTATGTAGGAACCAGCTATGATATAACTGATTTTTTAAATTTTGATAAGGACAATGTAATTACCGTTCGGGCAGATGCGAGCCAATACGAAGGCTGGTTTTACGAAGGTGCAGGTATCTACAGGCATGTGTGGATGAACCAATACCAAAACGGGCACATAGCGACAGATGGCATTTTTGCCTATTCCACGGTCACCGGTAATAAAGCTGTGGTATCAGTTGAGACCACGGTGGCCAACGAAAATTTTGATCCTGCATCTTATACGGTTTCAAGCTATGTTACAGACAGGACTGGCAATATGATAGGCGCGGCCAAAGAGCAGCCGGTGGCCTTAACAGTAAACGAAGAAAAAATTTCCAAACAAACGATTGCCGTAAACAATCCAAAGCTTTGGAGCCTCGAAGACCCTTACCTGTACCGGGTTGTGGTAGAACTAAAGCAGGGCGGCAGGGTAGTAGATACCAGGACCATTCGCATTGGGATACGTACTATCGACATTAAAGTGAATGGCGTTTTCTTAAACGGTAAGCATGTAAAAATACAGGGCACCAATAACCACCACGACCACGCAGGCCTTGGCAGTGCATTGCCCGATTACCTGCAGTATTATCGCATTAGCTTATTGAAAAATATGGGTGTCAATGCGTATCGCACCAGCCACAATGCGCCTACGCCTGAATTGCTGGATGCATGCGACAGTTTAGGAATGTTGGTAATGGATGAGCAACGCCTGTTGAACAGCGGGACGGAATACATGAATCAGTTCGAACGGCTGGTAAAACGTGACCGCAGCCGTGCTTGTGTGTTTATGTGGAGCATCGGCAACGAGGAAGGCTGGATACATAGCACGACTACTGGTAAAAGAATAGCGCAAACACTGATTGCGAAGCAAAAACAATTGGATCCTACACGTACCTGCACTTATGCAGCTGACCTCGCAAATGTGTATCGCGGCGTAAACGAAGTGATCCCTGTCCGTAGCTTTAATTACCGCCAGTTTGCGGTAGCCGATTACCATAGGGATCATCCGGATCAACCGTTGTTGGGAACTGAAATGGGCAGCACAGTGACCACAAGAGGCATTTGGGAAAAGGATAGCATCCGGGCTTACCTGCCAGACCAGGATATCACAGCGCCATGGTGGGCCAGTACCGCCGAAACCTGGTGGAAACTGGCAGCACCCAACGATTTCTGGCTTGGGGGGTTCGTGTGGACCGGCTTCGATTACCGTGGTGAACCAACGCCTTATAAATGGCCCAATATCAATTCGCATTTTGGCATCATGGATATGTGCGGCTTTCCTAAAAATATTTACTACTACTACCAAAGCTGGTGGACGGATAAAGATGTGCTGCATATTTCACCCCATTGGAATCATGGAACAGCCCGCGGTGAGAAAGGAGGCAAGCCAATAGATGTATGGGTCAATAGTAATGCCGATGATGTAGAGCTTTTTCTTAATGGGAAAAGCCAGGGCAAAAAAGAAATGCCCCGCAATGGTCATTTGCAGTGGAGTGTAAATTATGCACCCGGTACACTGGAAGCCGTGGCGTATAAAAAGGGCAAACGCCTGACTACAAAAGTAGAAACAACCGGTGCTCCTGTAGAAGTGGTGATGACGCCTTACAAAACCACCATGCTTGCTGATGGTCAGGATGCTACTGTGATCAACATAAGTGTAGTAGACAAAGAGGGTAGGGAAGTCCCGGATGCAGATAACCTCATCAAATTTTATTTACAGGGCGATGCCAAAATAATAGGTGTGGGCAACGGCGATCCCAGCAGCCATGAGCCTGATAAATGCGTGGATGGCGCCTGGCAACGGAGCCTTTTCAATGGTAAGTGCCAGGTGATTATCCAGGGAGGAAAAAAGCCCGGCATCTTTAAGTTTGAGGCGAAGTCCAGTAATCTATTTACCGGCTCTACAGATATTATCATGGTGGCACCCACTACTATTACAGCTGCGTCTATTGATAAAAATTATGAGTTGAAAGGTGAGGCTGCTAAGCCAAGAGTTACCGGTAAAATGTTGGGCGCCGACATTTCTTTTTTACCCCAATTGGAAGCCCGCGGTTTAAAATTCAGTGACAAGGGAACAGAAAAAGATGCGATACAAATTTTAAAAGATCATGGCTTTAATTATGTACGCCTCCGCATTTTTAACGAGCCCGCAAATGATAGCGGCTATTCGCCCAAAAAAGGTTTTTGCGACCTGGAGAACACGAAGAAAATGGCCAAACGTGTAAAGGCCCTGGGCATGAAATTGCTCCTCGATTTTCACTACAGCGATACCTGGGCCGACCCGGGTAAGCAATACAAACCCGCGGCCTGGAAAGGCCTCGGTTTCACAGAACTAAAAACCGCTATGTATGATTTCACCAAAAAAGTAATGCAGGAACTAAAAGACCAGGGAACATTACCCGATATGGTACAGGTAGGCAATGAAATAAACCATGGCATTGTATGGCCCGATGGCAATGTGCGCAACCTTGATAACCTCGCCCAGCTGTTAAACGCCGGAACTGCTGCGGTAAAAGTAGTAGCCCCGGAAACCATTATGATGCTGCATGTGGCCCTCGGTGGCCAGCATGATGAGTCTACATTCTTCATTGACAATATGATGGCACGAGGTGTGCCCTTCGATGTGATCGGCGAATCATACTATCCCAAGTGGCACGGCACCCTGGCCGATTTGGAGGACAACCTGAATAAGTTGGTAGCCCGCTACAATAAAGACGTGATTGTAGTGGAGTATTCTGCCCTTAAAAAAGAGGTAAATAAAATAGCCTTTGAAGTTGCCAATGGCAGGGGGAAAGGAACCTGCATATGGGAGCCCCTCAGCACCTGGGAGAAAGTGTTTGACGCCGATGGAAAGTCAAACAGCCTCATGGCTTATTATGATGATATCAGCAAGGAGTTTATGCAGAAGTAGCAGGGCGAACAATACAAGCGTTAAGATATCATATGACTGAACTCATTTAGATTGACGTACAATTCATAAATTGCTTGCCACTATGATGAGAAGAAACCATTTGCAGATCATTTTAGCGGCACTCATAATATCGGCCGCAGCCTGTAAGCCCGTTGCTAAAACCGGCACCGAAGATTGGCAATCTCTTTTTAACGGGAAGGATCTGTCTGGCTGGGATATTAAGATATTAAAGCGCCCCCTGAACGAGAATTACAACAACACATTCATTGTGGAAGACAGCGTACTGCGTATAAAGTATGATGGCTACCAAAAATTTGATGATCATTTTGGGCACCTGTATTACCAAACGCCTTTCAGCTATTATAAACTGCAGTTGCAGTACCGTTTTGTGGGTAAGCATATGGCTGATGCACCCGGCTATGCCGACTGTAACAGTGGCATCATGCTACATTCCCAATCGGCCAAAAGCCTGGAATTGAACCAGACATTCCCGGTTTCTCTTGAAATGCAATTCCTCTGCAGCAATGGGAAAGACGCCCCAACAACCGGCAACCTTTGTACACCCGGCACCCAGGTACGTATGAGCGATGCGATCCGGCCGGAACATTGCATCAACGCTGCTTCAAAAACCTACAATAAAGATGTTTGGGTAAATGCTGCTGTAGAAGTATATGGCGATTCCCTTATCCGCCATATAATTGAAGGAGACACGGTGTTGGTTTACACCAAACCAACTATTGGCGGCGGCTTTGTTGGAGGCAACTATAACTGGAGCATGGCACACATCACCGACAGCCTTCCGTGGATCAATAAGGCCGGGAGTCGGTTGACGGAAGGATATATCGCCTTGCAGGCCGAAAGCCAGCCCATCGACTTTAAAAACCTGAAACTATTGGACCTGGTTGGGTGCATGGATACTAAAGCCAGCAATTACAAGAGTTACTTTATCAAAGCTGATAACAGTAAGTGCAGATATTGATCGGCATTAAAAGAAAATAAAAAATCCCTCAACATAATAATGCGGAGGGATTTTTTATGTTTTTCGGCAGAACCGCTTTTTGTGACAAGTCTTTTGTGACAATTTAAATTGTCACAAAAGATTTGTCACAATTTTTTTAAGTACTGATTGGGAATCACCGCCTGGGTATTGAACAGACAAGCAAGCAGCCGATAGAATTTTTACAGTAATGTGCAAGCTTTGTTCGGAGCTAACTGAAGGCAAATAAAAAATCCCCCAACAAACTGCTGGGGGATTCTCTGTATCGTACACAACCTAAACTGGTTGTTGGTCTTTTAGATCTTGAAGTGACTGAAAGCCTTGTTGGCTTCGGCCATACGGTGTGTATCTTCTTTCTTTTTGAAAGCACCACCTTCACCTTTGCTGGCTGCGATGATCTCATTGGCCAGTTTGTCTGCCATGCTGCGGCCATTTCTTTCGCGGCTGAAGCGTACCATCCATTTGATGCTCAATGAAATTTTACGGTCGGCACGTACCTCAGATGGGATCTGGAACGTAGCACCACCAATACGGCGGCTGCGAACCTCAACACCCGGAGTAATATTATTCAATGCTTTTTTCCAGATCTCGTAGCCATCTTCGTTGGTGATTTTAGAAACCTTGTCAACGGCATCGTAGAAAATGGTAAGAGCAACGCTCTTTTTGCCCTGCCACATCAGGTTGTTTACAAAACGGGTTACCAGTTTGTCGTTAAACCTAGGATCTGGTGCTAAGGGTAATTTTTTGGCTTGTGCTTTCCTCATTGGAATGTTTATTTATGGTGAAACGCATTGCAATGCGTCTCTACGAACGAATTTGATTATTTTTTCTTACCTGCTGCTGCTGGTGCTGCACCTGCTTTGGCTTTTTTGGTACCGTATTTAGAACGGCTTTGTTTCCTGTCTTTTACGCCAGCAGTATCCAAACTACCGCGAACAATATGGTAACGTACACCCGGTAAATCTTTTACCCTGCCACCACGTATCAAAACGATACTGTGCTCCTGCAGGTTATGACCTTCACCGGGAATGTAAGCGATAACTTCAATTTTGTTGGTTAAACGAACCTTGGCTACTTTACGCAAAGCAGAGTTGGGCTTTTTAGGTGTGGTGGTATATACACGGGTACATACTCCACGGCGTTGTGGACAGGCATCCAAAGCACGGCTCTTACTTTTAGCCTTTATTATTTCTCTACCCTTTCTTACCAGTTGCTGTATAGTAGGCATTAAATCAATTTTTTAAAATGGACGGCAAAAGTAACAGCCTTGGCGGCAACTTCCAAAAAATAAAATAACAAATTTGAAAAAATAATGTGGATAAGGGCAATTTGATTCGTAAATAGGGGTTGTCGGCGCGAAATGACTGCTGTGAGCAAGCCTGACATGCGATTAACGAACACTGGAGAAGATTCAAAGATCATCACAAGACAGCTATTTTTACTGATGAATTGGAAAAATATCACCTCCGTGCTTCACAAGAAACCCTGGACCTACAGGTTGAAAATAATATACGAACCGATAGTTACCGATTGGAGTAACTGGGTGATAACTCCTACTGAAACCTATATTGAAGCGGAGAAACAGGGACCTTACCAGGCCAGTCAAATTGAATGGATCGATATTAACCCTATTGAAATTAAAGTGATTGGCAGGATAATGCCCGAAAAGGAAATCAATCACTCCGACCAGATCATTCAGCTGTTAGAAGATCATTCCATTGTTTATAAAATAGCTGGCGACGTCATCAGGGTTTTTTGTGTCCATTAAGAAATCGCTGATTCCTGAGAACGGCATTTAAGGCGATTTTAATTTAAAAAGACCATGACAGTTATTTTCAACAGTCATGGTCTCAATATCTACAAATCGTAAATCCGAAACCCTAAATCCCTACACGCTCACCATCCAACCAAACGCATCCGGAGCTTCACCATATTTAATAGCATCCATCCGGCGTTTCACTTCGGGGCAATGTTTCCAGCTGGCGGTATCAAATTCCATGACAAAGTCTTTGTAACGCAATTCTTTGATCATAGCGATGGTAGCGGCGGTGCCGGTTCCAAATACTTCTTTCAATTCGCCGCTTTTGAAGGCTTCGGTTATTTCATCAATACCCAGGTCTCTTTCTTCCACGGTCAATCCCATGGCCTTTAATAGTTCAATAGCGCTGTCGCGGGTTACGCCTGCGAGTATGGTGCCATTTAAAAGGTCGGGTGTAATGGCTTTGTTACCAATGATAAAGAACACGTTCATGGTGCCGATTTCCTGCACATACTTATGTTCCAGGGCATCCATCCAAAGTACCTGGTCGTAGCCCAGTTTTTTTACCTGCGCTGTAGGGAACATACTGCTGCCATAGTTTCCGGCACATTTTGCAAAACCTACACCGCCTGGCACTGCCCTTACAAATTGCTCCTCAACATAAATACGCATCGGTGCTGCATAATAAGGCCCGGTTGGGCTCAGCAGTATCATAAACTTATAATTGGCCGAAGGTTTTACACCGATCACCTCGTCCGTAGCAAACATAAAGGGCCGGATATACAGGGAATGATCCGCTTTATTGGGTATCCAATTGCTGTCCAATGCGATCAATTGCTTCATGCCTTCAATAAATATCTCTTCCGGCACAGTCGGCATCATCATCCTTTCGGCCGACAGGTTAAAACGATTAAAGTTATCGTAGGGGCGGAAAATGGCCGCTTCGCCTTTGGCATTTTTATAGGCTTTGATGCCTTCAAAAATAGACTGGCCATAATGTAAGGCCGCATTGCTTGGCTCTATCAGCAAAGGCTGGTAAGGCTTAATTTCAATATTTTTCCACTCACCATCTTCATAGTCAGCTTCCAGCATGTGGTCGGAAAAATATTTTCCAAAAGGTAGATTTTCAAGGTCGAGATTGTTGAGTTTGCTCGTTTCTGCTCTTGTAACGGGAATATCCAAAGTGGCAACCATAATTAGAATAATTTTGAGCAAAGAAACGAAAAAAGCCCCGTCCATTTTTATTAACAAACCCAGGAATTATGCATTTCGAAAAAGTTCAACTGCCTTCGACGGTTGTTGCAGAATTATACAAACAATCTTTAGTTGTGTTGGAGGATGTTCAACCGGTTGGTAAAAATGTCGTAGACCGGGGCTTGCCCCCGACCGCAGAGATCCTGCCTATTGAACCCCAAAAAATAGAAACAGCACCAGTACCGGCTAAAAAAGAAGATGTCATCACGGCGCCGGCAACTATGGGTCCTGTTACTGAAAATGATGATCCGGGTAAAAAAGAAACCGGTATTGCCCCCATTAAATATTTAGGAGGCTTCGGAAAACAGGTTGCTATTGTAGTGACTGAGCATTTTCATCCACATATTGCGGATGAAGACCTGGCATTCTTAAGCAAAATGCTCGCTGCCTGCAAGCTATCCATGAATGATGTGGCCATAATTAACGTGGTCAGTAACCCGCAGTCGGCACAACTTTGGCAACTAATGCCCGCCAAAGTGATGCTGATGTTTGATGTAGACCCGGGTAGCCTCGGCCTCCCTTTCCGTCGCCCCCATTTTGAAGTACAGGAATGGTCCGGCTCCAGTTTTTTGGTTGCACCGGAACTTTCTACTTTCAGAATAGGCGCAGAACCGGATGTTAAAATGCTGAAGACCAAATTGTGGCTGTGTTTGCAGAAGATATTTTTAGGTATGTAGAGACGTCCATTTATGGCGTCTCCATCATGCCGGTCAAAATAAACATTGGCACACCCTCCGTTTTGCAAAAAAATGCGGCTGGCTTACGAAGCCAACCGCATTTTACATTGGATGATAATCATAAATCATAAATCCGAAATCATAAATCCGACATCCTACATCAAAAAACCGCCACTTTCAAATTCTCCACTTTCTCTCCAACACATTGTAGCCAATAAATTCCAGCTGGCAACTTCCCTGTTTCCAAAACCTGTGAGCCTGCATTAATCCCCGTAAAACTTTTTACTTTTTGGCCCGCATTATTAATGAGATTTATCTGCCTTAAAGGATAAGGCGTATTCAATTTTATTTGTCCCGAACCATTGTACATCACCACAATTTTTTCTACACGCCGGCTGTTCACCTGAACTACAGGAGAATATTGCAATGTTCCATCTGCATATACCATCTTCAACCGGTAAAACCTGTTTTCTGAATTGAGCGGCGTGGTATTAAACTGGTACGTTGCAGTAATTCCGCTTGTTTGAGGCAAAGCGCTTCCAACATTACTAAACCGGATGCCATCAACCGAATTTTCTATATCAAACCGAACGAGGGATGGATCAAGCGTTGTTGTCCATTGCAGGTTGTCGGTACCATTTTTAAAAGCGGCAGTAAACGAGAGTAGTTTTATAGGGAGCAGGCCGGCTAAAACAACTTTATAAACACCACCGGCCGCTGTTCCGGCGTAAAGCATGCCGTTTTCAGCTTCGCCAAATGTGGTAATATTAGCCGGCACACCAAAAGGTTGTACGGCGCTCAAATAACCACCCATTCCATCCGGTTTTACCATGAAAGCGTTGGGGCGTACATAGTCGGCACAAATATACCAGCCCAGCATATCAGCATATTCTGCGGTATTGCGGTACACATAACCACCCGTAATAGAAAACCCACCGGCCGAATTATGAAAATATTCATATACCGGCGGCGTGGAAACACCCACGGTGAGATTACAAGGCTGTACACCGGTTGCCGTATTCAGATGCATTCCCTCCATACAGCGCCATTGATAATTTACGCCGGCAGCATTTGCGGGTGTGCGGTGATTGATCTCTTCCCATGCGTTCTGACCCACGTCGGCGATCCACATATCACCGGTCAGGCGGTCAAAACTCCAGCGCCAGGGATTGCGGAGACCCATGGCATATATCTCATCGGCCACGCCGTCACCGGGAACTAAAAATGGATTGGTAGGAGGGATGGTATAAAATGGTGACGAGGTGGCAAAACCGTTTACATCGATGCGCAGCATTTTCCCCAACAGGGATGCAATGTTTTGCCCGTTTTGATTCGGATCATTACTGCTGCCGCCATCACCCGTTCCAAAATATAAGAATCCATCTGTACCAAAATTCAGCTTGCCACCATTATGATTGCTTGCACCAGGGTGCGGTATGGTGAGCAAAACTGTGCCGCTGGTATTGGCTACGTTGGGATTGGCGCTTATTGAATAACGGGCCAGCGTTAAGCTACCTGCGGTATTGGTATAATAAATAAAAAAATATCCATTGCCACTGTAACCGGGGTGAAAGGCCATGCTCAGCAGTCCACGTTCGCCCCCGGGAGAGTATGAAATAATACCACTCACATTAAGGAAAGGTGTGGCGAGCACCGATGTACCATTCCAAACTTTAATAGTGCCGTTTTGCTGGACCAGGAAAAGCCGGTTGCTTCCATCATTGGCATTTACAATTTCCACCAGCGGGCTCACACCGGTAATGCTCATTTCCTGCGCAAAGCCCAGGATAGGTTGCGATCGTGCCAGGAAGAAGGTGCTGCAACTAATAAGCAGCAAGAAGTAAATCTTTTTCATAGGGATTAAATTTAGATGAACGGATAAGAGACAAGTTAGATTCTTTTATTGGATGAATAAGTCTTGTCTTAAGGATGAAGAGGGTCGTGAAAAAAGGTTACCCAAAATCAGGCCAGAAATCGTATCCCATGGTGTCGTATTTACCGGCTAATAACCGGCCGCGGCCATCGCATAAACAAGCAAAAACACAATATGCCGGTGAGAATAGTTTAGCAATTCATTTTTCACCAAAATGTTTTTTTATGAAACGGCTCCTCCTATTCCTGTTTACAGGCTGCAGTATTTTTTCTTATGGACAAAATGTGGGTATCAATACCGCAGCGCCCACAGCCGCCCTTGATGTTAATGGTGACTTCATCCTGCGCAGTGCTGATCTTACCCTGGCTAATGGTAATAACCTGGTAGATGTAGGCACCTTAGCCTACAGTAATTTCAGGATCACCGGCCCCACTACAGCCTTTAATGTAACCGGCCTTAGCTATAGTTGGGACGGAAAACTGGTAACCCTTTTTAACCGCAGTGGCTTTACCATGACGGTGGTAAATGAAAGCCCCGCCGAGGCCGTTTCTGAACGCATCATCACCGGCACCGGGGCCGACGTGACCATACCCAATAATGCAAGCGTTAATTTCCAATACGATCTTGGTGCGGTACGGTGGGTACTGCGTAGCCATAGTGCCGCGGTAGCTGGTGGTGGAGTTGGTGGTGGATGGGGACTAAATGGCAATGCCGGTACAAATCCCAACACCGATTTTATAGGGACTACCGATAACCAGCCTTTTATTATCAAAAGCAGTAACCAGACTGTAGCCATGTTTCAGTTTGGCTCTCCGAGCAATAACTATATCGGCACCAATTTTCAGCGTACGGGTATTGGGGTGTTAGGTACTGGGGCGCCTACACATACACTCGAGGTGGGCCTGGCCGATTTAGCTGGCGGCAGCCAGGGCGTCCTCGGCATCCGGGGTACCACACATATCACTCATTTTAATTATGGCGCTAACGAAGCCGTATATATCCGCGGGGGAAAAGATGGCAGCCCCATTTTGCTCAACGATGGGCCAGCCTCGGGTAATGTAGCCATTGGCACAGGCATACCCGATGCCAATACCAAACTGACGTTGCAGACAGCAGGCGATGGTGCCACGGCACTTTCTATTCGCAACCCCAGCGGCTCGGTAACTTTTAATGCATTTGTAGGCGGCCCTGCCAATGGCAATACGATTTCACTCGGTACGCCAGGTGCCATGCCTGTTGCTTTTTATACCAATTCGGCTAACAGGATTTTTATTGCCGCCAACGGAAATATAGGAATAGGTACAGACAACCCGGTCAATAAACTTTCGGTAAACGGCGACATTCGAAGCCGCGAAGTGACCGTGGAAACCGCCAACTGGCCGGACTATGTTTTTGAACAGGAGTATAAACTGAGGCCGCTGGCGGAAGTGGAGCAATTTATCATACAACACAAACACCTGCCCGAAATACCAACTGCAAACGACATGCATTCCAACGGATTAAAGCTAGGCGACCTCCAAAAAAAGATGATGGAAAAAATAGAAGAACTCACCCTCTATATTATTCAACAGCAGAAACAGATAGACCACCTTTTAAAGGCAAACGGCAACCTGAATCAATAACAGCAAACAGTAATTGCAATGAAAATTTATAAACGACTGGTAAGCTTTCTTCTGCTTTTCTGCCTTGTTGCCACTGCTTTTAGCCAGGTTACAGAAATACCAACAGCCCTGGCCAACAAGCTGGCTGGCAAAAGAAAATATGTGGATGTAATGAAAGAAGTGGATAATTATTACAGGGCGAATAATTTTAATGCGAACCCCAAATTATTTAAAGAATATAAACGCTGGAACCGCTGGGCATGGTTTGCCGCCAGGCATGTTAACGGGCAAGGGGAAGTGGATTATAAAACCTCAAAATATTTTGACGAAGCCCAAAAAATATCCGGGAGTGATGTTGCCAACTCGCCTAACGCCACAACTTCTACTGCCGGTAACTGGACATCTGTAGGTCCCCTGACCACTGGCTGGGGTACCAACAGTGGTAGCCGGGGTATTGGCCGCATAGACAGGCTGGCCATGTTGCCTGGTAATGCCTCGGTGATGCTGGCCGGCAGCCCGAGTGGTGGCCTTTGGCGTACCGATAACGGGGGCAACAACTGGTATTCCATCACCAAATATTTGCCCAACTGTGGCATCGCTGGTGTGGTATTTGGCAACAACGACCCCAGCGGCAACACCATTTATATATTGACAGGGCAAAAAGTGGCCGGTAATTTTTTAGCAGACTATGGCCTCCATAGAAACGGGGTTGGCGTATTGGTGACCACCAATGGCGGCACTAACTGGAAAAAGCTGGGCAACTCCGAAACGGTGCTACGGAATAGGGTGCCACAAAAACTGATGCAATTACGCAATTTCCCCAACGTGTTTTTTGCAGCTACCCTTAATGGCCTGTACGCCAGTTTTAATTTTGGCGAAACCTGGGCTGCGGTACCCGGCGGAAACACGGTGGTTACCGACATAGAACAACACCCTACCAACGATGCCATACTGTACTTTACTACGCCCAGCTTTGTATACAAATCCATCAATTTCGGCCAAAGTTTTTTTACTACGAATACCTATACACCAAACCCTAATCCATCCACCTACGGCCTGTTGGCAGTAACCCCGGCCAACCCAGATGAAGTGTATTTTCTGCAATGTGGCAACGATCCTGTGCCAAACCCTAATAGCATCGTATCCAACACCATTTATAAATCAGTGAACAGCGGCGACCATTTTACCCGCATCAATACTCAAAACGTCATCGCATCCGGAGCATGGTATAATCAGGCTTTTGCCGTTCACCCTACCAATAATAATAACATGGTGGCAGCAGGCTTCAGCCTTTCCTCATCTACAAACAATGGGAATGAGCTAAGTTTTGGCAACACCACGCAGGGTTTCGGTAACGGCACACCTACGGCGGCCAACTACCTCCATTCCGACATTCACGATTTGATGTACAGCCCAAACGGCGCCTTGCTCTACGCTGCCTGCGATGGCGGCGTATTTGTAAGTAATAATAACGGTGTTACCTGGACCGACAAATCGGTAGGCCTGCAATGCTCCCAATATTATCACATGGAAGGCTTTGAAGGAACAGCAAATTTATTGGTTGGTGGCCTGCAGGACAATGGCACCCATTATACCACCACTGGTAACCACATGATATACTCGGGTGAAGGCGATGGCTTTGTGAGCGATTTTGTAAATACGAACAACAACTTTTTTTTCCAGGTAGAAAATACATCGATTTCCAGGTTTACACGCAGTAGCAATACCAGTACACCTGTATCACCAGGCTTTGGCCCTACACGAACCTTTTTCCCAGATATTGCATGCCACCCTACCAACGGCAACATTGTATATGTTGGTTACAGGGACACAATATGGCGCAGCCTTAATCAGGGGAGTAGTTGGGCAGCAGTAAGGCTTGGCGGCACAAACGATGGAACGGCAACTACAAACAGGGGTTACAATGGCGGGTTTGCCGTTAGTGCACAGCAGCCCGACAGAATTTATGCCGCGTCCGGCAACGGCGTTATCCGGTCCGACAACCAGGGCGGCGCATGGACCGTCATATCTGGCACCACGGGCTGGCCTGCCGCATTTGGTACCATTACCGATATAGCCACCAGTAGTGGCAATGCTAATGAAATCTGGCTCACCACAACGGGCAATAACGGAGCCAGCAGGGTAATGTACAGCGGCAATGCCGGAGCCAGTTGGTTTGATTTTACAGGCAGTCTGCCCAATGTACCAGTGTACTCCATCTTTTGTACCAGCCAGGGTGATGTGTATTGCGGTACTGAACTGGGTGTATACTTTATGGATTTTACCATGTCCGATTGGGTACCATTTTACAACGGTCTGCCCATGATACCGGTTACCGATTTGTTTGTGGACGAAGCCAATAACACGATATCCGCAGCCACCTGGGGCCGTGGTATCTGGCGCAGCGATTTGTACAGCGACTGCAGCCCACTGGTCATTTTGGGCAGCAACGTAAATGGCAGATTCACCTACCAATCCAGCGGCGTATTAGAGTCCACTCAAAAAATGCAGGGTAATTATGAAAACGATCTGCGCTACCGCAGTGCCGGTAAAATAAGCCTCAAAAATGGCTTTATGGCCAAAGACGGTTCCTATTTCAAAAGCGTTATCGGGCCATGTGGCCAGGGAGTTTTTAAAGCAACAAATGGCGTGACCACCCCATCAAAAGCGGAAATACTGCATTTGATACCGGAGTAATCATTCAAGTCCTAAAAACCAGCATATGAAAAAATTAATGTCAGTCGTATCAGCACTCATTTTGGTAAACGTAGCTATTGCACAAAGCCCCGTGGGCAAATGGAAAAAGATTTCGCACACCATTGTGTATGAAGGTAAAAAAATGGATATGCACGCCGCTCTCTTGCAGCAGCGGCCTTGTGCAGCCAATATCGTGTACGAAATAAATGCAGATGGCACCTACAGGCTAAATGCCGCCAACTCCGGCTGTGATGCAAAGTATATTGATATCCAGCAAAAACTTTATGCCAAAACAAAATGGAAATTAGAAGGGAATGCCTTTACTACATCCGCCACCAATTTTGCTTTAGGCCAGACATATACCATTAGTTTGGCAGGTAACAAAATGACCTGGGTTGGAACAGATAACCAGGGTACCATCGTGTATCAAAAATTATAAAAACAAGTAAGATGAAATTTGGTTATTCCACCATGTTGCTACCATTTTTTGCAACTCCATGCTTTGGGCAAAATGTAGGTTTTGGTACTACAAGCCCGGCACCAAATGCATTAGCCACCATACAATCTATTGGCGAGTACGCTACCGCGTTAAAACTCCGTAACCCCACCAGCAGCGTACAGTTTGATATGTTTATGGGCGGTCCGGCGAACGGTAACACGTTTAGCATGGGTACGCCGGGAAATATGCCCGTGGCGTTGTACACCAATAGTGTCAACCGGTTGTTTGTTACCGGCGGCGGTAATGTGGGCATCGGTACCGATAATCCTTTGGCAGCCAGCGTAGCCACTATTCAAACACCCGGCGATGGTGCCACGGCGCTCGTATTACGCAATCCCACCAGCAGCGTTCAGTTCAATATGTTTGTAGGTGGGCCGGTAAATGGCAATACGTTTAGCATGGGTACACCCGGCAATATGCCATTTGCCTTATACACCAACAACGCTAACCGGCTGTTTATTGCGGGTAACGGCAATGTGGGCATCGGCACAGATAATGCGAATTCTAAACTGGAGGTAAACGGAGCAGTTTCGTTGCCTATTCGTACCATAACCGTTGTTAACAGTTTTACCCAAACCTTACCCATTACTGATAACGATTATACCATTTTGGTAGAGGCAGCTGGTTTTGAAGGTACATTAAACCTAATCCTGCCCGACCCTGCCCCCCGTAAAGGAAGGATATATAACATCCGGGCAAACGACCTCGCCCTTATTAATTATGGCGTACCAATTGTGTACATCATATACGGCCAATCGACAATTCAGGAACTGCAACGGTATGAATATTTCGGCTACCCAGACATTTATAGCGAAACACTATCTTGCACAGTGCAAAGTACAGGTACAAAATGGGTTGTAATCGGCAAGGACTATCACAGGTTCAGAGATAAATTTTAATTAAGTAAACAGATTGTACCAAAAGCAGCACGTACGGACAATTCAAACAAAGTGCAGTATTGACGTTTGTTTTACATTTCGATATCGCTAAAAGATTAACTGTTGCCCTTAATAAAACCCATTATAAACCTGCTTCTATGTTGCTGCAGCAATATTCTGTTAGCCCAGGGTTATCATTTTAAAACCTACACCACAAAAGACGGCCTCAGCAGTAACAATGTGGGCTATGTATTTAAAGATAGCAAAGGCTTTTTATGGTGTAGCACCCCCAACGGTCTCAACCGTTTTGATGGCAATGCTTTTGATGTGTACAATAATAACCCGGCAGACAGCACCACCATTGCCAGCAATAATATTCAAACCATATATGAAGACAGCCGCCGGCAATTATGGGCCGGCACTTTAAGCGGCATCAGCCTGTACCACCCGGAAACACAGCGTTTTTCCAACTATGCACCCGACACTACGCTGTGCAGGCCGGGAAGAGTTTACCATGCTATGATCGAGGATAAGCAGCACCAGTTTTGGATCGGAACAGCTTACGAACTGCTCAATTTTGATCCTGTTTCAAAAAAATTTTCACGGAGCGGCTGGATCGATTTTATCAATAGCCAAATACCCGCAAAAGACCGGATGACCAGGGTATTGGTACTTGGTTTCGCGAAAAAGAACGAAGACGAATTATGGATACTCACTACCTATGGATTGTGCAGTGTGGTAACCGCCACCCACCGGTTTACATTTTACCCGTTTAAGGAAGTGGAAGATTATTATGGATGCCAGCTTAATTATTACGACAGTTCAGAAGGTGCTGTTTGGATCGGCTCCTATAATAACGGTTTGCTCAGGTACAACAGCTATACAAACGAATGGAAAAAAATACCTACCCCACCTGTGTTTTTGCAAAAAAAGGATTTTGACTGGGCCTATTGCATCAAACCACTGAGTGGCGATACCCTCATGTATTGCAGCCAGAATGGAATGATGGTTTTTGATAAAAGGAAGGAAGCATTTTTAAGATTAATTGCGGATAGCACAGGTGAGAATAAAACCTATTCAGGCGCTTTCAGCAATTACTATCTGAAAGATGGCAATAAGTTCTGGATATGTACGCCCACTGGTTTGGTGCTGATGCAGTCCGGCCAAAACAGGTTTCGGTTCACAAGCCTCGCTGCCAGCAAACCCGACGAATTTGTCAGGAATATTCACTTTTCAAATTTCAATAAACTGCTGATTGCAGGCCACGATAACCCGGGTCGCTTTTATGCATATAATGAAAAAACAGGGGAGCAGATAGCAATAAAACTCCCTGGCGGAAAACAGCTGACCGCCCACCTGGACCGCATTGCAGAATTGCCCGATGGTTCGGCCTTTATGAGTACGGATGAGGCTTTGTATTTACTGAATCAGCGCACGCTTACAGCAACTGAGTTAGCACCGAAGCTTCCAAACCATATAGCTACCGATGTTATTTACCGGAATGTAGTGATGGACAAAACCGGTATTGCCTGGATAAGGACCCGGCGCCACGGTATCATCCGCTACGATCCGAAAACAAAAAGCTCTGAGCCGCTGGCAGCTGTACCTGCACGGGATGGACGTGCGTTCCGGATGATTTTTTATAATGAAAAGCAACACAGCTTATGGATCAGCATTGAAGATGAAGGCCTGTTTATATACGATATCGCCACAGGTAAAGTGCAGCATGAATTTTTGAATGTACCACCCTCGCAAACCGCTGCAACCATTACCAGTATGGTAGCCGATAAAAAGGGAAATATGTACCTCGGCGATTTTACTTACGGGTTATATAAATGGCTTGTAGATGAAAAAAAGTTCATACGTTTTTCACGTAACGATGGTATGGCCAGCGATGCGGTAAATGAAATCAGAATGGACGAAGATGATAATATATGGCTGGCGACGAATGAAGGTATTTCGAGGTTCGGGGTGTCGTCGGGCATTTTTACCAACTACAATGAAGCAGATGGCGTTCCACTGATCATTGATAATATCCGCTCCGGTGATAGCGGCTATATGTACACCCGCTACAATGCCGGATTTTTCAAATGGAATATTCACGATTTCGATACGGTGCAGGAGCGGGGAACTATCTATATCAGGAGTGCAAAACTCTTTGGTAATAATATGGCAATAGATAGTAGTTACGAATTGGAATATCAGCAAAATAACCTGCTATTCCAGTTTGGTATTCTAACTGCCATACCCGGCAACAGTATTCTTGAGTACAGCGTGAACAACGAGCCGTTTACAAAACTTAACGGCGCCAATATCATCCAGTTCAGCAAACTGGCGGCAGGTAATTACCGGTTGTTGGTAAGGCAAAAGAATGTGCCGGATAACCAGTTTGTCATCAATATCAAAATAGCAAACCCTTATTGGAAAAGATGGTGGTTTATTTTAATGCTTGCGGTATTGTTGGGAGTGATGGTATATGTATTTATAAGAAGGAGAGTGGGTGCTGTGCAAAAGGAAGCAGCCTATAAGCAACGCATTGTGGCTACAGAAATTGCTGCATTAAGGGCGCAGATGAACCCACATTTTATTTTCAACTGCCTGAGTTCGATAGATAATTTTATACAGGATAACAACGCCGATAAGGCAAGTGACTATCTTAATAAATTTGCTAAACTTATACGTGCCATTCTCGACAATTCTAAAAATGAAACCGTGCCATTTTGGAAAGATTGGGAAACGTTGCAGTTATACCTGGAATTGGAGCATCTTCGGAGCGATCATAATTTCACCTATGATTTGCATGCAGATGAAGAGCTATTAAATGGCCATTATAAAATACCACCGCTTATCGTTCAGCCATATGTGGAAAATGCCATTCATCATGGCTTGAAGAACAGGCCTGGAAAGGATGGCATCATAAAAATAACCGCCCGTTTAAAAGACGATCAGCTGTTATATAATATTACCGACAATGGCGTAGGACGCAAGGCTGCACAGGCTTTACGAGACATGAACCGCCCTGCACATACCAGCTATGGCATGCAGATAAGTAAAGAAAGAATCGATCATTTTAATACAGGAACTGGCAGTGTAAGGGATATAATGATTGAAGATTTAGTAAATGAGAAAGGGGAACCAACCGGCACTTCTGTAACTGTATTGCTGACGGTATAAAACAACAAAATGATGAAAGCGATCATAATAGATGATGAAAAGAACAGCCGTGAGGCATTGCGAAAGAAAATAACCGCTTATTGCCAGGCAGTTGATGTAGTTGCCGAAGGCAGCGATGGCGAAGAAGGACTTCAACTGATTGCACAGCACCAGCCGGATATTGTATTCCTGGATATAGAAATGCCACGCATGAACGGCTTTAAAATG
This sequence comes from Bacteroidota bacterium, assembly GCA_040386335.1. GTDB lineage: Bacteria > Bacteroidota > Bacteroidia > Chitinophagales > Chitinophagaceae > JAZKFT01. The sequence continues at coordinate 47,398 of JAZKFT010000030.1, forward strand.
TTGCAGCAACTGGAGCAACAAGACTTCCATCTCATCTTTACTACCGCATATAACCAATATGCTATCGACGCCATTCGTTACAGTGCATTCGATTACCTGGTAAAACCGGTAGATACCAAAGAATTGCAGCAATGTGTCGCCCGTATCATTGAAAAAGCAAAACGGCACAAGCCTGTACACCAGCAGCAGGTGGAATTGTTGTTACAACAATTGCTGAAAGAAAAAGCAACACCCCAAAAAATGGCTATCTCTACGGTCCAGGGTCTGGAATTGATTGCCCTGGATGATGTGGTGTACCTGGAAGCGGTAAGTAATTACACCAATATTCACCTGGTAAACAGCAAGCCAGTTCTCACATCTAAAACTTTAAAAGAATACGAAGACCTGCTACCCGCGTCACAATTTTTCCGGGTACACAACGGAGCCATTATCAATATCAATTTTATTAAAAAATTTATTAAGGGAGAAGGCGGCCAGGTGCAGTTGTCCAATGGTATATTAATAGATGTGGCACGGCGCAGAAAGGAGGAATTGATATTGCTGCTGCAAACGATGGCAATAAAATTGTAAGCTTCAAGTTGTTGGCAGTTTATCTGATTAAAATCCCTTTATAGAGTTTGTCAAAACTTATAATTTTCCCCGTTACAGCATTTAATTCAATGACTTCCAATTCTCCAATGTCTTTGCCTGCTTTATTTAAGACAATAGTCATTTCGTGTGCAGCAGTATAGGTATATTGTTTGATTTTGTCGTTATATGCAAGACTTGGTGTTGATATTTTATTGTTGTTGGGTTTAAAATTTGATTTTACGATTACCAACGCTGAGTCTACAGAAATAAATTCAGAAGGCTTGTTTTCCGTTAAGAATTTTGGAACGAATTCTAAGTTTAATGTGTCAGTCAATTTGAAGTCTTTGTCAAATAATAACCAAAGTCCACCACTGACACCTTTAATTTCGGGGTAACTAAAATGGTAAAAAAAGTTTAAGGTAACAAAGGATTTTGGAAGCCGCTTTTTTCCTAGAAATTTTCTAGTCCTTTGTTTGCCACGTCTATCAGCATAACTATAATATGAACCTTCAGAGATGCTGAAATATTGAAACAATCTGTCTCCAATTTGCGACTTTAAAAGGCTGTCGGCAATTACAACTGCCTCGCCCATTTTTGTCGCCTGAGAATAATTTTTAACAGAAAATAATAAAAAAAGAAGTGTAATAAACTTTCTCATGGCGTTTAGATTATGCAATTTTTAGCGGGGTATACAAATTATCTAAAATTGAATTTTTGACGCCAGACTCTAAACCTCAACACCCCAAATCTCATTGCTTCAGCGCTTCCAACAGCGCCTCCGCTTTCACATTCGTTCCAAATTCCCTTACTAATTGCCCTTTTTTATCGTATACAAAAACACCTGGCAGGCTGTTGATCGTGTAAAAACTGCCGAGAATATAACCTTTATCATGGCCTACGGTGATGTTGGAGAATTTATCGAGCCCATAATCGCTGATATAAGTCTTCATTTCCTGGACAGGATATAAAGTGGAGAAGATGAAATTTATATCCTGCAGGTCTTTCATGTGGCTGGTAATTTCTTCTGCCTGGTGCTGGCAATGGCCGCAGGTGGGGCTAAAGATGATGACAACTGTTGGGTGCTTTTTCTTCACCATATCCTTCATCATAAAAAAACTGCTGTCGGCTTTCATGAGTTTAAAATCCGGTACGGTGGGGTGTTGCTTATAAATGGGTATAGAGTCGCTTTGTGAAAAGGCTGTCTGGAAGGCAAGGAATAATAACAGGCAGCTGATAATCTTGCGGAATATTTTCATAACGAATAAAATGGTTCAAAAGAATTTTCAAAAATAAACGGGTTTGCTGTTATGTGAACCATAAAATGTTTTATCACATGGATGCGAAAAGTCCTGTTGGAGGATTTTTTTTAAGGGGTAAGCCCCGATTCAATTTAATTTCATACTCTTGACCGTTCGCGTACCAGGAACCGGGTGCTATTATTGTTTACCCCAAATTAATACTTATGATTCAGAGAAAATTATTGCCACTGCTGGCACTTTTTTATGCATTTAATGCCCATGCCCAGGATAAGAAAAAGTGGGATGTAAGTAATCCCGGTGCACCTTTTAAAGAATTGTCTTTCAAAGCAACAGAAGGCACATGGATGAACCTGGACGTATCGCCGGATGGTAAGGATATTGTTTTCGATTTGCTGGGAGATATTTATTCCATGCCCATTTCCGGTGGTGATGCCAAAGTACTCAGGCAGGGCATGCCTTTTGAAGTACAGCCAAGATTCAGCCCCGACGGGAAAAAGATTCTTTTTACATCCGATGCGGGAGGTGGTGATAATATCTGGACCATGGACCGCAATGGCAGCAACGCAAAACAGGTAACCAAAGAAACTTTCCGTTTGCTGAATAACGCTACCTGGGCACCCGACGGGCAATACATTATAGCCAGGAAACACTTTACTTCCGGCCGTTCCCTGGGTGCTGGTGAGCTGTGGATGTACCATGTAAGTGGAGGCACAGGTTTGCAGTTAACGGTCCGCAAAAACGACCAGCAGGACCTTAACGAACCTTCTGCATCTGCCGACGGCAAATACATCTATTATAGTGAAGACATGTACCCCGGTGGTTTTTTCCAATACAATAAAGACCCTAACAGCCAGGTATTTGCTATCCGTCGTTTTGACCGGGAAAAAGGTACCATCGAAACCGTTACAGGCGGCCCCGGCGGCGCGTTCCGACCGCAGGTTTCACGTGATGGAAAAACCCTGGCTTTCATAAAAAGAATTCGCACCAAAACAGTGCTATACCTCTGCAACCTGGAAACAGGGGAGGAGTGGCCCGTGTACGACAAACTCTCCAAAGACCAGCAGGAAGCCTGGACTATTTTTGGCATTTACACAGGTTTTTCGTGGATGCCTGATGATAGAAATATTGTAATATGGAGCGGCGGTAAAATCCTGAAAGTGGATATAAATACTGCTAATGTTGCTACCGAAATACCTTTTAACTGTACGGTAAAGCAACGCATTACCGATGCTGTCCGGTTTAAGCAGAACTTAGACCCCGCGCAGTTTTCAGCCAATGTAATACGCGGGGCTATTACCTCACCCGATGGCAAATGGCTGGTGTTTAATGCGGTAGGCTACCTCTGGAAAAAAATGCTTCCCGATGGGAAGCCCGAACGCATTACCACAGGAACCGACCAGGAATCTGAACCTTCCTTTTCACCCGACGGAAAAACCCTGGTTTATGTAACCTGGAATGATTCCGCCACAGGGGCTTTGTACAAAGTAAATTTTACCGGAACTGCAGCACCCCAGAAAATTTCAACCGTAAAGGGAATGTACCGTACCCCTGCTTTTTCACCGGATGCCCGTTGGATCGTGTACGAAAAAGAAAGCGGCGATAATATCATGGGCAGCAGTTTTACAGTTAAACCAGGCGTCTATTTGGTATCCGTTGACGGAGGGAAAGAAACTTTCGTTACAGATGCAGGCAGTTTTCCAAAATTTGATAAGTCCGGCGACCGGATCTATTACCAGGCTGGCGATGGCATGAACAGGAAATACGCGAGTTGCAAAACGGACGGCACCGAAGACCGGATCCATCTTAAAAGCACCTATGGCAGCCAGTTTACGGTGTCGCCGGATGAAAACTGGGTGGCGTTTGTAGACCTTTTCAAAGTGTATATCGCAACCTTTCCGCATACCGGAAAGACCATTGATCTTGGAAGCGGCACTACCGATTTTCCGGTAAAGCAGGTGGCCAAAGATGCTGGAATCAGTTTGCAGTGGAGCAGCGACAACAAACAATTACATTACACGCTTGGCAGCCAGTACTTCAGTGTTCCGATCGAAGACCGCTTTGATTTTATAGCCGGTAAAGCCGATTCTCTTTTTAAAATGCCTTCGAACGGAATAGAAGTGGGACTACAAGTTGCAACGGATAAACCAAAAGGCCTGGTAGCTTTTACCAGTGCCCGCATCATTACTATGAATGGCAGCGGCGAGGTGATAGAAAACGGAACGGTGCTGGTGGATGGTAACCTGATAAAAGCCGTAGGTAAAACGGGAGATGTGCAGGTGCCCGCCTCAGCCAAAATTGTGGATTGTAACGGCAAAACGGTGATGCCGGGCTTTATAGATGCGCATGCACATGGTGCTCATTTCCGCAGTGGCATTTTACCACAAAAGCATTGGCCGTATTACACAAACCTGGCTTATGGCGTTACCACCATGCACGACCCCTCTGCCAATACTGAAACCGTGTTTGGCCAGGCTGAACTCATTAAGGCCGGGCAGATGGTAGGCCCAAGAGTATTCTCAACAGGCACTGTTTTGTATGGCGCCGATGGCGATTTTAAAGCGGTGATCAACAACCTGGAAGACGCTAAAAGTGCCTTGCGCCGCACAAAGGCCTATGGCGCATTTTCTGTAAAAAGCTATAACCAGCCACGTCGCGAGCAACGCCAGATGATCATAGAAGCTGCCCGGGAACTGAATATGGAAGTGGTACCCGAGGGAGGGTCCTTTTTTTACCACAACATGAGCATGATACTGGATGGGCATACCACTATTGAACACAATATACCCGTGGCTACTTTATATGATGACGTGATCCAGCTTTGGAAAAATTCCAAAACAGCTTATACCCCCACGCTGATTGTGTGCTACGGAGCACCCAGCGGCGAGTATTATTGGTACCAGCATACCAATGTTTGGGAAAAGGAAAAGCTACTCCGGTTTACCCCACGTTCCATTATAGACCCACGTAGCCGGTACCGTACCATGGTGCCCGAAGAGGAATATATCAATGGCCATATGCTTGTTTCTAAAAGCCTGAAAAAACTGAGTGATGCCGGGGTAAAAGTAAATATGGGAGCTCACGGACAAATACAGGGCATTGGCGTCCATTGGGAAATTTGGATGATGACACAAGGTGGTATGACACCGATGGAAGCACTCCGCACAGCCACCATCAACCCTGCAGCCAGCCTTGGCCTGGATAATTGGGTTGGCTCCCTGCAGGCTGGTAAACTGGCCGATATTATTGTAATGGACAAAAACCCGCTTGAGAACATCTATAACACAGAGAGCATTCGTTATACCATGATAAATGGCAGACTGTACGATACAGAACAAATGAACGAAATAGGAAATTACAACAAACCCCGCAGCAAATTCTATTGGGAAACCGGCAGAAATGGCGCAACGTTCCCCTGGCATAACGAAGCCAATATCAAAAGTATCAGCGCGGAAATGGACCTTGATTAAGGGTGATTTTCCCACCCTGGCAGGGCTGGCTTTCGCCTTGGCAGGGTTTAGGTAGCCAGAAAGAAACGAAGGAACATCACGCCATTAATATTCACCTGGGCATTCTTTTAACCCCAAACCCTATCTTTGCCGCCTTTCAAAAAGACATATACGCCATAAATTGTAGCAGAAAAGCAGTGATTTGAGGCGCGTGGCAACCATAAAATCGTAAATCAAAAATCGTAAATCGTAATTGGTATGGCAAGTACTTCAGATATCAGCAAAGGCCTGATCATTAAATTGGATGGCAGCCTGTATAAAGTGGTAGACTTTGGTGAAAATAAAACAGCACGTGCTGCCGCTAAAGTTTGGGCCAAACTTACAGGGGTGGATAATAACCGTTCCATAGAAAAAACCTGGAATAGTGGCGACGCCGTTTTCCCGGTGCGTGTAGAAAGGCATAATTACCAGTTTTTGTACAAAGACGAAAACGGGTACAACTTTATGCAGCAGGAAACTTTTGAGCAGATAACACTGCCTGAAAGCATGGTGAATGCCCCGAAGTTTTTAAAAGACGGCCTGGAAGTGACCATGTTGGTAAACATGGAAACCGAGCAACCGATGAGTGTGGAATTGCCTGAAAAAATAGTGGTACTGGTAACTTACAGCGAGCCTGGTATGCGTGGCGACACGGCCACCCGTACTCTAAAGCCTGCTACTATTGAAACAGGAGCTACGGTGAATGTGCCTTTGTTTGTAAATGAAGGCGAGTATATCCGCATCAACACCGCCAATGGCGAATATGTGGAAAGAGTGAAAGACCATGCGTAAGGGTAGGACGGCGGCTTAGCGTTTGCTTCTTAAATGAAGGTAAAAGTGTCCACCATCGTCTAATATTTATTGCAATGACAAATGACCATTGACCCAGTGACCTGGCTATATAAGATTGGATAATTGTACTACAGTTATCCAATTTTTTTATTTTGCCGTAAATCCAGATAAAAAGGGTGCAAAATCCAAAGCAGTTGCTTATTTTGCCGCCCCTGCCGTTGGGTAGGCATTCTTCAATTTCCAGGTTAATCATTTTTAAACTTTAACCGCTACCAGTATGGACATCAAACAAATTCAGGAATTGGTCAAGATCATTAATAAGACCAATATTTCCGAGATCAGCATCGAAGAACAAGACTTAAAAATTACCATTAAGCAAAAGGAAGACGTGGTGCAAACTTACATGACCGCACCCCAGCAGCCTATGTATTTGCCCCAGCCACAAGTAGCTGCGCCACCGGCAAGTCAGCCGCCGGTAGCTAAAGACGAAGCTCCTAAACCCGCTGGTAATCTCATCACCATCAAAAGCCCGATGATCGGCACATTTTACCGCCGCTCTACGCCCGATAAACCAGCCTTTGCCGAAGTGGGAACCGAAGTGGAACCAGGTAAAGTAGTTTGCATTATTGAAGCCATGAAACTTTTTAATGAAATTGAAAGTGAAGTAAAAGGCAAAGTGGTAAAAGTTCTGGTAGAAGATGCGTCACCGGTGGAATACGATCAGCCGTTGTTTCTTGTAGATCCTTCCTGATAAAGTCATTTGGTCATTAGGTCAATAAGTCATTTCGTAATTTCAGGAGTGATTTTATGACTTGGTGACTTTTTCTTTTTTGCAAAAGAAATGACCATTGACTCAATGACTTATTGACCTAAAATTAGCATTATGTTCAAAAAGATTTTAATAGCGAACCGTGGCGAAATAGCCTTGCGTGTGATACGTACCTGCCGTGAGATGGGTATTAAAACTGTAGCCATTTATTCAACTGCCGATAAAGATTCGCTGCATGTAAAATTTGCCGACGAGGCCGTTTGCATTGGGAAACCACCAAGCTCTGAAAGCTACCTCAATATTCCGCATATTATGGCGGCGGCAGAAATTACCAATGCTGATGCTATTCACCCTGGCTATGGATTTTTGGCTGAAAATTCCAGGTTTGCCGAAATCTGTGGCAGTCACGGAATTAAATTTATTGGGCCAACTCCGAGCATGATCAATGCCATGGGCGATAAAGTTACCGCCAAGGAAACCATGATAAAAGCGGGTGTGCCCGTGGTGCCGGGTGTGGAAGGTTTGCTGGAAAGCGTGGAGCATGCAAACGAATCTGCCAAAATAGTAGGCTATCCTGTGATACTTAAAGCCACAGCAGGTGGTGGCGGAAAAGGGATGCGTGTGGTTTGGGACGAAACCGAAATGGAAAAGGCCTACAGCACCGCAAAACAGGAGGCAGCCGCGTCTTTTAAAAACGATGGCATCTACATGGAAAAGTTTGTAGAAGAGCCTCGTCATATAGAAATACAAATTGCCGGCGATCAGTTTGGAACAGTCGCACACCTCAGCGAAAGGGATTGCAGTATTCAACGCCGGCATCAGAAGTTGGTAGAAGAAAGCCCTTCGCCTTTTATGACCCCGGAGTTGCGGCAAAAGATGGGAGAGGCCGCTATCAAGGCTGGCTCCTGCATCAACTACGAAGGCGTTGGAACAGTAGAATTCCTGGTGGATAAGCACCGAAATTTCTACTTTATGGAAATGAATACCCGTATACAGGTGGAACATTGCGTTACGGAGGAAGTGATCAATTTTGACCTTATCAAAGAACAGATAAAAATAGCAGCGGGGATAGCCATCAGCGGTAAAAATTATGAGCCTACCATGCATGCCATTGAATGCCGTATCAATGCGGAAGATCCCTACAATGATTTCCGTCCCAGCCCTGGGAAAATAACCGTGCTTCACACACCCGGAGGCCATGGAGTTCGTGTCGATAGCCATGTGTATGCTGGCTATACCATACCGCCCTACTATGATAGCATGATCGGGAAACTAATAGCCACTGCACAAACACGCGAAGAGGCCCTTGATACCATGTACCGTGCATTAAGTGAGTATGTAATTGAAGGTGTTAAGACCACGATCCCGTTCCATTTGCAACTCATGAAAAATGAACAGTTCCGAAAGGGGGATTTTAACACCAAGTTCCTCGAATCTTTTGAATTGAAATAAATGATAGCCCTGCACCAAAACTGCAGGGTTTATTATTTATGGATCGTGTTGTAAAATGCGCCTCCTCTTGTACTAATTGACGACTTATGCAAGATGTTGCGGTGTTTTGTATATTTGGGTTTAACGATTGTAGTCTTTATGCATTGGTACGAAGAAGAAGTAAGCAGGATTGAAACCGAAAAAAGCCAACTCAGCTACCAGCCCGAAATGATATTTTATGGAAGTTCTTCCATTCGGTTATGGGAAAACCTGTACAGTGATTTTAAAATGTTTTCACCCGTAAATCTTGGTTTTGGTGGTTCTACATTAGAAGCCTGCGTTTGGTATTTTAAGCGCCTGATGGATGAATTTTGTCCCACACATATTGTGGTGTATGCCGGCGATAACGACCTCGGTGATGGCAGAAGCCCAACACAGGTCTTTAACTATTTCATGCAATTGACCGCCTGTATTAAAGAGCGGTTTCCAAAGGTGACATTTTCTTTTATTTCTATAAAACCCAGCCTTGCCCGCTGGCATATTAACGACCTGATAGCTGATACCAATGAACTGATACGGGAGGCAATCCGGCAACAAGGTAAAGGCGCTTTTTTTGTAAATGTGTATGAAAAAATGGTTGACAAAGACGGCTATCCCCTCAAAATGCTATACGATACAGATGGCCTGCACCTGAATGAAAAAGGATATGCTATATGGAAAGAAACACTCTTAACACATTTTTCATTAAATAATGATATTTTCATAACTTAGGACTCGCTGCGAGGCTGCAACTTGCACTACCATCCTGTACTCATGAAAAGAGAATACCTCAAATGGTTCAGCCCGGTGCTCAATAAAGAGATCGAATTGCTTGTTTTTGGCCATGGTGGCCAACCAGTAATTTTTTTCCCTACCCGCACTGCGCGTTTTTACGACTATGAAAATTGGGGTGTCATTGGTGCCTTAGGAGACAAAATTTCAAATGGACATCTGCAGGTATTTTGTGTGGATAGTAACGATATCGAGAGCTTTTATTCCAATACCCATCCCAGTGAAAAAATTAAGCGGCACCTGGATTACGAGCAATACATTTTGCAGGAAGTGATTCCACTTGTCCGCGAATACAATTCCAATCCTTTAACGGTGGCGGGATGTAGCCTCGGTGGCTATCATGCCGTAAACATCGCTTTCAGGCATCCCCAGCATTTTAAGAAAGTAGTCGGAATGAGTGCCCGGTACGATCTTACACTGTCAGGGTGTAAATTCCCTGATCTACTCAATGGATATTTTGATGAGAATATCTACTTCAACATGCCCAGTATGTTTGTCCCTAATATCACCGATGAAGAGACATTAAAGCTTCTCAGGCAAATGGAAATGGTCATCGTAATAGGCAGGGAAGATCCATTTCTCCAAAACAATGAACACCTGGCCAATTCTCTCGGCGAAAAAGAACTGGCCCACGATTTTCATGTCTGGAACGGTGAAGCCCACAGGTGTAAATACTGGCGCCAGATGGTACACCTGTATTTATAGTGTACCTTTTTTTTAATGATGGAATGATGCACTCATAAACGCAGATTATTAACGCCGGGCCTCTTGTCAATTTTCCTTTTTTTTGCAGCACCAAAATTGATCAATGGCCTATCTCAGCAATCTTGCGCGTAAAAAGAAACTTCGTTTTTTTATTGACCCAATCCCGAAAACCGCAAAAGTGCTTGAAGTAGGGTGCGGCGGAAATTGGGTAAAAGAGTATATGCAGGCCAACGGTTGGCAAAGTTATACCGGCATTGATATCGAAGGTAATCCGGACATAAAGGGCGACCTGAATAAATGGCGTGAACTAGGCCTGAAACCTTCCAGTTACGATGTCATCATTGCTTTTGAAGTAGTAGAACATGATGATCTTTGGCAATCCTTTTTCGACCTATTGAAACCGGGTGGTCAAATAATGATCACCACCCCGGTACCCGGCGGAGATTGGGTGCTAAAAATACTGGAGGCGATAGGCCTTAACCAAAAGCGGACCAGCCCACATACCCATCTTACCGATATTCGTAAAATAACAACATTCGACATGGTATTTTATAAGCAACAGATTGGGTTAAGCCAATGGGCTATCTTAAGAAAGCCGGTCTGAGGTTTTGCCTGCTCAATTACAACAACCACTATCATTGTTGCTATCTCTGGCGGTTAATGCCTGCATAAATTCATACTGTGTCTTATCCGATAGGTAATAGGCCCGGATATCACCAACCTGTTTTTGGATAGGAAAATATTGCTGGCTGTCAGGATGCTTTATTTTTTCAAGGAACCCAGGGGTACGTGCTGTAAACCCATGGTTGATAATGACCCAACCTGGGTGAAATACACTGTCCTGTTTTTCATAATACGGAACAAATAATTTAAAAGGCGCAGGATCTAAATTATAGCAGTGATAGGCGGTGTCAAAATGGTGGAGCAGTTTCCAGCTGATCATATTTTCATGTTCGGGAAAATAAAAATAATTGCCCGGGAGTTGCGCCGATATGGTCTGTGAATCTTTAAACCAATTGCTGTTTTGAAAGAAAAGCTGGTAAGGCATGTATAGCCATAAAAGCAAAGCAAAGCCCGCATGCCTGGTTCGAAAAAGAAGCGGGTTGTTTTTGGAAAATGCCAGCAGCAGGAAATAGGCTGAAAAAAGTCCATACATCATCCAATGCCATTTGTTATTAGTGCCAATAAAGGCACATAGGAGGAGCAACAATGAAACTGATAATAAGTACTTTGTCAGCAAGCCATTTTTTTCAAAAGCATCCTGGATAAACCGGGTGGCAATCAGTATCCCAAACGGATAGAGGAAGATAAAGTGCCTCGCATTAAAACAAAGCGGTTGGTAGCCTTTTAAAGAAAACGGGAAATACAACCCGAGCAGCAAAAGGATGATAAAGCAGGCTGCATCAAAGGGGATATTGCTTTTAAATTTTTTCTCCGCTACTAATCTGAATACAAGTATAAAAGCAGCAAGGATGACAGGGTAAAATCCCGTAGTGATAAATTCCCACCAAACGCCATATGTAAGTCTTACCACGAGGTCTTTTGCGGGAAGCAATGCATAATTGCAGGGATTAAGGTAAGTGGAGTTTTGAATTTGGTGTACCCTGAATAAAAAGTCGCCGGTAAAATGCCAATACACTAGGCCACAAATCAAAACGCCTGTAATAAAGGTGGCAGTTATAATTGCAGCTGCCTTAATACCACTCTTGTCTTTCTGCCAGATGCCCAGGCAAATAATAAGCGGAACAAAAATGAGCACATTTTCCTTGAAAAACATGCCAGCTAATATGATGCACCCAATCGATAGGTTCAAAAGAAAAAATTGAACCTTCGATTTTTCAACCATTACTTTTTTCCAAAGCAGGATAATAACAATCACTGTAAGCATCACAAACACATCGGGCAATATTCCCAATGTGGCTACATTTAAAACTGGATTAAAATAAAACAGGGAGCAGGCTACCAGAACCGGCCCCGTGTCTTTTAACCGGCCCAGTTTAAACACGGTTAAATAACAACACAGGACAGTTACAACAAGAGTGGCAATTTGTGTTGTAAATGCGTTGATACCCCCAATAAAGTAAATAATTGCCTGGAAATAGACCAGGCCGGCCCTGGCAGAAAAAATATCCCCGGGTACAATAGGGCTGTAGGAACCTTTTAGAACATTCGCGGCAAGGTTCGCATAATGCAAATCATCCGTGCCGCTGAAGCCCTTGAAAAATAGCCATTTGGTCAGGAGATAAACAGCCGTAGCAAGCAGGAAAATACGCAGGTGGCTGGCTGACTTTTCTTGATTCATTTTCAAAGTAATAATACGCCAATTTAGGTGATTTACCAGCGCAGCATATTCCGCAGCTACCTTCTTAGAACTCCTGTACAGCCATTTTATATGGATCCATGCCGGGTTACCCGAGACGCATCATCAACTCTTTGTCTATCAAAGTAAATAACCCTTCCGGGCGATACTGTCGCCATTCCGGTATTTCTTTCAATTCAATGTAACGATTCAGCTTCATTTTAATAAAGTCGTGCTGGGTGGCGGTTGGCATGTTCAGGCATACGATCCAGCCATTTTCATCCGTTACGTTTTCATACCATTCTTCGTAGTATTCCCTGTCGCTGCTGTGAAAGTTGAGCACGTTTTCGGCTATTAAGATAAACTTTACAATGCCGTGTTTTTGCAGTCCGTCGGTCACATCACGCCGCAGGGTCATGATATCGTTTTCGATGGCATCGTTCCATTCGCCTATCAATTCTATAATACAGAACTGTTGCTGGTAATCTGCAAAAATGATCTTAAGAAACAAGGTACGGCTACCCATATCGTCCCATTGAGGATGAATATAGTAGTTGTAGATCGTTGTACTAAATTCAAACTCACTATAAGTTTGCCCGAAGAACGGGCTTTTTGGGTCCTCTTCACTGATGTACAAATCCCGCCAGCGATAATATGGTTCTATGTCCTGCAATTAATGTAAAATTAACGGTGTTGATAACCCTGTCAGGGCTGGTTTTCGCCCTGACAGGGTTCCGGAGGGCCGGTATTTCATTTCGATTTTTCAAATTCCTGGAAGCGGTGGCCCGACTTCAAAAAGGCCATCACTCCCCAACTTCCAAAAACAAAATTGGGCTATACAACCGTATAGCCCAATTTTAATTTATGACAATTGCAAATTTTATTGCACCACGATCCTGCTTCCTAAAACCAGTTTTTTGTTAGCATCAATAACCCTTACAAAATACATACCCTTTGCAAGTTTGCGGTCAGCATTCAGTACCATTGTCTGGCCTTTACTGTTGATGGTCACCTGCTTGCGGGTAATGGCTTTGGCTGTTTGGTCGGCTAGTTCTACCGTATAGTTACCAGAACCCATCTTGTCGAAAGAAACAATGATGCGGCCATCTGTTACAGGGTTTGGATAAATACTGATCTTATCATTACCCACTTCCCTTTCTTCGATAGTCACCATTTTGTTGAGTGAGTTATCCACTTCGCTTTGGCCATAAAGGTTGCTCGTGGCAAGATCACTTGCATTGAACACATCTGTATTGTCGCCCAATTGTTCAGCTTTAAGGGTTTTCATATCCACTGTAAAATACCCTTTGGTGTAAGCAGCACCACTTACGATCACTTTACCATCGGCATTTACAGCAGCACCATTACAAGTAAAGTCAGCAGGCAAACCGTCGATATGACCTATATAAGTGGCTATACGATTGGTTGGATTTACTTTAAAAACGTTCTGCCTCATGGTGATCATGTACAGGTCACCGTAAGCATCTGCGATCATATCGCCACCCCAGCTGCTGCAGCGGTTGTGTACGCTAATACCTCCATTCGTTACATCATCCACCAGGCCACCTAAATTTTCAACACTGGCTTTTTTACCAGTACCAAATTTTACAAACATGTTGGCATCATTGGTAATAGCATAACCATTTCCATCGGAACCTATTACCATGCGGGTAAAATTAGTGGCTTCCATATCGGCCTCATTTAGCTTCTGATCAAAACTCAACTGGTAGGCTGTAGGATTTTTATCACCAAGATTAATGTAGCGGATTGCACCCGGAGTAAACATCGGGGCAAAATAAAGGCGGTTATTTTTTTTGTCGAAAGCCAAAGCAGCAGCGCCATTGTTATAAGCGTAACCTTGCGGATAAGAAGGCGACAGCTTTACATTAACAATGTTTTCCGCTTTACTTCCATCATAAGTAAGGCCTTTGATCTCTCCTGTCTTTAGATCCACCTGCTGAATCTGGTTCCAGTTATAGCCACCTTTACGGGCATCTGTCAGGGCATAAGCTTTGTCGGATTGTTGTGCGTTTGCGGCGATTACAGCGAGCAGTGCGAGGGGTAAAAATTTCTTCTTCATATTGTCTTTTTTTGGTTTGGAATTTTCTGAGAGAAAAGTTACGGACAAATCCATAATCTCTGCAATTTTTTTCAAAAAAAAATCCCGGATCCATACCGGGAAACAATTATTCACCCTCCCTGGCCCTCAATTATAGGGTAACTACCAGGAAACTAACAGATTGAAAATGAATTCGCAGTTATATCTGTTTTTTCTGATCATACGAATGCACCAATGACCAAATGACCCCATGACCAATCAACTAATCAACTAAATACCATCCCCTAACCACCCATTGCCTCAGCAGCCTTCTTTACACTGCCAAACTTGAGCAATTCAGCCTTCGCCTTTTCATAGTCCGTCTTACCGGTTTTTTCCATCAGCATTTTTACACCCCGATCTACAATCTTGTTATTGCTCAGTTGCATGTTCACCATTTTGTTGTCCTCTACACGGCCTAATTGTATCATGGCTGTGGTACTGATCATATTCAAAACCAGTTTTTGGGCGGTGCCACTTTTCATACGGGTGCTGCCGGTAACAAATTCAGGTCCCACTACTACTTCTATAGGATAATCAGCAGCTGCGCTAACGGGCGCATTGGGATTGCAACTGATACTGCCGGTAATTATATGGCGCTTGCGGCATTCGTTCAGAGCTCCGATAACATAAGGCGTAGTGCCACTTGCAGCAATGCCTACTACCACATCTTTATCTGTGATGTCGTGTTTTTCCAGGTCTTTCCACCCTTCTTCAGTATTATCTTCAGCAAATTCAACCGCCTGGAACATCGCCTCATCTCCACCGGCAATGATACCAATAACAAGTCCGGCAGGTACACCATAAGTCGGCGGGCACTCGCTGGCATCCACCACACCGAGCCTTCCGCTGGTGCCAGCGCCAATATAAAAAAGACGTCCGCCACCCAACATTTTATCGCTGATGGCTTCTGCCAGCTTTTCTATTTGCGGCAGTGCTTTTGCTACTGCCTGGGGCACTTTGCTATCTTCTGTATTTATGTTTTCAAGAATTTCACCCACCGCCATATTTTCCAGGTGGCGGTAAAGACTTGCTTGCTCTGTTATGCGGATAAATTCACTCATAGCGTTACCAAATTTGCAGTTATTCAGTTTGGCAGTTGGCAATCAATTGCGGTTACTTGCCGCTTTTTGCCATAACCTGCGGGTACAAACTTATCATTTTCTATGAAGCAACTGAAATTTTTTGATGTGAAAACTGGATGGCGGAACACTGAATTGCGTTTTTCGATCCTACAGTACTTTGATTATAGCTGTAGCCACGACCCTTTTACGAGTGAAATGCGATCAATCCATCAATCGGGGCTTTAATAACTTTACCAAGTTGCAATTCAAAGCTGCTACACAACTCCTGCAAAACGTCTTTAAAATGATACCCGATGCTGCCAACGAAGTGAATCGGCAGGGTCCAGGTTTCGTTGTATTTGTATAAATGGGTAAAGAAGAAATCACTAAGGCCATCTTCAATGATATTTTCAATCATGTAATGACCGCGGTTTTCGCTCAAAAAGGGTGCAAACGAAGCCAGGTAACGGTTCGGCAGCGGTTCCTTATACACATTATGCAATATCTGGGTATAGTTGATATCAAATTTTAAGTTGAATCTATGCATCAGCTCCTCGTCGAAAGTTTTGTAGATAAAGTGCTGGATCACTTTTTTTCCGAGATAGGCGCCGCTGCCTTCATCACCCAAAATAAAGCCAGGGGCAGGGTTGTTTTTGATGATTTTTTTTCCATTGAATACGCAGCTGTTGCTGCCCGTACCTAGTATACATGCCACACCCTTTGTATTACCACAGGCGGCCCGGGCAATGCCCATCATGTCGTGGTCGACAGTAATTTTTTTTATTGCAGGAAACAGTTTTTTTATAGCTGATTTTACAATGCTGATATTGGCCGGATTGCTGCAGCCCGTTCCATAATAAAAAACTTCTTCAATTACTGCTTCTTTTAACGAGGGCAACAGTTCCTTTTGCAGTAATGCGATTATTTGTTGGGTATTTAAGAAATAAGGACTGATGCCCTGGGTATGGATCATCTTTTTCCGGGCGCTGCCTAGTAAGCACCATGTAGTTTTTGTAGCTCCGCTATCGGCAATTAATATCATGAATGAGAGAATGAAGGAATGAGGAAATGTGGGAAATGTGAAAATGTGGAAATGAATGTAGTGGGAATTATTGAAATAAATGCAGCCCGGCAGGTAATTTGAAATATGCCATGGTTATACTAAGGGTAAATGGCCGCTTGGTACTAACTACTTCCCACTTGCTATCTGCTACTTGCCTTCTGCCGCTTATATTTGCGGCAAATTTTAGAAATGCACAAAGACCCCATATTCTCGTTACTACACAAAGAACTTTTACGGCAGCGCCGCGGTATCGAACTGATAGCAAGTGAGAACTTTACAAGCCTCGAAGTGATTCAGGCAAGTGGCAGCGTGGCCACCAATAAATATGCAGAAGGTTATCCCGGAAGACGCTACTATGGTGGCTGCGAGGTGATCGATGAAATTGAACAACTGGCAATCGATCGCTTAAAACAAATTTTTACCATTGATTATGCCAATGTGCAACCACATAGCGGGGCACAGGCTAATGCTGCATTGATGCTGGCCATATTGCAGCCTGGCGATGTGATCCTGGGGCTGGATCTGAGCATGGGCGGGCATCTTACCCACGGAAGCCCGGTTAACTTCAGCGGTAAACTGTATAAGGCTTTCAGTTATGGAGTAGGCAAAGAAGATGGATTGGTAGATTATGACATGATGGAAAGGGTGGCAAAGGAAGAAAAACCAAAACTGATCATTTGCGGAGCCAGTGCTTATAGCCGCGACTGGGATTATATACGCATTCGCAAAATAGCTGACGAAATAGGCGCTTTTGTAATGGCCGATATTGCACATCCTGCGGGATTGATCGCCAAAAAATTACTGAACGATCCTTTTGACCATTGTCATTTTGTAACCAGCACTACGCATAAAACATTACGTGGTCCCCGCGGTGGTGTTATTATGATGCGGAAAGATTTTGAAAACCCTTTTGGATTGAAGGATGTGAAGGGCAATATCCGCATGATGAGCCACCTGATAGATATGGCAGTTTTCCCGGGTACACAAGGTGGTCCGCTGGAGCATATTATTGCAGCCAAGGCGGTGGCATTTGGCGAAATACTGACCGACGATTTCCTGGTGTACCAACAGCAGGTGCAGGCCAATGCACAAGCGATGGCTAAAGCCTTTGTAGAAAAGGGGTACAACATCATAAGTGGTGGTACCGATAACCACCTGATGCTAATCGATCTCCGCAATAAAAATATCAGTGGTAAAAAAGCAGAACAGGTATTGGGCCAGGCCGATATTACCGCCAATAAAAACATGGTGCCTTACGACGATAAAAGCGCCTTTGTAACATCAGGTATCCGTTTTGGTGTGCCATCCATTACCACCCGTGGTATGAAGGAAACCGATATGCAGTTTGTGGTAAATGTGATAGACAATGTACTGATGAACGCTGATGATGCAAGCCTGCTGGCCACCATCAAAGGACAGGTGAATGAGTTTATGGAACAGTTTGTGTTGTACCCTTCTTTGTAGGCGAAACGCCGAACGCTAAACGCAAGACGCTTGATGCTAAACGCTTGATAAGGTATTCCAAAAGGATGAATCCAGCGTTAAAGGCCACAGTTTAAAGCCTCTGGCGTCTAGCGTCGTGCGTCCAGCGTCCAGCGTAAAAAATCATAAATCCGAAATCAAAAATCAAAAATGATCCAACGTATCCAAACCCTTTACCTGCTGCTGGCTGCCGGCTGTGCGGCATTGATGTTTTTTATGCCGGTGTATGGCGGAACCCTGCAGGATGCGTCCATAAAAAACTTTATGGTGAGTAGTAATTACGCCCTGTTTTTCCTGGTAATTGTTTTAGCCATCGTTCCGTTTGTTACCATTTTTATGTTCCGCAACAGGCCATTACAAATGAAACTGGTTTGGTTGGGCATTCTGTTATCGCTGCTTACGATAGCACTGGTCTATTTAAAATCGGTGGATTTTGGGGCAGCAACAACCAACAATTTTAAAACCGCCTCCTTTAAAGTATCGGCAGCTTTACCTGTTGCCATATTGGTGCTTCTTTTTATGGCTTTTGGCGGCATCCGTAAAGATGAGAAGCTGGTAAAAAGTGCGGATAGATTGAGGTAAAATACTTGTTGACGTGAATGTTACCGTAATGAAAATGAAATAATTAAAAAAGCTGCTCCAATTTAATGAAGCAGCTTTTTTGTGTTTGAATATTAGTGTGTTATTGTTTGATGATCTTGAAGCTGGTTGCCTCGTTGTCGTTTTGCAATACTTTAACCAGGTACATACCATTTGACACGGTAGATATGTCCAGGTTGAGGGTATTGTTACCGGTTGTAACCGATATGTTTTTAACGGCTGCTATGCGTCCCTGCAGATCAGTAAATATGAGCTGTAGTTTCTGTGTAGCCGCTGCAGCCACACTAAGGGTAAGTCCGCCTGTAGTTATAGTCGGGTAAATGCCGGTAATAGCAGCGCCTTTCCCACCTTTCATCACAGCTACCACTTTGCTTAATTTAAACGTACCGTTTTTATCCACAATTTTAAGGCGGTAGTAATTGGCTCCATTTAGAGGTGTAGCATCGGTAAACGTATAACTGGCACTGCCAGCAATAAACGAAGCCAACTGGCTGAAGCTTCTGCCGTCAGCGCTTCTTTCCAGAACGATCGATTGAACATTTACTTCGTTAGAGGTAGTCCACGAAACAAGGTTACCGTTATTGGTTTTTGAAGCTGTAAACTCAACAACATTCAGCGGCAAGATTAATGAAGAGGCTGAAAGCACAAAATCTGCCGTTGTGCTGTTGCCAAAATCAAAGATGTAGAAAGTTCCAGCCGTACCGGTTGACCCAAGCGGTACAATTCTAAATGTCACTACAGTTGCGTCATTAATTCCCTGCATGGCGGTAACGGTAGAGGTATTGAGGCTAGCCAGGTCCCCGGCCGAAAGAGAGGCGCCGGTAGTGGCTGTGGAAGTAAAGGAAACAGTGGCGATATCAATAAATGTTCCGCCATTAATAGAATATTGAACCAACGCGGTACTGGGACCCGTACCGGAACGGCGATAATTAAAAGTAGTGATGCCTGCGATTGAGATGTAAGTATTGGTACTTAAAGGCTGCACTGTAAATGTAATAAACTGATTAGCAGCAATCGCGGTTGCTGCATCAGTTGTCTGGGTCCATCCATTCCCTCCGAAGCCTCTTGCTGCCCCGGTTCCGGTAGTACCAACCCCCGTTCCCCTTGTTAATCCCCCAACGACAACGTTGGCGTTTGTAGAGTTGGGTGCGGCAGGGCTAGGTCCGAAGTTATTCACGCCGCCGGGATAGGTAGCTATGCTGTTCATATCCCAGGAAGCAAGTACCTGCGCATGGGAATAATTTAAGGAAGCTACTGCCAATGACAGTGCAGAGATGATTTTGAAGCTTGAAAGCGTAAAAATTTTTTTCATTTTTTCATTTTTTTCATTAATAAATTTTCCTGCAATAGCATTGCCAGGAACAAAACTGTGTGGCGGTGTAAGTGTGTTTTGGGGAAATATTTCCCTCAATTGATCAGGGTTAACAGGGTTAGGGAGCGCACTTTTGCATAGTAATGCAAACAATCCAACAGCGATAGTATATCACTTAGGACAAAGCGTTATTGATCAGGCAAAGTGAGGGATATTGGAATAGCGGTCTATCCATCCTGCAATAACAATAAAAAGAGGGGAAGTAAATTTTACTCATTCATAGGTTTTACGATGCAGTGCAAATTTGCTGCCTGTTTGTGATTCCAGGTAAAAAACAATATCAACAAAATATTAAGGAAAAAGGGGAGGGTTAAAAAATGCCCTTTACGGCCCCATCTATTTTTTTTACGAAATACACTTTTTTGTTTTCGTAATAATCAGGCTCATTTTTCACCGTTTTTATTTTCACCGGTTCTATGTTAAAGTCGGAGAAGATTTTACCGGTGTGATCACCAAGGTCTATGATGTAATCCTGGTGGCTCAGCATATTTTTAATATAGCGGTAGGTAATTTCAAAACCTTTGTACACCATATCGCTGGCCCGGCTTTTGGCCCTGGCTTTATATTTATTGCTGACGGAATTATACACCCTGTTATTGCCGCTGCTCGTAAGAAATGGCGTAGGGTACATTACTTCTACACCCTTAAATTCCGCTTTTTCAAACTTAAGATCGTCCCAGGTAGGCATTCCAATCACCGTGCTGTGATAGGGGTTACGAATAGCAGATAGTTGTCTTACCAATGAGGTACCAGCGGCCTCGTCCAACGTGGCACATACCAATACATTGTTTTTTGTACTGTCCAGCATGGCCGATAGGTCGCCGGCGTCGATACCGGAGCTGATGTCCACCATTTTCCACGTAAGTGGTGAACTGTTTTTCTTGTTAGATTCTTCAAAAACGGCCTTCATCTTATCTTCCTGTACTCCCGGTTTGCTGAGTATCAGCACATTATCCAGACTATGATTTGAGGTAAGAAGTTTGTAAATACCCTGGCAATGACTCTTTAAGGTAGAATTTAAGATAATGAGGCTTGGGTTGCCTGTAAGACCACCGTCGTTAGGGTAGGTGGCACTTAAGAAAGGGATGCTGCGTTGACGGGCCGCGTCAGCCAGTATTTTCAGCTCACCGACAGATTGCACCATTCCTATAATCAGGGAGGCATTATTCAAATCGTCAGCAATATGGCTGCTCATAGACTGGTAACGGTCTTTGCTATCGATAATATACACCTCGGCACTTAATCCTTCTCTTTTCAATGAATCCAATGCCAGTTGAACGCCGCTATAAAATTCAAGACCCGGCATTACGTATTTGGGGATACTGCCGCTGTACTTGTAACTGCCACCGCTGGTAAAAACAGAATCCAAATGCAGGGGAATAAAAATGCCCACTTTAGCCTGGTGTGGAACGGGGATAGAGTCGGACTGGGCTGAGGCAGCCATTACAAGAAATGAACAAAAAAAACCGAGCAATAATACCTTAGCTCTCATGGGGGATGTATTTAAATGCAATGATACGATTCAGTTGGCAGTTAGACAGTTGGCAGTTTGCAACAGGGTTCCGGTTTTATATTGTTTCTTGCCACCCCACCAGCCATTTCTTTTTGCCAATTTCCAGCGGCTTGTCAGCAATATTCCTGCCAACAGCTATTTGCAAACCCTTTATTAGCCGTTTTGCCAATTCTATAACTAAAAAATTAATTTAAGGGTTTGTCAACTCCTAATCCGGGCCTGTATCCGGTGAGCGATTTACCGTTTCAGTATATTATCGTTAGCAAGGCATTGCCGCTACTGCTATCTGCAAGGACATTCGTAATTTTCATTTATGTATTGGATTGTCGCTTTACTGAGTTTTTCCAGTATATCGAGGTTTAGGTCTGTCAACTTTTTAAAATAAATGCAACCCTTGGGCATTTTATATTTTCCTAAATCTTCAAGAAGCTTTTTATTCTCAGTGCCCGGGGCAGCAACATACAAAGAGAACTCAGCCTTTCGGGGAGAAAAGCCGATCATCATTGCGTCCCCTTCGTGCCCGCTTGCATATTTGTAATGATAACTGCCAAAACCTATCATGGTCGGCCCCCACATTTTGGGTTCAAAGCCAGACCATTCCCGCATGAGTTCAATCAGACGAAAGCTGTCTTGCTTTTTTTGCTCGTTGTCAACGAAAGAATTGATAAAGTCAGTAACGTTGACTTCTGTTTCTGTTGTCTTGGTTTTAGTAGCCATTGAAGGGCAATTATCTTTTTTCTATGTTTTGGTTTCCGTTAAAGTGCCTGCCAGCTGCCAACCCGAAACCTGCTAACTCATTTATTCCCATTCAATAGTAGCCGGCGGTTTGCTGCTGATATCGTATACAACACGGTTAATACCCTTTACATTATTAATGATCTCGTTGCTGATATGTGCCAGGAATTCGTAGGGTAAATGAGCCCAATCGGCTGTCATGCCGTCTACGCTCGTAACTGCACGCAGGGCCACTGTAAATTCATACGTTCTTTCATCGCCCATAACGCCTACACTTTTTACCGGCAACAAAATGGTGCCTGCCTGCCACACTTTATCGTATAAGCCATGTTCTTTCAGACCGTTAATGTATATGGCATCTGCATCCTGTAGCAGTTTCACTTTGTCGGCGGTGATATCTCCCAGGATCCTGATAGCCAAACCGGGGCCGGGGAACGGATGACGGGAGATAAGTTCGTTGGGAATACCCAGCTCAAGACCTACTTTCCGAACCTCGTCTTTAAACAAATACCGGAGTGGCTCTACCAGTCCCAACTTCATGGTATCCGGCAGTCCACCCACATTGTGATGGCTTTTGATGGTTTGCGATGGGCCATGAACACTTACACTTTCTATTACATCAGGGTAAATGGTCCCCTGGCCCAGCATTTCTATGCCCTCCAGTTTATGTGCTTCCTGGTCGAAAATGTCGATAAAAGTGCCACCGATAATCTTGCGCTTCTCTTCCGGGTCGCTTTTGCCTTCCAGTTTTGCATAAAACTGGTCTTTGGCGTTTACGCCGGTAACATTCAGATCAAGTAGTTTATAAGTTTCAAGCACCTGCTCAAACTCGTCTTTGCGAAGCACGCCGTTATCTACAAAAATGCCAAAGAGGTTTTTGCCAATGGCCCGGCTGATGAGTGTGGCAGCAACCGTGCTATCTACGCCGCCACTCAAAGCCATGATCACTTTTTTATCGCCGATCTGTTCTTTTAGTTGTGCAATGGTGTCACTGATAAAGTGGGCTGGTGTCCAGTCGGCAGTGCAGCCACATATATCCGTCAGGAAATTTTTGATAATTGTTTTGCCTTCGGCAGAATGATACACCTCGGGGTGAAATTGAAGACCATAAAGCGGATGTATGATTTCTGACGTATGATTTCTGATGTCTTCCTTTGGACCGGGCTCCGACTTTTTGAATGCGGCGATGGGTATGGACTCAGTCGTGGCCAATAGTTCGAAGCCATCGGGCAATGCCAAAATGGTATCGGCGTGACTCATCCAAACCTGGCTTTTTTCGCTGGTATTTTGAAGTAAAATGTCTGGTTGTGTAATGGTCAGCAAGGCACGGCCGTATTCCCGCTTTTCACTTTTCTCCACCCTGCCGCCGTACAGTTTAGCGGTTAGTTGTGCGCCATAGCAAACACCCAATACCGGCAGTTTTGCATTCATAGCGGCCACATCCACCAGCGGTGCATGTTCATCGTTTACACTAAATGGCGAACCGCTGAGGATAATTCCTTTAAGACCCGGCTCATATTCAAAGCTTTTATGAAAAGGAATGATTTCACAATAAACATTCGCTTCACGTACTGCCCTTGCAATCAACTGTGTGTACTGGCTCCCAAAATCAAGGATAAGGATCTTTTCTGTCATAATGCTGCAAATGTAAGTTTAACGGGTAATGGTGGCAAGGTGAAAACGGCTTCGGGGATAAAGGGCAAAGTCATGTGCGTATGTCCGGATTTTGATCGGTTTTGGTTTCACAGCGAATGACACCTGTTACCGACGGAAACAAAGCCATGGGCTTGCATTTGGGAAACCTTCGTATTATCTTTATTAGCTAAAATTCGTTTGCCATGTACCTGATAAGAGAAGTATTCCAGGCCAAACCCGGCAAGGCTAAAGACCTGGTGAAAATGTTCAAAGCAGCTATCCCACATTTTGAAAAGATGGGGGATGCGAAGAATATGAAAGTGATGACGGATATCGTAAGTACCTACTGGACCGTAGTAGTTGAATCCGAAACAGATGATATTGGTGGCTTTTTTTCCAATCTTCGTTCGGCCACTATGAGTGATGAATTAAAAGACATTATGAAAGGCTATATGGATTGTGTAGAAGGTGGCCGCCGGGAAGTTTTTATGGTCGAGTAGCTATAGACGCTATAACCCGGATCCAATCATTTCATCCATCAACCCATCGTTAACTTTTTCGGTTCGCCTGCGTGAGAACCGGTAAGGGATTTTCATTTGGAAATGACGTCCCCCGCCGGCATATGCCAAATACTGCCGGCAATGCGGGCTGATTTTTATGGGAAAGCATGTAAAGGAGACCTGTCGCCTACTAGCCAGATATGTCCAAACGGATCTACAAAACCGCCTTGCCTGTGGATTCCCCAAAGCGCTTTGTGATTTTTAATTTTATCCAAACTGCCATTTGCCCCAGCCTGTACAGCCTTTGCGATAAATGCATCCGGATCGTCGCAAAAAACTTCAACCCGTGCAGATGTGATGCCCAGTTTTTCAGGACTTTCCCAACCATTTCCCGCTGGCTCTCCCAGGAAAAAAGCAGCACCGGCAATTTCCAGGCCGGCTACGGAGCCCAGACTCCACAGCACGGTAGCACCAAGGGCTTTTTGATACCAGGCAACTGCTGTAGGTACATCTGTGATTGCCAGCATCACTGAAATCACCGTTTTTGTGTTTGCGGTTGCATATCCGCCCTTTACATTCTCCATAGCATAGTATTAATGGACGGGTCAGTAAAAAGATCACTACAAGCAGCGTGTAATTATTTTCTTTTTGGCAACCACCATTTATTCCTCAATTCAAGTTTTCCATTTGCGCCTTCAAAGAGTTCTGAATTAGGGGAGCTGTCGTCAAATGTTTGCCATCCATTCATTTTGTATTTATTGTTGACGATCATGCTATTTTCTCCGACGTCAAAATCGAAGGTGAAAGGAAGACTGTAATCACCCCAGATGCATTTTTTTCGAATGTTTTTTTTGTGGTTCATCCATGTTCCTACAAAGGATCGGTTGTAATAGCCTACGGCAACGTCATTGGAATTATCCAACCGAACCTTTTTGAATTTTTTATCGACGTGAACGAAGCATTCAAATATGCCTTTAAAAACGCCGCTATTGGCTTTTGTACTGTCTTCATACAATACATAACTCCCAAACAATCTGCCGCATTTCTCTAAGCTTTGGTCGTCGCAACCGAGACTGTTTATGAAAAATTTCGATAACTGTATTTCGCCGGAAAAGCTACGGATGATGTTATTCACTTTCGTTTGGCCTTTTACCAGGTAAATGTCGGATTTTGCTATATCCCTAACCGCAGTTGCAATATGAATCTGTATCCTTTTATAATTGAATCCCAAAACACCATTTTGTTCGTCTTTGCCTGTTGGCCACACTGTACTGAAATCATATTTCAGGTAGGATGGCAAACGATTAATATGATTATTGAAAGATTTTGTTTGTAATTCGAAATATTCTTTACTATAATCAACCTGTTGCGGATTAAAGTTCTCGCAAAGGTGCCCATTGAAATAGGCGTTAAAGTTATCCGGGTGTTTTTTACCGTAAGGGCAGGTAAAAGCAGGGTTGCAATAATTTTTTTGAGCCGAAATAGTTTTTGTTTGAGTAATACCCGGGATGGTCATCAAAATCGCACATGCAATACGTATCGTGTTTTTCAAGGGTTGGTTAATTGTAGCCACGGTTAGCGGCAAATGAGTTGTCATTTTTATTTAATGTCATTTTCCTCACCTTCCGTGACTATTTTCTTAATCAAAACGATTTGCCCCAAATGATAGTGCGTATGCTCAATAATTCCCTGGAGATTCCGATAATAGTTTCCATACTTGCTGTCTGAAAAATCTTCCCCAAGCTGGCTCTCCGGCAGCTGTTCAACCAGGGTGGCAAAGGCTTCTGCTTCCCTGAATGTTTTATCAAGCAATTGTTGCCAATCTTCCCCGGAGCGGATAGGCGGGCAATTAAAACTATATTTATCACTGGCATTCAATGGTTCTCCCTCCAGCACCTTCAGTACCACACTTACATAATAATTTATATGGTACACCAGGGAGGCAATCGTATTAAATGAATGAACCTTTGTTGTTGCCTGTTGCCAGGTTACACCGGCAAGGTTATCCTTTAGGTTTGACGAAGTCCAGTTGCCTCCAAAATGTATTTCCCGAAAATGTTTTGCTATCTGATGGGTTAAATGCATACACCAGGTTTTTATCCGTATGGTTTAACAGCCATGGTTTTAAAATCGACAGATTTAGTCTTTGTCAAATGAGTTAGCCACTCCCTTGAAAAATTGAATGCCACCAAAAACGATGGCGCCCCAAAAAATGAATCCAACTTCGGCTAAAGTGGCAACAGTGCCGCCGATACACCATAAAGCTCCATAAAGCATATCTTTTTGTGCCCTGTCTTTTTTGATCGCTCTTATCTCTGTGCCAAGGTTCGTTACTACGGTAGCGGCGCTTTCAGCGTCCAGGCCTTTTTCTACCAATGCGATTTGTACATCCTGGTGACTCATTTTTTGGTGTACCATCAAATTTGCCGCGTGGGCATATACCTGGTCTGCTGCTTCCTGTTGGGTTGTTTCCATAAATGAAATGGTCGGTTTAAGGTTAAGGGTAATAAATGAAGCGCCAATATTGGGTTATTTATTTCATAGAAAGCTGTTTTCAGGCAGGTTTTTTCTGAAACAGTATTTTGATTGAGGATGTAATGCCCCGCCGCAATTTCTTTATGCCGGAGGATAATTCATAATGGCATAATGATCTGCCAGGTGCATGCAATGTGCTTCTGAAAACTCTTTTTTGTTGAGGATACCATATGCAAAATGGCGACGAAGTTTACCCGTAAATGCATCGAAATTCCTAATGGCCATTTTTACCCTGTCAAAGGCTTCTATAATTTTTCCTCCCGGCTCAATAATAGGTGCCCCTGGTATTGGCTCGTTCCTGTCGTGACGCATATATCCCTGCATTTCAAATTTGCGGAACACGTTCTTGCCAATCACTCTTTGAAAGATTTCGGGTTTTTCCTCGGGAAATCCACTGATGGAAAACTCAATGCTCTGGGCGCAATGAATAATGTTCTGGTATAAAGTCCACTCACTCTCCAATGTAACTTTAGATGCCTGCTGCAATCGTTCTGTTTCGGCCATGGCTTCATCAAGATTCTTAAAACTCAGAATCCGCGTAGCGCCGTTGTGGCTGGATAAATGACGATTGATCCACCAGCCACCTGCCAGCGGAATAGCAACAGCCGGCATCGCTATTTTTAGAAATTTTTTCCGGTTCATAGCAAAGGAAATTTGGAAGAAAGGTAATGCCTGGATGGAAATATTGCAACTATACCACGCCCAAACTACCTGCCCAACAGAAATCAGTGAATGTTATAAGTTTTACATGTAGTCCGGCAGCTCATTCCCCAAATAATAAAAAGCATCTCTCATAAAAGCCCAGCGTTTTATCCGGGTTTTAATCGTCATATTGATTAGCTCTACAAAGGTATAAAACCTGGTATTGGCATTTAGATGTACAATCAATACTTCATTGGATTTATTGTAAAACGAAAGCCTTTGCATTTCCAGCATTATCAAATCCATTTGTTGAGCTAATATGTCCGGCTCGTAGGTGGTCAAATAGATTTCGGTCTTTCTTTTTGCTTTAATGTCTGCCAGCACTCCCTGTTCTGTAAATTGTAAAGTGTTGCGTTTATTATACCCGGGGTCATTACGGGGCAGGTATAATTTAAGGCAGCTAACTTCTTCCTGATGGAAGAATTTTGTATCATGAAGAATAAATATTGGGATGAAAAGCAAACTCATCACCAAGGGTTCCCAAATTAATTTAGGTCTTCTCATAAGTTTTTTTGCAGAAAGATCTAATCATTGCTGTTTTCCATAAACTTCCCCTTTAACCACCCCATTAACCGCTGGTAAAACCAGCCGGCCTTTTTTGTGCATGAAAACAATACTTTTCATCGGCCAAAAAACCAAAACAATCATGAAAAAAATACTGCTTTCGGCATTGTTGTTCAGTGCCGCCGTTGTTACCACAGCTCAATTAACCACTGCTCCAGATGGTGGAAACAAAAAAGCCTCTGTTTCCGAACGGATTGGCCTTACCGATATCACCATAAATTACGACCGGCCCGGAGTTAAAGGGAGAGAAGGAAAAGTTTGGGGCCAGCTGGTGCCCTTTGGCTTTACCGATCTGGGCTTTGGAACCAGTAAAGCCGCTCCCTGGCGGGCGGGTGCCAACGAGAACACAACCATTCAGTTCAGTACTGATGTAAAGGTGGAGGGCAAAGATGTACCTGCCGGTAAGTATGCGGTTTTTATCGCCGTTGGTAAAGAGGAAAGCACCCTCATTTTTTCAAAAAACAATACCTCCTGGGGTAGCTTTTTTTACGATCCCACAGAAGATGTTTTACGGGTGAACATAAAACAGCAGGTCATGGACAAAAGTACCGAATGGCTCACTTATTCTTTTATCAACCAAACAGATAACAAAGCCACTATCGCTTTGACCTGGGAAAAATGGATGTTCCCATTTACTATAGAAGTTGATGTGGAAAAAACACAACTGGCCTCGTTCCGGAATGAATTGAAGAATAACAAAGGTTTTCAATGGCAAGCCTGGGCAGAAGCTGCTGAATACTGCGCCGATCACAATATCAACCTCGAAGAAGCACTCAAATGGGCCGACTATGGCATTAACGGCGTCTTCATCGGCGAAAAAAACTTTCGCACCCTTTCTGCAAAAGCCCGTGTGCTGCGCCAGTTAAAACGCCTCCCTGAAGCTGATGCCCTGATGACAGAAGCATTGCCGCTGGGCAAAATTAACGAAGTGCATGGCTACGCGAGGCAGGTCTTGGCCGCCGGCCGCACCGAATTGGCCATCCAGGCATTTAAAGAGAACTACAAGAAATTCCCCAATACATTTACCACCAACATGGGCATGGCCCGGGCCATGAGTGCAGCCGGTGACGCGAAGGAATCACTGAAATATGCCAAAATCGCATTTACCCAGGCACCCGATGCTGCCAACAAATCGGCCATTCAGGGCATCATTGAAAAATTGGAAAAAGGCGAATTGATCAAATAAGGCTGTTTATTTGATAAAAAGCTTCTACCGTCCAAAGGCATCTTTGGGCGGTTTTTTATTGCCCGAATCATATCAGTTTGGTCCAGGATTTCCTTACACATTTTCTGCACTGGTTTTTCATTTGTTTTCCACAAACCCTGCATAACAAACTTCTTAAAAAACCATTTTACATTTTAGATTGCATCTCCGGTTTTGGCCAGTACGTTACTTTTTTGTTACCATATTCAGCGTAATTCACCCCATCCGGTTATTTAAAAATACCCGTTTACCATGCAGCAATCAGACGAAATATTATTGAAGGAAAACAAAGACCGCTTTGTGATCCTGCCTATTAATTATCCTAAAATATGGGAACAATATAAACGTCACGAAGCCAGCTTTTGGACGGCCGAGGAGATTGATTTGAGCGGCGATGCGAAAGACTGGGCCAGTCTTAATGATGGCGAGCGCCATTTTATCAGTCATGTACTGGCCTTTTTTGCTGCCAGCGATGGCATTGTCAATGAGAACCTGGCGGTGAATTTTATGAGCGAGGTTCAATTGCCCGAGGCCCGCTGTTTTTATGGTTTCCAGATCATGATGGAGAATATCCATAGTGAAACCTATGCCTTGCTGATTGATACCTACATTAAAAACCCGGATGAAAAACATAAACTCTTTCATGCTATTGACACCATCCCGGCTGTAAAGAAAAAAGCTGAATGGGCACTGCGTTGGATAGACAATGGCAGTTTTGCAGAAAGGCTGGTGGCTTTTGCAGCTGTTGAAGGCATCTTTTTCAGCGGTAGCTTTTGCTCCATATTCTGGTTGAAAAAAAGAGGCCTTATGCCCGGACTTACATTCAGCAATGAGCTCATCAGCCGTGACGAAGGCCTGCATTGTGAATTTGCCTGCCTGCTGTATAAAATGCTCAAAAACCAATTATCAAAGGAGCAGGTAACCACTATTATTACCGATGCCGTTGTTATAGAAAAGGAGTTTATAACCGAAGCCCTACCCGTTGGACTTATAGGAATGAACGCCGGCCTGATGCAGCAATACATAGAGTTTGTGGCCGACCGCTGGTTAAGCGAACTCGGTTACCCAACCGTGTACAATACCACCAACCCGTTCGATTTTATGGAGATGATCTCCCTGCAGGGCAAAACGAATTTTTTCGAAAAAAGAGTAGGCGATTACCAGAAGGCTGGTGTAATGAACACCAAAGAAACCCAGGCATTTTCACTGGAAGAAGACTTTTAACCATTTATGATTTATGATGTATGATTTATGATTTCTTAATAGAAGATGAGATAAAATATATCGTGGGATTACCATCATAAATTATAAAATGGAAAGTTAGCATGACAAAAGAGGATTTAAAGAAACGGACTAAGGCCTTTCATATCTCTGTCATTAAGGTTTGTAATGGATTGCCAAAAAATGCAGCGGGTTTTGAACTGGCAAAACAATTGATTCGTTCAAGTGGTTCGGTGGGAGCAAATTATAGGGCAGCCTGTAGGGCGAAATCGACAGCAGACTTTATTTATAAAATAGAAATCGTAATAGAAGAGGCAGATGAGAGTATGTATTGGCTGGAAGTAATAACAGAAGCAGCCATGCTAAATGCAGAAAATACAGGCCCTTTGTTGAAGGAAGCAAATGAACTTGTCAGCATTTTCGTTTCCACCGTAAAGACAGCTAAGGCAAAAAGAGAAGACAGGTGAGAGGTAAGAGGCAACTCAAATTATAGCAACAAATCATAAATCATACATCATAAATCATACATCAAATGAGTTTTGTAATAAAAAGAAGCGGCAAGCAAGAGTCCGTAAAGTTTGACAAGGTAACGGCCCGTATAGAAAAGCTTTCTTACGGCCTTAACCCGATCGTGAACGCCATTGAAGTGGCTAAAAAAACCATCGCCGGTATTTACCAGGGCGTACCTACCACCGAGTTGGACAACCTGGCCGCGGAAACCGCAGCATCGCTTACTATTACTCACCCGGACTATGCCATCCTTGCTTCAAGAATTGCAGTAAGCAACTTGCACAAGAATACATTGAAGAGTTTCTCAGGAACGATGCGGAAACTGTACGAGTATATAGACGATGCATCGGGTAAATCATTGCCCATGATCGCTGACGATGTAATGCAGATCATCGAAGACAATGCCGACCTGCTGGACAGCACCATTATTTATGACCGTGATTTCGCATTCGATTATTTCGGTTTCAAAACTTTGGAAAAAGCTTACCTCTTAAAGATAAATGGTAAAATAGCCGAACGCCCGCAGCACATGTACATGCGTGTGGCAGTTGGTATTCACAAACATGATATTGAAAATGCCATTAAGACTTACCATTTAATGAGCGAACGCTGGATGACCCATGCCACGCCTACCTTGTTTAATGCCGGTACACCAAAACCACAAATGAGTTCCTGCTTTCTTTTGACCATGAAAGAGGACAGCATCGATGGCATTTATGATACACTGAAACAAACCGCAAAGATCTCCCAGAGTGCTGGTGGTATTGGGTTGGCCATACATAATATCCGAGCAACCGGTAGCTATATTGGCGGTACCAACGGTACAAGCAACGGTATCATACCGATGCTCCGTGTGTTCAATGATACCGCCCGTTATGTAGACCAGGGTGGTGGAAAACGTAAAGGCGCATTTGCAATTTACCTGGAACCATGGCATGCCGACGTATTCGAATTTTTAGACCTTCGTAAAAATCATGGTAAAGAAGAAATGAGGGCCAGGGACTTATTTTTTGCCCTTTGGATGAGCGATTTATTTATGAAGCGGGTAGAAGCCAACGGAGATTGGAGCCTGTTTTGCCCGAATGAAGCGCCAGGTCTTAGCGAGTGCTGGGGTGCAGAATTTGAAAAATTATACACAGAACACGAAGCTGCCGGAAAGGCGAGAAAAGTGGTAAAGGCGCAGGACCTTTGGTTCAAGATCTTAGAATCACAGATTGAAACAGGTACGCCTTATTTGTTATATAAAGATGCGGCCAATGGTAAAAGCAACCAGCAGAACCTTGGTACGATTAAAAGCAGTAATCTCTGCACAGAGATCATTGAATACACAAGTCCTGAGGAAGTGGCGGTTTGCAACCTGGCTTCACTGGCATTGCCACGTTTTGTAATTAATGGACAATTTGACCACCAGAAACTGTACGAAGTTACCTACCAGACTGCCCGTAATTTGAATGCAGTAATTGACAATAATTATTACCCCATCGAAGAAGCCCGGACATCCAATATGCGTCATCGTCCGATTGGTTTGGGTGTACAGGGCCTGGCAGATGCATTTATCCTGCTTCGCCTGCCTTTTGAAAGTGACCTGGCGAAGATGCTGAACAAGAACATTTTTGAGACCATTTACTTTGCTGCCATGACCGCCAGTAAAGACCTGGCCAAAGAGCAGGGTGCTTATGAAACCTACGAGGGTTCACCGGTATCAAAAGGCATTTTCCAGTTTGATATGTGGGGCGTAACGCCAACCGACCGCTGGGATTGGGCTGCGCTGAAAGCAGAAGTAAAGCAATACGGTGTCAGAAATTCTTTGTTGGTAGCACCAATGCCTACAGCATCCACTTCGCAGATCTTTGGTAATAATGAGTGTTTTGAACCATACACCAGCAATATCTACACCCGTCGTGTTTTGAGCGGTGAGTTCATCATCGTAAACAAGCATTTATTGAAAGACCTGGTGAGCCTGGGTCTATGGAACAACAACATGAAGAACAAGATCATTGCTGCTAATGGATCTATCCAAAATATTGATGCAATACCGGCAGAAATTAAAGAGTTGTACAAAACTGTTTGGGAAATAAAGCAGCGTAACCTTATTGATATGGCCGCCGACCGTGGTGCCTACATCTGCCAAAGCCAATCATTGAATTTGTTTGTAGACAGCCCGACCGCATCCAAACTAACTTCCATGCATTTTTATGGCTGGAAAAAGGGATTGAAAACCGGTATGTATTATTTGCGCAGCCAGGCTGCTACACAAGCTGTTCAGTTCACGGTTGAAAAACAAGGCAGCAAAGAAGTGGAACCCATCATACCGCATATTGAACCTGCGAAGCATAATGAATCAGATATTGAACCCACTTTTGTGGAAGGTGAGGTTTGCACTATGCAGGATGGCTGTGTGAGCTGCGGGTCGTAGTAGAAGCACTTATCAATTAAAGAAGTCCGCATTAAAAGAAGTCAAGTTTTTAAAACTTGACTTCTTTGGTTTTTGCATGACTTCTTTGGTTTCAGGCTCTCTTCCTTATTATTTTAATGAGTTGTATTTTCACCACATGATAACTGAAAGAGAAATACGGTTTATGCAAATGGCGGTGGAGCAATCCAGGCTCGGCATGGAGCAGGGCTTTGGCGGCCCGTTTGGTTGTGTTATTGTAAAAGGAGATGAAGTGATCGCCAAAGGTTTTAACCGGGTAGCCAGCAGCAACGATCCAACAGCCCATGCCGAAGTGGTAGCCATTCGTGAGGCTTGTAAAACACTGCAATCCTTTCAGCTAACCGATTGCGAGGTGTACACCAGTTGCGAACCTTGCCCTATGTGTATGGGGGCTATCTATTGGGCCCGGCCCAAAATGGTGTACTATGCCAATACCAAAATTGATGCTGCCGCTATCAATTTCGACGACCAGTTTATTTATGATGAACTCGCCGTTCCCATGGGCGAACGAAAATTGCCCATCGTCCAAATAGAAGTTGCAGAAGCTCTACAGGTGTTTAAGGATTGGGACGCGAAACAGGATAAGACGGTTTATTAGAATGCGGAAAGCCAGACGCTGAACGCTGAACGCTGAACGCTGAACGCAGGACGCATAACGCTTTATCCCGGATACTCATTCTAATACCAAGTCAATGATTATTTATATTTTTTACTTGCTTTTGCCGCGAGGATAAGCGTCCGGCGTAAAGCGTATAGCGTATAGCATAAAGCATAAAGCATAACACCAGTGTTCAGAAAAATTGCCAGGGCATATAAAAGCTCCTTTAGCGGGTTAAGCAGGGAAACATGGTTGCTGAGCACGGTAATGCTTATCAACCGTAGCGGCACTATGGCAGTGCCGTTTATGGGTTTGTATGTGGTGCATTATCTGCATCGTCCGCCTTCAGATGCGGGCGTGATCATTAGTTTATTTGGGGTAGGTTCCATCCTGGGTGCTATTGCCGGCGGCAAGCTTACAGACATGATTGGCTTCCGCCCGGTACAAATATTTTCGTCTATTATTGGTGGTCTGCTTTTTTTACTTTTTTCTACCATCACCCATTTTCAAACGCTTTGCATACTTACGGTGCTTATCAGCTTTGTTACGGAAGCATTTCGACCAGCGAATTTTACCGCGATTGCTGCATATGCCGCACCCGGATTGCAAACGCGTTCCTATTCACTCAATCGGTTGGCAATTAATATTGGTTGGTCTGTAGGAAGCACACTGGGGGGCATTATTTCTTCCTTTAATTACCAATTGCTTTTTATTGTGGACGGAACAGTGAGTATCCTGGCCGGCCTTTTTATTTTATGGCTGTTGCCTTCGGCAAAATCTTTCAGCAAAAAAGTAGCGGAAAAGGCGAAGGACCTGGTGGTGCGAATGCCCTGGCAGGATTCGTTTTTCATAAAATTCATTTTATTGAACACCATTTTTACAACCTGTTTTTTTCTCATGTTCCGGGTGGTGCAGTTATTCTGGAAGGATGTCTGGCATATGGGTGAATCCAGGATTGGCCTCATACTCGGCCTAAACGGGCTAATAGTGGCCATCCTCGAAATGGTAATGATCAATCGCATCCAGCACAAGAGGTCTCCTGTGTATTTTATTATTATTGGTGTGTTGTTTACGGCCGCATCCTATGCCATATTGCTAATACCGGGATGGGTGCCCGGTGTGCTCGCTATCGTGGCGGTTATCGTTATCACCTTCGGTGAAATGTTTGCCCTGCCGTTTATAAACACTGTGGTGATGTCGCGGACAAATGAATATAATCGTGGCCAATATGCTGCGGGCAATACGTTAAGCTGGTCGGTAGCACAAATGGTAGGTCCTGCTGCCGGTTTCTATATCGCTCAGAAAATGGGATACAATTTTTTATGGATCACTCTTTGTGTCTTGTTGTTGTTTTGTGCCTACGGTTTTAAAGTATTGGGCAAACAGCAGAGTGATAGCATCCCTCAAAACTGAATGATCGAGCATCCTCGAAATTCGGCCGGTGCTAATGCATCAAGATGTGTTCCCGGGTGTCAACAATTTCCTGCCAGTCTAAGAGATTCTTATAGTTGACTTTCACCGTTTGCTGCAAAGCATCTTCCAGCAATTCCGCAAACGTTTCAAAATATACAATTACATCTTCCCGCACATTTTTATTGAGCCAGCGGAAACCGCCGGGTAATAAATTCAATACCTTCTTATCCTCCAGGTATTCCAGGTTGTGAATATCGGTAGACGTCAGCCCAATGGCTTCGAGTTTTTTGATGAGGAGGTTTACAGGGGCATTAGTTACCGGGCAATAGTCTTCCGCCAGTTCGGTCCATTCGCCAATACCTGTATGGGCATATTGTAAAATTTCTTCTTTGCTTAATCTGGCCACCACCTGCAGCAGGTTGCCGCAATTACAACTGCCATGGTTGCCCCATGCATAGTGATTTCCATTGCGAAGATTCGCGGCCGTCTGCCGCAATGCTGATACCAATTCAAGAGTAGCGTGGGCCATAACCAGGTTTTGCAGATAACAAAAGATGCCGGGAATTTGTTGAAACCCCTGGCTACAAATTTCGATACACGGTCCACCAGGCTAATTTGTTCATTGTTACAAACACCTGGAAACTACAGTTCATTCCAGCTTCCTGTCAACTCATTACTGCTGCTCTTATATGCCCTTATCTGCCCCGATATTTTCGCCCGGCAATTAAAAAACTCACCTTCAATCTACAATGCCATGAACAAGTTTCTTGCTTTTCTAATCGCCCTGCTGATAACGATTCTTTTCTCGCCAATTGCATTCTCTCAAAAAAATGCACCGCTACCTACACAATCTGACATCAATAAAATGATGCAGATGAGCCCGTCTGAATTGGAAGCTTATAAAAAGCAAATGATTGACAAGGTAAGTAAACAGGCAAAACAAATGGCAGCAGCCAGCAATGTCAAACTCGATGAAATGAGCCTGCCGGATTTCGAACTAAAGCCACCTGTAAAAGACATTAAAAGATTAGCGATGTTACCGGTGCAGCCACCCACCCTGATCCAACTAACGGATGGTATCAGGAAAGCAAAGCAGCAATTGGAAACAGTAACGCCACAGGCTATAAAAGACGAGGTGAAAAGCATTACCAGCACGCAAACACCTGCGCAACAGCAAAGCTCCTCAGTGGCCGAATTTTACGCAGACAAACCTGTACAGGCGCTACTGGTTTCTATGAATTCAGCTATTCAGAACCCTAACGAAGTAATAGGCTGGAATAACCTGGCGGCCATTTGTAATATGGCCGGGCTGGAGCATAAGGCCATCCTGATACTGATGAACCAGCTTGTGAAATTTCCCGGAAATAGTATGCTGCTGAATAATATGGGCCAGGCGTTCCTTGGGTTGGGCGAACTGAACAAAGCGGAAGATTTCCTGCGCCAATGTCTTGTGGAAGATCCGATGCACCCCGAAGCCAACCGCAGTATGGGAATGATCTGTTTTTTCCGCGACCAATACGAAGCCGGTATGAAGTATTTTGAAAAAGAGCTGGAGCAGGCGCATCGCCGCAGTACCCTGGCATTGTTAAAACGAAAAAACCTGGTGACCAATATTTATAAGCTGCGCAAAAAAAGGACAAGCATCCCCGGCAAAAATTTCTTTAATGAAATTCAACTAGGAAAATTCGTAGTGCCATCTTTTCCGGAAAGCAGTGCTGAAACAAATTTAAAAAGCGATGAGCACAGTGGTTTTAGAAATTCAGTTACACAGGAAATCCTGTTTTGGTTGGATAAAGGCAATGCCACGAAGGAGGAACTGCTTGCAGAAGGCCGGGGTGGAAATGGTTTATATGCAGAACAGGTAAAGCGCCTGTTGGAAGATCTGCACGAAGTCTACAAGCCTTACGAGCTGGCATTATTTGACGAAGTTCAGCTAAACCATCTCAAAAGCCTGATAGATACCTACGGCGAACAAATGGCCCAGGTAAAATGCCCGCTTGCTCCCATTGGTGCCAGCTATGAGGCCATGATGGCTTATCAGAAAAAATGTTGTGATCTTAAACGGGCGGTACTGGATCCGTTTATTGCCCAATACAATGCCTTTGTTACCATGCGCATCAATGCCGTCAGGCCGGTGTGGAAAGAGTACGTCAACGATCTCATCAATATTGTTTCACTCGACCCCAGTGCAGCTAACAAACGGTATGTAAGTCATGTGATTTACCAATATTTTCTATTCCTCGCTACGGCTTCTGAAGCCGGGCAGTTTATCGATATGCCGATGGAATGCAACAGCAAAATGACGAGTGCCCAGGCCGATAGTGTGATTCAATCGAGTCGTGATATAGATCTTAGTTGCCCGGCCTGGCTCAACCTGGAACTGGATGTGCAGGTAGCTAAAATAAAAGCCGATTGTTCCAAATATGCAATTGAAGCCTCGGGCAGTATATTTCGGGGCGGTTTTGAACGTGATTTTAAAACCGGTACTTCTACTTTGTCTGCAGGCGTGGGAATAAAAGCTAAGTTTTTTGCAGAAGTGGGCGGTGCAGAAATGAAGCAAATGGTCTACGTGTCCTGGGACAACAACAATAGGTTCTGCGATTTAGGATTGAAGGGAACTGCTGCTGTGAAAATCGGGGATAACCCCTTCAAAATAGTTGACGGGTTTGCTAAAGTGGGTGCAACTGTCGCAGGGGTAGAAGGTGGGTACACACTTGGTATAAACTCCGGGTTTAATTCATCCGTTAAGGGAAAAGGTATTATTGCCGATTTTATTAAGATTGATCAATCATTGTAAAAACAATACAAGCATCATCATTCACTATCAAAATTGCCGTTGACTTCAGTCGACGGCAATTTTGTTAAGCAGCCTTGCCTGCACTATCTACCGCATCAATTACTCCCAGTCACCAGATGCCACCATTGAGGAATGACCATTGACCAAATGACTCAATGACGACTTTATTGACCAGACCAGCATCAACCCAATAAAAAAAGGGTACCAAAAAATTGGTACCCTTGGATGCGGTATGAAAAGTTCTTTTGTTAGATTACTTTCACATCAACGGCATTCATTCCTTTCTTGCCGTTTTGCAGGTTGAATTCTACATGATCGCCTTGTTTAATCTGATCGATCAAACCGCTAACGTGTACGAATGTTTCCTTGTTGTCATCATCATGCTTGATGAATCCGAAACCTTTGTCTTCACTGAAGAACTTTACGGTTCCTGTTTGCTTGTTGTCCATTGTAATAAATTGGGGTATTAAAAAATATTGAACGGCGAATGTAGCAGTAATATTTTAAAACTGCTCAATTCTTTTGCCAGCTTAGGTTTCCATGTCATGTTTCCATTTACATGCTGTTTTATTCATACGTGTTTGTTTACGTACTACTGATGCAGAAAATTGAATGATTTTGTCGAAAAACATGGTATAAAACATAAAAATCAGATGATTCGCCATCGTTTGCATAATAAACTCCCCGTTTGTTAAAGAAATTCAAACGTCGAATCCGTTGCCGACGTACTTTTGCGGAAATCGAGCATAAAAGATTGTCCCTATGACCTGGAAACAAGTTTTTACTTCCTCAATCGGTAAGAAAATAGTGATGGCGCTTACCGGCATTTTTCTCATTACTTTCCTGATCGTTCACATGGGGGTCAACGCCTGTATTTTCGCAATGGATGGGGGAGTAATGTTTAATAAAGCTGCCCATTTCATGGGAAGTACTGTGCTCATCCGTATTGCAGAAATAGGTTTGTTTATCGGAATCTTCATCCACATTATCCAGGGCATAGTGCTCTGGTACAGCAATGCCCAGAAAAGGGATGTAGGTTACGCAGTTAACCTGGGCAATAAAGGCAGCAAATGGTATAGCCGCTCCATGGGTTTACTCGGTACGATTCTTTTATTGTTCTTCATCCTGCATTGGTATCATTTCTGGATACCAAGCCGCTTTACCCATACAGGTTTAAACGAAATAGCTGTCGTCAATACCGGCGAAGTTCTGGATATGTTCAGCCTGATGAAAATTACCTTCACCGAGCTGTGGGTGGTAATAGTATATGTTATCGCATGCGGATCGCTGGCTTTCCACTTACTACACGGTTTTCAAAGTGCATTCCGCACCATGGGTGTTGGTAATAAAAAATGGCTGGGGGTTGTACAGGCAACAGGCGTAGGGTTTTCCATTTTGGTTCCCCTGGTTTTTGCCATGATGCCCATCAGCATGTATTTGGGGTGGGTTAGTTGAACTAAATGATCGGTTCATTGGTTTATTTGCAGGTTGGAGACGTAGAAGGTTGGTCTCATTTGCATATTTGCACATTTTCTCATTTGCTCATTAATATTTTATGTTGAACGCAAAAGTTCCTGCCGGGCCACTGGATACCAAGTGGAAAAATTACAAGGCTACCTGTAAACTGGTGAACCCTGCCAATAAGCGGAAATTGGAAATCGTAGTGGTGGGTACCGGTCTTGCCGGAGCCAGTGCCGCTGCAGCTTTGGGCGAAATGGGTTATAAGGTAAAAGCCTTTTGTTTCCAGGACAGTCCCCGCAGGGCGCACTCTATTGCTGCCCAGGGTGGCATTAATGCTGCCAAAAATTACCAGAACGACGGAGATAGCGTATACCGCTTATTTTACGATACCATTAAAGGTGGAGATTACCGCGCCAGGGAAGGGAATGTGCATCGCCTGGCCGAAGTAAGCGGCGCCATCATTGATCAATGCGTGGCCCAGGGTGTGCCATTCGCCAGGGAATATGGCGGACTGTTAAGCAACCGTTCTTTTGGTGGTACACAGGTACAAAGAACTTTTTACGCCGCCGGCCAAACGGGCCAGCAGCTTTTGCTCGGTGCATATAGTGCCCTCGAACGCCAGATAGCCCTGGGTAATGTAACAATGTACAACCGCCACGAAATGCTGGAAGTGGTGAAAATTGATGG
This sequence comes from Bacteroidota bacterium, assembly GCA_040386335.1. Lineage (GTDB taxonomy): Bacteria > Bacteroidota > Bacteroidia > Chitinophagales > Chitinophagaceae > JAZKFT01. The sequence continues at coordinate 87,727 of JAZKFT010000030.1, forward strand.
AAAGGCTCGCGGTATCATTGCCCGCGATCTGACAAGTGGTGAATTGGAGCGCCATTTTGGTCATGCGGTTTTATTATGTACAGGGGGTTACGGAAATGTTTTTTACCTAAGCACCAATGCTATGGGCAGTAATGTAACTGCTGCCTGGAAAGCACATAAGCAAGGCGCCATGTTTGGAAACCCTTGCTATACGCAAATTCATCCCACCTGTATCCCGGTTAGCGGCGACCACCAGTCCAAGCTTACACTCATGAGTGAGTCTTTACGTAATGATGGCCGTATTTGGGTACCAAAAAGTAAAGATGAACCCAGGAAAGCAGTTGATATTCCTGAAGAAGAAAGAGATTACTACCTGGAACGCCGTTACCCTGCTTTCGGAAACCTGGTTCCGCGTGATGTGGCCAGCCGTGCCGCTAAAGAAAGGTGCGACGAAGGCTATGGCGTAGGCACTACCAAAATGGCTGTTTATCTTGATTTTGCCGACGCCATCAAGCGGTACGGCAAAATAGAAGCTGGTAAACCAGGCAATGAAAATGCCGATGAAAACAAGATCATACAACTTGGAAAAGACGTTGTAAAAGAAAAATACGGTAACCTGTTTGAGATGTACGACAAAATAACAGGCGAAAATCCCTACGAAATGCCCATGCGCATTTATCCGGCTGTGCATTACACAATGGGAGGATTATGGGTGGATTACGAATTACAAACTACTGTTCCTGGCTTGTATGCCTTGGGGGAGGCAAATTTTAGTGACCACGGGGCTAACCGCCTAGGTGCTTCCGCTTTGATGCAGGGATTAGCTGATGGCTATTTTGTATTGCCTTACACCATCGGTAATTTTCTGGCCGATGAAATACATGTAAAAGCGATTCCGGTAGATCATGCAGAATTTGCGGCTGCTGAAAAAGCGGTAAGCGACCGTATTCAAAAGCTGATGGGTATTAAAGGGACCAAAACAGTGGAAAGTTTCCACAAGCGTTTGGGTAAAATTATGTGGGATAAATGCGGTATGGCTCGTACCGCCGAAGGTTTGCAACAGGCGATCACTGAGATCCAGGCTTTAAAAAAGGAATTTTGGAGCGACGTTCGTATACCGGGCGAAGTAAAAGAAATGAATCCTGAACTGGATAAAGCCAACCGCGTAGCGGATTTTATAGAACTGGGAGAATTGATGTGTAAAGACGCCCTTGAAAGAAATGAAAGCTGCGGTGGCCATTTCCGGACAGAGTATGCTACTCCAGAAGGGGAGGCCCTGCGTGATGATGCCAATTATATGTATGTAGCCGCATGGGATTATAAAGGCGATAGCAGTTGGGAACTGAATAAAGAATCGCTGGATTATGAAGTGGTGAAGCCGAGCCAGCGTTCTTACAAGTAAGAAATGTGGAAATGTGAGAAATGTGGAAATGTGAGAAATGAGGACGTTTGAAATGATAATAGTATCATCGGTGTATTAAAATGTAAGGGATAAATGAGGTTTTGTATTTTGGAACATTACTAACCCTTTAATTTTTTACAGATGGAACAGAAAAATGTGATAGTAGAAAAGTCATTGGATTTTTCAGTTGAAATAGTGAGGTATTGCGAGTTGCTGGATGAGAGAAGGAAATACATTGTGGCTAAACAAATTGCTTAGAAGCGGAACGTCAATTGGAGCCAATGTATTTGAAGCCTAGCATGCTGAAAGCAAGGCGGATTTCGTTCATAAAATGAAAATTGCCATCAAAGAGGCCAATGAAATCCTTTACTGGCTGTTGATTTGTGAGCGTTGTGAAAATTATCCAACAAATAGTTCTTTAAAAAATCTGGTTGAAGAGTTGCTCCGTATCATTTCAAAAATTATCCTATCAAGCAAGGGCCATTTGGGGTAGCGTTGTATGGCTTGGGTTGATATCGGCATCAACTTTTCTTACCTTAAAACTGAAATCAATATTGATGAATGTATGATCTTGTTGAAACCATACATTCATCTGAAATGAAATCATTTAATTAGCCGATAACTATGTAAACGTGGATCATTTCCACATTTCCACATTTATCACATTTCCACATTTATAGACTATGGAGCACAACACAATGAGCCTTACCCTCAAAGTCTGGCGTCAAAAAAACAGCAAGACAAAAGGAAATTTTGATACCTACAAAGTAGATGGCATTTCTTCTGAAATGAGTTTCCTTGAGATGTTTGATGTACTCAACGAAAGGCTGATCAGCGAAGGAAAGGAGCCCATTGCTTTTGACCACGACTGTCGCGAAGGTATTTGTGGTATGTGCAGCATGTATATTAATGGTCAGCCGCATGGCCCGTGGAAACAAAATACCACCTGCCAGCTTCACATGCGGGCTTTTAAGGATGGCGATACCATCGTGGTAGAACCCTGGAGGGCAAAAGCTTTCCCGGTTATTAAAGACCTGATGGTGGATCGTACTGCCTTCGACCGCATTATACAGGCGGGCGGATATATTAGCGTGAATACAGGAAATGCTGTTGACGCCAATGCCTTGCCTATAAATAAAGACGATGCGGATGCTGCATTTATGGCTGCAGCCTGTATTGGTTGTGGCGCTTGCGTCGCAGCGTGTAAAAACAGCAGCGCCAGCCTGTTTACTTCAGCCAAGATTTCGCAGCTTTCATTACTGCCACAAGGCTTACCGGAGCGGACAAGCCGCGTTACCAATATGGTGGCACAAATGGACAAAGAAGGATTTGGGGCCTGCACCAACACTGGTGCCTGCGAAGCAGTTTGCCCTAAAGGAATTTCGCTCAGCAATATTGCCCGGATGAATAGCGAATATCTCATGGCCGGTTTAACCAGCGAAAATTAATTCACCCAGTAAAAATGATACTAACAAGCCATCCGTCTACGAGATGGCTTTTACTATTTTATGAAGTTATTCGGAAGATATATAGTAGTAGGTGGTATGGCCCGTAAACTGTTGCAGTTAGTAAAGACTGCGATTGCTATTTATGGCACTTGCAAACAGCCCTCAAAAGTTCTGGGGGCTTATATTTTTAAGAAGAAGCTACTTTCCACCATTGTGTTACGTAATGGTATGGTGGTCCATCTTTCCAATAACAAAAACGATATCGTCACGTTTGTGCTTGTTTTTTGCAGAAAAGAATACGGCACTATGGATACATACAAAACGGTTGTGGATATTGGTGCCAATATCGGCTTGTTTTCCTTGTATGCAGCTTCGCGGGGTTGCGAAAAGATTATTGCTGTAGAACCCAATACTGTTTCTTATGCCACCTTGGTAAAAAACATTGAGGCAAATAATTTGCAAAATACAATTGTGCCAATGCAAATGGCAGTCAGTGATATTTCCGGTGACCGGCTTTTCATCCCGAAGGATTCTGACCCCGAAAATATAGCAGTTGAGTTGGTGTCAGCCCAACAACAAGACAACTATGAATCGGTTGAAACCATTTCTTTGACAAATCTTATTAAGATAAAGGATCTGCAACTGGTAAATATGCTAAAAATGGATTGCGAAGGTGCAGAGTTCAAAATACTGCTTCCTATGCAGGAGTCAGAACTCAGGGGTATCGGGAATATAGTAATGGAATATCACCACGAACCACAACCGTTGATTGATCATCTAACTAATAATGGCTTTTCAATCCGACGCTTTAAACAGGTGATTAATACCCGGATAAAAGTGGGTATCATAGAAGCAAGCCGTAACCAACCATGAAGCTTACATTCAATAAAAAATATTTCTTCCTTACCTGTTTCTTGTTTTTGACAGAGGTACTGATAGCCCTGTATGTTCATGACCAGGTTATCCGGCCGTATATTGGTGATGTGCTGGTAGTGATCTTAATTTACTGTTTTGTTCGAACGTTTTTCAATGTTCCGGTATTCCCTGTTGCTATAGGCGTACTGGCATTTGCCTGCCTGATAGAAACCATGCAGTATTTTAAGCTGGTAAACCTCCTTGGCCTGCAGAAATCCAAGCTGGCCAATACCGTTATTGGCAATTCTTTTAGCTGGGGTGATATCCTCGCGTACATAGCTGGTATTGCTATTGTTTTGGCTGTGGAATCCTACGGGAAAAACCGTTTAGCCGCCAAGTAGCGCCTACCCTTACCTTTGCGGCCTTTAAAAGCATGGGTTCATACTTTTTTTACGAAAAAAATGTAACGCATTTTGAACCGGTGCCCATTGACTTATTCACCAAAGAGATATGAAGTACGCAGCAGAAATAGAGAAAAGGAAATCATTTGCCATCATAAGTCACCCCGATGCGGGTAAGACCACACTTACGGAAAAGTTCCTTCTTTTTGGAGGTGCTATTCAAACGGCCGGTGCTGTAAAGAGCAACAAGATAAAGAAACACGCAACCAGTGATTTTATGGAAATAGAACGCCAGCGTGGTATTTCGGTGGCAACCTCCGTTATGACCTTTGAGTACAAGGGAAAACTCATTAACCTGCTGGATACGCCGGGTCACAAAGATTTTGCCGAAGACACTTATCGTACGCTTACCGCCGTGGATAGCGTGGTGCTGGTGATAGACAGCGTAAATGGGGTAGAACCTCAAACCCGCCGCCTGATGGAAGTTTGCAGGATGAGGGATACGCCGGTAATTGTGTTCATCAATAAGATGGACCGCGACGGTAAAAATCGCTTCGACCTGCTTGAAGAAATTGAGAATGAACTGCATATCAGCCTCCACCCAATGACCTGGCCGATTAACAGTGGCAAGGAATTTAAGGGTGTGTATAATCTGAGTGAAAAGAACCTGGTATTGTTCACTGCCGGTACCAAGGCCAATGATGAAGATGTAGTAAGTATAGAAGATGTGAGCAGCAGTACATTACAGGAAAAGATCGGCGAACGTGATGCAGCCATTCTTCGGGAAGATGTGGAACTAATAGACGGGGTGTATGGCCAACTAAAAACAGAAGATTACCGCAGTGGTAAGATAGCACCCGTGTTTTTCGGAAGTGCTGTGAACAATTTTGGGGTCAAAGAACTGCTCGACATTTTTGTAAACATTGGTCCGGAGCCACAAAGCAGGCACACCACCTTGAGGGAAGTAAAACCCGGGGAACCAAAGTTTAGTGGTTTTGTATTTAAGATCCACGCCAACCTTGACCCTAAGCACCGCGACAGGATCGCCTTTCTTCGGGTATGCAGTGGCAGGTTCGAACGCAACAAATACTACCGGCATGTTAGGCTCGAAAAAGACATGCGGTTTAGCAATCCATACTCTTTTTTGGCCCGGGACAAGGAAGTGGTGGATGAGGCATTCCCCGGCGACGTAGTCGGTCTGTTCGATACCGGGAACTTTAAGATTGGGGATACCATGACAGAAGGTGAGAAGTTCTTCTACACAGGTATTCCTACCTTTTCACCCGAAATTTTTAAAGAGGTGGTGAACAAAGACCCGATGAAAACCAAGCAGCTTGAAAAAGGATTGCTTCAACTGACGGACGAAGGTGTGGCACAGCTTTTTACACAACATGGCGGCAACAAGAAAATAATCGGCTGCGTGGGTGAACTCCAGTTTGAAGTAATACAATATCGCCTTCTGCAGGAGTATGGCGCCAGCGTGCAGTTTAATACCCTGCCATTTTATAAGGCCTGCTGGATCACCTCAAAAGATGCCAGTAAACTCGATGAGTTCATTCGCTTTAAACAAGCTAACGTTGGCCTGGATAAAGACGGCTACCTGATTTACCTGGCCCAAAGTGAGTGGTTCTTAAATACCGAACGCAATAACAACCCTGACATTGAGTTCCATTTTACCAACGAAGTGAATAAATAATCTGCCATAAAGAATTAACCGGATAGCCGTCGAAATTGATATATTGGGTAAAAATTCGACCAATGATTTTTCAAACAGAAAGGTTGATTGTACGCCAGCCCACCTGGGTGGATGGCGACCATTTTTACATGCTGAATTCTGACCCGGACATTGTTCGTTTTATACGCCCACCGCGTACCCGGGAAGAATCTGATGAAAAACTAAAAGAGCGGATAGAAACCAATAATGCTGGTGGAAATGGTCTTGGCGGATGGATTGTAGAACTGAAACCAGGCAAGACACCAGCGGGTTTTTTTGCCCTTTTCCAACTACCCGGAAATGATGAAGTACACCTGGGTTATTCGCTCCTAAAACCTTACTGGGGTTTTGGCTATGCCACCGAACTTACTATTGCAGGCCTGGATTATTCCTTTAACCAACTAAAGCTGCACAGGGTGATTGCCACTACAGATCCTGCACATATCGCTTCACAAAAAATATTGTTGAAAGCCGGCTTTAAACCAATTGACCCTATAATTGAAGACGGGAAGGAATTTTTCAAATTTGAGATATGGAACCCGTCCCTATGAACTGATTCAATGTCTGCCCTTGACTTTCCAGATAGAGTCCTGCATTTACCGTCCCTCCTCCGGCATCCCGCGTTTAGCATCACGATTAAAATGTCCATCCTTTAGGACCAATTGTGCCACTAAAGTGCTAAAAATGCAATAGGCCGCGAAACAATAAAATCCAGCATGGAAATTTGCCTGGGTTTGCCCGAGGCTATTGGCGGCAAGAAAGGCGATCAGGATGCCCATCGCAAAAACATCAGCCATCGCCCATTTGCTGATGATGCTGATAAAATGCCGCCATTTTTCAAGTGCTTTACCTGAGAATAGAAAAATGGTGATGAAAACACTCTTGGTTACCGGTACAATAATGCCGAACAGTAAAATGAGAAGGGCAGGGAACCAGTTGCCGTTATCAAATAATTTTTCGAGTGTACCCAATACGCTTCGTGTTTCCTGCAGAAAATAGTATTTGCCAACAATGGGTACATCAGCAAAAATATCCATGCTGATAATGGGCAACACCAATCCTAAAACCATTAATACCATCGATCCGAGGTGTAACGCCCATAAGAGATATCGTTTTGTCATTTTCATTTCGTAAAAATAAAGGTTGTAACAAACCGGTTTTCGGCCATTATTCTAAATAAAATCCCCGGACAAGGTTTGGTTTCATTATTCTGACTAACCCAGGTCATTTGTATCGCATTCCAGGGTAAAAAGAGAGGCTGAATATCCTTCACAAGCGGATCACAGAAATGAAAAGAAAAATTTGGTATTTAAAACGGGTGCCGTTACTTTTGCCGTCCCAATTTTGGGGAGTATAGAGGAAAAATTTCGATTCATGGCTAATCATAAAGCTACCAAAAAAGATGTTCGTCAGGCTACTAAACGTCGTGACCGTAACCGTTACTATGGCAAAACTACCCGTAATGCTATCCGTGACCTGAAAGCACTTAAAGGTGAAGGTGAAGCTGCTACTGCATTGCCCAACGTGGCAAGTATGATTGACAAGCTGGCAAAACGCGGCGTTATTCATAAGAACAAAGCAGCTAATCTTAAGAGCAAACTGGCAAAAAGAGTGAACGCTGCAGTTGCTGTAAAGTAATTTGTAGTTAATGACTTCCATATAATTTCCAGCCCCGATAACCTCGGGGCTTTTTCTATTTTTACCGGATGAAGAAAAAACTCACAGGAATTTGTGTATGCCTAGCAACATTTGGCCTCGCAAAGGCCCAACTTACGCGTTTTGAGAAATCAGGCTATACAGAAACGGCCACCTATTTTGAAGCCATTGATTATTACAAGGGCTTAGATAAATCTTCCACGAAAATATTAATGAAGGAAATGGGGCCTACCGATGCGGGCTATAACCTGCACCTGGTCTTATTTTCGGCCGATGGAAACTTTGATACCAAAAGCTGGCATCGCATGGGCAAAGTGGTAGTGATGGTAAATAATGGCATCCACCCGGGTGAGCCGGATGGGATAGATGCAAGTATGATGTTGCTGCGTGACCTGGCTACAGGCAGGCTAAAAGCTCCTGCCAATGTAGTGTTTGGCGTTATTCCTGTTTACAATATCGGGGGTTGTCTAAACCGCGGCACTACCAGCCGGGCCAATCAAAACGGTCCAAAGGAATACGGATTTCGGGGTAATAGTCAAAACCTGGATCTCAACAGGGATTTTACCAAGAACGACAGCAGGGAATCCAAATCTTTTGCCCGGATATTTCATTTGCTGGACCCCGATATCCTGGTAGACAATCACGTGAGCGATGGTGCGGATTACCAGCATACGATTACTATGCTCACCACTCAATATAATAAGCTGGGAGGTGAGCTGGGTGAATGGCTTCGTAATAAATTTGAACCAGCATTATACCAGGGGATGAAAAATAAAAGCTGGGATATGTTTCCTTATGTAAATTTTGAGACCGCCAGCCCGGCCACGGGTATGGAACAGTTTTACGACCCGCCCAGGTACAGCAGTGGTTATGCCGCCTTATGGCAATGCATTGGCTTCGTGCCCGAAACGCATATGCTGAAGCCCTACAAGGAAAGAGTTTTAAGCACCTATTCCTTTATGCAAACTGTAATGGAAGAAGCTTCAAAAAGGGCTGGGGAATTAATCGCAGTTAGGGTAGCGGCTATTGCCAATACTGTCAAAGCCAATAAATTTCCGCTAAAGTGGGTGGTGGATTCTTCTAAAACCGGTTCAGTTAGTTTTAAAGGGTATGAGCAAGCATTTAAAGCCAGTGATGTCACCGAATTAAAGAGAATGTTTTATGATCGTACCAAGCCCTTCACTGCGGATGTGAAGTTTTTCAACCAGTTTGAAGCCAGGCAATGGATAGATGCACCGGGGGCATATGTCATTCCCCAGGGGTGGCATGCAGTAATAGATTTACTTAAACTGAACAATGTGATCATGGAAAGAATTGTTCGTGATACAATCATTGATGTAGAGGCTTATCATATTGATGACTATAAATCATCTCCTCGTCCCTACGAAAGCCATCACCGGAATACCGATGTAAAGCTGAGTATCATGAAACAATCTATCCGTTTTCTAAAAGGTGATTATATCATCTACATGAACCAGAGAGCCAACCGTTACCTCGCCGAAATGCTGGAACCAACGGGTGATGATAGTTTTTTCTCCTGGAATTTTTTCGATGGTGTTTTACAGCAAAAGGAAGGGTACAGCGACTACCGTTGGGAGGATGTTGCGGCTGAGGTTTTGCAAAATAGCCCTTCGCTTAGAACTGAACTCAACCAAAAAAAGCTTTCAGATACAGCATTTGCAGCTAATGCTTCGAGCCAGTTAAACTGGGTATATAAGCATTCACTTTACTACGAAGCCGGGCACTTGAGATACCCGGTTTATAGAATTGAAAGGTAAATGATTGCCAATCATTGAAAATCCAGTCTTTGCCATTAAAAAGGGCCCGCCAGTCTTTGCGAGGCTGGGTTCTTGCCCGGCCGAAGCAATCTCCAGAGTTTGTTTTGAGAGACCTCTAACCTTAAAAGTTCCCAACTCCTGGAGATCGCTTCGGGTACGAACCCTCGCAAGGACTGCAAAAACGTTACTATGAAAATATTCTGGCAGTCTTTTCGAGGCTGGGTTCTTGCCCTGCCTAAGCAATCTCCAGGTGTTGTTTTGAAGGTTTATATGATTTAGGATCGCTGCACCCTTAGGATCGCTTCCCTCTAAGACAGCAAATTTTTAATAAAAAAAATCCCGACCAAATGGCCGGGATTTTTTTTATTAAAAATGATGTAGGACGATTAATTGGTCTTAGTCATCTTGATTGTCTGGTTGAATTTCTCTCCCATTACCGTTACATTGTATTCGCCAGCTGGTAACATGGTAGCGTTAAGGTCTTTCTGGTTGATACCTTTTACAAAATCCATGCTGATTTGCTGAACTGCTTTACCAAGGGCATCTCTAACGATGATGTAGGCTTTACCTGCTTCAGGTGCATCTACTACAAGTTTGGTACTATTTACTACAGGGTTTGGATACAATCCAATAGTGAAGTTTTTAGTAGTGAGACTAATTTGGCGTACTTCACTATATACAATTTCACCACTTGTTTCTACCTGCTTAATACGATAGTAGATCACTTTGCTACCTAAACGGCTGATGTTCAAATCAGGAGTAGAGTAAGTGTTAGAAGTGCGTCCGTTACGGTAAGCCTGTACACGAATTGCATCGGTAAACAGACGACCGTCCAGGCTGCGTTGAACATCGAAATAAGCATTGTTTTCTTCAGTTTCAACTGTCCATGTCAATTCGGCGTTGTCGTCTTTTTTAACCGCCAGGAAATGACTGAATTTGGTTGGAAGAGTAACGTTGCCCAATGGTACGAAAGAGTAACCAGTTTCAAATGTAGTGTTAGTAGCACCTGTTCCGTAATATTGGTTGCTACGGTTTACTGTTTGCGTACCACCAAGGGCCATATAGAAATAACTTTGTCCGTTGGTTCCACCATCAGGGTAAGATGACGCTCTCACAGTTGCTGGAGGAGCTAATGGTCCGCCAGCAAAAGCAATCTCAGCAATATCGTATTCTGTATTCTGTACGTAACTCGTATTAAGTCCAGCCCCGTCTCCTATAAAAGTATAATTAGTATAGGTATTGCCTCCAAAAGTTTCGGTAGATACCAAAGGGATGGGTACAAATAACAATCCCGTTACTAGACTTGTAATCGACACTGTAGGCTGTGGAGAAATTGTTGAAGGGATTGAAACAGCAAACTGAAATGAGTTAATCGAGCCAGCTCTGCTCACAACAGGTCTGATTGTAGCCCGGAGAATATTGGGGGCAGCGGCGCTTGGCTGCTTTAATGTCATTTGAAAAACATCTTCCGGCTGGCTTGTGGCCGTGTATGAGATGAGTAAAAGACATATTGTTTTTAAAATATTTTTCATTGCTTAAAATTTAATAGTTATAACTGACGAAGTAAAAGGATTAGTTAGGAAGTACTTGAAGCCGTATGGTGGCCTGATTAGCTCCAAGCGGTGTGCTTAACAGGAAGTCTTTGTCATTTGAAATACCTGAATAACGCACAGTCTTATTCATGTTCATATCACCGGAACTGTAAATTGGGTTGAGGATAAGTGCCTGATTACCACTAAGAACTGTACCTAACAAATGGTCCTTATCGTTGTTAATTCCTGAATATCTAACATTGGCACTGAAATTAGCATTTCCAGCCCACATCATATTAAACCCACCAACATTTGCATAATTTGAATTCGCCGCACCCAAGATATTTGCGGCTCCAGTTGTGCTAAAATCCAATAATGGGGTAGAAGCAGATAGAGTAAGATTTTTGTAAATGGCACCAGTACTGTTCGTCGAAATAGCCAAATGATTTCTATGACGAATCGTTACTGTGAAATTGCCAGCATCCAGATTTTTAAAGTACAACGGGCTCGTGCCGTCCATATCTACAATATCACCATCTCTTTGAATAAGAGCCGAGCGAGTTTCTTGAACGGTAGCACCGGATGTAACGGCATTTCTCAATTCAACAAAAACCCAGTCAACAATATTATTATTATTTCCCAAATCGGCGAAAACGCCTGCTGCTGCTACTTCCTGTGCGCCACCATTTACAGATGTAAAGTTATAAGGCGCCCCACGGTAAGGTTCAGTTAAAGGTATTACGCTTGTTCCCGTACGTAAACCATCTAACATAACACCTGCTGTAGGACTAGCTCCCTGTAGAAGTGCTCTAGAGTTCATCAACAAAAAGCGGTTCATACCAAATATCTGGCCAGTGGCAGTAGTAAGAGCACCAGTTACAGTATTTAAGGTTACGTCCTGTCCACTAACACCTGTCAGGGTCCAATCAGTTCCATTAAAACTCATACCGCGGATATCAGTTTCGGTGCCTGTAAAACCAGGGTCATTATAAGTGCCTACACCTGTAAGCGTGCCACCTGTAATATTGGTACTTGCAACAGGCCAGTAGGCGTTGGTGTAAGATTCGGTGCGAATATGCGCATTGGGACTTTTAGCCAGCTTAGCCTGTGCACCTACAAGTGACGTGGCACCATAAGTACCCCCTGCATGTGACAATGTAATAGGAGTGTAGCTGCTACCAACACCAACAGGCAACGACAAATTAGAAGCAGTTGCTAGTGATGGCGCCTCACGTTGGGCGAAACCTGTTCCGTTGGTTTCAATGAACTTGCCTGCACCAGGTGTGGTAACAGTGGCAAGATTTGCCAATACAAAATTAAAGTTACCAGCCTGTATTTTACCGGTGGTAAAAGTAAGGTTGGTTCCTACCTTGGTGTTGCCGGTAAGAGCAACGTTGGCGGCGTTGTCAATTTCCAGGTTGGGAATGGTGTAGGCGTTGGTTGCTGCACCGCCGTTGTTCATGTTCACGTTTTGTAAAGCGGATCCTTTCAGCAAAATTTTGCCGGGACCCTGGATACTAACGTTACTGGTAAGGTCCCCCTGAACGGTTACTGTGGCTCCTGTTTCAATGAAGAAAGTTGCATTGTCTATATACAACTGTGCCTGAGAGGCAAGGCAGGATCCTAAACCAAGGGCTAGTGTTGGTATAAGGCGTCTCATAATGATGGGTTTTATAATTATTAAAATCTGGTACAAGATAAAAACATATTTACGAATCAACAAGTTCATTTAGCAAAATACCGGTTTACTTGAGTAAGCGGCAAGAATTAGTTTATAAACTGTGTAAATCTCCTACTTAACCGTACAAAAATGCCAATGAACCGATTTATTTCAAATACCTAATATTATGTAGCGAAGGAACTTAAACTTTTTAACAAAAACAATACCACAAAGAGGGTATATTTCACGAATCTCAAACTCCCGGTAAAACTTCCTTTATTTCAATCAGGCAAACCAAGGAAAAGCAGTTTAGTTACCTTCATATCTATACTTTTTCTCCGGTTTTTGTGTTATTTAATTCTGCTTTACTGTTTTCTCATCCTCACTGATGAAAGACAGTATTATACCGCCCACTTTTTTTATCAATCCCGAATGTATATCGACAATTACAAGTCCACAGTTTCCAGGCTAGCATCGCACAAAAAATATTTTCTGTAAATTCTTTCTCATAAATGCATTTCCAGGGTGGATATCAAGGGTAAATCTGGTAAATTTTATGAAAAGTAACCAATATTATTTTAAAAGCAAGTCCCAATGAGTAAACGAGCTCTTTCAATAAATAACCGGTAAGTAAAACCATTTCACCATACGCAGCTAAAACGCTCCGTTGCCAAAAATATCCCTGTAAACCGAACGATTAAGGTTAATGGAGTAGCAAACAATGAGGAGTGCATATAAATGTACCCGGGATAAAACTTCATTCATTTGCAAACGCTATTTTTACAGACATTTGCAACTCTTAAAATAAATGTGTCAATGGCATTAGAAATAAAAGTACCTACAGTAGGTGAAAGCATTACAGAAGTAACCCTTGTTAAATGGCTTAAGAAAGATGGGGATTATTTGGAAAGGGATGAAGTGATAGCGGAACTGGAAAGCGAAAAAGCCACTTTTGAGATCAATGCCGAACAGGCAGGGGTATTAAAAACGCTTGCCAAAGAAGGCGATACTTTAAAAATTGGCGATATAGCCTGTTCTATAGATACCGATGCCCCTAAACCAGCAGCCGCAAATGAGCAACCGGCAACGGGTAATACACAACCGGCAACGGGCAATCTGCAACCCGCAGCAGTACCTGCTTCTACAGAATCAAAACCAGCGGAGGCACAACAAACTCCTGTAGCTACACCGGCAAGCGATGTAAAAGCTACGCCAGTGGCTGCCGCTATTATTGCAGATAAAAAATTAGATACCAAAACCATTACACCCAGCGGGGGTAATGGTAAAATAATGAAGCAGGATGTTCTGGATGCCCTGCAAAACCCTGGTAGAGTGCCTGGTGCCCCAATGTTTAGCCGCGACGACAGACCGGAGAAAATGAGTAACCTGCGTAAAACAATTAGCCGGAGGCTGGTGGAAGCAAAAAACACCACCGCAATGCTTACCACTTTTAACGAAGTGGACATGAGCCGTATTATGGAATTGCGCAAACTGTACAAAGACACATTTACCAAAACACATGGTGTAGGTCTTGGCTTTATGAGTTTTTTTATTAAGGCCTGTACCTATGCTTTACAGGAATGGCCCAGCATCAATGCCTATATTGATGGTGAAAATATTGTTTACCATAATTACTGCGATGTAAGCATCGCCGTAAGTGCTCCCAAGGGTCTCGTGGTGCCTATTATACGCAATGCTGAAAGCCTGAGCATGGCTGAAATAGAAAAGAAAGTAGTAGAACTGGCTGGTAAAGCAAAGGAAAGTAAACTGACGATGGAGGAGATGACCGGAGGTACTTTTACCATTACCAACGGGGGCATATTTGGCAGCATGATGAGTACACCAATCATTAACCTGCCCCAGAGTGCTATACTTGGTATGCACAACATCATAGAACGCCCAATGGCTGTAAACGGCCAGGTGGTTATTAAGCCTATGATGTACCTGGCATTGAGCTATGATCACCGTATTATTGATGGTCGTGAAAGCGTAAGTTTTTTAGTAAGGGTAAAGACTTTACTGGAACATCCTGAGCTGCTGTTGATGGGCAAGGATCCTGTAAAATCGTTGCTGGAGTTGTAATTGAATTGCAGTTGGAGAAATAATCAACTTTCAACGCTATAATATTCAAAGCCACCGCTGGTGGCTTTTTTTAATTAAATTCCATGTCCCGCTATCATTCCTATATCAATACAGCCAAGACTATTATTGACCAGTATAAAGGCCAGGAGCCGCTGGCGGTATTTCTTAAACAGTTTTTTGCTACCAATAAAAAGTATGGGTCAAAAGACAGGAAACAAATTGGTTCGTTGTGTTACGATTATTACCGGGTGGCTCATGGGCTGCCGGCGGCCATGGAAAAGGATGACCAGTTGCTACTGGCCACACTGCTTTGTGAACATCAGTTTTCGAATTTACTCCAGGATTTACGGCCTGAATGGAACCAAATTATTTGGGAGCCCGAAGCCATAAAAATGACTGCTGCGGGTGAAAATTTTAAAACTGAAAAACTTTTTCCGCTAACTGCCGAATTAAGTGATGGAATAGATGCAACAGCATTTGCAGCATCCTTTTTGCACCAGCCAAAATTCTTTCTCCGGCTCCGGCCCGGTTACGAAAAGATAGCGCAGGCAAAGCTTTCAGCACTGGCAGTGCCTTACGAAAGAATAAATGATCAATGCCTTGCATTACCCAATGGTACCAAACTTGACGAAGAAATTTTGATTGACAAGGAAGTAGTGGTGCAGGACTATAATTCGCAGCAAGTGGGCGAAGTAATCAGACCTTTTCTTACGAATGCCCAATCCCCGATTACCATTTGGGACTGCTGTGCTGCCAGTGGCGGTAAAAGCATTATGTTATTCGATATAGATAAGAAAATACGTTTTACAGTTTCGGATATCCGGTCATCCATTTTACACAACCTCCAGAATCGATTTCAAAGAGCCGGACTTCAGCAGTATCAAAGTTTTGTGGCCGACCTGGCAGAAAATGGAGCGGAATTATCTGCGGCGCAAAAATTTAATTTTATTGTGGCTGATGTGCCCTGTACCGGCAGTGGTACCTGGGCCCGTACCCCTGAGCAACTATATTATTTCAGGAAGGAATTGATTGCTCCATTTGCATTACGCCAGCAAAAAATCGTCAGCAATGTTGTCCCCCATATTGCAGCTGGTGGTTATTTGATTTACATTACCTGTTCTGTTTTTAAGAAGGAGAACGAGTGCATCGTTGAATACATACAACAGCATCATGCATTGCAATTGAGAGCAATGAAATTGCTGGAAGGATACAGGCGTTTTGCTGATACTATGTTTGTTGCTGTGCTACAAAAAAGCTGAGCGCCTTGTAATTAAAATTCTGATTAGCCGAAAAAAAATTTAATATATTAACCGCTGAAGGCAAAATGGCTGAACAAAAAGGATAACCTTCCTTTATCTTTAGGGAAAGGCAGGACTTTACATAAGTCAAACGATGTAATGCGGGACTACCGCCCGCTTTCGTGGAAGGAACGGATCAGAATAAGTTGTTATCCTTAGCAGTAAAAAATAAGAGTCATCCATACCAACCAACTTCTGGAAGCAAAAAAACGATTGCCGGAAGAGAAAAGGATATGGATGACATCAAACTTTTATCATAGCGCATCACCCCAATATTTTCAGGCTCCGGTCAATTATCCCCACGCATTCCATTATCTGTTCCTTATTAATGATCAATGGAGGTGCAAAACGTATTTTGTCGCCATGGGTTGGTTTTGCCAGCAGGCCATTTTCCTTTAATTCCAGGCATAGGTCCCAGGAAGCTTCCTTGTTAGCGTGTTCTATCACGATGGCATTTAGCAGACCTTTTCCCCGCACCGTTTTAATAAATGGCGAATTCAGTTTTGCCAGTTCCGAACGCAGCAATTCACCCATAATGGCTGCATTTTCTACCATGTTTTCGTCTTTTAATACCTGCAGTGCAGTTATGGCTACGGCACATGCCAATGGGTTTCCGCCATAAGTGCTGCCGTGTTCGCCTGGCTTAATGTTCATCATAATCTCGTTGTCGCAAAGCACGGCACTTACCGGGAATGTTCCACCGCTGAGGGCTTTGCCGAGGATCAGTATGTCGGGCCTTACGCCTTCATGGTCGCAGGCCAGCATTTTACCGGTCCGGGCCAGGCCCGTTTGTATCTCGTCTGCAATAAAAAGTACATTGTATTCTGTGCATAGCCTCCTGGCGCCGCTGAGATAGCCCTCATCTGGTATCACCACACCGGCTTCTCCCTGTATCGGTTCTACCATAAACGCAGCTACATTTTTGTCTTGCAGGGCAGCCTCTAATTGCACCAGGTCGTTATAGTCAACCACGTCAAACCCTGGCATAAATGGTCCGAATTGCGAATAACTGCTTGGATCTGTGGACGCAGAAATAGCAGCCAATGTGCGGCCCCAGAAATTGTTCCGGGCAAAAATGACCTTCGCTTTATTTTCCTCAATGCCTTTGTTCATATAACCCCAGCGACGGGCCAGTTTAATAGCAGTTTCCCCACCTTCTACGCCAGTATTCATGGGCAGAACCTTGTCGTAGCCAAAATAGGTTGTAATAAATTGTTCGTATTCACCCAGAATATTATTATGAAAGGCCCTTGAGGTCAGGGTAAGTACACTGGCCTGTTTCACCAGGCTTCCAACAATACGTGGATGGCAATGGCCCTGGTTTACGGCGGAGTAACCACTCAGAAAATCGTAGTATTTTTTGCCGTCCACATCCCAGAGATACACGCCCTCGCCCCGTTCCAGCACCACGGGCAGCGGATGGTAATTGTGAGCGCCATATTGCTCTTCCAGGTCTAAAAAATATTGTGTCTTCTCAGACAATGAGATAGCAGTTTGCATAACTTTTATGAATAAGAAATGAGAAATGAAAAATTAAATAAAAAAAAGAAAACTGCCGTTTGAAAAAACGGCATCCACTCAGCGGGGCTATGATCAATGAGCCATGGGGTGATCCAGGAAATCGAGGTTCTGGCCCAGGAAATGTAATATGGAAGGCTGAAAAAGGATGGTTGTAAAATTTTGGGCAAGATATTTATTTATTTCAAATCGCACCCGGAGAATTTAGCCCTGGTACCTTTTTAGTGAAAATCAATGGCTCAAATACGGCATTTTTGGAACCGTTAGTATTATTTTTTCACATTCTTTCATCATTACGCCAAAAACTATCAACTTTATTTTGGCAGTTTGGAATCAATCCAGCAAATTTGCACTCCCAAAAATAAGGATGTTATGGCCAGAGTATGTCAGGTTACCGGTAAAAAACCAATCACAGGAAATAAGGTTAGTCACTCTAACATTAAAACCAAACGCAAGTTTAATCCAAACCTGCAAACCAAACGTTTCTTCCTTGCTGAAGAAGATAAGTGGGTTACTTTGAAAGTTTCTTCTGAAGCTATCCGCACTATCAACAAGAACGGGTTATTTGGGGTAGTAAAAGAGTTGCGCGCCAACGGTGTGCATATCTAAGCAACGCCCATTTCTTTCCGGAAGGAGAGCAGTATTTAATCGAATTTTAAAATTTTCATATCATGGCTAAGAAAGGAAACAGGGTGCAGGTGATCATGGAGTGTACCGAACACAAAACAAGCGGTATGCCCGGAACAAGCCGGTACATTACTACCAAAAACAAAAAAAATACCCCGGAGCGTCTGGAGTTGAAGAAATTTAACCCGATCCTGAAAAAGGTAACTGTACATAAAGAAATCAAGTAAATCAATATGCAAATTTGCAAATGGGCAAATAAGCAAATGAAAGATCAGCAGGGTGGAATAACATTTTAAGTTGAGTTGCACATTTGCTAATATTCACATTTGCACATTGATCACATTTTTCACATTTTCAAATTAATTCGATGGCAAAAGCAGCAAAAACAGCGATCAAGACCAAAGACCAAAAGGCCGCCGCTGACGCAAAAAACTGGACTAAAGTAATTAAAGCTGTACGGAGCCCTAAAAGCGGTGCCTACACTTTTAAAGAGCAAATAGTACACAAAGACAAGATCAAGGATTTTTTAGAAAGCAAATAAACCTGGTTCTTCGCCTGCATTATGGCGGACACTACAATATATAAAGCTATCATGCCTTTGGTGTGATGGCTTTTACTTTTTGGGAATATTCGTCATGCGATAGGTTCAAAAAGGGCAGTTGATGGAAGGCAATCTGTTATTGACAACAATTGTTTATGACATTGGTATTACAAACCAACTATTTTTGACCGTAGCCGCGGAGGCACTAGCTCAATGACCATCGACCTATTGTCCACCATCCATTTACATCTAAAACAAAATAGTATATGGGATTTTTTGATAAGCTGTTTGGAAAAAAAGAAAAGCAAACCCTGGATGAAGGTTTGCAAAAAACAAAAGATGGGTTTTTCTCAAAAATAAGTAAGGCCATAGCCGGTAAAAGTACCGTGGATGAAGAAGTGTTGGATAACCTGGAAGACGCTTTGGTAAGTGCCGATGTGGGAATAGAAACAACGGTGGCTATTATTGAAAAAATTGAACAAAGGGTTAAAAAAGACAAGTACCTGAATACTTCCGATCTGAACAATATCCTTCACCAGGAAATGCAATCGATCCTGGTGGATTCACCGGATGGGCTTTCTTCTGGTTTTGATCTGCAAGGCATGCCAAAACCCTATGTACTGCTGGTAGTGGGTGTAAATGGCGTTGGTAAAACCACCACTATTGGTAAACTGGCCCACCAGTTTAAACAGGCTGGTAAATCCGTATTACTGGGTGCAGCCGATACATTCAGGGCTGCCGCCGTGGATCAATTAACTATTTGGAGCGAAAGAACCGGTGTACCTATTGTGAAACAGCCCATGGGCAGCGATCCTGCGGCCGTGGCTTTTGATGCGGTGCAAAGTGGCATCAGCCGGGGGGTGGATATTGTAATTATTGACACAGCAGGTCGCCTGCACAACAAGGCGCACCTGATGGAAGAACTCACAAAAATAAAAAGAGTGATTACCCGGCAGATACCTGATGGACCACATGAAGTATTGCTGGTACTGGATGGCAGTACCGGGCAAAATGCGTTAGAGCAGGCCAAACAGTTTACTACTGCTACCGAAGTAACCGGGCTGGCCATCACCAAGTTAGATGGAACAGCCAAGGGTGGGGTAGTGCTTGCCATTTCTCACCAGATGAATATACCCGTACGGTATATTGGCGTAGGCGAAAAAATGCAAGACTTATTGGTTTTCAACAAGAAGGAATTTGTAAACAGCATTTTTTCGTTTGGGCAGTAACCGTCATGCAACGTAACTTAGGGTTTACCAATCTTAGTTGTTATGAAAAAAATCGCGATTGCTTTTGGATTATTGCTTGCCGGAATGGCTTCATACGCGCAGCTGGACGTAAATAATATTGCTGGCCAGGTACTTGAAAAATTGACCCCTGCGCTTAACCTGAACGCAGATCAAAAACCCCAGGTCGGCGATGCCGTAACGGAATTTCTTTCAAAAAAAGCAGAAATTCTTCCCTTACAAAATACAGATCCTGCAGGTTATGCTTCAAAATTTAACCAGCTGAATGGTGGATTGATCAGTAAATTAAAAACGATCCTGGTAGCTAAACAGATGACCTCGTTCCTCGGTATGAAACCCAAAACGAACAATCCGTCGAATGTGTTGAGTCATTTGTTTTATTAAAAACGAACCTTGCTTAAATATTTCAGAGCCCCGGTTTCACAGACCGGGGTTTTTCTTTGCCCGGTCAGGTTAGGTTTGGGCAAAATCCTGTGAAACAAGCAGATTTCGAATAGACCCGTAGTTGAAATGGGCCGATGATCTTATTTTAAGCAAGCGGCCCCGGCTCCAGGCCAAATTGCCTGTTAAACAACTTCGCAAAGGCGTAACCGATACTAAGTCCCACAATAGTGCCACCGAGAATATCCAACGGGTAATGGACGCCTACATATACCTGTGCGTAACAGATCAAAAAGGCCCAAACAAAAAAGAGTTTTATATAAGGGCCAATGATATGCCTGGTACTTGTAACGATAAACATGGCTATCGTAAAATGATTGGCAGCATGGCTGGAGGTGAAACTAAAGCTGCTCGGGCAACGCTTGATAATAAAGCGCAGGTATTGCTGTATAAAAGGATCATTGCAGGGGCGAACACGACCAATTTGAACTTTAAGTATTTGGCTGCTGATAATGTCGCTCAGCGCTATAGCGGCCAATAAGGACAGGATCCAGACAAGACCCTTCCAGCGATAATTATAGGCGGCAAAAACGACCAGGAACAGGTACAGTGGCGCCCACATATCAGCTTCTCTTATCCAGGGTAGCCAGCTGTCAAAAAAGCGGTTGCTTCCGTCCTGGTTTATAAGAAGAAACAGTGTTTGATCCCAATATTCTATCGTTTTCCAGATCCCTGCCATGTAAGGGGATATTTTTTTAAATGGATTATCAACTAATTTAAAAAAGCGAAGCTGTTGCTTCGCTTTTTTATTTGTCGGGACGACAAGATTCGAACTTGCGACCCCCAGACCCCCAGCCTGGTACGCTACCGGACTGCGCTACGTCCCGAACTTTTGTATGGTGCCCTTAAAAAAATTACAGTCTCTGTTTAAAGGGCGACAAAAATAATGTTTCAGCACTAGAACCTCAAATCAAAATAATTGGTCAATCGCTTACGTTAGGTTTTCTTTGTAACAGGCAATCTGAAAAACTTTTGAAGAAACTTACTCTCATTACGGCGATTCTATTTTCTTTTTTCCCTGGAAGCAAGGCCCAGCGGATAGATATTGACCTTTTTGGCGGTATCAGCAATTACCAGGGTGACCTGCAACCTATCTTTCTTACCATGAACATGGCCAAACCAGCCGGTTTTATTGTGGCGAAATATGGTCTCACAGAAAATATTTTTATTCGTGCAGGTTATGCAATAGGTAGCCTGGCTGGGGATGATCGCATAAACCGGGTAGAACTGCAAAGCAGGAACCTAAATTTTCAATCAAGTCTTAATGAACTTCATGTGGGCGTGGAGTATAGGCTTATTAACCCGGCCAATTTTTCACTTACACCCTATTTTTTTGCGGGGATAGGGGTTTATCGTTTCAATCCCTATACCACTTACCAGGGCAATACTTATTTTTTGCAGCCACTCGGAACAGAGGGCCAGGGACTACCTGAATATCCCGGGAAGAAACCCTATTCGTTAACACAGTTCTGTATCCCTTATGGTGGTGGATTTAAGTGGCAGGTAAACTGTAATCTCAATGTTGGTTTCGAATTCGGCCACAGAAAGCTATTTACCGACTATTTGGATGATGTTAGCGGCTCTTTTGCCGATCAGGATGTATTAAGGAATGCCCGTGGCCAGATTGCGGTCGATCTTGCTTTCAGGAGGAAGGAAGTTGATCCAAACAAACCATACCCACCCGAAGGTTTGGGCAGGGGAAACGCCAGGCAAGACGACTGGTATTATTTTACCGGCTTTACCGTTGGCCTTCGGCTAAACGATTGCGAAACAGGCGGCTTTTCTTTAGGCGGCTTGTTTAAGGGAAGCGGCAGGAGGGGGAAATCAAGAACCGGCTGCCCTACAAACGTTTGGTAATAAGGTGCACATTAGTCGTCAATCAATTCTATCCATGTGGGAGCATGATCACTCGACTTTTCCCATCCCCGAACATGACTGTCTACACCAGCTGCCATGAGGCGTTTATCAACATGTGAGCTCAGCAGAAAATGATCAATGCGCAAACCGGCATTACGCCCGTAAGCATTGCGGAAATAATCCCAGAAAGTATAAATGATTTCGTTGGGGTGCAGCTTCCGTATCGCGTCTGTCCACCCCTGGGAAGCTAGTTTGCTGAATGCTTTTCGGCTTTCTGGCCGGAACAGGGCATCATCCACCCAGCGCTCAGGTTTATAAACATCCAGTTCCGTTGGCATTACGTTATAGTCGCCAGCCAGCACTACGGGTATATCTTCCTTCAAAAGTTTTGATGCATGTGCAGTCAGGCGTTTAAACCATTCCAGTTTATAGTCAAATTTAGGCCCCGGTGCAGGGTTCCCGTTTGGTAAGTAAAGGCAACCGATCAGCATATCATTTACAATAGCTTCGATGTATCGGCTGTGCGTATCATCATCATCACCCGGCAACGCCCGCCTTACTTCCTTTATCTCGAGGTTGTGGGCCAAAATGGCTACGCCATTCCAGCTTTTTTGGCCGTGCCAGATGGCGTTGTAACCTGCGTCGCGTATGGCCTGTTCGGGGAATTTTTCCTGCGGTGCTTTTAGCTCCTGGAGGCAAACAATATCAGGTTTTGCTTCGCTTAACCAGCGGAGCAGCACCGGAAGGCGGCCATTGATACCATTTACGTTATAGGTGGCTATTTTCATAAAATCAAAAGACAGGCCTCGCGGCCGGAAAATTTTTACACATGCTGATCAATAAGGATAGGATTACCATCAGGATCCGTAATGATAAGGCTTGCAGGCGCCGAAGTCGTATGGTCCGCTTCGGTTTGCAGTGCAATGCCGTTTTCTTTAAGATGCTTCTGGATATCCCTTACATCGGTAAACGATTCCATTTTGCTGGCATTTTGATCCCAGCCCGGGTTGAATGTCAACATGTTTTTTTCAAACATGCCCTGGAACAGACCGACAATGCAAATACCATTTTTCATGATCAGCCAGTTTTGTGCGGCGTTGCCACCAAAAACTGTAAAACCAAGGTTTTCATAAAACGTTTTTGAAGTCTGTATATCCGTGACAGCCAGGCTTATCGAAAATGCACCTAAATTCATTGCTTCTGATTTTTGGTTGATGAAAAATAGCTCTAATAAAATACAATTAAAGCGCACAATAAAGCGCATCAAACCGAGTCGCGGTAACGTCTTTTACCCGAGTGGTGCTGCTTCTCCCTTAAGCCTCTCCGGCCGGGAATTTACTCATGTCCATATAAAATATTTCACATGTGTGGCCGTCGGGGTCTTCAATCACTCTTCGCTGCATAAAGCCATAATCCTGGAATGGCGAGGGTTCTACACCCCCGGCAGCAAGGCCTTTATCTACTATATCGTCTAATCTTTCCACGCTGTCTACTGATAGGGCGAATATCCCGGCAATATGCGTCTGCATGTCAGCAACAGGCCTGGTGACAAAAGTTGCAAACTTTTCATGGGTCATGATCATTACAAAAATATGCTCACTCCATACCATGCATTTACCCGAGTCGTCGGAAAATTGCGGGTTGTTTGTGAATCCAATTTCTGTGTAAAAGGCCATAGATTTTGCCAGGTCCTTTACGGCCAAATTGATAAATACCTGTGATGGCATAGTTGTTATTTTTAGTTTAATGAATAGACCTTTTACGTCACCATTACCAGTATTTTTTTTGGGCTCAAACAACTGATATGAGGCCAAAGCCCACTACGTATTGTGGAGTAAAAATTGGTTGATGAAGTTAATGACTAAAAGCCAAATGCGAACGGATAGACACCGTATAAAAGTTGTAGCGAGATATCATAGCAAACCGGGCAAAGAGCGCTATGCTGCCGGCAGGTAAATAGTACAGAACGGCGGTGCAGGCTTTGAAAGAGGGCGCTGTGTTTGTGTTTTGTAAGAACAACATGGGTTTTGCTACATTTCGACCTGCGTTTTTTTCAGGTAGGGGGTTCCTCTACCCGTTGCCAGGTAGTTTTGCAGGCTTGCCAGGAACATGTCCCACCCAGCTTCACAAACCTCGTAGCATTCGAAACTTTGATTGAGACCTTCATGCAAAAAACTTAAGGTCGTGCCGTCATCATTAGCACCCAATGTCCAAACCTGCGTTGTGCCTACCCATTCCGCCTTGTTTTGCAGCGAAGGCATATCGATATAGGCCTTCACGCATTTCCATATAACCCGCTCATTGGGTATGGCGACTATGATATTAAATGTTTTTTGCGTTTTGCCAAACGCGATGGTAAAGCTGTCACCTGTATTAGCTGCACCGCCAGCCAGGTCGTTGCTCCACCAATCCGAAATTTGTTCGGTAATAGCCTGGTACACTTCTGCTACCGGTTTATTGACGGTAATGCTTTTTTGATAATCGTTCATATACATTTTTTTAGCTAGGTACAATATCATTTGAATGGCTGTGACAGAACATTTTCCGCCTGGCGGTAATAGACAAATGGCGCCGGTTAGTTATCGCCCGACCCCAGTTTTTCTTCGTCTGCAGTTTGTGGTTTGCCAGTGGCGTTGGGTTTGCCCTTGCCAGTTGTAATCAGGCCGCGTAAACTGTTTTGGATATAACTGGTCCAGGCGTCACTGCAAACCTCGAAGCACTCATATTCAGGTACCAAACCCTGGTGGGTGAAGCGGAGCTGCGTTTTTCCGTCTTTTTCCGTTATGTCAAAAATGATCTTTGTACCATTCCATTCGGTTGTATCTTTTGTAAATTTGAAATAGTTTTCAAGCACCAGCCAAACCACTTTTTGATCTGGAATCACTTCTATTAATCGCATGTTGCAGCGATGCGCATCTCCGTAATGGTAATTGAATTCATCATGTAATTTCTCTGTACCGCCCTCTATTTCCTCCGACCACCATCCGCGGACATTGGTAACGGCATTGAACACCTCAGAAGGTGACTGATCTACTGATATCGTAGTGGTAAAATCTTGAGTAGTCATAGTTGTATCTTTTGTTTTGTTATGTTTTTTTATGTCAAATCCTACTGAAGCAATACAAATTGCCCCAGGTGGTACGATAAGTGACTGGCCCTGGTAAGCAGGATATTGAGTTTGTTGCGATGTGGTTCTTTCATAAAGTCTTCTGCAGAAACGGAATTGTGTTTTTGAAACCATTCATCGGGCTGAACATTACTAATTTTTTGTTGTAGCACTTCATTCATTGCAATCCAGCAGGCTCTCAATTCTGCCCCGGAAGGAATTTCACTAACAGATTTGTCGGGCGCTTTAAAGGCCTCATTCATTTCCGGATACAGCCTGTCCCCGAAGCCTAACAGCGGCAGCATGTCATCATGAACCACTATAAGATGCCCTAACAGGTATATGCCCCTGTTTTTACCTGGGGCAATTTCTTTTTGCAACTGCTCGTCCGTAATGGCGCTGAGAATAGTATCGAAATTCTTCAGCAACGCGTACCACCTGTCTGTTACCATTTTTACCAGAGTTAGATCGGTATTCATTTTTTTAGCGTTTTTTTTGTGAATAATTTTATTGGAGACAAATCTATTGTCTAAAATAACTACTAAAGGGGTGTAAAATAGACTTTGTTGTGGGTTGATTTGGACATGTTAGGTTTCTATCTTTGCAAAAAAAGATCCATGAAGCACCTTACCATCATCGTTCCCAACGGGGAGAATAACCTGAGCAGCATTGTGGGTGCTTACAAAATATTTACCAGGGCCAATGAGTATTGGAAAACTGCCGGCAGGGAAGAACTATTCAAAATAGAGTTGGCAGGTATTTCAAAAGAAGTGGATTTCTATGGCGGTTTGTTTACCGTGAAACCGCACACAAATATTTCCACCATCAGCAAAACCCACCTGGTTATTATCCCATCCCTGAACCATAATTACCAGGAAGCAGTGAAAACGAACCAACCGTTGGTGGACTGGATAGAAAAGCAATACAAACAAGGCGCAGAGTTAGCAAGTATCTGTACCGGTGCCTTTTTGCTGGCATCATCTGGTTTGCTGGATAGGAAAAATTGCTCCACCCATTGGGCAGTTGTCAACCAGTTCAGGACCATGTTTCCAAAAGTGATTTTGCAGGCAGATAAATTGATAACTGATGAAAACGGCATTTATACCAATGGAGGTGCCTACTCTTTCCTAAACCTTATGATTTACCTGGTGGAGAAATACTATGACAGGCAAACGGCGATTTTTTGTTCCAAAGTATTCCAGATCGAAATGGATAGGAACACCCAGTCGGCATTTACCATATTTACCGGGCAGAAATTACATGGCGATGAAATGGTGCAACAGGCCCAGGCATATATTGAAACGAATTTGCATGAAAAGATACCTGTAGAGCATCTGTCATCCAGGTTTGCCGTGGGCAGGCGGAACTTTGACCGGAGATTTATTAAAGCAACTGGAAATACACCCGTCGAATATTCGCAAAGGGTGAAAATGGAATCTGCAAAAAAGGCCTTTGAAACCAGCCGCAAAACGGTGAACGAAGTGATGTACGAAGTGGGCTATTCGGACGTAAAAGCTTTCAGGGAGGTCTTTAGAAAGATCACCGGGATGTCGCCTTTGGAATACAGGGGAAAATACAATAAGGAGGCGATGGTGTAAATCCCCGTGGGGAGTTCCGTTAATATGGATATATTAGACCATGTTTTGTGTTTACATAGTGATCACTACTTTTCCTCTGTGCTCTCCTTTACTAAAAACCCTGAATGCTTCTGAAAATTCTTGTAGTTTGTACGGCCCGTGTATGACTGGTTTCATTTTGCCGGTTTCAAAAAGCCCATTCATATAAAGCAAATCCTTGTTTGGTTTTAGGGGTACGATGCGGATATATTTTTTACTGAACATGGAAATCCAGGGACCGAGGAACAGCGCCTGTAACAACCTGCCCATCGAACCACCAACCGTAACATACCTTCCATTGCGATTCAATGAACGGCTATACCCGAACATAGAGCGATTGGTTTTTACATCAAGCACCAGGTCATAACGTTGACCATTTTTTGTGAAATCCTCCTTTGTATAATCAATAACATGATCGAAGCCCACGGCGTGGAGCATATCCAGTTTTACGGTATGGTCAACACCTGTGATTTCTACCCCGTATAATTTGGCAACCTGTACTCCAAACGTACCAACACCACCGCCAGCACCATTGATCAATAACTTTTGACCTGCCTGGATTTTGCATATATCAATAAGACCCTGAACTGCAAGCATGGCGGCCTGGGGAATAGCAGCTGCTTCTTCAAAACTCATGGTTGCCGGCTTTACAGCCAATGCCTTTTCCGGGGCACAGGTATATTCAGCAAAGCCACCCCAGCGACCGCTTAAATCGCCATATACTTCATCGCCTGTTTTAAACTTCGTGATGTTTTTACCTACCGCTTCCACAGTTCCTGCAATATCGGATCCGAGTATTGTTCTCTTCGGTTTGAAAAATCCATTGAGCATCCGATTGATGAAGTCGCCTTCCAATAATCCCAGGTCCCAATCATTAATGGATACAGCATGGATTTTTACCAGCACCTCATCGTCTTTTGGATAAGGTTTGTCTATTTCCCTGAGATGTAAGGCTTCGGTGCCGCCATATTTTGTATAAATAATAGCCTTCAATGTCTTAGATTTTTTTGATGACGTAAACGAAAGGATTTTATAAAGAAAGTGTGGAACTGCCTGGCCTATATCGTTGGCAATCTAAAATATTTGCTGAAGTAAATAGCTAAAAATTCAGTGTCGTTTGCCCGGCACAAAACGAGGGATGTGTTTAAAGCTTTACTGATTAAACTTCAGTGAGCAATAGCCGTTTTGTACCTGGCCAAACTGTTTTCCGATTTTTCGCCACCTAGCGTAAAATCAAATTAATTATTGTTTTACGATAATTAATTATTACGTTTGCGTCATAATTCAAAATTTGGAATAATGGGCAATGTAAAATTAATCTCAAGAATTCTCTTTTACTTCACGAGGGTTATTGCAGCGTTCTACTTTATCATGGCCGCATACGCCGCTATGACATTAGTCACCGGATGGTCAATCAGTTTCAGGGAAAGCGGAAAATATTTCCAGGTTTTAATTCCATTTACTAAGACCCCAATTTTAAATGGTGATAATAACCTGCCTTACATCTTTTTTGAGTTTTTAGGTCCGCTGAGTCTTTATGGCCTTTTCTTTTGGCTGTTAGGCAATGTGTTCAAAGTCTTTTTTCAACCGAGGTTATTTACCGGAAATGGCATTAAACATTTGAAGCGTTTTTATTTGGGAAATTTTATTGTTCCCGGTGTGATGGTGTTGATAGTAAGTTTGATAGACAACCCTGGAACGGAGGGGATATCGGTAATTATATTGCATGCCATAATAGGTGTGTTTGCCTATTTTCTTGCAGCGATTTTTAAGCAGGGCCTTAATCTTCAAAACGAACAGGATTTAATTATATAACCATGCCAATAATTGTAAATTTGGATGTGATGCTCGCTAAGCGCAAGATGCAAAGCAAGGAATTGGCCGAAAAATTAGGTATTACAGCAGCCAATTTATCCATACTAAAAACAGGTAAGGCAAAGGGTATCCGATTTGATACGCTGGAGGCCATTTGCAGCATATTAAATTGCCAGCCTGGTGATGTATTAGAATATGTAGCTGATTAGTAAAAAGCAATCCATCAAAATACGAATAAAAAAACAGGCTCCGGAAGGGGCAGGGATATCTATTGCCTAAACGCTAAATCAAAAACCATGAATCATTTACAAATAAGCCATCTAAATAAGACCTATGACAATGGTACAAAGGCTATCAATAACATTAACCTGGAATTTAATAACGGGATGTTTGGCTTACTAGGCCCCAATGGCGCCGGCAAGTCGTCGTTGATGAAAACCATTGCAGGCTTACAAACACCCGATAACGGAAGCATCTTGTTCAATGGAATTGATGTAGTGAAGGATGCCGGGTTCATCAAAAAGCAATTGGGATTTTTGCCCCAGGATTTTGGCGTATATCCAAAAATATCTGCCTATGACCTGCTCACACATTTGGCTATACTAAAAGGCTTAACAAATGGAAATGAGCGAAAGGAACAGGTATTGACGCTTTTGAATAAAGTCAACCTCTATTCTCACCGGAAAAAAGAAGTACATACTTTTTCAGGCGGCATGCGACAGCGTTTTGGTATTGCCCAGGCCTTGCTGGGTAACCCGCAAATCGTGATTGTAGATGAGCCTACAGCGGGTCTTGATCCGGAAGAACGTAACCGCTTCAATAGTTTGCTCAGTGAAATAGGAGAAAATATCATCATAATACTTTCCACACATTTAGTGGAAGATGTAAAGACCCTGTGTACCGAAATGGCTGTGATTGATAAAGGCGCTGTTTTGGCTTATGGGAAGCCAATGGATTTTATCAATGAGCTGAAAGGGAAATTATGGCAAAAAGCCATTGCTAAGAGCGAACTGGCTGATTGTGAAAACAAGTATCAAATGGTTTCCACGCAATTCAATATGGGGAAACTAAATATCCATGTGCAATCTGACAATAACCCTGGCGATGGGTTTGAGGAAATTGTACCCGGGTTGGAGGATGCCTATTTTTCTATTTTAAGCCGAAATAAATAATACTATGAAGACGCTATTGCAATTTGAATGGAGCACCTATTTTAAAAAGCCAGGGTTCTATATTTTCCTGTTGTTGATT
Organism: Bacteroidota bacterium; assembly: GCA_040386335.1. Classification (GTDB taxonomy): domain Bacteria; phylum Bacteroidota; class Bacteroidia; order Chitinophagales; family Chitinophagaceae; genus JAZKFT01. The sequence goes on from JAZKFT010000030.1 coordinate 117,551, forward strand.
ATTGTATCCGGTGTTTTTGCAGGTGCGAAATTTTCGTTATCCATAAGCCATGAGGTATTTAAAAATGCATCTTATACCATCGCCTATATGATTGGTATGATGAGCCTGCTTGCCATCTTTTTTTCTACGATACTGGTCACCCAAATTTTATTTAGGGAAACAGATGCTCATTTTAACCTCATATTGTATGCCACACCCATCCGCAGGCGGGATTATTTACTGAGCAGGTTTGTAGCGGTGCTATCCGTAAGTATTTTCAGTTTTTTACTTTTTGTAACAGGCTTTGCCCTGGGACAATTAATGCCGGCGGATAGAAGCCAATACACTGGCTTTAATTTGTCCTTTTATCTGCAACCTCTGCTGGTGTTTGGATTGGTGAATACTATTTTTTGTACAGCAATTCTTTGTAGTGTAGCATGGGCCACTAAAAGTAAATTGATGGTGTACGTATCCGGGCTGTTTATTTATATCCTGTACATGGTCACACTGATTTTTTCCGGCTCGCCGATGATGGCCCAGGGAATGCCGCAATCCGCAACAGCCATACAGCTGTCAGCATGTTTCGACCCCTTTGGTCTTTCTGCTTATTTTTTGCAAACCAGTGGCTGGTCGGTACCACAACGCAATGCAGCATCGATTCCTTTATCCGGCACCTTATTATTCAACCGGATGGGCGTTATAATGGTATCGCTGGTATCAATGTTTTTCAGCTTTAAAACATTTAGTTTTTCGGTAAACGAAAAAGGAAGGAAAGCAAAGAGGAGGATCATTGAGGAGGAAGGGATAATGCAGCGTAGCACTGTTCTAAGACCCGTTGAGCCTTCCCTGCTTTGGTACCGGCATTGGGCGACCATGTTTTCCTTTACAAAGCTTGATTTAAAATATATCACCAGGAGTATTCCCTTTGTTCTGGCCTGCGTTGGGTTGCTGTTTTACCTGTCAATGGAAATATATGGCTCCATTGCAAGGGGTATCCGGCTTCCACAGAAATATGCAACGTCGGGGTTGATGGCTTCAACCATTATTGAAAGCTTTCACGGACTTTGTTTGATCGTGATTTTATATTATGCAAATGAAATTGTTTGGCGTAGCCGCAACAGTAATTTTCATCTTATAGAAAATGCAACCCCTGCCGGCAGTGCCAGTTTGTTTTTCTCAAAATGGATGACATTAAGTGTTCTTATTTTATTCTTTACCTCGCTGATGATTATTGTTGGTATCGTATTCCAGGTGCAGTATGATTATCCTGCAATTGATTGGCAGGCATATGCAGGGATTTTTGTCTTCACTTCTTTCCCCTTGATTGTCTGTTCGGGTGTTATCCTCATCATCCAAAAACTGATCAGGTACAAACATATTGGGCTCGTTGTATCGGCTATTTTCATATTGTGCACAGCTACTTCTATTGGTGACCGGTTGCTAACGCATCCGCTATTGCGGTTCCTTGTTTCGTATAAAGGCCTGTATAGCGATATCAATGGCTTTGGTTCCTATATGTCCACCTTCAGTTGGTTGCACTTGTTTGGGCTGTGCGTAGTAGTCATTGCTGCTATACTTATTACACAGGTAAAAAGAACCAGTTTGAAATTAATGCCCATCGTTTGTTTGGCGGTATTGGCTGTGTGTGGTTTTATCGCCGCACTAAATGTCATAAGTGACTATCAACCCAAAAATGCAGAAGCCGGTATGAAGGCGCAGGCGGAGTACGAAAAGAAATTCAGAAGTTTTCAAAATCAACCCCAGCCTACGATAACCGCAGTTGCTACGGTCATTGATTTATTTACTGAAAATAATGCATATGATGTTGCAGCGCGGTATACAATACAGAACAAAACCGATAGGCCCATAGATAGTATTTTGATCAACTTCGCTGATGAAATAGCTATTAAGGAAGCCTTTGTTATCCACGGAAACAAAGTTTATCCTGTACAAGACCAATACACAGTTATTCCATTGGCAAAAGCGCTCCTGCCAGGTGACACTGCGCAATTGGCAACCCGATTTTCGTATCACTGGTCTGCGATTAATGGGCACCAGTCGTTCAATGCTATTGTGCAGAACGGGTCGTTTATGCGCATTAGCAGGTGGTTCCCAACGGTTGGGTATTTGGCAGAAAATGAAATAGAAAATGAGAGCGAAAGAAAAAAGCATTGGCTCGGGCAGGCGACCCGATTAGTGACGCTTGAAGCTCCCAGGGATACCACGACTGATTTTATTAACCTGGATATGACCATCTCTACCAATTATGAACAAACGGCAATAGGCGTTGGTGAGTTGGTAGGTAAATGGCAAAAGGGCAACAGGAATTATTTTCAATACAGAACACCATCACCAGTGCCGTTCCGGTTCGCCGTTTCTTCGGCACGGTATGCAGTAAAAACGGCGGCCTATCATGGAAAGAGCATCGAAGTGTATTATCACGCGGCACATTACCAAAATGTAGATCATTTGCTAAAAAATGCCCGGCTCACATTGGACTACTGTGAAGCTAATTTTGGTGATTATCCTTTTAAAACGATACGTTTTGCAGAAGTGTCGGCGTTTACAAAGGGCTTTGCAGCCACAGCATACCCGGCCACTATTTACATGACGGAGGATATGGTTTTTAATGCGGATATAGGTGCGGATAAAAAGCAGGATGTTATTAACGAATTGGCCGGCCACGAAATGGCACATTTCTGGTGGGGCAACAGCCAGATTTCACCTGGCGACCGGGAAGGAAGTGTGATGCTTACTGAAACATTAGCCATGTACACAGAGCTGATGCTGGTAAAAAAAGTACAGGGTGCAAAAAGGGTTATGGAGCATGTAAATATGCACCTCGGCATGTATTTGGATGAAAGAGGATTCACCGGGGAGCAGCCTTTGATTAAAATGCTTCCTGGCAATGTTCATTTGAGTTATTCCAAAGGTTTGGTGGTGATGCACCAGCTCCTGGAAATGGTAGGTGAAGAAAAGCTGAACCTGGCACTAAGGAATTTATTGCAGCATCATGCTTATCCGCAACCCAAACCTATTTCTACCGACTTTTTACAGGAACTGTATGCGGTAACAGACAGTGGCCAACATTCAAAAATTGATTACCTGTTTAAAAGGATAACCCTGTATGATTTTATTGTAAAAAACACGTCGGTGAAAAGGGCAGGGAAAGAATATGCGTTAAGGGTGGATGCAACCGTAAATAAGTATTATGAAGATGGCAGGGGAGGGCGGACAAAATCCGGTTTTAGTGATAGTGTAGGAGTGACTATTTATTTTAAGGATGGTAAAGAAGAAAAGGCGAAGCTGGCAATTGTGAATGGTGTCATTTCAGCGACTGTCTTAGTTGGGGATATTCCGAAATCGCTAATGATGGATCCCGGCATCCAGTACATAAAATATAAGCATGGGGAGCAGGTGACTATTACCAATAGCTTTTGACGACGGCAGGGTCACCCCAGGCTTTTTGCGATGCTATTGAGATATAGTGCCTGTAAGGACCTGGTTAGAAACCTTCCTGAACTTTTGAATGGTATTTCCTAAAATATCACCAACATAAATGTTTTCATCTTTATCTGTTACAAGGTCGTGATACCAGGCAGTATTCCCGGGATATGAACCACTCCTGCCAAACCTGGATGTCACTTTACCTGTGGTGTCAAAGACGAACAGATCTGAACCGCGGTGTTTGAGTTTCAGGAAACTAAGGTCATCTGCTGCCACCAGGTTTGCATGGGTTTTATCAAAATAAACGGCACAAATGGCTCCAAAGGAAGGGTCTTTCATTTGTTGTACAAGTTTACCGCCCGCGTCAAATACCTGTATCCTGTTGTTTTCCCGGTCGGCAACATACAGGTTGTCATGGTTGTCTAGCGTTATGCTGTGCGGTATGTTAAACTCAGTTTCCCCTCCACCTTTTTTGCCCCACTCAAACAAGTATTTGCCGCCTGCTGAAAATTTTACAATCCTGCTGTTTCCGTAGCCATCGCTTACATAAAATGATCCGTCAGCAGCAATTGCAATATCTGTCGGTTTATTGAAATGCGAACTGTCGTTGCCCGGTACTTTTGCCTGCCCCAGTTTCATTAACAGCTGTCCATCGTGGCTGAATTTAAAAACCTGGTGCAGACCAACATCTGTCACCCAAATATTATTTTCATTATCCACGGTAAGGCCATGCGGCATAATAAAGAGGTTATCGCCCCAACTGGAAATCAGCTTCCCATTTTGCCTGTCGATAATCAAGATGGTTTTTTCCCGGATAGGATCACCGGGCATTGCTCCAAACAGGGGCCAGTCCCTGCTTGCCCTGTGAAAAATCACAATATTTTGGTTGGTATCAATGCCGATGCCTGTCGGATTGCCTAATGGTAAATCTCCGGGCAAGGCTGGCCAGCCGGTCACCAGTTCATATCGTGTGGTACTGTCGTAGCCCGCACCTTTTTTCATGGGTTGAAAGATGTAATAAATGGCCAACATTGCTGCTGAACAACCTATAAGGTAGAGGGCTTTTTTAATCATCTGTTGTGCGAATCAATAAAGTTCAAAACTATGGTTCACGGGACTAAATCAGGGTATTCGAATCAGTGTTGCCAAAGTTAGTTTTAGAAGATGATTTGAAAGCCCGGCCAGGGAGAAACAGCTAAATCGGATTCACTGAAGCGATGGCCCGGTGTATTACCGGCTTCGCAATGTGCTGCAATCTGTTGAGTATTTTCTTTTTAGAGTATCGAATAGGTAGCTCCCTGGTGAATTAGGAAAGTCAGGGAGTGTCGGCTATATTTGGGTACGCGGCCATTATGCATTTAATTACTACCACCATACTACTTTTCATTGCTGAAATTGCTTTTACGCAAAACAGAAGATATTTTGAAACAGACAGTTCTAGAATAGAAATTCAGACATCCTATTTAGGGACCCAGACTATAAAAGAGTTAATAAAGCGAAAAAATAAAATTAATTATACTGTTAAAGATGACAAAGGAACAATTGAGATTGTTGGAAAGTATGATAGTTTGGAGAATAAAACTGGTGTTTGGAAATACTATAATGGAAAAGGACAACTAATAAGAAGTGAAGACTTCGACAATCGACTATGGTCTGTTTATAAATTTAGATTATATCCCCACAAGAACCTTCTAAATGAAATGAAAGCAAAAGCGGACGCCCTCTTGATTGCAATATATGGCAAGGAATTCTTTAAAAATTTGAAATGGAATTTTGAAAATTCATTTTATTCAATAGATGAAGATAATACCGAAAGATGGACAGAACCGACAAATAAAAGACCAGGATTATTCCTTTTTCGATATGATATACAACTTGATAGTACTCACTTATACAGAAAGATGATAGAGTTTGAAATTGACGCAAAAGGAAGATTTAAGGGGAATGATACAGAGGCCATATTTGGATTTCAAAAATTATCGAAAGACACTAAAGCTGCTTTTAGATTAACAGATTCAAAAGCAATAGAAATTGCAAAAGCAAATGGGCTTGTAGAAACAGATTCTAGCAGAGCCAGGACCTTCCTTAAGTGGGAAGGTAATTATACAAATAATTTTTTCAATGGCAGTTTCAAATACTATGTGACTATTAAAAGAGAAATATTAAAGAGTAATTTAAATGGCTCGTCCGTGGTCAGTATAAAATACGACGTTTATATAATTGACCCCTGGACTTCAGAATTCGTTGAGATGAAGAAAATGAAATCGGTAAACTATAGGGACAGCTCATCGGGTTTATTTCCCGACAAATAACGGCTGCCAACTTGGGTTTGGCGCTTTGGGGGCAGAAGAACATGTGATGTAGTTCAGTATTTCAATTTAACTTTAGTTCATGGGCCGGCAGATGAGCCTTGACTTCCACCACATCGGCAAGCACTAAACGTAAGCGGTAATATCAAGCAGGCTTCCCGAATTAAAGCGAACATTATCCCACAAATAACACAACATCATTTATATGACAACCAATATTAAATTCTTCTCCCTGGTCTTCGCCTTTATAGCTTTGATAGGTTGCAAAACCAGTCAATTGAAGCACTCCACCACTCCGGAAGCAGGGATGTTTAAGGTAGCAATACTTTATGCGAATGGGGAAGATAAGACCTTTGATATGGATTATTATGAGAAGAAGCACATGCCAATGGTTGCTGGCTTCTTAGGCAAAAATTTAAGATTCTACGAAATTGATAAGGGCATAGCAGGAAGAACGCCAACTGATAAAGTGCCTTTTTTGGCTATCGGGTATTTTTACATTAGCGATATTGCTGAATACAATAAAGCGATCGCACAAAACCGGGATGCTGTTGTCAGTGACTTTAAAAATTACACCAATATCCAGCCGGTTGTACAGATAAGCGAAATTAAGCAGTTGAAAGTCAGCAATTCTAAGTAAGGAATAGCAACAGAGTAGTGATTATTGGACGATTTAAAATGCAGACATTATAGAGAAATGATTTACGCTCATAAAGGTCAGCACTAATCATCTGGTGCAGTAATTAATTATCACCGGGCCATCTCTTGAAAAATACCAGCATGAAAAATAGATTTTTAAGCTGCTCTTTATTGATCAATTGTTGTGTACTGATCACTTCCTTTGCAACATTTGCCACTACCCGTTATGTAAGGGCCGGGTATTCGGGACAAGGCTTCAGTTGGGCTTTAGCCAGCGGCGATTTGCAAAACACTATTTTATCTTCCCAGCCGGGCGACACTATTTGGGTGGCCAAAGGAACTTATAAACCCACAACCACCAGCGACCGGTTGTTCAGTTTTTCCCTGAAGCAGGGTGTGGTGATGCTTGGTGGTTTTGAAGGAAATGAATTATTTCACTACCTCCGCGATCCCGCAACAAATCCCACCATATTGAGTGGCGATATTGATTCCCTCGGCAATAACGATAGCTATCATGTGCTGCGACGCTATAGCATGAGCCTTACCCTTACCAGCCTCACAATACTTGACGGCTTTACCATTACCGGCGGCAGGGCCGATGATCCCAGCTCCCAATCAGGGCTTCCCTTGCCGGAAGGGCTTGGTGGAGGAATGTATCTTGTCAACGCGTCTCCAGCTATCAGAAACTGCAGGTTTATTTCAAACCTGGCATTATTTGAGGGTGGCGCAGTATATACTTCTAACAGCAGCCCGATTTTTACGAACTGTGAATTTTCGCTTAACAGGGGAACTGAGGCTGATTTTATTTTTGGCGCTGCAGTATCGCTGCATGGGCAATCTGAAACGAATTTCATCAGCTGTGTTTTTGCAAACAATACAGCGCTCCGTAGTTCATCTATTTTAGCCACTGACAATGCAAGGATCGATGCTACCCGCTGTATTTTTAAAGAGAACACGAGTGTTTTGGGAGGTACCATTTTTACATCGAATGCTAATTCTTCTCATTTGCCGCATTCAATAGATAACTCCCTGTTTTATTTAAATAACAATAACGGCAGTGGAGAAGTAATAGATATTGCTGCCCTGGATAGTTTCAAAATAGTCAATTGCACTTTCTATAATACCCAAAGCCCGGCAGGCGTCTCGGTTGCTAATGTGGGCGAAATATACAATTCCATTTTTTGGGGCTGTAGTATTTCTAATTTCCCGGCTCCGTCAGTTTCCCATTCTATTGTTCAGGGTGGATATCCAGGCTGTATTGATTGCCCCGGCGGCAATGGCAATACAGACCCTTTATTTGTAAACGTCAATGATGCGGATGGAGCCGACAACAAAAACGGCACTGCCGATGATGGCCTGCGCCTTAGCGTATTCAGCCCCGGCATTAATTCAGGTTTGAATATCTCAGGCATTAGTTATATAGATGTAACCGGTGCCACCCGTTCCGGCATTTTAGATATTGGTGCGTATGAAGGCGGTGTTTGCCAGGGCAATAGTGTGGCACGCTTGTATGTAAATGCTTCAATTATTGGCAGTAATGGCACCGGCGGCAGCTGGGTGAATGCTTTTACCGATTTGCAAATAGCACTCGAAGCAGCAAGAGCCTGCAATGCCGCCCATGAAATATGGGTGGCCAAAGGCAGTTATAAACCCACGGCCACTTCCGACAGAACCAAATATTTCTCCCTCATAAACGGGGTGAATATTTATGGTGGTTTTGATGGAACAGAAACCCAGCTGAGCCAGCGTAATTGGACAAAAAACCCTACTATACTCAGTGGTAATATTGATCCGTCAGGCAATGCAGATAGCTACAGGATCATTGCAAACAGTGATCTTGACAGTACAGCCATTTTAGACGGCTTTACCGTTTCTGGTGCCTATAATAATGAACCTGGCGGCACCAGCGATGGTAATGGCGCAGGGGTATTTAATTTTCAAAGCAGCCCGGTGTTTAGAAACTGTAGCATCCGGAACAATCATGCAGAGAATGTGGGTGGGGGCATGTACAATAACGTGTCTAGCCCCTTGTTGATCAATTGTGCTTTTGCCTATAACAGCTCCAATGGTGGTGGTGGCATGGCAAATTATAACTCAAAACCTGTTTTAAAAAACTGTGTACTGGCTTATAACAGCTCTGCCAGTAATGGAGGCGCCATGAGCAATGTATTTGGTTCTATGCCGCAGCTCATCAACTGTAGTGTTGCAAAAAATACCGCCCTTGCTGCCGGTGATGGTGTTTATAATCAACTCGGCTCCAGCCCGGTTATTACCAATAGTCTTTTCTGGAACAATGGTGGTGCTGGTAATGAGATCGTAAACCAGGATGTTTCCAGTGTGCCTGTAGTTTCGTACGCACACATAGAGGGCGGCTATGCAGGCTGTAGCAACTGCACCAATCCCGCCACTAATCCTAATATGATCAATACAGATGATGCAGACGGGGCTGATGATATTTTTGGAACACTTGACGATGGCTTGCAGTTGTTGCTAAACAGCCCTTGTATAAACGCAGGTAATAATGCCGTAGCCACTACCCTTACAGATATAACTAATAACCCCCGCATTCAAAACAGCACTGTAAATATCGGGGCCTATGAAAATAATTATATAATCAGCCAGGGTAATGGCAGCTGGAACACAGCTGGTACCTGGAATGTAAACAGAGCACCAGAGATCACCGATTGGGTTATGATCAAAGCCGGGCATATTATAACGGTGCTAACCGGTGGAGCCAACGGACCGGCCGGGCTTTGTCACGGTATGGTGATCATGCAGGGTGCAAAACTAGACCTTACCGGAAAATTGAATGTAGAGTAACCGGAGGGAAGCCTGTTTTGGCTAAAAATGGTCTTTCTAAATCTTGTGTAGCTCATGTTTTGTCAGTTCGCTTTCAGTATTACCTGTGTTTAAAGTGGTTGCAGGTTCAAACAGCATTACCCAAACTTCATTGTCTGCCACGGGTCTATGTTCCACTCCTTTGGGAACGATCAGGAATTCATTTTCAGTAAGTTCAACCGTCTTGTCGCGGAACTCCATGTTAAACCGCCCTTTTACTACGTAAAACATCTCATCCTCGTTATCATGTTGATGCCACACAAATTCGCCCTGGAACTTTACCAGTTTTACATGCTGGCCGTTTAATTCACCCACTATTCTCGGGTTCCAATGGTCTGCGAATAAGGAAAACTTTTCTGCGATGTTTATTTTGTCCGTCATTGCCCTGTTGTTAGGTATTTACTGCTTATTTTTTTGGCTGTTGTTTTGAGTAAAGATCTTTAATCATTTCGCCGGCGGCAAGTGATTGCAACATAATGACCGGGAACTCATCCGACATTTTTCTCCCTGCAGGTGTTTTGTAAAATTTTATCAGTTGTTTCAATTCCCGGTATGTAAACAGCCGCCGGTAGATCCATATTACCGCATTGTCTATCCATTTTTTTCCATTACCACTCTTCATAAATTCTGAAAACTTCGCAAACTCCGTGGCAGGTATTTCGCCCTTTAGCCTGTCTTCTTCAAGTTTGTAGTCAATCGCTTCATTGATATTAAAACCGCCTTTAAGATCCCTCAGTTCTATGATTTTTTTGGTGATCTTGTCGTTTGGAGCCAACGACGTATCCAGTTTGTATTCTTTTACGCCTTTGGATATTTTGTCAAATATGGATGCTTGTTTTTCATTTAAAGCCGTGTCGCTTTGCGAAGATGCCGTTATAGCTGTAGCTAAGAGGAAGATAGATATTGGGTAAACTCTTTTCATTGTTTTATTTAGTTTGGTGTTTCAATACCGTACAAATCTAATTGCACTGCAGGTAAATTCAATGTGCCAGGCTACAGCATGGTCGGGCAGGTTTGTTTGGTTAATCAAATAGATGGGTATAGTCCATCATCATTCAAAACTATGATTCGTGGAGCAAGAACCAGGGTTACGTCCTTTGCCTCGACACAATATTTTGCACCCAAACGGGAGAAACAATGGTAAATGCGCAAACGATTGTCACTTGAAAATACAAAGTGAAAGCTGTAACCTTACGAGGGTTTAACGCAAAATAAAATGGTAATTAAAAACAGAGGGATGAGAATAGCAGCGGCAATAATTTTTTGTGCATTGATGGCACACACAGCTTTGGCACAGCAAAAACCGAATGTCGTCTTTATCTATGCTGATGATCTTGGCTATGGTGATTTGGGTTGTTATGGTGCCACCAAAATAAAAACCCCCAACCTGGATATGCTCGCAAAAAGTGGAATCCGTTTTACCAATGCGCATACGACATCTGCTACCTGTACCCCTTCACGTTATGCACTGATGACAGGGCGTTATCCCTGGAGGCAGACAGGTACGGGCGTTTTACCCGGTGATGCCAGACTGATCATCCCTACCAACAAAACAAGCTTACCTAAAGTATTTCAACAGGTTGGGTACAAAACCGGGATTGTAGGAAAATGGCATTTGGGGTTGGGTAATGATGTTGAGAAAAACTGGAACGGGGAGGTAAAGCCCGGACCGAATGAAGTTGGATTTAATTATTCGTTCATCTTTCCGGCTACAGCCGATCGGGTGCCTACTGTTTTTTTAGAGGATCACCGCGTAGTAGGATTAGATAGTTCGGACCCTGTGATGGTGAACTATTCAAAAAAAGTTGGTGATGAGCCAACCGGCAAGGAAAACCCTGAACTGTTGAAATTAAAATCTTCACCCAACCATGGGCATAACAATACCATCGTGAATGGCATTGGCCGCATTGGTTTTATGAGTGGTGGTAAACTGGCACGCTGGACCGATGAAGAAATGCCGCTTACATTTCTGGCGAAAGCCAAACAGTTCATTGAGGAAAATAAGAAAGCGCCCTTTTTTTTATATTATGCGCTCACAGAGCCACATGTACCAAGGATGCCTTCCACCATGTTTAAAGGAAGAAGCGGTTTGGGCCTCCGTGGTGATGCAATACTGCAACTCGACTGGACGGTCGGCGAAATTATGACGCAATTGAAATCAGCTGACCTCGAAAAAAATACCATCATCATTTTTAGCAGCGACAATGGCCCGGTGCTGGATGATGGCTATATGGATGGTGCTGTTACCGAATTAAATGGCCATACACCCCGCGGGCCATTACGTGGCGGCAAATACAGTGCCTTTGAAGCGGGTACAAGGGTGCCCTTTATCCTTAGCTGGCCTGGTAAAGTGAAGCCTTATGTTTCTGATGCGATGATTTGCCAAATAGACCTGGTCGCTTCTTTTTCCAGGTTCCTGCACCAGGATATTCCCGCTGGTGATGCTGTCGACAGTGAAAATATGATGGATGCTTTATTAGGTAAAACCAAGCAGGGGAGAAGCATCCTTGTTGAGCAGGGCGGTGCTTTATCCGTGATAAAAGACGGATGGAAATTTATCAGCCCTTCAAAAGACATTGCTTATTATGAATTAACAGGTATCGAAACAGGAAACGCCCCCACGGCACAGCTGTACAACCTGGGTGATGATATTGGCGAAAAAAATAACCTCGCAGAAAAGTACCCGGAAAAAATAAAAGAAATGGCGGCATTGCTGGAAAGCATAAAAAAGGGGGAGTATAAGCAGGCTGTTAGTAAATGAGTGTCAGCTGCATCAAAATGAAAGATATCCGGGAAAATGGATGAAAGTCGTTTCTTGTCTAAAGAAATCAGGACTCACGCCCCATCCCATAAAATTTAGAACAAGCGCTTGTCATGAAAAGATTAATCCTGTTACTGGTAGCTGCAGTTCAATTTCTTACGACCACGGCACAAGTGCAACAACAAACACGACCCAACATCATTGTGTTTTTAGTAGATGACATGGGCTGGATGGATACTTCCGTTCCTTTTGGTGATGGTGTAATGCCATTGAACCAACGCTACCGTACACCCAATATGGAGAAGTTGGCGAAGGGAGGCATGAAGTTTACGAATGCTTATGCAACACCGGTGTGCACTCCTTCCAGGGTGAGCCTGCTCACGGGTATGAACGTTTTGCATCATGGTATTACAAACTGGACATCACCCGCCAAAAATAATAATACCGACGTGGCAGATTCGCAAATGGATACAGCGAGCTGGAACTATAATGGATTAAGTCCTGTGCCTGGCATAGAAAAAACTGTATATGCTACGCCCTTTCCAACGCTGCTTAAGGATGCGGGTTATTTTACGATTCATGTGGGTAAAGCGCACTGGGGATCCGCGGGTACACCCGGGGCGAACCCGTACAATATGGGCTTTATGGTCAACATTGCGGGGCATGCAGCAGGGCATCCCCAGAGTTATTACGGTAAGGATAATTATGGAAACATTCCAAACAAGGCAAGTGTACAGGCTGTCCCCGACCTGGAAGAGTATTTTGGCAAAGAAACTTTTCTGACAGAAGCATTAACGCTGGAAGCCCTGAAAGCTTTAGACGCACCTGTAAAAAACAAACAGCCGTTTTATTTGAACATGGCTCATTATGCGGTGCATGCCCCTATCCAGGCCGATTACAGGTTTGTGCAGAAATACTATGCTGCCGGGCTCGACACGTTAGAAGCTAAGTATGCCAGCTTGGTGGAAGGCATGGACAAAAGCCTGGGTGATATTATGACTTACCTGGAGAAAAATGGGATTGAGAAAAACACGGTTATAATTTTTATGAGCGACAACGGAGGGTTAAGTCACCACGGAAGAGCGGGGAAGCCAAACACACATAACCTTCCGCTAAAATCCGGTAAGGGATCCGTTTATGAGGGAGGTATCCGTGAGCCTATGATCGTAAAATGGCCGGCCTTGGTTAAACCATCTACTGTTGCAAAACAAAATATTATCATTGAAGATTTCTTTCCTTCCATATTGGAGATGGCGGGGCTGAAAAAGTACAAAACGGAGCAGACGATCGATGGCAGAAGTTTTGTGCCTGTTTTAAAAAATGCCAATTATGCCGATAGTGGGAGGGTGCTGACCTGGCATTTCCCCAACAAATGGACCACAGCTGATGGTCCTGGCATTAATTATTATAGCGCCATCAGGCAGGGAGATTGGAAATTGGTATACAACATGCGGACCGGGAAAAAGGAATTGTTTAACCTGGGTGAAGATATAGGTGAGTCGAACGACATTGCCGAAGCCTATCCGGAAAGGGTTAAGCGACTGGCCGACCTGCTGACAGACCGGTTAAAGACGGCTAATGCACCAATGCCAACTTATAAAGCGACAGGTAAGCAGGTGCCCTGGCCTAACGAATAATTACCCCAGCCCTGCCCCGGATCCAGACATGGCAGCGATGAAATAGTTAGCGGCATAAACACCCAGTAACACGAATAAAATGTCCTGCGGTTTTTCGTCGTAGCTGATGTTGTAATTGTGCTGGAATTTACTCCAATTAAACTTTGGATCAAATTGAATGAGCTTTACTTCGTCTTTATTTTCGATGATGTATTTGTTGTAAAAAATACCTTTTGCCTTTAAAACATATTCCCGTCCATCCTGGAAACTAAATACAATTTGGCCACGCCAATTCATTTGTAAGTTTGCTATCTCAGCGCCGTCTTTTGTGACGATCATACTGGTTCCAAAAAAGCCAACTTGTTTAATTTCATATAGTTCTGCATTTGCCAACCGGATTTCGGCTTTAAATAGAAACATGTTTTCATAAATCAGTTCGCCTAAAAGTTGACCGTCGTCAATTAGTTGAAAAGTCTTCCTATCTGTTGAGTTTGCTTCCATTTTATTTATTTTACAAGGTTTGCCTTTCAATCCGGTTAGGTCGTGCCAATCATTTGTCATGCGAAATAATCTGCTATCAACACTATGATTTGAGGAACGGAACTAGCGGGACAGGATCTGTTATTCCTTACCAAAAGCATAAATGTTGCCAGATTTATTTTTGCATTCTAAAAAGAACTGTTTCGGTAAGCCATTGGTAAAACGCTTTCTTGTAACAATGCAAGAGTCAGTCGGGTCTGATTCTTTGTTGTAAAAAACAAGTGCATTATTTTCTATCTCAGTAGGTAAGTCATAAATCGAGCCGACATAATAGTTACCCAAATACTGGTTTTTATTGTTGAATACAACGATTCTGCTCGTTGCCCGTGGAGAAAGTCCCCAATACCACCTCGAAATTAAAATTTTAAATACCCGTTTATCCTGAGTCCTGAGTTTACCCAAATACGTTAATTCAGTTTTGTTATGGCTATTTTTCTTTGACCGGTCAAACACATACCATTTTCCAACCTTATTGTGTCGCAATACTGTTTGCCTGTCATTGATTGGATTTACCTGGGCAAAGGACGTTTTGAATGTCACAAATAGTAAAATGAATACCAAAAAAGGGTTCATAATTGTCGGGATAAAAAGATATCTACATAGTTAAAGTTCCAGCTTTACGTGTTAGCTTGACTGCCACAAAACCCCTTGGCTGCCGCTACTCAGCATGGTGATTATACAATATTTTCCTGGCGAAATCTGTTACTCTATTCATATCAATTCCGCTTTGTTGTTCAAAATATAGCGGGTGATTGGACTCAGGCAATTCAAGTTTAGGCGCCACCCCAACTTTTTGTGTTATTATTTTCACGGTTAATCCACTGGTTTGTGGGTACGGCTCAAGTTGTGTTGCGATTTCGCCGTCATAAGGCGGTTCAAGAATCCTATTTTCGTCATCCCAGACTTCGGATATTCTATCATAATCGGGCCTGGAGACTTCAACCCATAGATTCCATTGAAAGCAATCATTATTATCTTCTACCGTCAGCTCAAGACAGCCTCTGATATAAAAGTGCTTTTCATCAATAATACATTGATCAGAAGTTATTACACAACGTTCTTCTCTTTGATCTTCAGGAATTAAAAAATAGAGAAGTGGCCCTTCGGAACCATATGCCATGGGAATATCTTCGTGGAATTCACCGCATTGTGAACAATAGTAGCCGAACTCTTTGAGTTCATCTTCATTATATTCAGTTTTTATTACTTCCCACTTGTCCGTCCTGCTCTTTCTTATTGCATGGTACCCCTTTGGCAAATCTGCCACTTTTAACACTGACCGGTCATGCTTTACAATATTTTCAAGTGAAACAAGGTGTATATTCCGGTGGATGTTGACCCACCATTCCGTTTCATGTTGACCCACCATT
>JAZKFT010000031.1:0-12337 GCA_040386335.1 Bacteroidota bacterium
GGGCAAGCCAATCTGGCGATGCTTCGGTTTATTCTTCTATCAGCAATAGCTGGCTCCCCGGCTTCGGAGGATCGGAACCATCCAAAGGATTGATGGACTATTTAGATCCCGGCCATTTATGGATAAATAAAGTACCTGGCGGATACCTTGCCGATCTCCTGCCTGTACCAGTGGCTGATTTTGATCTTACATTACATAGCGGGGAGGAAAAAAAAGACCAAAGGGCTGAAGACGAAAAGCTGCTTTTTATGAAAGATGTTACCGGAAGTTTGAAACAGCGGGAAAATTATGTGTCCCGGCTATCAGGCTTAAAACTGCGTGAAAATCAGGGAAATGCCAGGGTGTTTGTTAGCGTTACTACAGCTTCAAAATACGATCCGGATTATTTGCTATACGGTGCCTATGCCCAACAGCGTTCACTGCCGTCGTCATCTGCTGTGGCCGGTTTTGAGGAAAAGGGATGGGATGTGAAGACTGCCGCCAGTGCCGGATTCCCTGTTTTTCCCCTGCGGGGAGGTATGAGCATCCCGGAACCTGATATGTCAACTAATTTTAAACAGGCCGCTGTCAACCTTGCGTGCAATAATCTGAAAAGGGGTTATGTAAGTGCCTGGATTAGTATGTCACAAGTGGCGCTACCGATTGAAATCAAACTGTTCCGGCAAAATGATGGAATTCCCCAGGCAGCTACAATTCAAGCTTTAGGTATTCCGGACAGGCCTCCGATAAATGCCGTTGAACTGTTTGCACCAGAACGGTTAGAGAATATCTGGCAATCGAATAAATACCCCGGATCAAGTGGAAATGTTACCAGTAATCTGCATATAGAAAGAACATCCATATATCAGAATTATACACTTCTCAAAACAATTGCTACAGGCAACAATGGGGGCTACCTGAATCTTGTCAATCCCAATTTTCATATTGAAACAGTTGAGACATCTTATAAAGATGAGCACTTTGGATTTGATCCAATCGACAATAATGTCAGTTTCCACATAAATTTATTGAAGAAGTCTATAGTCGGTACCTTTTACTACAAGATATGGATGGATTTTTTTCCCGATATTGATCCTGCTACCCATCACTACAATTTCGTTGAAGACCCCATACCCCATCCCATAGAACTGCTTGCCCAAGGTTCAGGAACAGGTTCGCCAATAATTGTAACAGTAAGAATGCCCGACAATTTACAATTGGACATGCAGCCTGGTGACAGTAAAATCTGCCGTATGCGCATAGCCGTTAGCAATAATGACGATGTGGAGCAGGACGGTCAATACGAGTATGGCGAAGTAGAAGACTACCTGGTAAAGATCCATGTGCCGGATCCGATTGTTGAATCAATAGATATTCACATGCCATTAAACAATACCCTGGTGGATGTAGCCGGTGAGGAATCAACCGCCAATGCTTTTGGGGATGATGATGTCCCTATGGATGAAGTTGGATCATGTGGATCTGTTGGATCTTTTGGAGACTTTTGTTATGATGGCAACAGAAGGCGGCTTGGAAGCAGTTCGCTTCATTTTGGCGGCACAGGCGATTATGTTTCTTTGGATAATAATAAGCTGCTTCTTAATAATGCTTTCACCGCACGTACCGTCTCTCTGTGGGTTTACAGCGAAAGCAATTCAGGCATCCAGGATATTTATGATGAAGGCGACGATGCCAATGGAATAGGCTTAAGGATCAACAATGGAAATATGGAGTTAGGGGTACAAAACGGCAACAATATCCAAAAGGTTTCCGGTGCCATGCCTGTTAACCAATGGGTATTGGTAACAGGTATATTTAATAATGGAAAATTATCGCTTTACCTGGATGAAACCATGGTAGCAGCGAATGCCAATGTGGGTTTCACCTCGGTTCCTGTTCATTTGGGCGCAGCAGGATTAGGGGCTACGAATGGCACCAATGCTTTTGACCAGGCGAGAAACCATTTCAACGGATGGGTGGATGAGCTGAAGATATATAATATCGCCCTGCCGGAGAGTGAAATTGAGTTTATGTCCGGAAGTAGCGCCGTAAGTACAACGGCGGCAACTACACCGGCAATGGTCCAGTCAGAAAAGCAAGACGATATACAACCTGGCACCGAAAAGAAATCCGGCCCTTCGGCAACAGGCCTTATAGTCTACCCCAATCCATCAAAAGGCGATTTTAATTTGATCACAGAGGTGAAGCAGGCAGGGCCTGTAACCATACAGGTCATTGATATGTCGGGCAGGGTGGTGTATGATAAAACCATCAACGGGGTGGGTGCAGGTTTTCAGCAGGTGGCATTAAAAGCGCTACACCTTAAAGCCGCAACCTATATTGTAAAAGCGGAGAGCAGGGGTAATGTGCAAACGGAAAAGCTGGTTATTGAGAATTAGTCTTGGGGCTAGCGTACTGAGCAAAAAGACCAGGTTGCATTGGGTTTTTTCTGCAATTATTAAATGTTAAAGAATTGATTATGCATTGTTCGATACGTATAGCAACAGGTGCGTTTTTTGTGGCTTGCCTGGCCATTGTACCATACATGGCAGGAGGCCAGCCATCCAGGTTAACTTCCGGCGGCATCAATAAATCTTTGCCAGGAAATCGCAATATTAATAACGCTGTTGGGGTCAACTTACAGGATGTAAAAAGGGCCACAGTATATATATACTATAAAAAGATAACTGACAATAATGGTTGGGCAGGCGCGACAGGAATTTTACTCAATACAGTTACCAATACATTTTCCAATGGTCTGCGTACATTTTATATTCTAACTGCTGCACATGTTATTACAGAAGATCCTGCTAATTATGACATATACCTCTCTTTCAACTATGAAATGCCAGATAATGTAAACAGAGGCACGATCAATGAAAACAATTTTATTACCCGGGTATACAAAATTCCTTTGTTAAAAGTGGTTGAGGATATGCGATCAGAAATTTCGCTGTACAAAGTCGATCTTTCCCAGATAGACCTTGAGCCTTTGTCTGAATTAACAGGGACAAAAGTTGCTTTTTATAATGCCTATGCCGCAGGGTGGACACTCCATCCCGAATTGAGCTTAAATAGTTTAGTTAATATTTCACATCCACAAGGGGATCACAAGAAAGTATTTGTTTGGCAAAGTGACTTTAAACTCTTGTCTGGTTGCAATTTAAACGAATTACGGGTTAGGGATCGGGCATTTGTATCGGTAATAAATGTTGATGAAAGGCCCGAGAGTGGAAGTAGTGGTTCACCCTGGATAGAAAAAAAGACCAACCTTGTATCTTCGGTTCACTGGGGTACTTCGGATGGAATTTACTCCCTATCGTCACTCCTTGAAAATAGCTGGGTTAATTCAGAAGGAACAGGCTTAATGAATTTCCTGGACGGGAATAACACATGGATAAGTAAGGTTGAAGGTGGTTATATAAAAGATTTAATTCCTCCGGAGACAACCAATTTTGAAAAGAATTTTAATGGCGATGAAGTAGCAACGGCAGACATGATGCTCGGTTTCCACCCGTTATATGTCTATGGCTTAAATCCTCTGAAAAGGGAAACTTTATTAGGATCTGGTATGATTGTAAATTCGGGTACTGCTAAACTATATATAACTGTAACGCCAAAAGACGATCCGGAATACCTGTTTTATGGTGTGTCTGCCGATCCGGCAGTGCCATCACAAACGCAGTTTAAAGGTGATACCTGGAACCTGTCAAACCCACCGGAAGAGGGTCTTCCGGGGCGCAGCAACATGGAAAATCTAACACTATTATCATGCTGTGCAAGCCAGCAATCCGGAGATTTGAAAAAATGGGTAACCAGGTATTTAACTAAAAAGTCACGTGCTTCTCCCTTTGTATCGTGGCTTGCACTTGGGCCGCAATCCCAGGATTTAGATATACCCGTAGAAATAAAGGTGTTCAGGATTGACGATGCATCAGTATCAACTTTAAAAGCGGTCAAATTGCCCTATTTTATGCCCTATAATGCCGTTCAGCTATTTGAACCGTCACAACTGTCGGATGCCTGGAAATCTAAAAAGTACAGGCCATTAAGGGGATTGTCCGCTGATCAGCTTTTTATCAATAGCCTTAGTGTAACACAAGATAGTCAACGACCCTGGGTAATAGCTACGGGTAATAATGGGGGCTACCTGAATTTGGTAAATCCTAATTTCCTGATTGGGCCCATCAAAACCTCTTACAGTTCAGGTGCGGATGTAGAAAAAAATGAAATCATTTTCAATATAGATGTAGCCAATAGTTTGCAGGGAGGCCTGTTTTATTACAAGATATGGATGGATTTTTTTCCTGAAACGGATGCTGACAATTATTACAATTTCGTTGGCGACCCGCACCCGCATGATTTTGAATTGCTTGATGAAGGTTCGGGTTCAGCCGCATTAAGGATATCGGTTCCAATACCTGATAATGGGACGCTGAAAATGGCACCCAATACATACAAAATATGTCGTATGAGAATAGCCGTGAGTAACAGCTACGGTGTAATCCAGGACGGCCGGTACCAATATGGCGAAGTGGAAGATTACCTGTTAGACCTATATGCACCGGAAAGAAAGACTGCGCAGCCGGAGTTAGATGTTGCACTTGAGGGTACCCTTGTAGATATTGCTGGTCCGCCATCCCTGTCCGTATTAATGGGAACTGGTTCCGGTTACGATGGTAACAGAAGACGACTTGGAACCAGTTCGCTCCGTTTTGGCGGCAACAGTGATTACGTTTCCCTTGATGAGAATGACCTGTTTATTCATAAAGCTTTTACTGCACGTACGATTGCCCTTTGGGTGTACTGTGAAAACAATTCGGGCTTCCAGGATATTTATGATGAAGGAGACAATACCAATGGAATAGGTTTGAGGATCAATAATGGAAATATAGAGTTGGGTGTACAAAATGCAAACCGCATTCAAAAAGTTGCCGGTGCCATGCCAACAAATCAATGGGTATTTGTGACCGGCATGTTTAACAATGGAAAATTATCACTATACATTGACGGGGCCCTTGCAGCTGAAAATGCCAATGTAGGTTTTACCTCGGTTCCCATCCATGCAGGTGCAGCCGGGCTGGGTGCAACAAATGGCACCAATGCCTTTGACCAGGCGAACAACAATTTCAATGGCTGGATAGACGAGTTGAAGATTTATAATATAGCCCTTTTGGAGAGTGAAATTGAGTTTATGTCCGGGACCGGTACCATCAATGCCATGACATCAGGTACACCAGGGGTGGTTCAGGCAGAAGCCCAAAGGGATGGAAACCTGGTTACAGATAACCATCCAAAATCTCCGGAACTCGTAGTTTTCCCTAATCCATCTAAAGGTGACATCAATATAATCACAGAGGTGAAACAGGCAGGCCCCATAGCTATCCGGATAATTGATATAACGGGCAGGTTGGTGTACGAAAAAACCTTCAGTGGTGTAGGTACAGGTTTTCAGCATATAGCGTTAAAAAATCTGCAACTCAAAACCGCGACCTATATCGTGAAAGTGGTGAACAAAGGGAATGAGCAAACAGGTAAGTTGGTTGTTGAAAATTAAGCAGCATTAGAAAAACAGATCCATCTCATGGCCGCAGTAATCAATTATTAAAGTCTTATTGTTATGGTGGTATTTAAGCATGCAACCGCCCAGACTTACCTGAGAGATGTGATTGAAGGCACCGTAATAAATAATTCAAATGCAAACAATCTAAACATCAACCATACTGGTGTCGTGTTGCTGCAGGAAGTTAAAAAAGCAACGATATTTTTTCTTAACGAACGGAATGGGGAATTAATTGGCGGTACAGGTACACTGGTTAATAGTACAAAAAATAGTATTGATCCGTCAACGGGTTCTAAAGTGATGTATATATTAACAGCAAGCCACAATATAATCGGAGCAGGTAGTAGTTTTTATATATACTTATCTGCGGATTATGAAATGGCCCATGCTACCAACAGGGGTTCCGATGACCGGGACGTTAATATTACCAGGATAATCCGGGTGCAGGTGAAGGTTTTGGTGGATGATCCGGCTGCCGATATTGCCTTACTTCAATTAATAGCACCTGATCTTCCTGAAGGCACTAATTTATATGCCGCCGGGTGGAGTTTGTCGCCGGCACGATTATGGGCCAACATTTCTCACCCAATGCGGATCACAAAAAGGGTTTTGTTAATCCGGCAGTCATAGAAATCGTGCCTAAAGCCTTGTTCAAAGGGGTACAGAGGTTTTTAACCTGCGGAATCACAACTATTGGAAAATCGGAAATAGCTGGAATGGTCAGCAAACCGGCCAGGAAAGTGGCAGCAGCGGTTCAGCAGTATTTGATGCCGGTTTAAGTATAGCCGGCGTGCAATTTAGTGTAACCAACATTACCGGTGCTGCGCAGGTGTCTCCCATTAGCAACAGCTGGTTTTTTACACCGGGTCAAACGGAATCAGGCGTCAAAGGGTTAATCGACTATTTGGACCCTGATCATACATGGATGAATAAAGTTTCCGGGGGATATATTAATGATCTGATGCTTGCATCGGCAGGTGGGTTTGACATTGCTCTAAATAGCGGGCAGCAAAAATCGGTCACAAGTAGCATGCTCCTTGTAAAAAATGATGCGGGGCAGTTGAGAGAGCAGGAAAATTATTTATACCGGATACTGGGGTTAAAGCTCAATGCAAACCCGGGCAATGCTAAAGTGTTTCTTACTGTTACTTCGCCTGCTCCCGGTGATGCGTATTTATTATATGGTACTTATGCCGGGAGCTTGGGTAATGCTTCTGATGTAACAGGTTTCCAGGAAAATGGATGGGACCTGAACGGTGCTGCCAATAACGGTTTTCCCCATTTTTCACCCCGTGACAGGCTTGGATCAAAAGTCCCTGATATGTCAACTAATTTCAGGCAATCAGCGATCAATTTAATGGCCACCCGGTTAAAAGGATTTGCGGTTGGGGCCTCGGGATATGTGGCACCAATAGAAATCAGTTTATTCCGGCAGCATGATGGTATCGCTCAGCCATGTACAATACAGGCTTTGGGGATACCGCAGTGGGTGCCGGTAAACGCACAACAATTATTTGAACCACAACGCCTTGTTACTGTTTGGCCATCAAAAAAATACCGGGTACCCAAAGTGCTTTCCAGCGAACAGCTTTTTATTAATTCACTAACTGTCAGCCAGTATGTAGAAAATTCAATCGCTACCGGTAACAATGGCGGTTACCTCAATTTGGTAAATCCCAATTTCCTGACCAAAACAATCAGGACATCGTACCGGGCAGCCAATGATGATGAAGATAATATCATCCGTTTCAACATTGATGTGGCCAATAAACTTTCAAGTGTGTTTTACTACAGGATCTGGATGGACTTTTTTCCGGATACCGATGCTAATAATTACTACAATTTTGTTACCGGTCCTACGCCGCATGCCATAGAACTCCTGGATGCCGGAAGCAGGGCCGGTTCCTTTACCACGGATGTGAGGATGCCTGACAATGCCAGTTGAACATGGCAGAACGGGAGTCTAAAATTTGTCGCTTACGTATAGCCATTAGCAGGAAAAGCGATATGGATCAGGATGGAGAATACGCTGAGGGCGAAGTAGAAGACTATATCGTAAAAATTAATGTGCCGGAAAGACACAAGCCGGTGGCAGATATAGAAATGGGACTTGATGGAAACCTTCTGGATATAGCTCCTCCGGCCTCCCTCTCCAGCTTTACCGGAATTGGTTCTGGTTACGATGATGGCAACCGGCGACTTGGAACCAGCAGCCTCCATTTCGGCGGCAATGGGGATCATGTTTCCCTTGATAATAATGACCTGTTGCTTCATAAAGCTTTCACTGCACGTAGGATCGCCCTTTGGGTGTACTGTGAAAACAATTCGGACATCCGGGATATTTATGATGAAGGAGACAATACCAATGGAATAGGTTTGAGGATCAATAATGGAAATATAGAGTTGGGTGTACAAAATGCAAACCGCATTCAAAAAGTTGCCGGTGCCATGCCAACAAATCAATGGGTATTTGTGACCGGCATGTTTAACAATGGAAAATTATCACTATACATTGACGGGGCCCTTGCAGCTGAAAATGCCAATGTAGGTTTTACCTCGGTTCCCATCCATGCAGGTGCAGCCGGGCTGGGTGCAACAAATGGCACCAATGCCTTCGACCAGGCGAACAACAATTTCAATGGCTGGATAGACGAGTTGAAGATTTATTGTATAGCCCTGCTGGAGAGTGAAATTGAGTTTATGTCCGGCAGTAGCACGATTAACCAAATACAATCGAATACACAAGTTCAGGGAGAAGACGTAACCAGGAACGCTAACCCAATAACCGGCATGGCCAATGTAACACCCGGTAGTATGTCTCTGGCTACAGCTGAACTTGTCGTTTATCCCAATCCATCGAAAGGCGTCGTTAGCATGATTACAGCAGTGAAACATGCCGGTGCTTTAACCATCCAGGTAACAGACCTGCAAGGAAAGCTGGTGTACGAAAAAGCTATTGCGTTTGTAGAACAAGGCTTTCAGCAGGTGTCATTGTCAAATCTGAACCTCAAAGCCGCAACCTATATCGTAAAAGTGATGAACAGGGAGGATGTGCAGGCACGCAAATTGATCATTCAAAACTAATTTTAAACGAAGAATAGGAAAAGGCAATAACCAATTCCAGATTGAATTCTTTGAGCCTTCTAAGTTGGCGAAGATGTGGATGTCGCGGATGTACCGGGAAAGCCGGGGCATGACAAGCGAAAAATTGTATATAGATAAAGTGATAGCCGGCGGCCGGGAAATTTCCACAGGTAACAATGGAGGGTATTTAAACCTGGTAAACAAAAATTATACACCCGGACCATACCCCAGCCGGTCCTTATCCTTTTCTAATAGTTTCAGGATGAGCTTTTCCATTAAGGATATTCGTGACCGCAATTGAATCCGGGGCAGCTGATCGTGTTTTCCCATAATTTGTTTTTAGAAAATTCAGGCTTGACCAAAATCAATAGTGGTCTAATCCGAAAACAGGTTTCAGTAATTTGGCTTCTTTACGCAAGTTAAGACCATAACTTTCGATGGGTTCCCGAACCAAACCTTCTAAATGCAACTGCGAATCTGCCTTGTTGAAATGGAACGAAACATCCCAAATTAACAAATATTCAATTTTAGAAGACCAGGTGATCCCGTGCAGAAAATTAAAAAGCCGGACGCATAGAAATGCAGCCGGGAACCTAACGGGCAGACAAATCGCTCTGTCACACCCAGTTCACAAGGAACAATATAAAGCAGGACGATTTGTTAGATGCAGGTTTTTCATTTGGAAAGCCCCCGTTATTCATATAATGGCATTGTTATATAGACTAACCTTGGTAATAAATAGATCAGGGTGAAAATGGCAAAGAAATTGGAAGACTGTTATGAATACAACTATCCGCGGGGGGATAAATGGTAATAAAAAGCCCCATCTATCCTTCCTGTTTTTTAAGAGTTTTGTATGCCTTTATCAATTTTTATGATATCGCCGGGGCCGGTGGATAGCACCATCCACTTCGTAGTTTTTGCATCTGTATATTATTGTAAAACAATTTTTACAATTAGAGTATAGTATTGTTTAAGCAGTAATTTATGGGTGTAGCATATCTTTAGTACTACGTTTGAAAAAGATGCGCTCGTCTCTTTGACCTTCCGTTCACAACAACTTTCCTGCTGGTGTGCGACAAGGTCACTAACTGATCCCCGGGAGGTCTTTGTCAAATAGCATTAGGAGATATGCAACTTAGCGCTTCGCCAAATATCGTAAAAGTCATTAACACGGCCAGAGTAAAAAATAGTAAACGGATTAATAATATGAAATTTTAAAAAAAACTATTTATATGAGTCGGTTATATCAAATATCATTTCCCCACCCGAACTTACCCCGTTGCAGGATGTTGGTCCCGTTTTTGTTAAAGATAAGTTGCTTCTTTTTTCCGGTAGTATCAACGGCTCAAGTAAAGTTGGCGGGAGAATTTCAACGTTCCACACCTGGCTTTTCGGACCAAAGAACAGTAAATGTAAACGCTGCCACTGGTGCTTCATTTCAGGATATCAAAAGGGCCACAATGTTTATTATCGAGGTGGATGCAGATGACAATGACCTGCATACAGCTACAGGTATGTTGATGAACACATCATTAAACGCTTTCGACCCGGTCACAGGTAAACCTTCATTGTATATTCTAACGGCTTATCATGTGATGCAAGACCAGCCAATAATTTCAAATATCTTTATCTCGTTCGATTGGGAAATGGCTACAGCCGGTTTAAGGAATGGGAATGATGACGGGTTGAGAAAACTATATAAAATTCCGGTAGAAAAAGTGATGGTTGATGTTGAAGCTGATATTGTTTTGCTAAAAGTTGGAGATGAGTTTGTTAATTCGCTGGACCTTTCTGCCTGCGACGATATGAATGGCGCCTTTTTTAATGCTTATGCAGCAGGATGGAGTCTGAGTCCGGAAAATCCTGGTACCAATATTTCTCATCCAGTATTTGATCTTAAAAAAATATTTGTAAATCCGGCGAAAATTACCATTGAAGATGGAAGTAATTACGAAGATTTTAGACATGGCAAGTACTGGCAAAGCGAAGGCAGATGGGATCGGGTAGGTACTGATGATATAGAATCTGGTGCAAGCGGTTCGGGGTTGATTGACGAAAAGTCGAACGTAGCGGCGGTATATATAGCTGGTCTAGTCGGTGAGTCTATATTTTCATCCATAACCAACAGTTGGTATTATAAAGAAGCTCTTGACGAAAACAAGGGCTTGCTGGGTAATGTTGGCCTGATTGACTACCTCAACCCCGGGCATAGCTGGGTTAATGAAGTGCCCGGGGGGTATATCAAAGACATGCTGCCCGTTAGTGACAATAACCTGGCTTTAAGTTTAAACGCGAATCAGGTAGTGGAGGTGGAAAAACAGTTTTCAATACAAGATTTGTTTACGAACCTGAGGAGAGGGCGGGTTACGTTTATGGATTATATGGAAGGTATTAATGTTTTTTCAAACCCGGGTGCCGCACCTGTATACCTGTCAGTTGAGGATAGGGATACCCACGATTTATATTATGGTATCTATTCGAAAGAGGTAAACACATTGTTGACCCCAACCGGATTTAAGGCAAACGACTGGGACCATGTCAACAGGCCGATTAGTTTTCAAGGTTCATTTAACCCAGAAAACTTCGAGGAACTGTATTCCGGCAACTATAGATATCTGATGAAAAACGTTGTAATAGGGAACATAAAAAAAAAGAAACAGAAATTGTCAGACGGGTCTGCCAGTGTAAAAGCTAATTATTTACTCAATACGATTGTCAAATTATCTAGAAATCCTGATGGTATAAGTGCTGCCACCCAGGTAAGAGCCGTCGGTATCCCTACAACAGTGCCCATTAACGCTCTCGGGCTGTTCAGGCCAGGCGAACTGGCTAATATTTGGCGGTCCAAAAAATATCCCGAAAGCAAAGGACTCTCTGCCAACGAGCTTTTTATCAATAAGTTGACGGTAAGTCAGTATGGAGTCAACAAGGAGATTTATACCGGCAATAACGGTGGTTACCTTAATTTGGTGAATACATTTTATCAAATTGGAACACTCACGACCTCATACATAGCGGGTAGTGATGAAGTTACCAGGTCTGTTAAAATAGACATGGACGTAACCAAAAATCTGCCGGGTCCCTTTTACTACAAAATCTGGATGGACTTTTTCCCGCAAACCGATCCTGATAACAACTACAATTTTGTTGCAGATATTCCATCGCATCCTATTGAACTCCTGGCAGAGGGAAACAGCACAGACCCATTTCCCAGGGATATTAGAATGCCGGACAATATTCAATTGGAAATGAAACCTGGTGAAACTAAAATCTGCCGCTTACGGGTAGCCATCAGTTACCAGGACAATGTAACGCAGAACGGCGAGTACGAGTACGGTGAGGTAGAAGACTATCTGGTAGCAATCGGGGTGCCCACAGCCGCAGAAGGTATAGCATTGGCTGCCCTTTTGGCTATGCCGGTAAGAGCCGGTATTCAGCCCGGCCAGGACAACAACCAGTGCGGCGTGCCTGCACAGGAGCCTGCTGCATCGCCGCCAGGTACCTCTGTAAATGTGGGCGATGCCACCTACCCCTTTTCATGCAATACTTTTGTATGTGCTTCGAATAACTGTGCGGCCAATGCTGCCAACAGCACCACACCGTTGATGGGTGAATATTCGGTTTGCATAAGCGGCCTCGCAGATTATATCGCCCTTGATGAAGGAGATCAGTTTATCCATAAGGCATTCAGTAACCGGACTGTATCTT
>JAZKFT010000032.1:0-5574 GCA_040386335.1 Bacteroidota bacterium
GCTCATAGTGGACTTGCACCACCTAGCTATTACCCATGCCGGGCACACACGGGTAGGCACGGGACAGAGTCCCGCGCCTACATTCGTGTTGCAGATGCCGTGTTATTTATAAACCTGACCTGGTTTCAAGAGCATCCAGCCTTTTCATTAATAATGTATTTTGCGCCTCCACATTAATCAGTTTCTGTTTCAGGTCATCCAGTTCCCGTTGCTGGGTCTTAGTGGATTCGATGATATATGGTATCAGCCCGGAATAATTAACCGATAAAGTGCCCATCTCGCTTTCCTTTACCAACTCCGGAAATACCCGTCGTACCTCCTGTGCCAGGATACCGGTTTGCAAACTGTTATCGCGGTCTCCGTTTTTCCAGTAATAATGATACCCTGCAACCTGCAATAATTGCTGCAGCGCACCGGTAATTGGCCGGATGCCGGTTTTGAGGCGGGCGTCTGAATTTTGAGTTAAGGTGCCGGCGAGCGTTGCGTTTCCATTGCCGCTGATGGAAAGAATATCAGTTCCGGAAATTCCGTTATGGTAAAAGATATTATATTTTGAATTGTTGTGATTCACGCCATCTGCATATGCGGCCGTTTGCCAAAGCCGGCCGGTGCCGTTGTTGGCAAACTGCAGGCGGGCGTAGTCAATATCATTTTCGTATAAGGTAAGCGTTGGCGATGTAGTAACGCTGTTGTGAATCATTTCAACTTTTGCGATTGGATTTACCGACCCGAAACTCGTATTACCGTTTTTTAGGATTACCAGGGCATTGCTGCGGCCGGCATCTCCATCGTTGATACCATTACCGATCGTAAAAAGCTGGTCGTTAGGGTGAAATTCGTTGCCTGAAAACGGGGTGTACCGTGTGTTATAAAGCCCGATCACCATTTCACCACCCGACGCGGCAATGGTACCGCGGCCCATGGCGGTAGACCATGCTCCCAGGGCCGTTGTTGATTCACCGGTGGCGGTTGAAAAGTTACCGGAGGCAACCGTTCTATTTCCCATTGCCACAGAGGAATGACCGCTTGAAATCGTAAGTTCCCCCAGAGCCGTCGACGCGTAATTGCTGGCCACAGGTCCATGCCCGATAGCGACAGCACTTGTACCGCTGGCCATGGGAAAAGCTCCAAGAGCAACACCATTTTGACCGGTTGACTTGCTATGAAGGCCGGCAGCAGTGGCAGAGTGCCCGGAAGCAACAGCATGAAACCCCATAGCAGTGGATCCTATAGAACGTGCAACGCTTCCTTCACCGCAGGCAAATGAGCCTTCTCCCATCGCCTTTGATCCAAATCCAAATGCAGCAGAATGGCTACCGATCGAATCTTTGTCCCAGCTATTCATATAGGCATAGCCAGCCATAAATGCTGCTTTTTCTGGATACCACATCATTCTGCGGCCATCGCCACTAAGCGGTGGTGGACCGGGCACAGCCGGCGCCAGGCCCGCGGCGCTAAAAACTACATTACTATCTGCTACATGCAGACCAGCCTTAGGCAGGTTTGTATTGATACCAACCCGGCCATTTTGACCGAATAAAACCGGATGCGAGACACAAGTCAACAGGAAGATGGCTACTACTTTCATACGAGTCTGTTTATGTTATAATGTTGAAAATAAAAACGATTCGCCAGTTTGTTGTTGCCAACTACTATTTGACCAGAATCATTGACTATTTGACAGGTAACTTATCTACTATCGCAGTGGTTCGTAGCCGTGGTGCGTGTCTCACAAACCACCCTCCACCCCGCTAAAACAGTGTTGTACGCCCCGATCTACACAAGGTCGTTTCAGTCCCGAACATAGTATGACCGGCATCACTTCGGGGTGCCGTTATTCGTGTCGGCACTACGTGTAACAGCAAAATATTCTAAGAAAAGTAACGGGTAGACACTGGACAGAGTCCGCGCCTACATGGAATTGGGTAAGGCTATAAACTAATCCTGCCCCGCAAAATTGCAGGGCAGGATAAAGGCAAATTATTTGTTCAGACTCCTTAAAAAAGCACAGAAAAAATAATTCTGTTGCAATAAAAACTTCAAGCTTTTAGCCCAATTTATTTTACTAAAATTCTGCTGGTATATTTCCCGTCTTTAGTACTCATTAAATGTACAGTATAGATGCCGTTGGCTACATTAAAGGGGATGGTAACAGCTTGCGAAATACGTGGAATCGCTTTTTGTAACAGCAACCTTCCATTTACGTCTATGAGTGCATAATTTATTTTTTCACTTGCATCTTCGTTATTAATTCTAAAAAACAACTGATTACTAACTAATGAAATAGAATGTACCCAGGTTAATGAGCTTGTACGCTGTAACGTAATTATAGGCGAGTACATAAAATGATTATCATTATCTACCTGTTTCACACGATACGATGTGGATGCAATACCAAAATCAACCCCATTATCTACAAAGCTATAATCCACAGCAGCATTGCCTGATCTTGACCAAACGACGCTACCAATTTTCTGAAAAGCATTTGTTTTTGGGTTTCTTTTTTCTACTTCGTACCGATTACAGTTATTTTCATTGGCAACTTTCCATTGCAGTTCATTATACGTTTTATTTACTTTACCATTAAAAGAAATGAAGTCAACAGGAAGAATAGAGATACTATTCGTTTTCCAAATACCATGGCCATGTGTACCTATCACCATATTATTGTCGCTTGTTCTTAACGCCAAATTGCTTACAACAGCATTACCAATAGTTCCAATACCCTCCTGAGACCAACTAGTGCCCGCACCATTAATGCCTGTTGTAACGTACAACCCAACAGATGTACCTACATAATATTCTAATCCAGCATTGGTTACTGCAATAGCAGAGCTACGTACCGAAGGCAAATTAATATTGCCTTCAATAGCTGTCCAGGTAGGAGATGCACTATTGGCATTACCTGTCCACCAGATGCTTGAAACGCCGTAATTGGAGTAAGTAACTAATACAGTATCATCATTTCTTGGATTTACGGAAATGCTACTAATAAAACCGAGGGCAGGAAAGCTGCCACCAGTGATATTAACAGGTGCAGTAGAAGCTGCTACACCTGTTGGGTCATCTAAGCGATAAACCCGGCTATTATTCGTTCCAAAAAATAAACTTGAGGTAGCTGCATTATAGGTGCCACGGGTAGTGGCGATGGCGGTAATATCATTTGCTGCACCTACTGCTGTGGCTACCCCTGTTAGAGCCGTCCAGGTGGATGACGTAACTGTTGCAGCCGATGTCGTATAAAAAAGTTCATTATCATTTGCATAATACAGGTTTTGTGTATTATCAGGATCTAGTTTAAAGAGCGTAATAAACAAGCCTCCAGACACGCCGGTTGGTGTAATTGTTGCATTAAAAAAGCCAGGTGCAACAGTCGATTGCCTTCTGCGGATAACTCCATTTTGTACACCTAAATACTCTGTTTGTACACCAGCATTCAGGTCACTAAGACCCACTGAAACACCATCACCACCCATTACTAATTCAAAATCAATACCAGTGCCACCCACGTTTCTTGTTGTGCCATTATCTTGTGCACCGCCCATTACTTTTGCATTACCCACCCTCGGGTCTATATCCACATAATAATATTGATAGGTATTGTACCCCGTATTAATTGGTGTCCAGGCCACTGTAGCAGCAAGATTATCGGTCGTACGCTGGATACCGCCATCATTACCGCAAAGCATAATATTGCTATTGCCCGGTGTAAACACGATAGCATGTATATCCGGATGCGAATTAAGATACAAACCATAGCCGGCTGTATTTGCATAACCACCTGTACGAACATTAGTTGCCGTACTGGTAAAGCCATTGGTAGAGCGGTATATATTTGTGCCACCAATAAATACTGCATCGGGGTTATCAGGTTTAACTGCAATTACCAAATCGTACCCACCCTGTACAGCAAAGGGATCATTACCATCGCTACAACCTGCTTCATTGGGAAGGTTGGCACTCAGGTCGGTCCAGGTACTACTGCCATCATCCCAGCGAAAGAGCTCCGCTTCCGGTGCAGCTACACCTGCACAACTGGAACTTACATTATTGTAATAGAGTGCATACACTCTTGATTCAAGGCTGGGTGCTATGGCCAATACCACACGTCCGTAAGCGGCCTGGGCATTCCAGGTGACGGGGTTGGTGGCCGAACCGGTACCTGCAATTTTTGTCCAGGAACCAACATCACCTGAGGTACCACCGGGCAAGGAACTCCAAACACCATCCACTACAGCGGTATTGGATCCCCCAAAGGCTGCGTACAATTTACCGGTACTGGTTACTACTATATCTGTAAACTGATTGCTACTGGCAAGGGTTCCGTTTAAAACGGTAGTCCAGTTTGTTCCGCCATCTATAGATCTTCTGATGGTGGCCGCACAAGCAATGTAAACGTTACCATTTATAGGATCTACGATTACTTTATTGATGAGATCCTGCCCCACAGTAAACGATTCGACGGCAGTGGTATTAGAATTGACCAATCTTACCCAGGTTTCTCCATTATCGGTAGATTTATACACACCGTTTCCCGAATAAAAAGCACCAGAACCACCAGCGCTGTTGCCAGATGCCTCACCTGTAGTATAATACCATGTATTTTGAAAACCAGGCCTCGGATCCTGTGCCAAACTGGTACAACTGAAGTGGTCTCCGGTGGGGCTTTTACGTAACCAGTTAGCTCCATTATCGGTTGATTTGAATATACCATTGCTTACACCGCCAGCTAAAATTACCTGGTTGGATGTGCCGTTAAAACGAACATCATAAGCTAAAGCACGTGTGCGGCCACCTAAATTATTGGGGCCCTGGTAAGAATAAGTATTGGCAAGTAATCTGTTACCAATACCAGAACTTCTAATCTCTCTTACCTGCTGCAATTCCATTTCATAAATACCTTTTGGAATTTGACCGGTTGTGGGATTTTTGATCATATTAAACTCATATTCAGCTGCTGCTACAAAATCGTTTTGGGCTGCCTCAGCTTTAATAATCGTTTTGTCATCCTGGGACTGCTTTTCAGTATTAGATGAACAATTTGTGAAAAATAAGGTGACAAGAACCAGTTTTAAAGACTGGTTAATGGCAATAGAAATTTCTTTGAAATAACGGTGTTTCATAGCATTGGTTTATTTGAACGTTAAAACTATGATAAAGCAGCTATAAATTAGTTTGGTCTAAAAGTGTTTTAAAAAATAATGCTGTTTTTAAAGGAACCTTCCCGAAGCCGTGGGTCGTGTCTCACGAACCACCCTCCCCACCGATAAATAAGTTGTTGGACGCCCCACTCAAATACAAGCGTTTAAGCCCCCCGAAGCCGTGGTTTGTGTCTCACGAACCACCCTCCACCCCGATAAAGCTGTGTTGTACGCCCCAATCTACTTACTGTCGTTTCAGTCCCGAACATTGTATGACGCGGCTTCACATCCTGGTACCCTGATTCGCGTTCCAGATGCAGTGGTTTAACTCACGATCCATGGCGGCGCATTAAGAGAAACAGCAAAATATTCTAAGAAAAGTAATCGAGTAGGAAGCAGGGGATTATTTCCCCTGCTGTCCTCTCACACCACC
>JAZKFT010000033.1:0-7346 GCA_040386335.1 Bacteroidota bacterium
TGCCATCCACCAGGGTGCATTCTATTCTTTTAAGTATGATATCACCAAATTACTCCGGTTCGATGCGAAGAATTTACTGGAAGTAACGGTGGCCAAGCACTCAGCCAATCAATCGGTGAACGAAGCTGAACGGAAAGCGGATTTCTGGATTTTTGGCGGCATATTCAGACCTGTTTTTTTGGAGGCGCTACCGAAAGATCATATTGAATGGGTAGAGATTAATGCAAAGGCAGATGGGACTTTTGACGCTTTGTGCGAACTTGGACTAAATTCTTCGGCTGAAAAAGTTGTAGCTCAGATATTGAATACAAATGGTTCCATTTTGGGAACAATTGTGGGTGAAGGAACCTGGGGTGTAGGGCACGGTCACGGCAAGGAGAATTTTACGATGATGGGGTTTAAATTTAAAGGCAAAATACCTGGTGCAAAAACATGGAGCCCCGAAAGCCCTAATTTATACAAGACAGTATTCAGCATTTATAGGAAGAAAATTTTACTCCATACCATCACCCAAAAAATTGGCTTCAGAACTGTAGAATTAAAACAACGCGATGGGATTTATATAAACGGTGTTAAAGTAAAAATGAAAGGCGTCAACCGTCATTCATTCCGGCCTGAAACCGGCAGAACGACCAACAAAAAAAACAGCATTGAGGATGTGTTGCTGATGAAGGACATGAACATGAATGCCGTGCGGATGAGCCATTACCCACCTGACGGACATTTCCTGGATGTCTGCGATTCATTGGGATTACTTGTAATGGATGAACTGGCCGGCTGGCACGGCAACTACGACACACGAACCGGTTCTAAACTGGTAAAAGAAATGCTGGAGCACGATCGGAATCATCCTTCGATCGTTATCTGGAGTAATGGAAATGAAGGCGGGCACAACTTCGATCTGGATAGTTTGTTTGGAGAATATGACATGCAAAATCGGCCCGTAGTCCATCCCTGGCAATTATTTAATGGCGTGGAAACCCAGCACTACCGGGAATACAATTATGGTATTGGCAATTATGAGAATGGCCGCGACATATTGATGCCCACTGAGTTTCTTCACGGGCAGTTCGATGGCGGCCATGGTGCGGGGCTGGAAGATTACTGGGAAAAAATGTGGCACAATCCACTAAGTGCAGGTGGTTTTCTTTGGGATTTTGCCGACCAGGCTGTGGTGAGAAAAGACTTACATGATTCGCTGGATACCGACAAGCACCGGGGAGCCGATGGCATCATTGGCCCGCACAATGAAAAGGAGGGGAGCTATTTTGCTATCAAAGAAATTTGGAGCCCGGTTTATATAGAGCGCACAGAAATCACCCCTGAATGGGATGGAAAGCTAGGCGTGGAAAATCGCTATTTCTTTACGAATTTTAAAGACTGTAAATTTGGTTGGCAACTTTCCCGGCTACCGAACAACGATTTAAATCAGTTACAAGATTCTCCATTACAGGAAGGTGACATTAGTTCTCCAAATATAGCACCATCACAGAAAGGATTTTTGACCCTGAAACTGCCTCCTGACTGGAAATATAACGATGTAGTATATGTTTGGGCAAAAGATAAAAGTGGTAAAATTGTTTTTACCTGGAGTTTTCCAATAACCAGACCCAATGAAGTTTTAAAGAAAAACTTAAAGAGGTATCAAAATTTGCAAAAGCCTCAAATTACACAGCAGGATTCATTTTTTGTAGTTTCAGTTAAAGATCTAAATATTGTCTTCAATAACAGCACCGGAACAATTTCCAGCGTTAAAAATGAAAAGGGAAATATTGCTTTTACAAATGGTCCCATTATCCAGGAAGGCGCAAATAATTTTAAAAACTTTACCCACCACTTCGACGATAGCAACAGATTGGTAATAGAATCATCCTTCGATAAAAAAGATGGTTATAACACTTTACAATGGACGATTTTCCCTT
Organism: Bacteroidota bacterium; assembly: GCA_040386335.1. Taxonomy (GTDB): domain Bacteria; phylum Bacteroidota; class Bacteroidia; order Chitinophagales; family Chitinophagaceae; genus JAZKFT01. The sequence goes on from JAZKFT010000033.1 coordinate 1,923, forward strand.
CGGGCATTGTAAAGATGGAAGTTCATTATTTCCCTGCTAGCTATTTTACTTCAGTGGTGGGTGTAAATTTTTCGTTTCCCGAAAGTGAAATTAAAAGTATTGATTACTTGGGCAATGGTCCATATAGGGTTTGGAAAAATCGTTTAAAAGGGAATCGTTTTGGTTGGTGGAAAAAAGATTATAATAATACTGAAACAGGAGAATCTCCCTGGAAATATCCTGAGTTTAAAGGGTATTATTCGAATGTGTATTGGTGTAGATTGTATACAAACACTCAGTCTTTCTCTGTTTACACCGAAACCGAAGATGTTTTCCTACGCCTTTTCACACCCGCCTGGAAAACCGATCAATGGCATAACTACGAACCCATTTTTCCATCGGGTGATATTTCGTTTATGCAGGGCATCAGCAGCATCGGCACCAAAACCCAGCGCAACGAAACCACCGGTCCAATGGGAATGAAGAATGTTTTTTACGATTACGAGAAAGAACCGTCACGGGCTTTGAAAATGGTATTGTATTTTGATTTTTCGGGAAAATAATTTTGAGTATGAAACGAGCGATTGCGGGATTGTATTTTCTTTTTTTATTATCATCTGTACAAGCACAGATAACTGTCAGTAACCTGCGCAGTGAAAAACTATCGGATCCATTGAATGTGCCAACTCTTGCACCACAGTTAAGTTGGGAAATTCAGGGTAGCGAAAGAGCTATTGTTCAGCAGGCTTATGAAATTATAGCTGCAACTGATCTTGTAAAACTGACTAACGATCAGGCAGATCTGTGGCGTTCGGGTAAGGTAGCTTCAGACAACTCACAGTTTGTACAATATAATGGAAAAAAAATACCGGCAAATGGAACTTGCTACTGGAAAGTAAGAGTATTTACCAACAAGGGAGAAAGCCAATGGAGTAAACCCGCCAGATGGGGATCAGCCATGCGAAACTATAAAGATTGGGGCCGCTGGATTGGGTTTGATAAATATTTTCCCTGGGATGATGAAAAGACGGGAAAATTATCAGCGAGATATTTCAGAAAAGAATTTGCGGTGGATAAGGAAGTGAAGAGTGCCACCGCTTATATCATGGGACTTGGATTGTATGAATTGTCGATTGATGGAAAGAAAATAGGGGATGAGGTGTTGGCTCCGGCGCCAACAGACTACACCCGGAATATAAAATTCAATGCACTTGATATCACTGAAAGCCTAAAGACAGGAAAGCATGCGATCGGTGTCGTATTAGGCAATGGCAGATTTTATGCCATGCGCAGGGGCAAGCCTTATAAGATCAAAACATTTGGCTTTCCAAAACTTTCGATGACAGTGGTGATCACCTATACCAATGGCAGCACCACCACCTTTAAAGCAGATGATTCATGGAAAGGCACGGCCGACGGGCCTATCAGGGCTAATAATGAATATGATGGTGAAGAATACGACGGGCAAAAAGAAATGGCAGGCTGGGACAGGCCCGGCTTTGACGAGTCCAAATGGTTGAAGGCTGAATTTGTGCAGGAACCCGGCGGTACTTATGAAGCACAAGCAAATGAAAACATGAAAGTGATGAAAGATTTGACCCCTGTCGCGATTACAAAATCGGCCGGTGATAAATACATCATCGATTTCGGGCAAAATTTTGCAGGTTGGGTAAAATTGAAAGCGAAGGGTACAAAAGGGCAAAAAATTACGATGCGCTTTGCCGAATCGCTGCAGGACAATGGAGCATTGTTTATTGCTAATCTTCGTGATGCCAAGGCAACAGATATTTATATTCTTAAAGGTGAAGGCAACGAGGAATGGGAACCCAAATTTACCTATCACGGATTTCGTTATGTTGAAGTAACAGGCTATCCTGGTACGCCTGATAAAAGCGACTTTATTGGAAGATTGGTGTATGATGATATCGCAACCGCCGGCAGCTTCGAATCTTCTAATACGTTACTCAATCAAATTTGGATGAATTCCTGGTGGGGCATCGCATCTAACTACAAAGGAATGCCTGTTGATTGCCCGCAAAGAAATGAACGGCAACCCTGGCTGGGCGACAGGACGAATGGTGCCTATGGAGAAAACTTTTTATTCGATAATGCAAGACTGTACGAGAAGTGGATGGACGATATTAAGTATGCTCAAAAGGAAGATGGTGCGATTCCGGACGTTGCGCCGGCCTTCTGGAGGTATTACAGCGATAATATGACGTGGCCAAGTTCACTGCCATTGATTACTGACATGCTGTATCGTCAAACCGGGGATATAGAGGTGGTAAGGAATAACTATCCTGCGATAAAAAAATGGTTGTCTTATATGACAACCCAGTACATGAATGAGGACGGCATTTTGACAAAAGACAGTTATGGCGATTGGTGTATTCCGCCGGTTTCAGTGGAAGCAGGGCGTGGTGTAAGCGCGGATCAGAAACATCCCAGTGCGTTAATTGCAACGGCTTATTATTATCACCTCACGAACCTGATGATCCGCTTTAGCAAACTCACCGGTAATGAGGCCGATATTCCAGGCTATGCAGCCCTTGCGGATAAAGCCAAAAATGCATTTCATAAAAAATTCTATCATACAGAAGGATATTATGGAGAGAACACGCTTACGGATAACCTGCTGCCTGTTTATTTTGGAATGGTGCCGGCAGACTGCAAAGAAAAAGTTTGGAAACAGTTAGCTACAAAAGTCGAGGTAACGAACAAGGGTCATTTAAGTTGCGGACTTGTAGGCATACAATGGTTGATGCGTGGCCTCACCGACATAGGACGGGCCGATTTAGCGTACACTGTTGCAACCCAAAAAACTTATCCTTCCTGGGGCTATATGATTGAGAATGGTGCCACGGCCATATGGGAGTTGTGGAATGGCAACACTGCCGCACCCTCTATGAATTCTCAGAACCATGTGATGATGTTGGGTGACTTATTGATCTGGTATTATGAAAACCTTGCAGGCATCCGAAGCGATACTACGGATGTTGGTTTTAAGAAGATCATCATGAGGCCGGAAATGATCAAAGGACTGGATTTCGTCAAAGCATCCTATCAATCTTCGTACGGAGTTATTAAATCTGACTGGAAAAAAACAGGAGAGAAATTTAACTGGAATATCAGTATACCTCCTAATACTTCAGCGATGGTGTATATACCTGCTGCAAACGAAAAGGAAGTGACGGAAAACGGAAAATCTATCAGCAACAGTGCAGGAACAAAGTTTATAAGGATGGATCGGGGATACGCGGTTTACGAAGTTGGTTCTGGCAGTTATGCCTTTAGTTCCGGTAATTAAATTGTTTTATTTTTTTAATATTTGGTATGAAAAAGAAGATTTGTTTTTGCCTGGTGATAGTAATGTGCTGTGCCGTATTTACCACCGCATTTGCCCAGGATGTAACCATCCCCGACACCGCCCAGATAACACAGGCCAAAGAGTGGATCAAATCGCTCAACCTGGGCGATGCTGAAAAGGAAGCGAGAGTAATAAACGTGGTTGCCATTCATTTAACTACGATCCGGAACTGGAACAATACACATCCTGCTTCCACGGTGCCTGCTGGTATCAATCCCGCTACCGGACAGCGTTTGAGCGATATGGACCGGCAGGTAATCGCAAATTCTGCAATGCCCGAATCGGTACATAAAAACCTGATGGAAGGCCTCCGAAAAGACCTGGCCGAAGAACAGGTAGAGCAGGTGCTGGATAAATACACGATCGGTAAGGTGCAGTTTACCATGAACGGTTACCACTCCATTGTGCCTAATATGACACCCAAAGAGGATTCTGTGATCCTGGCATTTATGAAGCAAGCGAGGGAGCAGGCGGTTGACTTTAAAAACATGAAACAGATATCTGCCATTTTTGAGATATACAAAACGAAATCGGAGCAATACCTGAATATGAACGGCCGCAACTGGCGGGAAATGTACAAAGCTTATACAGATGCAGCCAAGGCAAAGAAGATGGAGCAAAGCAAGACCAAAAATTAATTTTCAAACAAACATCATGATAAAAAAACTTGTTTGGATTGCTTTCGCAGCAGGCGCCATATCCAATGCTGCCGCACAAACGAACACCTACAAAAAGGGCATCCTTACGGATGAATTTATTTTTGAGAAAGCCTCTTTTCCACAAAGCCATGCGGCTACTGTCGTAGAAACGCCAAAAGGCATTATCGCGGCCTGGTTTGGCGGCACCAAAGAAGGTAATAAAGATGTTTGCATCTGGACAGCCCATCTTATAAACCGCAAATGGACTGAACCCAAAAAAGTGGCAGAAGGCATTATCAACGATACACTTCGGTATGCCTGCTACAATCCTGTTTTATACCAGGTGCCAAATGGCGAATTAATATTGTTTTACAAAATCGGACCCAACGTGGCCGGCTGGACGGGCTGGCTGATGCGCAGCAATGACAATGGCCAAACATGGAGCAAGCGGGAAGCACTCCCCGAAGGTTTTTTGGGTCCCATCAAAAATAAACCCGAACTCATAAATGGTGTATTGATCTGCCCATCCAGCACAGAAAAGAATGGCTGGAAAGTGCATTTTGAATATACCAAAGACTGGGGCAAAACCTGGACAAAATCCGGGGACATTAATGATGGCCAAACATTCTCAGCCATTCAGCCAAGCATCTTGAAATACAAAGACGGCAGCCTGCAGGTACTTTGCAGGAGCAGGAACACCACCATTAACGAAAGCCGCAGTTATGATAAAGGCAAAACCTGGACAGCGATGAAGGCAATAGCATTGCCCAATAATAATTCGGGAACGGATGCCGTAACGTTAAAAGATGGGCGCCAATTGCTGGTATATAATCATGTAATGCCAGATAGTTCCTGGGTGAAAGGCAAGGGCCCCCGAACCCCACTGAATGTGGCTATTTCAAAAGATGGAAAAAAATGGTTTGCCGCCTTGATCCTCGAAGATTCGCCCATCAGCCAATATTCTTATCCATCGGTGATTCAGTCGAAAGACGGCATGGTACATATTGTATACACCTGGCGCCGTGAAAAAATAAAGTATGTACTTGTAGATCCTAAAAAGCTGGTGCTGAAAGAAATTGGCAACCAACAGTGGCCTGGTGCTAAGAAGGCGACCGGGATAAAAGTTACTGAGGAGTAGCCGTCATTGGCAAGCGGGGTTCTTGCCCCGCTGAAGCAATCCCCGGCATTTAATTGGAGTGGTAGTTTTAAAGCAAAACCGGTTCATCAATAGCTGGAGATTGCTTCGGGCAAGAACCCTCGCAATGACTCGATTTTTTTCGGAGTTTGCTTCGGGCAGGAACCCTCGCAATGACTTGGGTAATGATCTGCCGTCATTGCGAAGCGGGGTTCTTGCCCCGCTGAAGCAATCCCCTGCATTCAATTGGAGTGGTAGTTTTAAAGCAAAACCGGTTCATCAAAAGCTGGAGATTGCTTCGGGCA
>JAZKFT010000033.1:7446-66622 GCA_040386335.1 Bacteroidota bacterium
AGTGGTAGTTTTAAAGCAAAACCGGTTCATCAAAAGCTGGAGATTGCTTCGGGCAGGAATCCTGCCAATGACTTGGGTGATCTGCCGTCATTGCGAAGCGGGGTTCTTGCCCCGCTGAAGCAATCCCCAGCATTTAATTGGAGTGGTAGTTTTAAAGCAAAACCGGTTCATCAAAAGCTGGAGATTGCTTCGGGCAAGAACCCTCGCAATGACTCGATTTTTTTCGGAGTTTGCTTCGGGCAGGAACTCTCGCAATGACTCGATTTTTTTCGGAGTTTGCTTCGGGCAAGAACCCTCGCCATGACGGGATTTTTTTGAGGCGTTTGCTTCGGGCAAAATAGTGCTCCTCCCAGCTCCGCAAATAGTAACATAGTACTGCAAAAAAGTAAAATGGTTTATCTTTTACTGTTGGTTTAAGCGCCATCTTTATTGTCGCTGCCGGTAAGCTGCTATGGCTTGTTGCGGCCATTAACGATTTTGCAAATACTGTATGTCCAACCTGCCATTATTAGACATTGCCATTGTTATCCTTTACCTGCTGGCAATGGTGTATATCGGGTTTCATTTTTCGAAGAAAAATAAAAACTCCGAACAATTTACCAAGGCATCGGGTTCCATCCCGGGTTGGGCAATCGGGCTCTCTATTTACGCGACGTTCTTAAGCAGTAATACCTTTTTAGGTGTTCCCGGAAAAGCCTTTGGCAGCAACTGGAACGCTTTTGTATTCAGCATTTCCATGCCCTTTGCTGCGTGGATCGCATCAAAATATTTTGTTTCGTTTTACAGGAAAACCGGGGAAGTCTCGGCATATACCAACCTCGAAAAGCGTTTTGGCCCATGGGCCAGGACCTATGCCGTGGTTTGTTTCCTGCTTACCCAATTTGCCCGGATGGGTTCCATCTTTTTTGGTATGGCGCTCACCCTTCATGCACTCACAGGTTTTTCCATGGCTTCAATCATGATCGTAATGGGGATCTGCATCATTCTCTACACCGTACTCGGCGGCATGGAGGCCGTTATATGGACTGAAGTGGTGCAAGGGATTTTGAAAACACTGGGAGCCTTGCTAATCCTCTTTCTCATCATCCGTGAAATTCCCGGTGGCATCAAACAGGTGTACCAAATAGCAAATGATAACCATAAGTTCAGCCTGGGCAGCACAGCATTTAACTTTAAGGAGAGCAGTTTTTGGGTGGTGCTTTTGTATGGGTTCTTTATCAACCTGAATAATTTTGGGATGGACCAGAACTATGTGCAACGCTACCATACCGCTACCAGCGAGAAGCAGGCAAGAAAGTCTATCTGGCTATGTGTGCTGCTGTATGTTCCGGCATCGCTGTTGTTTTTTATCATTGGTTCTGCATTGTTTTCCTACTACCAGTTAAACCCGGGATTGTCCGATGCATTGAAACATTCTGTAGCGCTGGACAAGTTGGGTACGGCCGCGTCAGCAGATAGCATCAGCCAATATATGACACAGCTGCAGCCTGCTGATTATGCCGATAAAGTGATGCCGCATTTTATGGTGAACAAAGTGCCTACTATTTGCCTGGGATTGATCGTTGCAGCAATTCTTTCTGCAGCCATGAGTACGATCAGTAGTGGAATGAATGCCTCGGCTACCGTGTTTACAAAAGACATTTATAAAAGATATTTTAAGAAGACCGCCACGGAAAAACAGGAATTTTCCATGCTCTACATTTCTACAGTCGTCTTTGGAATTATTGGCTTGTGTACCGGGCTGGCCATGATTGGTATAAAAAGCATCCTCGATATCTGGTGGGAATTGTCGGGCATTTTTGCCGGCGGCATGCTGGGGCTATTTCTCCTGGGGCTCATCAGTAAAAAAACAAAAAGCCCTGAAGCACTGACTGCCGTGATTATTGGCGTTATTGTGATCCTATGGCTCACCTTCTCCGATAAAATACCGGCTGACTATGCCTATTTAAAAATTGGCCTGCACAAAAACATGGTGATAGCAGTAGGCACACTTACGATCTTTTTAGCCGGCCTGATATTAACTTCCGTGAAAAGAAGAGCAGCCATTAAAAGTCAATAGGCTACCTGAAAACCTTATTACTGCTTATTGTTGGATAGGGCTGGTTATCCTGCTGATGGCCGTATCTAAACTCGGCCCATATTTTTCTTCGTTTAGCATCAACCCAAATTTTTGCCAGGGCTTGTACCACGGTGTATTGATCTGGTAAAATACCTGGATGGTGGTAGAGTCTTCGCCCATGGCATAAACTGCCAGCGCCCCGTTTACCTGTTCCTGCCCATTTATTTTAAAATGTAAAGTGTCACCACTTGCCGAAAAATCTTTTACAAATGCAATCTGCGTCTGTTGCTGATTAAAGCCTTTGCTAAACAATTGTGGCATAGTTGCACGAACGGAATCCCGGCCACCTGCAATATTCATAGCCCTGCTCACATAAGTTACCGAAGGAAACAGTAACGAGATACAAAAAATCATCAACCCAAATACCACCACGCTGATGATGAACAACCGGAAATACTTCATAATGAATTTTTATGCTAAACGCTTGACGCTTGATGCTGTATGCTTAACGTTCAAACGTCGTCATGACCTCCAAACTTCTAAACCCCAATCCCCAATCCCTAATCCCCAGTCCCTAATCCATCACTCCCACTTAAACACCTTAATGGCCACTGCATAAGTAACCACGCCCCAAATAGCAAGAATCCCAATTTGCTTCCCGCAGTCCGTTAAATGTGCACCTTCAAAAGCAATCATGCGCATGGCATCGTTAAAATGGGTCAATGGAAGTATACGGCAGAATGGCTGCAACCAGGAGGGAAATGCTTCGATGGAAAAGAAAGTGCCTGCCAGCAAAAACTGCGGCATAGTGATAAGGTTTGCAAATGGAGGAATGGAAGATTCACTCTTTGCCACGCTGCTTACAATAAATCCAAAACCCATGAATACCATTAGTGCCAGGAAACTCAAAATCATGATTTCCAAAAAGGTGAAGATGCCATTTACCAAAGTGAAGCCAAAAGCAAAATATCCAATCCCAACGATAATAATAGCCGTTAGCAACTGGAAAATAACCCTGGCCAGCCCTTCACCCAAAACGATATACATGCGTTTAATAGGGGTGGCGTAAAACCTTTTTAAAACAAGGGTTTGGCGTAGGTTAAAGAACAGAAAGGCTACACCAAAAACGCCGGAGCTTAGTAACGAAAAACCAAGTTGGCCGGGGAGTATAAAGTCGATGGTTTTGTAGATGCGGATCTTTCTGTTAATATCGCGTTCGTAGATAAAATCGGCCTTTGCGTAAGCCGGCCTGTTACTATACATCCGGTTGCTTATTTTGTTAATGATTCCGTCGATTACTGACATCAATTGCGGCCATTTGTCATCACTGGCACTAGTACTTTTTATGGTATAGGTATAACCAGGAACGGAATCCTTGTTTTTAGAAATAAGCAGGATGCCCGCCACCCTTCCTTTCTGTAAATTAATCTGCTGTTCGGCGCTGTCTTTAAAACGAACAAATTTTACCCTGTTGCTTGTTTTTAAAGAATCGTAAAGCGCATTCGTGGTATCAGAATCGCCATCCAGGATTACTTTATAAACCGGGGCACCACCACCACCGCTGATAAATCCAAACACCAAAATAAAAATGAGCGGAAATCCAATACTAAACACGACGGCCGATGGGCTTCTTAAGATAGCCATGAGCGCTCCTTTAGTGATGGCTAACATCGCTTTCCACTGGCTGTAACTCTTTTGCATGGCTGGTTTTGATTAAGGTGGCCAAATGTAGAGCCTTGACAGAAAGGATTTGTGCAATCCCCATATTTTTTTCAACTTTATTTCTAAACCCGGCGACATGGAACTCATTGAAACACTTATCGATAGTTTTCGCATTCACAATAATATCAATCTCTACCTGCTGAAAGCGATAGCCGATGAACATCTCGAAGACAAAGCCGGCGGTAAGGGCCGCAATGTTGGTGAACAGTTCGCCCATATTCCCAACGTAAGACTGATGTGGTTAAGTGCTTCTGCACCAGACCTGATGAACGGCCTGGTTAAAATGGAAAAAGAAGGGATTACCAAAATGCATTTGGCTGAGTCATTAAAGGCTTCGGCCAAAGCCATTGAACAGTTGTTGGCGCGAGGATTTGCCGAAGGCAGGGTAAAAGGCTTCAAGCCACATGCGGCGGCATTTTTGGGCTATATCATCTCTCACGAAAGCCACCATCGCGGACAGATCCTCTTATCATTGAAATTAAGTGGCCACCCGGTCGACAAAAAGACACAGTTTGGGTTATGGGAATGGGGGAGCAGGAGTTAGTTGATTAAGGATTGGTTGATTGGGGATTAGTTGCTTTAATTAAACGTAACAAAAAACGGCAACCTTGTTTGCGTGGTTCCGAACCAACTTTTTACGGTTTGTACCTGTTTCAAAATAGCGGCATGTTCTTCGCCCAATTCAGCGTTTATCAGTCTTGTTTGCATGGAGGTTTTGTTGTCTTTGGAATTGAATATCTTATCCCAGAAACTTTGTGTTACAGGGAGTTCTTTTAATTGATAAGAGGTTAACCTCGCCATACGGAATGCGCAATCAATTGCATCCTGTATACCGCCGACACGGTCTGCAAGTTTTAGTTGTATGGCTTTCGTGCCGCTCCATATGCGCCCCTGGGCTATGCTGTCTACATGTGTAAGGGGTATTTTGCGGCCTTCCGAAACCCGGTTTTTAAATAGCTGGTAAATGCTGTCTACACTGGCCTGGGCCACCCCTTTTTCCTTATCCGTCATGAGGCGAAAAGCGCTCCCAAAATCAGCAGAGGGACTTGTTTTTACACCGTCAAAAGTTACCCCTAGTTTATTGTTCATCAGGCCGTTCACATTTGCATACATGCTGAAAACACCAATACTTCCGGTGAGGGTATTCGGCTGCGCAAAAATAGAATCGGCATTACAGGCGATATAATAACCACCACTGGCCGCATAGTCGCCCATGCTCACTATTACCGGTTTTATTTTTCGGGTTAGCGTAACTTCCCGCCACATCATTTCACTAGCCATGGCGCTTCCTCCACCTGAATTAATGCGGAATACCACTGCCTTCACATTGCTATCGAGCCTTGCTTTTCTCAATATGCCCGTATAGGTTTCCCCGCCAATGGCGCCGTCACCTCCTTTGCCATCTACAATCTCTCCTTCGGCATAAATCAGCGCTATTTTGTCATCTGCCCTGCCTGGATTCAAATCGACAGCTTTTATGTAATCGAACATGGTCATAAAGGCGATCTTATCGGTTTTGTCCAGCCCGAGTTTCGCTTGCATTTCTTCTTTTACCTCATCGTCGTATTTCAATCCGTCTACCAATTTATACCTCAGGGCATCCGATGCATGCTGCATTACAAAATCGTTGGCCAACTGGTGGAGCACCGCAGTATCAAGCCCGGTTTTAGTGGCAGCTGCCTGTAAAAAAATGCCATACATTTCATTGATAAAAACACTTGACTGCAAGCGGTTGGCTGGTGTCATTTGCTTTTCGCGGAAGGGCTCTGAGGCGCTTTTAAATTGCCCTGCATAAAAAATGTCCGGCTTAATTTCAAGTTTGTCCAGCATGCCCTTAAAAAAGGTGTATTGCATGGAAAAACCTTTCCAGTCAAGCATTCCGGCGGGATTGCAATAGACCTTGTCAGCAGTATTAGCTACATAATATGCCTTTTGGCTAATGGTATTACTGTAGGCGGTTACGAACTTTTTTGCCTTCTTAAAATGCATCAATGCATTGCGTAATTCTTCGCAGGTAGCAAAGCCATTCGGATTATTGGCACATTTAATATAAATACCCTTCACCGACTCATCGGTGCTTGCGAATTTGATGGCCCTTATCACATCAAATAGCCCGTTTACCGAAGGCGTTTGTCCATCAGGAAAAGAAAAGCCCGATTCCCTTGTTTGCTCCATCATTGGTTTCGACAGGTCCAGAACCAATACCGTTTTAGATGCTATAATGGGCTTGTCGGGTTCTATAGCTTTTTCTATAAACCAGCCGAAAATGAAAGAACCGATCAGTGTAAACACAACCAATGCAAGAAAGGAAGCAAGAAATATTTTTAAGAATGATCTCATGGGTTGGGTACGGGGTTGTTTCTTTTGAAACAGGCTGCTGCAATGTCGCTTTTTCAGGGACTAAAACAGGATAAAAATAAAATCTTAAGGGGTCGTTAGCGGCACATCTTCATATACCGTTTGTAGCTGCAACTCTATATCAACTGTATCGATCCTGAAACTTTGTTCTATAGTTTTATATTCCGTAAGCTGCCAGCTATTATCAGCATTTCGGATAAATTTTTCAACCATTATTTTTTCTGAATCAATAAGAATATATTCTTGTAGTGAATCAATTTCACGATACAATGTAAATTTTCCGCCTTTGTCGTAGCCACGGGTGGAAGCGGATAGAATTTCGATAATCACCGACGGATTTGTGGCTGTATCAAATTTGTCGTCAGTCGTATTGATATCACCACAGACAATACTGATGTCAGGGTAAGTATACAAACTATTTTTAGGAATATGAATGCGAAGATCGCTTCCAAAAGTACGGCATTTTTTGCCCTTTAGTTTTTGCCCAATTTCTACAATACAATTAGATGCAATGATGTTGTGAGGTATTGATGCCCCGCTCATGGCAAAAATTTCGCCTTTGTAATATTCATGCTTATCCAGCGCCAAACGCTCGGCATCTAAGTATTCCGTTTCGCTGATGTATCGTAATGCAGCCGCAGCCATATTCCTTTTTATCGTAAATGTAATGTTTTTTGAAGTTGTGGATTATTTGTCAATTTTTACCGGCGCCATCCAATTTCTTACGGTAAATCGGGTTCTCCTTTTCAATTTTTTATAGCGGAAACAACAATAGTTTGCCGCATTTTTGTGCCCCGATGAACTCAGCTTACATACTTACCGGCGGCAATATGGGCAATAGCCTTGAAAACCTCTCCCGTGCTGCCACCGCAATAGCAAAAAATTGCGGCAGCATTATCGCCCAATCATCCATTTACCGCACGGCAGCCTGGGGTAATCAGGAGCAGCCGGATTTTCTAAACCAGGTATTGTTGATAAATACTTTGCTGGAACCCTTGGTCTTATTGAAAAAACTACTTGATATAGAGCATTTAATGGGCAGGGTGAGGGATAAACAGAACGACCCCAGGACCATTGATCTCGATATATTATGCTACAATGATCTTGTTTTAGACAGTACAGTATTGACGCTTCCTCACCCACGGCTGCATTTGAGGCGTTTTGTGCTGGTGCCGCTCAACGAAATCGCCCCGGACCTCGAACATCCTGTTCTTCACAAATCAATAAAGCAGCTATTACAGCAATGCCCTGATACACTAAATGTGAAAAAGTTTTCATGGTAATGCCTTTCCGATAGCTGATTTTTGATTGCCGGATAACAGACAGCTGTTTGGACGTTTATCGGGAAATCTTTGCATGAATTATCACTTTATCACTATAGAAGGAAATATTGGTGCGGGCAAAACCACACTGGCACACCTGTTGAGCAAACAATTGAATGCAAGGCTGGTATTGGAAGAATTTGCCGATAATCCTTTCCTGACTAAATTCTACCAAAATCCCGACCAGTATGCGTTTCCGGTGGAATTGTTTTTTATGGCAGAACGGTATAAGCAACTAAAAGACTTGCTGCATACCAAGGATTTGTTTCAGAGTATCACCGTATCCGACTACCTGTTTACCAAATGCCTGCTGTTTGCCAAAGTCAATTTATCGGAAGAGGAATTCAGGCTGTACCAGAAATTGTTCGATATCATCCACCAGCAGGTGCTAAAGCCCGATTTGCTGATTTACCTCCATGCGCCTGTGCACAAGTTGCAACAAAACATCCGAAAACGAAACCGCAGCTACGAGCAGGAAATATCGGATGAGTATCTATTCAATATCCAGGAAACCTATACCAATTACATTAAACAGCACAATATCACCACCCTGTTTATTGACGCGTCCAATGCCGATTTTTTAAGCAATCCCTTGCAGGTAAAAACGATACTGGATGCCCTGGAACATGATTACGTAGATGGGCAACATTATCTTACTTTACCTTAATTACCTGGGTCATTAAGCATTGGTCAATAGGTCATTTTTACCATTCAGCCAATAAACTGATCAACCAATCAACTAAAAACCCAACGCACCTTATCTCCCAACGGTACATTTCTTTTACCCGCGGTTTCAGTATTTGTATATCCGAAATAGAGGATACCCATTACCTTATCTTCTTCCCTTATCTGCAAATGCTCTTTCATGACCTGGTGCGTGGCCATACCCCCGCTTCCCCAGTAAGCTGCGATACCCATTGCTGACGCGGTAAGCAGTAAATTTTGAACGGCACAGGCAGTTGCCGCCATCTCTTCCCAGGCCGGAATTTTAGGCAGGTAGCCTCGCTGCATAACAGCTATCACAATTTGTGATGCCAGGTCGCCCATGTGCAGAAGTTTGTCATAGTTGCCTTGCATGAAATTTTCCGGGTTGGTGTGTAACCTGTAGAGTTCTGCATGCTGTTTGCAGAAAGCCACAACAGCATCGCCGGCAAACACCACAAACCGCCACGGCTCAGTCATTCCGTGTGTGGGCGCCCAATCAGCCGATTCCAGCATTATTTGTATCTGTTCGTCTGCTATTTTCTGACCGTTCATTTTGTCGGGCTTGGTGGTACGCCTTTGGCGGATATTGTTTATAACTATGGAGATATTGTCTGTTGTCATGCCGCGAAAATAGGTTTTGTAGGTTCATGTTGGCCAAAGCAAACGGTAATGGATGGCTTTTTAGAATGTAAATTCTGAAATAAGCAAACCGAAAGATTTTCCTTAAAATCAGTGTAATAAACTGAAAACTTCATGTTGAAAACAGGGAGGCCTATCCATTGCCGTTGGCTTGAGCCACCGAAGCCCATTATCTTTGCCCCATGAAGCAGTTCAATGTTCCGATCGTTTACAGGAGCCCACTTATTTCGGCCATAAAAAACTACAGGAAGGCACAGGATAAATTAAAGAAAGATTTTACCCCCACATTACTGGATTTCGGGTCATTAAAGATTTACCTGGCAAGGCATTTTGGCTTTTGCTACGGTGTGGAAAATGCCATTGAAATCGCTTTTCGATGCGTGGACGAAAACCCAGGGAAGCGTATTTTTTTGCTGAGCGAAATGATCCATAACCCACAGGTAAATGCCGACCTGCAAAGCCGTGGTGTTATTTTTTTACAGGATACACATGGCAACCAGGTTGTTCCCTACGAATCACTGACACCGGAGGATGTGGTGATCATTCCCGCTTTTGGTACCACTATTGCCATTGAAGAAAAACTCAACAGCCTGGGGATAGAGCCTGCCAAATACAATACGACATGTCCATTTGTGGAAAAAGTTTGGAACAGGGGAGAAGCGATTGGAAAGAAAGGCTATAGCATCATCATTCATGGAAAGCCAAAGCATGAAGAAACAAGGGCCACTTTCAGCCGCAGTGCTGCCCATTCGCCTGCAGTGGTAGTAAATGATATGGCCGAAACCATTGAGTTGGGTAAGTATATCACCGGCGAAAAACCGGCCGCTGATTTTTATACCGAATTTAAAGGCCGTCACAGCGCAGGGTTCGATGTAGAAAAAGACCTGCAGCAGTTTGGCGTCATCAACCAAACTACGCAGTTGGCTACCGATACGCAAGCCATTGCCGATTATCTTAAACAAGTCATCAAAACAAAGGAGCAACTGACCGACGAAACAATCGGCCAAAATTTTGCAGATACCCGTGATACTCTTTGCTATGCAACAATGGAAAATCAAACTGCTGTGCAGGGAATGTTGCAAATACCAGCCGACCTGGCAATTGTAACTGGAGGATATAACAGTAGTAATACCAGCCATTTAGTAGAATTATGCGAAGCAAAATTGCCCACCTATTATATCGATTCAGCAGACAAGATCTTATCCCAAAAACTCATCAGGCATTGTAACTGGAGAACCAAAGAAGAACTAGTGACCGAAAATTATTTGCCCGAAAAAGAGCCGGTAAAAATATTGATCACCAGCGGCGCCAGCTGCCCCGATGCATTAGTAGAAGAAGTGATCAACCGGTTGCTGGAATTTTATCCCACCGCAAAACCTGTGGAGCAGGTTGTCAATGAGTTTAGTTAAGTAACTGTCTTTTTTTCAAGATTGCTACTTGCTCGATTTGCTGTGTGAGCAATTGCTTGCCCCTGATTATTTCAGTCTGTTGAAAACTCATTCTTTCATTCCTTCATTCTTTCACTCCCTCATTTCCACATTTCCCACATTTTCCACATTTCCACATTCCTCCATTCTTTCATTGCCCCATTCCTTCATTGACCCATTCACCAATGAACATCCCCTACATTTGCCGCAACCAATGCTTCCACCCATGAACCTAGAATTCAACCGCAATGAAGATGCGATGAAAATGCTACTCAGCGATATCCGTCAAAAAGTGGAAAAGATCAAACTGGGCGGTGGAAAAAAAGCAATAGATAAGCAACACGAAAAAAACAAGCTCACTCCCCGGGAGCGCATTGATTACCTAACCGATGATGGATCCGATTTTATAGAAATAGGCGCTTTTGCCGGCTATGAAATGTACGAAGCGGAGGGTGGCTGCCCGGCTGGCGGAACCGTTGCGGGTATTGGTTATGTAAGTGGCCGCCAATGTGTAATACTGGCCAACGATCAAACAGTAAAGGCCGGTGCCTGGTTCCCGATAACCGGAAAGAAGAACCTTCGGATGCAGGAGATTGCCATGGAGAATCACTTGCCGGTTATTTATCTCGTAGACAGTGCCGGTGTTTTTCTGCCGATGCAGGATGAAATTTTTCCCGACAAAGAACATTTTGGCCGCATATTCCGCAATAATGCAAAAATGAGTGGTATGGGTATCACGCAAATAGCAGCCGTTATGGGTGCCTGCGTAGCCGGCGGCGCTTACCTGCCCATCATGAGCGATGAAACCCTGATGGTAGAGGGCAATGGGTCCATTTACCTGGCCGGACCCTACCTGGTTAAGGCTGCAATTGGAGAGGAGATAGATAATGAAACCCTTGGTGGCGCTGTTACGCATACCGAAATCAGCGGCATAGCCGATTATAAGTTCAAAACAGAGCAGGAATGCCTGGACCAGGTAAAAAAAATCATGAGCAAGCTGGGGCGCCCCGCGGATGCAGGTTTCGACCGGGTAGAAGCGGTGCCGCCTGCTAAAGACCCAAAAGAACTATGTGGCATTTTTCCGGAAACCAATGCGAAGCCATACGACATCCGTGAAATCATAGAACGTATAACGGACGGTTCACCCGGCCAATCCACCAGTTCTTTCGATGAATTTAAAAAGGATTATGGTAAAACCATTGTTTGCGGCTATGCACGCATAGAAGGCTGGGCTGTCGGTATTGTCGCCAACCAGCGCCTGATTGTAAAAAGTAAGAAGGGTGAAATGCAGCTGGGCGGTGTTATTTACAACGATAGTGCTGATAAAGCAGCCCGTTTTATCCTCAATTGTAACCAAAAGAAGATACCCTTGCTTTTTTTGCAGGATGTCACCGGTTTTATGGTAGGAAGCCGCAGTGAACACAGCGGAATAATTAAAGATGGAGCCAAACTTGTAAATGCTGTCGCAAACAGTGTGGTGCCAAAAATTACCATCATCGTTGGCAATAGTTATGGAGCAGGTAATTATGCCATGTGTGGCAAGGCTTACGATCCGCGGTTTATTTATGCCTGGCCCACGGCCAAAATTGCGGTAATGGGCGGTGAACAGGCTGCCAAAACCTTATTACAAATACAGGTGGCCGCTATGAAGAGCAAGGGTAAGGAAGTAAGTGCGGAAGATGAGAAAATGCTGTTGGATACGATCATACAGCGATACCAGAAACAGACTTCACCACTGTATGCTGCTGCAAGGCTTTGGGTAGACGAAATAATAGACCCTACACACACCCGAAAACTGGTTTCAGAAGGTATAAAAGCTGCCAATCAAAACCCTTACATTTCTGCACTGCAAACAGGGGTGTTTCAGGTGTAGAAACGATTGTTAATTAGTGGATAAATGCCGGCGTTAACAATTTTTTGCGTTTCGGAATTAATGACTATTTTCACCCCATCATTTTAACCAAGAACTAACCAGCTACATTATGAGAAAAAGAGCTTTAAGCAACATTCTTGCGGGTATAGGTGTGTCATTAACTACACTGTTTACTGCGTGTGTTGAGGACACCAATCTAACTCCTCCACCTCCGCCAGATAACTCTTTTACAGAAGAATTCGATACATTACAATCAGCCTGGGATAGAGGTTGGAGATTCTTAAATCACAGCACTCCGGTCGGCCGTATCTGGGTGGATTATGCATCCCAGTTTCCGACCTATCCACATACAGATGATATTATTTACCACCCCGATTGGAAAAATGGTAATTTGAATTTTGCTATCGGTGCCTATTCTTCAAAAGGTACCCGCGAAGGCTATCTTTCTAACTGTTGGTCTGCTAACGGTAACTTCCCCATCCCAAGTGGTTTTGCCGATGATTATGCACTGACCTGGATCAACAACTGGGCCATTTCTCCCGAAGTATTGATGAAGAACGGCGATAAAATTGTTTTCTACACCCGTTGCGATACCACTGCCCGTTTACAGGTGCGCATCAACAAGAATAATACAAACTTTACCAATGTTGGTTATTCATTGGAAGATCCGGGAGATTTTACATCGCTGTTGCTAGATATTAACTCAACTTATATTGCAAAAGGACTGTATGCATATCCTGCTGGTAACTGGACCCGCTTTGAAGCGACCGTTTATGGCCTGGATAAACCTACAAAAGGCCGTTTTGCCTTCCGTTCCATGTTACCTGGAACCAAAGGAAATATATGGGGTGCACCAGATGCTGCACCTACCAATGACCTGCTTGAAATTCTTGCCCGGTTAAGAGCAAGTATCCTTGGCATTGACAAAGTGCAATACATCAGCAAATAATTTTTAAACAAAAGAATCACGACGATGAGAAATAAATTTTTATTAGGTATTGCCCTTGTAAGTGCCGTTTCTTTTACTGCCTGTGAAAGCGATGACGTTGCTGCTCCTGCTGCTCCAAAAGATTATTCATGGGTACAGGATTTTGACAGTATTTCAGCAGCACACCGCCAGGGGTGGGTTACGGTTAATAATTCCAAACCGGTTGGCGTAGAAACCTGGACACAGGCTTATGCTTACTACGAGAGCAAGAAAGGCTTTAACAACGGTATTTTAAATCCGCATTCCTATTTATACAGTGGAAAAGATTTTATCCTGGCAACCTACAATTGTGGTTATGATACCGCTAATATCAGTGCCTGGTTAATTTCACCCAGGACCATGATGAAAAATGGCGATCAGATCATTTTTTATACAGGAACCCAATTGGGTACAGGCCGCGCCGACAGGATGCAGGTGCGCCTGAACGTTACCAACGGAACCGATAACGTTGGAAGCGATTCCTCTTCAGTTGGTGATTTTAAAACGGTATTGTTAGACATCAACCCAACACTGGCCAAAGCCGGTCCTTCGATTTACCCACAAACCTGGACCAGGTACTCACTTACTTTGAGTGGACTTCCTGCCCCTGCAGAACGTAGGTTTGCATTCCGCTACTATGTTACAGATGCTGGCCCCGCCGGTAAAAACTCTTTGGGTATCGGTATAGACAGCGTAGCATTTGTAAGTGCACATTAAGATGAATTTTATAATATTTGCAACCAACCAGCCCATGCAGGTTGGTTGTTTTTTTTGGTAAACGATATGAGAGGATATAGAGCGATCACCGTTTTTGTTTCATTGTTACTTTTCATGGTTTCCTGTAAACAACAGGAGAAAAAGGAACCAACAACAACTGTTTTTACAGAGCCGGCCGTAGCCATTGCCGAAGGCAAACAATTGTTGCAAAATGGCGACCTTGTTTTAAGAACAGATGATGACGTTGTGAGCGCATCTCTGAGAAACTTTTCAAAGACAGAGAAGACCTTTTCGCACTGTGGTATTGCATATTTTGAAGATTCAGCCTGGTATGTGTACCACCTTCTTGCCGGGGATGAGAACCCATCTGACCTGATGGAGCGGGAACGGTTTGAATCCTTTGTGGACGATCACCGTAAAAGCAGGTACGGTATTTTCAGGTACGCACTCACAAATACCGAAACTCAGAAAATGCAGGCTATAGTGTACCAGTACATGAACGAAAAAACTTTGTTTGACAAACAATTTGACCTTAAAAGCAATGACAAACTCTACTGTGCCGAAATGGTTTACAAGGGGCTGATGAAAGCCACAAATGGAAGGGTAGTGCTTCCTGTAACGGTTCAAAATAATTTCAAGCCGGAACGTTACAACAACAACACTTTAAAACCCTTAAAAAGGTTTGAATTTATTGCACTGGACAACCTGTACCTTAACCCTTTCTGCAAAGAAGTTAAGCGTTTCCGGTATCCCAATACATCATTAGAAAGAGAGTAAAAAATGGTCACTATTTATACCGACGGATCGAGCCGGGGGAACCCGGGTCCGGGTGGATACGGCACCATTTTAATGGCCGGACAGCACCGCAAGGAATTGAGCCAGGGTTTTCGGCATACGACTAATAATCGTATGGAATTAATGGCAGTAATAGAAGGATTAAAGGCTTTGAAAAAAGCAGGTATTCCTGTCACAGTGTACAGCGACAGTCAATATGTAGTGAACGCTGTGGAAAAAGGCTGGCTTAAAAAGTGGATCAGTACCAATTTTGCCGGCGGCAAAAAAAACAAAGATCTCTGGCTCGCCTATTATAACCTGGCTAAGGCATTTACAGTAAAGTTTATTTGGGTAAAAGGCCACGCGGATAATCCGCTGAATAACCGCTGCGATGTGTTAGCTACCATGGCTGCCGACAATGGACCGCACTTAGTAGATGAAGGATACGAAAATGAAGCAAACAACCTGTTTACACGATGAGCAATCAATTTCTATGCAGTTGGAGCGGGGGTAAAGACAGTTGCTTTGCCTTAATGAAAGCAAAGCGGCAGGGGTACCAACCCGTGGTGCTGCTGAATGTATTAAACGAAGCAGGAAAAATTTCGAGATCGCATGGCATCCCTTCGGCGATACTCCAGTCACAGGCGGAAGCTATGAATATGCCTGTCCATCTCATTAGCAGCAGCTGGCAGGATTATGAAGCAAAATTTACTGCGGCACTCGTTGAATTAAAAGAAAAATTTTCGCTTCAATCGGCTGTGTTTGGCGATATAGACCTGCAACCACACCGGGATTGGGAGGAAAAAGTATGCAACACCGCAGGACTTGACGCCATACTTCCTTTATGGCAGCAGGATCGGCGTAGCCTGGTAATGGAAATGCTGGAAGCTAAAATTGAAACGATGATCGTGAGTTGTAATGCGGCGATGGGGGCTGGTTTTTTGGGCAAGACGCTTACGCCTGAACTGATAGATGAGTTGGAAGCAATAGGCGTGGATGCCTGCGGGGAAAACGGTGAGTTTCACACACTGGTATTGAATTGCCCTTTGTTTACACATAAAATTGAAGTAGATATTACCGATAAAATCAATCATGAAGGGTATTGGTTTACCGGACTTGCATTAGCTGGCTCAAACGCGAAGGCCGGTCTTTCAATATAGCCCCTGCATTCATTGCTGCCAAAATAAACTGTAATAAAATGGATAACCATCTCTCAAAAAGCCAGGAAAGTTTTTGTGAAAACATGGGATTGTTTGGCGTGTTGATCTCGGCCACCTGCCTGGGGCAGACCTTTTTCTTCATGAACCTCCATTGGTTGGCTTTTACTTTTATTGCCATTTATACTTTATCGCTAATCGGGTTCATATTACTGATGAAAAAAAGTCATCTTGCCACAACAGTTTTGATTGTCAGTTCGGCGCTGGTTTTTGGTGCGGAATTAATGATGCTGGTAAGTTTGGTGTTTTCCCTGGTGTTATTGATACTTTTCATTTATCTCGTTGTTACTTTATTCCTGGTCTACGGCGCTGGCATTCCAATGGCACTAAAGCAAAAGTATTTCACTGAGAAAGCGGAGGAGGATAACTGGGCGGGTAAAATTTAATCCATTTTCAGAAGTACTTAAACCTTTGCGATGCAGCAGAAACAGTATGGTCTTTTTTCTCTTCCGGTAATAGTTGGGGCACTTGGTTTTTTTGTAGATATCTACGATCTCTTGCTTTTTAGTATCGTAAGGATCAAAAGCTTTACCGATCTCGGTGTTGCTGAAGCCGATTTGAAAAATATCGGTGAAAAAATTATTAGCTGGCAAATGATCGGCCTTACGATCGGCGGTATTTTATGGGGCATACTTGGCGACAAAAAAGGCAGAAAGAGTGTGTTGTTTGGTTCAATACTTCTTTATTCCCTGGCCACTATTGCCAACGGTTTTGTAAAAGATATCGATCAATACATGTGGCTGCGGTTTATTGCCGGCCTTGGCCTGGCGGGTGAGTTAGGTGCCAGCATCACGCTAACCAGCGAAATGTTGCCCAAAGAAAAACGTGGTCTCGGCGCAGCGATCATTGCCACCAGCGGTGTAATGGGTACCATCACCGCCTATATTGTATACTATGTCAGCGATGATTGGCGCCTCTGCTATTTTATCGGCGGTGGTATGGGACTTGCCTTGTTGTTTTTGCGGGTAAGTGTACTCGAAAGCAGGATGTATGACTCGGTAAAGCACGCCAAAGTAAAAATGGGTAATTTTTGGATGCTACTCAACAACAGGGAGCGCTTTTTCCGCTATCTGCGCGCCATCACCATTGGTTTGCCGGTTTGGTATGTCATCGGTGTCCTGATCAGTTTTTCCGACGAATTTGCCAGGCAATTTAAGATAACCGGCTTCGACCAACCTAAGGCTTTGATGCTTCAGTATGTGGCATTGGCCTTTGGAGACATGGGCGCTGGTCTTTTTAGCAATTACATTAAAAGCCGTAAAAAGACGCTCCTGATTTATTACGGCATTATGACTTTTTTCTTTGTTTTGTTTTTTGCACTTCAAGGCGGTGGCAGCGCTTTCTACATGTACCTGATTTGCATGGGCCTGGGCTTTGGCTCGGGTATTTCGGTGCTCTACATCACCATGAGCGCCGAACAGTTTGGCACTAACCTGCGAGCCACAGCAGCTATTTCTATTCCAAACCTGGTAAGAGGTTTTCTTCCGCTGATATTAATACTGTTTAAATTTTTGCGTGGCGAAAATGCCTTTGGCAATTACCTTACTGCTGCATGGGTTACGGGCGTTATTATATTGATTATTGGGTTTATTTCGGTTTTATATACCAAAGAAACATTTCATAAAGACATGGATTTTGTGGAAGAATAGCTTTTCTAAAGCCACTCGGGTAGTCCGGTCCCAATCAAGGCATTTCTACTATGTACACGCAACGACAGGCATCACAATTGAGGCAGGAATTCTGGACCGTCTTTGGCCAGTATATGATGCCACTGCCCAATGCGGACGGCGAGAAAATAAATTGGGTCAATTATAAAAGCGGCAACCGCTTTATCCAGGTAAAAATGGAGGCTGATAGTAAAAACGCGGCATTTATCATCGAATTAAATCATACCGAAACTGAGACCCGGCAATTGCATTACCAGCAATTCCTCCTTCAAAAAAATCTATTCGAAAAAGCAACAGGTAAGGGATGGATATGGCAGCCAAACTATACCAATGAATATGGAAAAAGTTTAGCTGTTATCAGGAAGGAACTGACAGGTGTCAATATTTTTGACAAATCAGGCTGGCCACGCCTTATCAGTTTTTTTAAAGAAACGATCACCGCTTTTGATGCATTCTGGCAGATGGCAAAACACGGTTTTATATAACAGTAAACATACCAGGTTTCAATAAGTGCCATGCAGGTGCACTTTTGTTCCCGATTCAGCGGGGTTTTTTCCGCATTGCAAACAATTTGCTGTCCACTACTGTAATCTTTATCTTTATCTTCCTACAATTATACGCATGCAAAAGCAACCAAACTTTAGTAGGGGGATGAAGCGGCTTTTTGCCAGTTCCTTGCAAGGGATTTTGGTGGCGTTGTTGATGTTGACAGTAAGTCTCGCCTCACGGGCGCAGACCTGCCCGGTAAATATTGATTTTGAAACCGGTGATTTTTCTGGATGGACATGCTATACAGGTTATGTTTCAGGTGTTGGTAATCAAAATATTATTTCACTCACCCAGGCTTCAGGTCCTGTTGCCAATCAGCACACCATGTATTCATCTATCCCCGGCAATGGTGTGGATGAATATGGCGGTTTCCCGGTAAACTGTCCTAATGGTAGCGGGCATTCGATCAGGCTTGGAAATAATACGGGGGGTGGGGAGGCTGAAGGCATTTCCTATGAATTCACTATTCCGGCCGGTGAGGATCTGTACAATCTTATTTACCATTATGCTGTTGTTTTCCAGGATCCAAACCACCTGGAGTTTCAGCAGCCGCGTATGGAAATAGAAATAACCAACGTTACCGATAATACGGTTATCAGTTGCTCTTCTTTTACATTCTACCCGTTTGGTTCTCCGCTGCCGGGTTTTGAGGTGTCGCCCAACCCGGGTAGCAACACACCTGTTTATTATAAGAATTGGTCGGCAGTGTCTATTAATCTCGATGGGCATGCCGGTAAAAGGATCAAATTGTTTTTTAAAACCGCTGACTGCACGTTCCGTCGTCATTTTGGCTATGCGTATATTGATGTGAATTCGGAATGCAGCGGTGAATTTGTCGGAGCTACCTTTTGCCGCGACGATTCTATGGTATTGGTAAATGCGCCGCATGGGTACCAAAGTTATACGTGGTTCGACAGTTCGTTTTCTCAAACGCTTGGTTCCTCCCAGGTACTGAGGCTTGCGCCACCCCCTCCGCCGGGTACCAGGGTTGCCGTGGTGCTGGTGCCTTATAATGGATATGGTTGCCTGGATACGCTTTATGCCAGCCTGGTAGACACGCTGAACTTAAAAGCGAATGCGGGTAAGGATACTATTTCCTGTAATCATGACCCTGTTCCCATTGGAGTGCCTCCAAAACCGGGCGTTGTATACCAGTGGAGCCCCGCTACCGGACTTACAAACGCTGCGATTTCCAATCCGCTTGCTTCTCCTGACATTACCACGGTATACATTTTAAAAATCAACAGTCCCGGAGGTGGCTGTGTGGAATACGACACAGTTACCGTAAAGGCTTCCAATCTCAATAATTCCCTGCAGTTCCTGGGCAAGGAGGAGTTTTGTATAGGTAGTGGGGATAGTGCTGTTTTTATTGTTCCAAATGCCGATAGCATCCAGTGGTATCGAAATGACCAAAAGATTATTGGCGCTAATTCCACCGTATACCGGGTTACACAAACAGGAACCTATTATGCCACACTAAAAAGTGCAGAAGGATGTAATTTAAAGACTATAGCTAAAAATATCAATATATCATCGGTACCGGTGGCAGGCATAGCTGTGGCAAAACCGAATCAATGCCTCGTTGGTAACCTGTTCACTTTTGCCAATACCAGCACCAATGCTGTGGGTAGCATGCGTTATGCTTGGACCCTGGGCGATGGTACTACTGATACGACATTTAATGTGCTGCATAAATATACTACCGCCGGTGTATACAGGGTATCATTGAAAGTAAACAGCAGTTCGGTTTGCGCAGACAGCAGCGTGTTTGTTGTAAGTGTATTCCCCAATGCAGTCGCCAATTTTACGGCACCTATAGTGTGTATCAATTTGCCGGCACAGGTGGTTAACAACACGGTTGAGCCTGGAGGCACCCGCGTTAATTACAACTGGGTATTGGGCGACGGACAAGCCAGCACCGACCGCACGCCGCCATCACAGGTATATACCACTGGTGGGACTTATACTTATACCTTGTCGGTTAATACTGATCAATGTCCAACACCGCTAAGTATCATGAAACATAATGTGGTCGTTGAAACACCGAAACCAGGAACCAGGTATCCTGAGGCGGGCGCTGTGATTAACTTACCGGTTACCTTACAGGCAAGGCCCATCGGTACCAGTGTTGTTTGGAACCCACCTGTTAATCTGGATAACCCCACCATTTTTAAACCGGTATTTAAAGGCGCGGCCGACCGGTTATATACCCTTAAAATAACCAGCGCGGCAGGTTGTGAAACCACCGACACCCAATTTGTAAAAATTTACAAACAGGTAGAAGTGTTTGTGCCCACAGCTTTTACACCCAATAATGATGGGAAAAATGATTTTCTCAGGCCGGTGTTGATAGGCATAAAGGAGGTCCGTAGTTTCAGGATTTTTAACCGCTGGGGTAATATTTTGTTTGATACCAAAAATGACCGCCCCGGATGGGATGGAAATTACAAGGGCGTTCAACAGCAGACACAAACGGTTATTTGGATTTTTGAAGGGATCGGGGCCGATGGCCTGACCTATTCCAGGAAAGGTATGTGTACTCTGATAAGATAAAAATAGAGGTGGGATAGAGAGCCGCCTACTGAAAAAATGGTGCTGGACGCAAAATAACCGGGTTCGCAATTTTTCAAAACCCTAACAAAAACAAAAAGTATTATATCCGGCTACTTAATTCTTTTAGCATCCGTCTTATATTGCGTTATGGCATCGTTTGATCATGCCATCAAAGCATTATGAAAAAAATCATCTCGCTGTTTACCCTTTCCTTAGTTTTCATCTCATCGTCATTTGGCCAGCGCATCATGACAGAGGGGACCATTACCTATAATTTATCTGTTGTAACTACCAGTAAAGCACCTGAAATGGCGGATGTTTTTGATGGTGCCACACTTAATGTGTATGTAAAAAGCAACCAGGTATTAAGTGAACTTAAAAGTGTATTGCTAAACCAAACCATCATTTACGACGGAAAAAATATGGGTGCAGTAATTCTTAAAGAGTCCGGTGACCAAAAATTTATTATCAACCTGACCCCCGACAACTGGATTCATTACAATCGTAAGTATGACGGGGTGACTTATACCTACACCACGGAAACGAAAACGGTGGCAGGTTATCCCTGCAAAATGGCGATTGGTAAGTTAAAAGACGGGACAGAGTTTAGTGTGTATTATGCTACAAACCTTGTACCATCTATAAAGGGGTACGACTACCAGTTTAAAGGATTGCCCGGGGTCGCCCTTGAATACGAAGTACAAAATGGCACAATGAAGGTAAAATACACTGCAGCGAAAGTTATATTCAGCCCTGTTCCGGCCTTTAAATTCGATATACCAAAAACGGGTTACAGGATACTTGACTATAAATCCAATTAAGGAATTTCAATATAAAGCATTGGCCGGATGCACCCGACATTTTCCGGTTTATCAAAAAGCCGTTCCCGATTTGCAGGAACGGCTTTTCATATGGTGGTAATCCAGGAATACCGGGCTTAACTGATGCATAACCTAAACGCGATAGTTATCCTCCTTCCAGTTAATAATGGCCAGCTTGATATCTTTATTAGCCATATTAGAATCTGCGGCTTTTTTGGCAAGCGCTACAAATTCTTCATCAGGTGCAAAACGAAGTGCTATGATCTGCCGGATTGAAAGCCGGTTATCAAGCAATTTTCCGCTTAGAACAAAATGCCTTAGATTTTCTTCAGCCCTTATGGCTCGGTCCTGGGCCCTTAGGGCAAAAGAGCGGGTGTACCAGGCAATAAGCAATAAAGCCAGGCTAATAACAACAAACAATATAGCGCCAAAATGAAGGTGAGGGTTGCGCCAGTTATGAACAAAATTAACGATGGAGCCTCCCAGGATAAGTGCCACAAGTAAGTATAAACCATAATGATACAGCGGAACAATTTGGCCGTGGTTTTTGAAATTTTGCATAAAAAAGTTGATTTGATAGAAGGTTGACAGGTGGGTAAAAAGTAAAGATTAGAGATTTAATTGAAACCTGATTTTTTAAACTTGAAGTGACGGACTATCATAATGCTTTTACCTGTTAATTGCTGGTGCGGTTAACGACAGGTTTATCATTTATCTCATTTTTGTGCTGGTAGTTTATTGTTTGCTAAATTCGCCCACTTATCAATTTTTTAAAGCAGAAGGAATAATAACAAGATGATCAATATTACATTTCCGGATGGGGCTGTAAAGCAATACGAACCGGGGGCAACAGGAATGGACATTGCCAAATCAATAAGCGAAGGGCTAGCCAGGGTAATACTGGCAGCTAAAGTAGATGGACAGGTATGGGATCTTAGCCGCCCGATAACGCAGGACAGCACCATCAATTTTTTGAAATGGGCTGATGATGAAGGCAAGCAAACCTTCTGGCATAGCAGCGCCCACCTGATGGCGGAGGCGTTGGAATCATTTTACCCGGGCGTAAAGCTTGGCTATGGCCCTCCGGGAGAAAAAGGTTTTTATTACGATATAGACCTTGGCGACCGGCAAATCGGTGAGGAAGACCTTCGTAAGATTGAACAGAAAATGCTGGAATTGGCGAAGCAAAACGAAGTGTTCGAAAGGAAAGCTGTTGCCAAAGCAGATGCCATAAAATATTTTACCGATAAAGGTGACCAGTACAAGTTAGAGATCATTGACCGCCTCGAAGACGGGCAGATCAGCTTTTATACACAGGGGGCTTTTACTGACCTGTGCAGGGGACCACATATACCACATACCGGGTTTATCAAAGCCATCAAACTCACCAATATCGCGGGTGCCTATTGGCTTAATGATGAGAAGAACAAGATGCTCACCCGCATTTACGGGGTTACTTTTCCTAATCAAAAGGAATTGGATGAGTACATTGTATTATTGGAGGAAGCAAAGAAACGTGACCACCGCAAATTGGGAAAAGAACTGGAATTATTTGCTTTCAGCGAAAAAGTAGGTATGGGTTTGCCATTATGGTTGCCAAAGGGCGCTATGCTTCGCGAAAGATTGCAGGCATTCTTACAAAAGGCCCAGATTGATACCGGCTACCTGCCCGTAGTTACCCCACATATCGGCCATAAAAACCTGTATGTTACCAGCGGCCACTACGAAAAGTACGGCAAGGATAGCTTTCAGCCAATTAAGACGCCGCAGGAAGGAGAGGAGTTCTTTTTAAAACCAATGAACTGCCCGCACCATTGCGAAATCTATAAAACCTCACCAAAAAGCTATAAAGATTTGCCAGTGCGTTACGCAGAGTTTGGTACTGTGTACCGGTACGAGCAGCACGGCGAATTGCACGGGCTTACGAGAGTACGTGGTTTTACCCAGGACGATGCCCACCTTTTTTGCCGCCCCGACCAGGTAAAGGATGAGTTTAAGAAAGTAATCGATATGGTGCTGTATGTGTTGGATGCATTGAGCTTTACAGATTTTACGGCACAGATTTCGCTGAGACACCAAACCGAAAGGGCGAAGTATATTGGCAGTGATGAAAACTGGGAGCTGGCTGAAGCCTCCATTATTGAAGCAGCAGCAGAAAAGGGTTTGAATACTGTTGTAGCCTATGATGAAGCGGCTTTTTACGGTCCCAAACTCGATTTCATGGTAAAAGATGCGATTGGTCGTAAATGGCAACTGGGCACCATACAGGTAGATTATAATTTGCCTCAGAGGTTCGAGTTGACATATACCGGGGAAGACAATCAGAAACATGTACCTGTGATGATTCACAGGGCTCCTTTTGGAAGCCTGGAGCGGTTTGTGGCAGTTTTGATTGAGCATTGTGCCGGTAAATTTCCGTTGTGGCTGGCGCCGGTTCAAGTGAAGATTTTGCCTATCAGCGACAAGTTTGCAGACTATGGAAGAGAAGTGATGGACTTGCTTAAAAAAGCAGATATCCGTGTGGAACTGGACGACCGCAACGAAAAAATAGGCAAGAAGATACGCGATACCGAACTGGACAAAGTTGCCTTTATGTTGGTGATAGGAGAGAAAGAAGTAACCGACAGAAAAGTAGCGGTTCGCCGCCAGGGCAAAGGCGACCAGGGCAGCATTTCGGTAGATGAATTTATAACTGTGGTAAAAGAAGAAGTGGATAGCAGGAAAGCATTTGAAGCCTGATAGAAAATTTGCAATTTGCAATTTTCAATAGGCAATATGGTAGCTTAAACATGGAAAATAGTACTCCCTTTAACGAACATTATTTTCTTTGTATAGAAACATTGGATTAAAATTTATATTTTCATCCCAACAAAACATCTTTAATCTAAAATCAATTAATGGCATTTCCCCCAAGACCAAGAGGTTTTAATCCCCGTTTTAACAGGCAGCCTGAGCCTGAACATCGTATCAACGAAAGAATCAGGGTACCACAAATCCGCCTTGTAGGCGATAACGTGGAGATTGGTGTCTACAATACCGCCGACGCTTTAAAAATTGCCCGTGAACAGGAACTTGACCTGGTAGAAATTTCACCCAATGCTGATCCGCCCGTATGCAAAGTAATCGACTACAAAAAGTTTTTGTACGAGAAGAAACGTAAGGAAAAGGAGATGAAGGCCAACAGCAAACAAAGTGAGGTAAAAGAAATTCGCTTTACACCCGGAACCGGTGACCATGATTTTGACTTTAAGGCCAAACATGCCTATGAGTTTTTGAAAGACGGCAATAAAGTAAAAGCTTATGTTCAGTTTAAAGGCCGTGCCATCATGTTCCAGGACAGGGGCCAACTGCTGTTGCTGAAATTCGCAGAACGTCTTGCCGAAGTGGGCGCCCTTGAAGGTTTACCTAAACTGGAAGGTAAGAGGATGATTGCCATTTTTGCCCCGAAGGGTAAGAAGCCTGCAAAGTAAAAATCCGGATTTTGCTTTCGGATACGGCATAAGTTTAGTCCTGTGCAAAGTGACCCTGGATGTTACGAAGACCTGGCTTGAAATAGTGTAAGATTTACAGTATTTGAAATAAAAATATCATTCATTTAAGAGGCCTGCATAGTGCGGGCCTTTTTCTTAAAGTGATGTAGATTGCCCTTTAAAAGGTGTAGCCATTGCGAAATGTTCAAATCAACGCCTGACTTTTTTCACCTTTTTCGTGGCGCTTTCGATTTGTATAACGAAATCTTTTTCTACTTGCGATAGTTGGCTGCTCACTTGAGTTTTAAACTTTTCGTATTCCTCTTTTGCTTTTTCAAGAGCTTGTTGGTGGCTTATATTTCCCGCATGGGTTAATATGTCTTTACCGGTCATTTTTAGAAAATCATCCAGCCTCACTGCCCAGTCTTTCATGTACATAGGTGTCTGATTAAGGGCCTGTAACTCGGCCAACTCCACGTAAGCAGTCACCATACGATTCAGGACATTCAACTCCTTTTCATCCAGGTAATTTTTAGCAATACTGGTTTCCTCAAGACTTGGGTTTGTGCCCTTAAAGCTTGTAAGACCCATGTTAGATTTCGTGGCATCCACTCTATTGTAAATGATTTCCGCAGCGGTGTGGCCGTGAGCCGCCCAATGCATTTTGTTTTGTACCGTTTTAAAAAATAATTCTGAGGTTTTTGCATCTGGGCTATAGTCGATGCTGGTGGCATAAATGTCGAGCACCTTGCGCCAAAATACCTTTTCTGAACTTCTTATATCACGTATACGAGCCAGCAGCTCTT
This sequence comes from Bacteroidota bacterium, assembly GCA_040386335.1. Lineage (GTDB taxonomy): Bacteria > Bacteroidota > Bacteroidia > Chitinophagales > Chitinophagaceae > JAZKFT01. Next base: position 33,093 of record JAZKFT010000033.1, read on the forward strand.
CGAAATAATTACCACCGCCTACATTTTTCAGCAGGTCGTCGTTTATAACAAAGCCTTTTACAATGAATTCCCGTAGCCGTTTTGTCGCCCATATCCTAAACTGGGTGCCACGGAGAGATTTCACCCTATAGCCTACGGAGATGATGATATCCAGGTTGTAATAATCCACATCTCTATGCACTTTTCGCCCACCTTCCATTTGAACAGTTCGGAAATTCCGAACAGTTGCTTCTTCTTTCAATTCTCCCTCTTCAAAAATATGTTTGATGTGTTCACTAACTGTCGACTTTGACTTTTGGAACAGCTCACATAATTGCGTCTGCGTGAGCCACACAGTTTCCCCGTCGAGCCGGGTTTCGATTTTTGTAACACCGTCTTCTGTTTGATAAATGAGTATGTTTGATTCGCCGGGATGCATGGGTTTTTTTTCTGGCAATGTAATTTATTTAACACCGGAATTTCTTACAAATACACCGACAGCAGGACTGTATAGATGAATATTATATAAAACGGGCAGCTCGATTGCGGCAATACAAGTATCCTGACCTCTATGGATTCAACGAATCTCTTACTGAATAATGATTGACCCTGGAATCACAATCATCTTTCCAGCTTTCACGGTAAACTTCGCCCTGGTTAAAATATGCTGCACCGGGATGTTCATGATACATTGGCCTGTACCTGCAGGGTTAATATCAATGGCACCATTGGCGGGAAGGTTGGCTGGTGGAATTGCATTATTGGCCCAGTTCGACGCAACATTCCAGTTACTATCACCTGTGAAAGGAAATGTGACAGGTGTTATCGTGGTTGAACAGACCTGCAGGCCCCAGCCCGTAAGGCTACCAACATCAGTGGGATCATGGTCAGTTATGCTTAACGTCCATGTGCCCGATCTTACCTGGGTATCGAATGCAGATAAAGAATACTTTAGAAGTGCAGTTACTCCACCGATATAATTACATGGCAGCGCCATGGCAGTCTCGTCATCCAGGTTCACATTGAAATCCACGTAGTCAGTATTGTTATCACAAGCCTGGTCCATACCATCCTTAACCCGGTGGGGATTTTTCTCATCATTAGTGGTTGTAATAATTAATAAAGTTCAACCCCGCGGGCATTTTTGTAATCTCGCAGGCATTCCAATAAAGGCATCCAATACCGGATTGTAGTCAATTCAAAGCCGGTATTTATCAGCAGTAAAAGAAAATGGAAATTGTAAAATATCGACGAGTCACTTGGCTGGGTTTCATATGGTTACAGTAGCTCTGCTTCCCACGCTTTCCTTGCCTGTGTAAACCAAACCTAAGGAATTAATCTGAAAGAGACGGTGGCTGGTATCAGCATCCTCGAACCATATGGCTGCATCGCTTCTGCCGCCAATGCAACTTATTTCTCCCGGTGATTTTTATAAACACACATATCGCCGTATTGTCTGGACGAGTAATATAAAAAAGGCCAGAACGACGCTGCAACACAACCGCCCTGGCCTTATTAATTCTATGCAGGTTTATTGTACAATTACCGATCCCGGAATCACGATCATCTTGCCGGCTTTAACGGTAAACGTAGCACCGGTTAAGATATGCTGTTCCGGAATATTCATGATACACTGGCCGCTGCCGGCAGGGCTGATATTAATGGCACAATTGGTAGGGAGGTTTGGAGGAGGTATCGCATTATTTACCCAGTTGGATGCAACGCTCCAGTTTCCATTACCTGTGAAGGTATAAGTGATTGGGGTTAGTCCGGTTTTAAAGGTCGAAAAGGCAGACGGAACACCGGGTCCGGGAACACAATTCCCCGTGGTTTTTACACGCCAGAAATAAAGGGTATTACTCGATAGTGGACTTGTAAGTGTGGTGCCATTAGACGGTATACCAGTTATTGATTGTACAATGGTTGAAAAATCCTGCATAGTGGATAACTCCAGAGTATAGAAAAGGGCACCTGTAACAGCGGACCAGTTAAATGTCGGCAATTGCATAACCCCAACAGCAAAAGGGGCTGGAAGGGTGAGACTGGAAGGAGCATCTGCTCCCAATAAAAACGAGAGGATTCTAACCTTATTACTTACGCCGGAAGCGGAGCCGGTGATCGTAATATTATAAATGCCAGCCGGCAGGGTGTTAGCGTTGTTTAAAGTAATAGTGGTGCTATTTCCCGGAGTAACCGGGTTAGCGCTAAAACTAATCGAAGTGCCTGAAGGAACATTGGTCGCCGCTAATGTAATGGGGCTCGTGAATCCGGCCATGGAACCACTTTTTAACACGGTTGCGGGACTGGGATCTGTGCAGGAAGCAATAGCAGCGGGTGCACTGAGTGCAAAATCCGGCGTTGGAGATTGCCGGATGGTAAAATTATTGTTGGAAATATCGTAGAAGATATTCCCAACTGCCATTACCCGGATCCTGGCCTGCGTGGTTATATTATTTGGAACCTGTATTTCTGCTGAGCCATCATTGGGCGTTGAAGCCAATATAGTAACCGGAAACGTAAAGCCGCCATCCGTAGATAGTTGAATTATTACATTGGTACATCCGATGGGTGCCACTGCGGTTGTAGATGCATTCCAGGTAATGGTTTTAAAATCATTTGCAGTCCAAACCACGCCAATAGCAGTTGGAAAGGTTACTGCAAAAGCTTCAGCGGTCGCATCCACCTTGATGCTCGTGGAATCAAAACAAACACCACCACCACCCGCCCGATTGTCGCGGGCTGTCAGACGAAACCGCATGGTACGTGCATAGGATGGTAATATTTCACCAATGGTCGTAGTATTATTTACCACATCCGATATCCGGGGGAAGTAGCGGACAGGACTGGTTACAGGACCAAATGACCTGAACAGCGGCGCATTGCCCGAAGGGTTATACCAGGGACCGCGGGGACCTCCAATATCGATCTGCTCCCAGCTATAAGTCAACGGATCACTGTTGCCGTCGGTGGCGTTACCAGTCATTATAAAGGGTGTCGATTTTGGAATAATAAAGTTACCGCCGGCATTAACCACAGGTGGTATATTACCAGTACTGGTCAATGTACCGCAAGTTTGTCCATATGCAAAAAAGGTGTAGGTTGAAATCTCATCAAGACTTGCGGCATGGAATTGGGGATCGCTGTGCGGCTGTATATCATCTCCACCGCAGATACCCGCGTATGCCATGATGGTGGTGCCACTTCCGGGCTCCACGTTGTTGGGGGATCCAGCGCCGCATGATCCCATTGTAGAATTAAATGTATGATTTGCACCTAACGCGTGACCCATTTCATGAGCTACATAATCAATATCGTATCCATCACCAACCGGAGAACTCTGACCAGTTGCGCTCAGCGCCTTATAACCGCTGATACAAACGATAGGAGTCCCTGATAGACCGCCGGCGCCTGTACTGAAGATATGCCCCAGGTCATAATTAGCGTTACCAATAATTGCGTCGATGGTAGCCTGGCTCTCATATATTAGTGTCTCCGCGTCATAATTGGTAAAGGGATCAGTGCCGGCATTCGTGTACACCAGTGAAGAATTATTAGCCACCAACACCATCCTGATATCTATTTCCTTCTCAAAAACACCATTTAACCTGTTTACTGTAGTAACAATAGCAGACTGCCCAAGTGCTACGGTTCCTCCATGAAAGGCGGTGTATTCGCCGGTAGCGGCAACAGCCAGCCGGTAAGTTCTCAGGTTGGTTCCGATGCATTGTGTGGATTGCAAACTGTTGGGGGAAGCTGGAACAATTTCAGCACCGGGTATGTTAATCGGGGGAAATTCTTTAAAAGTGCCGGCTTTCACATAGTCCTTTTTATAATAGGAAATATAATCGCTCAGCGTGCCTTGTGCATAGGGATCAATATAGATGCTACCGGAAATCGGGGAAAGTATCTGTGCGTGAAACCCCTGGGCGGTCCAGTCGGCTTTTAAAGTAGCCGCAGGGTCATCAATACCCTGGCCGGTGAAAGTTCTGATAGATGAAAAACGCGCCGCCAATGAAGGCTCCATTATGGAGCTTTCCCAAATACGGAAACGTGCTGAAGAACCGTCGGGCATTGGCAACAGGATTACCGGCGACGTATTGCGGTTAATGATCGTATTTTCTAACGGCAGACTTCTCAGAAAACTAACGGCTGTAATAGTATCAAGGCGAACCGTTTTGTAAACATTTGGAACAATTACTCTTTTGAGACCGGTTGCAGGAATAGCAGCTTCGCTTACATCGCTAAAAAAACGTTGCTGGGCATAGGTGCACACAGGCACCAATCCCGTAAGAACAAAAACCAACCTGAGTTTCATTATTACAATTTTCATCAGTAGCTGTAGATTTTAGGTTATAACAATCCGGCAAAAACGATGCAACAGAGAGCGATGCTTATGTTACGACGAAATGTGGACCGAAAGCAATCGTAAGTTCTGGTTCCTTACAGCAATATCAATGTCGTTAAGAAAATTGACAGGCTCAGGACAGGGTGACATTCCGTAGGTCAACAACATTGATAGGTAATTAGGTATTATTTGATTACTAATCCTGGTGGCGCATGGCATAGTCAGCCATGTTTATTACAGCTGTTATGCGATGGCTGAATACAGCTGTAAAGAAAGGGGTAACACGATCGGTTTCCTATACCTACTTGGGGTTAGTAGTTGGTAGTGGATTAATGGCTGGATGGGCTATTTTAGGTTGGCTGACATAAAGAAGCATTGCGGTGAACCGGACGAGTGGATGCGCAGGCGTTTACGAATGTGCCATTGGAAAGATTGGAAGAAGGTAAGTACTAAATACAGTAACCTAATAAAACCCGGCATAGACAAGGGCAAGGCTTGGGAGTTTGCCAATACCCGCAACTACTGGCGAATATCTAACAGCCCCGTCCTTAGCCACAGCCTCACCAACGCCTATTTTGAGAAACTGGAACTTACGACGTTTAGCCAGGCTTATGTTCGATCTAACAACTTTACGAACCGCCCTATGTCGAACGGCACATACGGTCGTGTAAGAGGACAGCAGGGGAAATAATCCCCTGCTTCCTACTCGATTACGACTATACTATCGATTTTTATCTTTTATAATCATTATCCTTCTTAGGCTCCGTTTTGGGTTTATCCACAGGCTTTGTTCCTGGCATGACAGCTTTTGGTTTGTCACCCGGAGAGAGGTTCTTGTTTTTCCCTGTATCAGGCTTTAACGGTGTATTGGTTTTGGGTTCCTCTACCTGGTATTCCGATTCGGGCTTGAGCTCGTTGACATTGGTGGTATCACCTTCAGAGCCATAATCCTGGTAATCGTTCGCTTCTCCGCTACCCATATCCCAACCCTGGGCATCCGGGCTGCTATATCCTCCATTTCCTTCGATATAATCATACACCACATCGTTTTTGGCAATGGTCGGTTTTATGAATTTGGCTTCAGGATCGTAGCCCAGTTTTTTATCAGCGTAAACAGATTTTAAAAAATAACCACAGGTAGGCATGGCCACATGGGCTCCATCACTGGTGGTTTTAAAGAAACGATCATCCAGACCTACCCAGGTGCCAAACATGAGTTCGGGGGTGTAGCCAATAAACCAGTCATCACTGTTTTCATTCGTGGTCCCTGTTTTGGCTCCCATCTCCGCTTTCAAACTAACATAACTACTCATGCTACGACCCGTACCAAATTTTGTACATCCACCCATCATTTTAGCCATGGTATAGGCGGTGATTTCGCTAATCACTTCTTTGTGTTCGGGTTGCACCTGTAGAATCACGTTGCCATTATGGTCTTCAATGCGGGTAACAAATTGGGGTTTAGTATTAAACCCGCGCCCGGCGAACATCGTGTACATCCACATCATTTCGTAGAGACTTAAATCGCAACTACCCAACGCATTTGATGGATATGCCTCCAGTTTGGTTTGTACATTACAAGTATTCAAAAAATCAACAAAGCGTTTGGGGCCCACCTGTTTCATAAGGTAAGCAGCCACACCATTATGGCTCATGGCCAATGCATGCCACATAGCCTCCATGCCACCACCGCCACGCTTGCCGGACGGTACCCAACCAAAGCCGGGAAAATGTTGGGGCCAATTTTCGCACATCGTTTCGGGGGTCATGCCTGCCTCTTCCAGGGCTTGCGTGTAAAGCATGGGTTTAATGGTACTGCCCACCTGGCGCTTGGCGTTTACATTTACGTGATCGAACTTAAAAGTTTTATAGTCGATACCACCTACCCAGGCTTTCACCTCACCGGTTACCGGATCCATGGCCATAAAACCGCTCTGTAACATCTGGCGGTGGTATTTAATAGAATCCAGTGGGGTTAGGGTCGTGTCTTTTTCACGTTTGGAATTCCAGGCAAACACTTTCATCTTTTGTTTGACATCAAAAGTTTTGCGATTGTCCTCATCCGACATCTCATCTTCTTTCTGGTTTTTCCAGCGATCGGTTTGTTTAATGAACTCCTCCAGCCGGGAGGCATGTTGTTTCCATAAGCCCGGGCCCCGGTAATTGTTATATCCGTTTTGCCGGGGTTGCTGTAATGCCATATTTTTTGCCAAAGCCTCTTCGCCGTATATCTGTATTTTAGGATTGATAGTGGTATAAATCTTCAAACCATCTCTATAGACATCATAAGGCTTTCCATTCGCCTTGGTCTTGTCTTTCAGCATTTTTCTTACTTCATCCTTCAGAACATTTTCGCGGAAGTATGGAGCTATACCCTGGCTTTGGTCCAGTTTTTTATAATTGAGTTGAATGGGTGCCCGCTTTAATTTTTCTGCTTGAGAACTTTCCAAAAAGCCGTTACGCACCATTTGATCCATAACCGTATTGCGCCTGTCTAATGATGCTTTTGGATCCCTGCGCGGATTGTATTTGGTATTGCCCTTAAGCATACCAACCAATACAGCAGCCTCTTCCACGGTTACGCGGTCTGGTTCTTTTTGGAAAAATGTACGGGCTGCATTGCGGATGCCATATACATTGTCGCCAAAGGGAACCGTATTGAGGTAATAGGTAATGATCTCATCCTTGGTAAAATTCCTTTCCAGTTTAACTGCAATGATCCACTCCTTCAATTTTTGAAAAGCCCTTTTTAGCTTATTGGTTTCTCTTTTACCACCAAAAAGGTTGAGTGCCAATTGTTGCGTGATCGTAGAACCGCCACCATCCTGGTTTAATGTGGCTACACCTTTTGCACTACGGAGCAGTGAGCGGCCGTCGATACCGCTGTGCTCGTAAAAACGCTCATCTTCGGTGGCTATCAGGGCATTGATCACATTTTTGTTGATATCCTTCATCTCCACCGGGCTGCGGTCCTCGAGATAATATTTACCCATGGGGGTTCCGTCATCTGCAAACACCTCCGACGCAACAATTGAAGATGGATTTTGAAGTTCCTGTATAGATGGCATCTCGCCAAATACGCCATAGTTAATCAAAGTGATAAACAGAACAAAAGCCAAAATGCCACCTATGGTAAGACGCCATAAAATTTTTACAGCAGGGGTCATGGGATTTATGATTTATGATTTACGATTTGTGACTTTGAAATGAAGCATTGTGCGATCCCCGCATGGCGACCTTTGGCTATCATTTTTTAACCTGCAAATCTATGCAAAGACCATGCAGGGTTTTAGAAAAAAAAGACCGGTTTTTTGTTAAGGTTTTGACAGGTCAATATGCAACTAAAACCGGCCTGGTAGTACAGCTTTTAATAATTTGAGGTACCCGGGCATGTCAAAATTGACTTTCAGCAAGTCAAGATTGCTTTGGCTGATTATGATGAAACTGTACTTCGATGCATCCAGCCAGGGCACAATTGCTGTGGCAGCTTTGGGTTTTACTTTAGAGATGTATTCAATTGCTTTCGCAGCATTTACAAAATCAGAACTGTTGATCGTTACCAACGAATAGGTGGGGTTCAGCTTTATCTTTTGCAACTCAAATTTTTGGGTGCGGATATTTTGACCATTGTAACGGCTAAATGCGTTGAGACCTTCATTTAAGTATACAACATCCACCTTGTCCAAAACTACCACTACCATATGGGCAGCATTGGTATCTATCACAAAAGGAGTATTGGGTAATGGCACCGTTTTGACGATGGTGTCCTTCTTTGGCGTTACCAACGGCGGTACAATAGTGGTGGTGGTTGCAGTGCCGGAGTCTTTTGGATTTTTGATGGTGGTACTTTTGCTAACTACAGGCGGTGGTGCACTGTAGGTAGGTGTACCGGCAGTTGTATCGGTTGCCCTTACCACATTTAATTTTGTAAGATGATCTTCTATTTCCTTTCGGCGGCCTAGAACCTGGATCAGGTTGGTGGCTTTAGCAGCAAGGGGAGAGGATGCGAAAGAACTGGCAATCACATTTAACCGCTGAATCGCAACAGAGTCCTGGCGTTGCTTAATATAATACACCGCCTCGATATACAATAATTGAGGTGTCCAGAAATTGGGGCCAAAGGTGGAATCTGCCTTTTGTTTTTCAGCTACAGCTTTTTCAAAATCACCCTCAATAAACAGGTTGTAGATTTCCTGGTATTTGGCCGTTGCGGCAGGATTGGCCTTTTCATCACCCTTGGCCGGTGCGTTCATTTTACTGGTAAACGGACCGCTGGCATAATCGCTGTTCAACTTCTTTTTCAGTTCATCAGCCTTTGCCTTATTACCGGTTTTATTATAGCAATAGACCAGGTTAAAAATTACTTCTTCTGCCGTACTGTCTTTACCCAGCCTGGCCAGCAAGGCTTCATACACTTTTATAGCCTCAGGTAAATCCTCTATCTGGTTTTGTAAAGCCCGGCCTTTTTCCAACATTGCGCTGTTGATAGATGCATTTGCGGCATCTTCTTTAGCCTTTTCTACTGGTAGATTGCTGGCAAGGGCATCAAAAGTAAATTCAGTGGGGTTATACACCTGGTTGATATCCAATGGTGCTGCAGTAGAATTGTTATTATCAGTTACAGCCGAAGAAACATCAGTTTTTGGGCTGCCAGTGCTGCTGGCAAAACCAATTTGAATGGCCGCTGAGCGCCGCCATTTATCCACGTTAGGCCTTCCTCCCCATTTTTGTTTAAATGTTTGGAAACCATTGGATTTCTGTGAGGCGTTATAAAAATAAAAATCACCTTTTTCGCCACTGAAAATATTATCGGAGCCCTTTCCAATTAGTGTGGGGTTTAGTGCCAGTCCGGTACTGGTACTATCGATAACGTCTTTCAACCCACGCTCTTTTCTTAACCTTTTAGCCAGGGCCCGTACATAAGCGTTCCGTTCTGCTTCCGGCATGGCTGCAACTTTAAGCAGGCTATCCTGTGCATAAATGATCCTGTCTTTTTCATAGACCGTTTTGCAACCGGGTTTGCGCATTTCTATGCGCTTTGCCAGCAGGCTGTCCACATCTGATACGTTGATACTGTCGTAATAATTCCCTGCTTTGCCATATTGTTTTTGGTCAAATGCCATATCAGCCAATACCAGGAATGAGCTGCTTTTTTGTATAGGATTGTCTGTATTGTATTGGATGCTTTTCTTCAAATACTCCTCAGCCTTTTCAAAACCGTTCCGCTCTATTTCCATAAGGGCTGCAGCGTAATAAACAATATCGCGGTACAGCTCGTATTTTTCCTTTTTTGCCATTTTGATCACCTCATCAATATTCTGCTGCACCATTTTGGCATCATCATTTTTGCGAAGTCTCACCGAAGCCAGGCGAGCATAAACTTCCATTACCGGGTCCATAGTGGTGTTGGCACATTTTGCATAGTATTCAGATGACTCGTTCAGCTGCCCGGCCGATTGATACATTTGGCCTATCAGGTAATACCAGCGGGCTTTTTCTGTGCGGTCGGGCGCCAGGTCTACCGCGGCGGTAAGGTATTTGGCACTGCTGTCGTAAATGCCCTGTTTGTAATAATTATAAGCTTCCACTTCGGCTATTTCTTCTTTCAGCCTTTTGGGAAACAGCGGGTCGTTTTTTAATGTGGTGATAAGTGAGGATGCATCGATAAATTCTTCCTTCTCAGTATAGGTTCTTATCTGCCAAATAAAGGATTCGTTCCGGCTTGGTGGCAGCTCGATTATTTTTTTATAAATGTTGGTTTTCTCCTTTGTGGCGATGCTTAACACACTGCCGCCTTCATTGATATTACTACCTATTACCTGGTCGTAGCCATCTTTTTCCTTGGGGCTAAAAGCATAGTTCAGGTATTGAAAAGTCATGGAAGCTGAATCGTAATCTTTACGCAGCAGGTAAGCCCTGCCTATCAGCAGGTAGAGATTGTCCACCCAGTCGTTCCTGAGATCGTGCAACAAAATACCAGCCGTGCATTTTTGTAGAATAGAATCTATCTCCGTGCTTTTAGACGTTACATCCAGGCTATAGCTGTAAAAGGGGAGGAGTTTGGTATAATCTTCTTTATGGGAAAGTTTGGCCTCTTCAATAATATCCAGCATTTTATATTTCGCATTGAAATAAAAATTGTAGTGGGTATACATATTCTGGAAAAAATGACGGGGGACCGTGAACTTTTTATCGGCCAGTTTTTCAGAGCCTAATTTGCGTTCTTCAAATTGTTTGGGTTTTTTAATATCTGCGCTGGCTCCCGGCTGCGACAGGGCGGTAAAACCAATGATGGCAAAAGCAATTGTTCCGGCTATTCTCAATCCAATCCTCATGTACTATTTTTTACAGTTGCAATATAGCAAAAACGGGGCGTGGTTTTTATCAGGTAACCACCGTTTGGCTTTATTTTAAATTGGTTTTGGTTCTTTGGTATTGTTTACAACGTTCTCTTCTAAGAATAATTGTTTTTATGGCGACAAAAAGCATGATACCCGCCTGATTACCAGTAGTGGGATGGGCTTCAGTGTTGGAAATGCTCGCTTATGGCGTGAATCCGCTTTCTGCAAGTGATAAGCGGGGATGAAAAAGCTGGCCGGCTTTCCCGTTTTGTTCGCCGATAGCGGCGTTCCAACAGTCTCTCTATTCTTTACATTTGCCGGCAGCAAACAACTTGTAATTCCTGGCGTTATCCTTTTTTACTTCTAAATAAGAAACGCCTCAAAAAAAATAAAGAAAGAAAGTGCATTTTAAAAACACGACTTACCCGGGACCTCCTATAAAATTCATCACGCTACTTACCTTGCTATCACTTGGATTTTTCTGTTCATCTGCACAGCAAAAATTCACACTCAACGGCTTTGTAAGGGATTCGCTGACCGGCGAAACACTGATTGGTGCCAGCATCAATATCAGCGACGGAAACAGGGGCGTAGCCACCAACGCCTACGGATTTTTCAGCATCACGTTGCCAAAAGAGCGTTACGAAATCGCCTGCTCTTTTATTGGTTACGAACCAAAGGTGTACAGCGTTTCGCTTGATACCAACCGGACTTTTGATATTTTTTTGGTCCCCAGATCTTTTGCCCAGGCCAATGTGACCGTGTTGGCCCGGCGGAGGGACGCCAACGTGAAAAATGCACAGATGGGCAGGGTGGACCTAAGCATTGAAAAAATAAAGCAGATCCCTGCTTTTTTAGGTGAGGTGGATATCCTCAAGGCTATCCAGCTGTTGCCCGGTGTTCGCAATGCAGGCGAGGGGAATTCCGGGTTTTACGTTCGCGGTGGTGGCCCCGATCAAAACCTGCTGATACTGGATGATGCAGTGGTATACAACCCTGGTCACCTGTTTGGGTTTTTCTCCGTTTTTAACAGCGATGCCATAAAGAATGTAACACTTATAAAGGGCGGTATGCCAGCACAATATGGTGGTCGCCTCAGCAGTGTGGTGGACGTAACCATGAAGGATGGCAATAACCAAAAGGTGCAGGTGGAGGGCGGTCTTGGCCTTATTGCATCGCGGCTTTCGATACAGGGGCCAATTAAAAAAGACAAATCCTCATTCATCATTTCAGCCAGGCGCACTTATATTGATGCCATTGCAACACCATTGCTTAAAAATGGGGCATTCGCCGGCAGCGGATATTATTTTTACGACGTCAATGCCAAAATGAATTTTAAACTCGGAGAGCGGGATCGGCTGTTTTTTAGCGGTTATTTTGGCCGTGATGTATTTAGCTTTAAAAACAAGGAACGTGATTTTAACACCGGTATTACATGGGGCAACAGCACAGCTTCTGCCCGGTGGAATCACACTTTTAATCGGAAATTATTTGCCAATACAACCTTGCTATACAATGATTATAAGTTCCAGTTTGATGCCGTACAGAATAATTTTAAGATCATACTTTCATCGGGTATTAAGGACTTATCTGGTAAAATAGATTTTGATTTTTACCCGGTTCCGGAACATAAAATAAAGTTCGGAGGACTGTACACTTATCATCGCTTTAAACCCAATCAACTCAGTGGTTCGCAGGACAGCACCGTCTTTACACCCAATACGGGCCTTAATAAATTTGCCAACGAAACCGGCCTGTATGTACAGGACGATTGGGAAGTGAATAGCAAAATAAAGATCAATGCGGGGTTACGGTTTGGTACGTTTACCCAAATCGGTTCTTATAACTTATACACCACCGATGCTGCTGGAAACCGCATTGACAGTACGGTGTATGGAAAGGGCAAAAAGGTGAAAGGGTTTAACGGGCTGGAACCCAGGTTTACATTTCGATATGCCCTCACCGATTCATCTTCTTTAAAGTTTGCGGTAACCCGTAACGTGCAATACATACACCTGGCCAGCAACAGCGGCTCCACTTTGCCGACCGATCTTTGGGTTCCCAGCACGTACCGTGTAAACCCACAGTTGGGCTGGCAATATGCCGCAGGTTATTTCAGAAATTTCAATGATAATACCTGGGAAACTTCGGTGGAAGTCTACTACAAAACCATGCTTAACCAGATTGAATATAAAGAAGGCGCCAATGTCCAATCGCTGCGGGATCCGGAGGAAGATTTTACTTTTGGCAAAGGATGGAGTTATGGTGCGGAGTTTTTTATTAACAAGGTCAAGGGCCGTTTCACAGGGTGGATTGGCTACACCCTTAGCTGGACTTACCGAAAGTTCCCGGGTCTGAACAATGGCAATAGTTTTCCAGCCAAGTACGACCGCCGGCACGACATGAGTATTGTGGCCAATTATGACCTGAGTTCCAAATGGAAATTGGGAGCTGTGTTTATATATGGAACAGGCAATGCTACCACTTATCCTGAGCGTTTCTATATTATCCAGGGCAACCTGGTACAACAATATGGCAGCATTAATTCATATCGCCTGCCCGCGTATCACCGGTTAGATCTTGCAGCTACCTATACACCCAACCGGCGCCCCAACAAAAAAATAAAAGGTAGCTGGGTGTTTAGTATCTACAATGCTTATAGCCGTGCCAATCCTTATTTTATTTATTTCGATCAAACGGGCAGCCCTTACCAGGGAACATTACAGGTAAGTGCCCGGCAGGTGTCGTTGTTTCCAATATTGCCGGCGGTAACCTGGAATTTCAAGTTTTAGCAAATGATAACAGGTTTCATCTAAACTGCAAACCCCAACTTCCTTTCCATCTCCAAACTCAGTTTTGGCAGTTTTCTTCTTTCAATTAAAAAACTGGTAAGCTGTGCAAATTCTTTAAAAATATAATGTTTGTCTGCGGCGCCTTTTAGATAATCTTTTCCGCTGCTGCCGCCGGTGCCTATGCGCTGGCCAATCATACGGTGTACCATGTTCATATGGCGATAACGCCAGGTACTTAATTGTTCGTCCAGTTCCAGTACCGCGTTTATAAGCTGAAAAGGTTGTTGTAAAATGGGGTAACCGCGGTATAGCATGATAAATAATGCAGACCGGCAGGCTGTTGCAGATAAGCTTCTTGAAGGATCATCGTTGGAAAAAATGGTGTCAAAGGCGGCAAGATTCTGCGATTCCACGTCGGCAAGGCTTTGTTGCAGGCGGTAACGGTATTCCACCCAAAACGAATGGGCATCATTTGCTTCGGGGTTGTTCAACTCAAAATTTTTCCAGAGTTCATCGTCATTAAAAAATGGCATGCGTTCCAGCCAGTTGTTCATCAGTTGCAACAGGCTGGGCTCCTGCTCTGCTTTTTTTACCAGGTCTACATATTGAGGTTTTAATATGGAGGTGTAATACTGCTGACCATGGCGGTGTTCAAATTTCAAACCAAGCCTGGCTTCAAATATCTTAAACTGCCAGCTTTGAAAACCCGAGGCCGGGCGCAACAGATCGCGGAAATCAAGAAAATCCATGGAAGTCATCGTTTCCATAATATCCATCTGGTGCACGATCACCTTCATGATGGTATTTACACGGCTGAGCCGGTGAACAACGGTTTGCATCTGTGGAGAATTATCGTTCATCTCCGGTTGGTGCATAATATCAATAACAGATTCCGTTTCGTGGAGCATTTGTTTGAACCATAGTTCGTAGGCCTGGTGGATGATGATGAACAACATTTCATCATGTGCGGGTTCATGGGGATCAGTAAAACTTACAGGGTGCTGGGCATCCAGTATTTTATCCAGTTCGAGGTAATCGGAATAATACTGTGGTTTATTCATATTGGCAGTGTTTTGGGCAAACATAGTATTTGTTGAAAAGAATGCCCTGAATAGAAACTTCATTTCTTCGGAAAATGGAGTTTCTGATAACAAGATCCAACTATGTGTAAGAAATACACATTAATTTGCCATCGCTTCGCTTTTTTCCAATAGTTTTGAAACCAAATTAAAACGATATGCTTACTATTTTAAAGTCAGGCACGCTCTTGCTTGCAGCTTCCATCCTGTTTTCTTCCTGTAAACTAACGCCGAAAGAGGGTGAAGAAAAATCAAACAAAGCCGTTGATTCCAAAATGGTTGATGGTCACCCGGAGTGGATTATGCAGGGTAATGTGTATGAAGTAAACGTAAGACAATACACGCCTGAAGGCACTTTTAAAGCTTTTGAAAAAAGCCTTGACCGGCTAAAGGAAATGGGTGTTCAAACCCTATGGTTCATGCCGATTAATCCCATTAGTAAACTCGACAGAAAGGGTGCCATGGGCAGTTACTATGCCGTGGCGGATTATACAGGTGTAAACCCTGAATTTGGAACATTGGAAGACTGGAAAGCCCTGGTAAAACACGCGCATGAGCTGGGTATGAAAGTGATTATAGATTGGGTACCTAACCATGCCGGGGCCGATCATGTGTGGGTAACGCAACACCCGGAGTTTTTTGTAAAAGACATTGTTGGTAAGCCCGCCGTGCCCTTCGACTGGACCGATACCCGCCAGCTGGATTATAAAAATGACGTGATGCAGGATAGCATGATCAACGCGATGAAATACTGGATCGCTGAAACCGATATAGACGGCTACAGGTGCGATGTAGCCTGGAATGTACCCGAATCATTTTGGAGCAAATGCATACCGGAACTGCGTAAAATGAAGAACATTTTTATGCTGGCCGAAGGGGATAAGCCTTATTTATTCCCCGGAGGTTTTGATGCGACATATCCATGGGAAATGTTTCACATGATGGTGGATGTAGCGGCTGGTAAAAGACCGGCTTTTGCCCTCGATAGCGTTAGAGCTAAATACGATTCCGTGTATCCCAAAAATGCCATTGAACTGTATTTTACCAGTAACCACGATGAGAATACCTGGAACAAAGCAGACTATGCGACCATGCCCGGTGCGAAACATGCACCCTTTGCAGTGTTTACACAAACAATCGGCAATAGTGTTCCGCTGGTGTACAGTGGGCAGGAAGAACCTTTCCTGGACAGCCTGAGTTTCTTTTATAAGGACACCATCAGTTTTAGTAAATTCCAAAGAGCTCCTTTTTACAAAACCCTGCAGAATCTGCGTAAAAATAACCCCGCTCTGGCAGCCAATGCCTCATTTAAAAAAGTGGTAGTGGGCGATGAAAAAGCCCTGTATGCCTATGTGCGGGAAGCGGGCGCCAACAAGGTTTTTGTGATCCTAAACCTGTCTGCAAAGGAGCAAACCATTAAGGTAACAGATGCTTCCTTGCAAGGCGAACCTTATAATGTTTTCATGGGAAATAAAGAGCCATTAAAAGCAACTGACTGGAAGATTGAGCCGTGGGGGTATGTTGTTTATGAGTATAAATAAGTGACGAGATAGAATATAGCCAATAGAAACGCCCCGCTAAATTGTGGGGCGTTTCTATTAATGGATAAGATAACATGACCGCTGCATCATCTTTCACTTCTTTCCTCCATATTCAGATTATTATCAAATGGGCTTTTGGTAAAAGGATATGCCGATTGTTTCAAAAAGCCTTTTGGATATTCTCCCTCGTGTACGCCGGTGCCCTTGGGCCAAACGTTGCCGGGGAGATAGTAGGTGCCAAAAATCATGTCGATAGCCGGAAAGATAGAAGCGAAATTCTTTCCATAATGTGCCGGGTCTTCGCAATGGTGCCAGTGGTGGTACTGCGGTGTGGTAAAAATGTATTTCAGCGGTCCGAAATTGATACGGGTGTTGGCGTGAATCAGCACTGCGTGGATGGCAATAAAAATAATATAGGTGTTAAAAACCGGCTGTGAAAATCCAAGGATGTACAGCGGAATAAAAGTCATGGCACGGGTGAAAAAGATATCGATAAAATGCGTGCGGCTGCCCGCCAGCCAGTCCATGTTTTTGGTAGAGTGATGGACGGAATGGAAACGCCACAGGTACACATGATTGTGGAAGATGCGGTGCGCCCAATACTGGAATAGATCAGTGCTAAAAAAGGCAAGGAAGAGTGCAGCAATAAACGGTAAGTTTTGAACCCATAAATGAATTTTATCCAGCCCGATCCAGCCGAAAAATACCATGGCCGGTTTTTGGGTAATCACGCCAAAAAACTGGATGAATAAATGACTAATAACAAAATACACCAGGTCGGTCCGCCATTCTTCATGAAACTTTGTTTGATCTTTATTCCGTGGAAAAAATAGTTCCAGCGGAATAAAAATAACGGTCATCAGCAGCAGGTCCAGCAGCATCCAATCAAGGCCAAAATGCCAGCTGGTAAGTTCTACGCTACGGGCTTTCATGCCAAAGGCACCAAACAAAATAGCAACACCGGAAATGGAGGAGCCAATCAACGCCCATCTTATTTTTTTACTCAGTAACAAACTCAGCAATGCAAAAAAGAAAGAGGCAATCACCACACCCGTTATTAATGTGGCCATACTTTCGCCGGTATACACATTACGAAACTCCGGCGTGGTAAGCCTTTCCGGGAACCGGAAACACAATATGCCACAAAGTGCCAGGATGGAAAGAAAAATGGAGATATAGCCGCTGATTTGCCCCTGGCCTATTTTTAAGCGTTGTGGTTTCATGGAGAAAACGTTTGAACGAAAATAGGGATGTAACCCAAATCTGCTTCACTCATCTAATAAGCGGTTAGTATGAATGAAGGAGCGGCAGTATTAAGCTTATTGTTGGTTTTAATTGGGGCATCAAAAAGGCACCTTCATATGAAAAATTGTTCGTTACCCCGTTCTCATTCTGTTATATTCGCTTTCATGAGAAAAATGTTCTTTTTGGCTATTGTAACAGTTTTATATGGTTTTGCTGGTGCCATTGCTCAACAGGTTTTTGATATTAAAAAATTCGACACAGAGTTTTGGGATTTACCTTCCGCCAGGCAAAAACCCTCAGCAGTTTCTATTTCAGATATAGAAGTGGTGGATGCCAGGCCAGATACTTCGTGCATCGGATTTCAAAAGAAAAATTTTTTAAGGGTCGTTACAAAGAAGCCTTTAACACAATACGAAAGCTTGGTATTTAAGACAAGCCTCGCGAATGAGTTTCGTCAGAGTTACTTTAAAAATAGCGTCCAGCCTGGCAGCGGTCACACACTTTTAATTGCGGTTAAGGATTTTTGGATGTTTGAAAACCTGGATAAGGATGATGGGAAAGATGATGAAAGGCACATTGGAAAACATTCATGTGGCTTGCTTTTTCGTGCAGATGTTTATGTGAAAAGAAATGCTGACTATATACCCCTCTTTCGGATTGACTCCATTTTTATGCACGATAAAGGGCTGACTATTTCGAAATCGAACCTGGTGGCTGGTTTACTCGACAATCTCACTGAAAAGATAAATTATGGCCGGATAACTGAAGTCCTGGCAAAGGCTAAAACAGTAAGAACCAGACTGGCTATTGACTCTTTTTATAAAAACAGCGTAAAACTGGCAAAGCTTAATTTTGAGGATACAACAAAACAGTACATTTTTAAAACTTTTGAGGATTTCAGGAATGGTAACTATAGCGTGGCAACGATAAAAATCACGTCCGACTATCTTGGCGATTACCTGGCTAAAAAGGAGTCAGACGGTACAGAAATTATCGAAAGGGTTTTTGCCTTTTACACCGCAGGGCAATTATACATTCAAACAAACAATACCTATTCGGCAGCATTTTATTGTAAAAACCGCATTTATACTATTGGCTCTAAACTAACAATTAGTAAATCAAGAAATATTCCATTTGTGTCGCCGTTTGGTCCCGGTGTATTTGTATATGGTGCAATGCCTGTCAGTGACAATAGCAAGCGGGCTTATCAGCCTATGGTCCTGGACATGCTTACGGGAAACATACATTGATGACAGTAAAAAAAATCATGGTATAATCCTATCTTTCTTTTTCCAAAAACCAGGTACCAATGAACAGGAGAAATTTTTTAAGCCTCACCGCTATTGCAGGCACAGCGGCAGCTATTCCAACTACTGAATCACTAGCCGCGGCCAAAAAAAAAAAGCCTGCAGTACGCTTCGCTCATATCACGGACATCCATGTGAAACCGGGAGCCATTCCCGAAAAGGGAATGGCGGATGCGCTGCATCATGTGCAGCAATTAAAACCCAAAGTGGAATTTGTGATGAATAGTGGTGATATGATCATGGATGCATTGGACGCCGACAAACCAAAAGTGCAGACCCAGTTTGATCTCTATAAAAAGATACTCCGGGCCGAAAATAGTTTGCCTGTTAACCATGCCATCGGCAACCACGATATATGGGGTTGGTTTTTAAAGGAAAATACTGTTCAACAACAGGACAGGGTTTATGGCAAAGTTTGGGTGGTAGAAGAATTGGCCATGCCAAAGCGCTATTATCGCTTTACAAAAGCCAACTGGCATATTATCGTGCTCGACAGTACACAAATTAACCCTGCCGGCGGTTATATTGCTAAACTGGATGAAGAGCAATTCGAGTGGCTCCAACAGGAGCTAAAGACTGTGCCACCAAATGAATTTGTGTGTATTGTGTCCCATATCCCAATACTATCCATTTGTGCCGGCTTATTCTTTAATAAGACGGAACCCAACGGGGATCTGAAAATTCAGAGAAACCTGATGCATACAGATTTCCTCCGTATCAAAAAATTATTTGCCGAACATCCACAGGTACGGGTCTGTATCAGCGGGCATATACACTTGCAGGACGACCTGGAATTCCTTGGCGTGCAATACTACTGTAACGGTGCTGTTAGCGGTAATTGGTGGGGCGGAGCCTTCCAGGAATTTGCCCCGGCCTATGCGGTGATGGAACTGTATAGCGACGGAACTGCAAAAAGGGAAATGAAGGAGTACGGAGCGGCGTAGAATCCGCTTTTCTCAGGCGGAAAGCTATAAAATACAGGAGGCTGCCCATATTTGGACAGCCTCTTTTTGTTACCCGACCTGGATTCGAACCAAGACAAGCAGAACCAGAATCTGCGGTACTACCGTTATACTATCGGGCAGTAATTGTTACAAAAAACACTAAAAAAATGCCGGGGTTTTAACCCGGCTTTTTTGTTGCCCCACAAGGATTCGAACCTCAACAAACAGTACCAAAAACTGTCGTACTACCGTTATACTATAGGGCAATCCTATAATTGGATGGCAAAAATAGGGGCATGACTGTAAGCATCCAAATTTTTGATCATCGCTTTAAAACTTTGTTTGACTTTTCTTTTTACAAAGAACTGATTCTCAGAAAAATACCAAATTGAAATTCAACGGACTTGGGCCTTTTTATGTATCAATAAACCCGCTCAATGATTATAGAGCCAATCCTATCGTTCCACCCGCTGCTGGTTCCACCCATATTGTAGATAGTAGCAGTAATTGTGCCGCTATCTCCATCAAAATTAGGGCCGCTGTACACTACTGCCTTGTAACCGTTAGGTACCACAATAGATGAAATAGCCCTTTCGCCTGCCCCAACAGCCAGCTGTGCCCCTGTGTATTTGCCAGGGCTCAAAATCATGCTGGCGCCTTTATATCGGGCATCGGCAAATACGGTAACAGCCCTTGTTGAAAAATTATTATTGTTCTGCGTGCTATTGTTGTTGTTGTTGCCGGAATTGCCGTTATTCCAATTATTACCACCGTTGTTGTTATTGTTATTCTGGCCGGTACTGTAAATGCTAAAGGATTGTATGGCATTGTTGAAAAGGTAAGTCAGGCAATTCTGGTCGTTCAGAAAATCGGTGTTGTTGCCTTCATAGTTATCCTTACGGTATACTTTCATGCCGTAGCCCGGTGCGATACGTATAGACGAGATCGTATTTGGAGCAAGGCCCATTTCGTTGCTGCGGTAGTCGCCCTGCGCCAGCGACCGGGAACGGCCGCTATAATTACAATCTTCATAAATGGTTATGACAGCATTTGACTGGTTATTAATGCTGTTCCAGTTGCTGGTGCTATTGTTACCATTATTGCTGTTATCATTATTGTTTGCGACTGGTCCGGAACCTGTATAGTACACCTGTATGGAAGTCATCTCCTTATTAAAGTTTTCGTTTGTCAGGCAGGAACTGGTACGGTTAAGTGTAATGAAATTTCCATTAAAGTTATCATCTGAAAAAAGCCTCACGGTCATGCCATTGGGAATAACTATGGATGAAAGATCATCATTGTTGATGCCATGCTGAAAACGGGTATAGTTGCCGGGTGTCAACACCTTGCCCCTGCCCGCATAAAAGCACTCACTATAAATGCCCACTTGTCCATAATTGAGGCGGGGTGCATTGGGTATGGGGTTGCCACCGTTGTTATTTACCTCTCTTATTTGTATGCTGGTCATGCGTTTGTTCCAGCCTGCTCCGATACAGTTATTGGTTTGCAGAATTTCGTAACTCATTCCTCCGAAATTGTCGTCTTCATAAAGAATGGCTTTCATTCCCTGGGGCACTACTATGGAAGAAAGATCATCATTGTTAATGCCTGTTCTAAACCTTGTATAATCACCTGGTCCAAGTTGTTTGCTCTTGCCAGCCATGTTACATTCTGAGTAAAGGGTTACTGTTTTTTGCGCTTGTACCAACTGACTAAATAACAGCCATACCAATAAACATTTCATAGGATTCATACATATGCATTTGTTCAGGTAAGGTAGAAATTTTTTCAATGAAAAAAATGGCCAATCAACTGCCATTTAGCAATTGTCATAGGCTAGTGAGGATACTGGCCCGGTCATCCATCATTGTTACAAATTTTATTTTCTTAAAAAATCCAATGTTCTTTCGGCTATAGCTGCCATACTGATGTTGTTCATACACTTAAAATGCCGCCTCGGGCATTTTTGGAAGCCCAACTTACTACAGGGTCTGCAACTAAGATTGTCCACTTCAAACATGGCTGATGCTACATGATGCTTACCATACCATGGCGTCATTCCGAACGCGGGTACCGTATTACCCCATACAGAAATTACAGGCTTTTTGAATGCTGCTGCAATATGCATAAGACCTGTATCGTGACTGATAACCAGTTTGGAACGGCGCACCAGGTCGGCACTTTCATTGAGGGTGAATTTGCCGCAGGCATTATAAATTTTATGAGGATCGGTAGCGGCAATCATTTCGCCCATGGCTCTGTCTTCAGGGCCACCCATCAATATAATAGGATGGTCAACCAGGTTGCAAAGTTCCACCAGTTTTCCCGGGGGTAATTTTTTAGTGGCGTACGAGGCTCCAATTACGATTCCGATAAATCCTGCCTGGTGACTCATGGGTATGTCGCTTTCTTTTACCACTTCTCTTTCCGGTATAAAATAATCCAGGCCCAGCTGGTCATTTACAACACCCAGTTTTTTTACGGTTTCCATATACCGGTCCACAATATGGATGTCGGGCATTTGATCGATCTTAAAATTTGTGAGTAGCCATTTTGCCCAATTGAGTTTATGGTAGGAGAATGAATCCGCTTTTTTCAAAGCCCGTTTCACTTTTGCAGTCCGCAGGTTTTTATGTAGGTCAATGATATAGTCGAATCGTTCGGTCTGAAGGTCTTCAACCAACTGCTCCCAGTTGTCCTGCAGCAAATGCACTTTGGAAATATAGGGATTAGGCTGTACGATATGCCGGTATTCGTACTTGGTCAAAAAATGGATTTCTGCTCCAGCCAGCTGTTTTTTTAAACAACGGATAACGGGTGTAGTAAGCACAATGTCGCCAATGGAAGAAAAGCGGATGATCAGAACCTTCATATTGCGAATGTATCGTACGGCGGTCATTTTTGCCGCACTCTCTACTTTTTGCAAAGTGGTAAAAGCGATAATTGCAGTCCATTTAAGTCATCGGACATTAGGTCATTGACTAACCATAGATATGGTGCGATAAACGAATGACTATTGGCCTGCTGACCCTATAATTAATCACGATTTTGATCGTTTCAAAATATTTGTGGCATGGTATTTTTAGTAGCTGCTTCGCATCGCATGTGCCGGGTATCTTTTATGCCCAAATGCGTCTGAGATTGTTACCACACCGCCCTTACATTTGCAACGCTAATTTTAATACATACTGTGACAGGCATTTTTAAAGAACGAAATACATTCCAGGTAGTTTTCCTTTTTGTTATAGCGATATTGGCTAAGCTGGCTTATATGCTGCATCCGCCGGTTATAGGGTATATGCCACACCAGGGTTTGCTTTCCGATGGCATCAATAACTGGTATGCCCATGGGGGCAGCAAGGGTTTAAGCGTCGTGCTGGCCCTTGTTATAAACCTGGGCTCGGCCATTTATGCCAATGCGGTATTGAGCAGCCAGCGTATGTTTTCGAAAGTAAACCTGCTGGTAGCCCTGAGCATGGTGTTGTTAAGTAGCCTGGTGCCGGAGGCAAACATGCTTTCAGCGCCACTGCTATTATTGCCTTTACTGATTTGGCTATATCAGAATACCTCGGCCCTGTACCACTCACAATCGCCCAAATCAAGACTTTTTAATGCAGGGCTTGCGGTGGGACTGGGCGCGGTTATGTACCATCCCTTTATTGTGATGATAGCAGTAGCCATGTTTGCGCTGGCCAGCATGCGCACTTTTAGAATCCAGGAATGGCTCATCCTGTTGCTAGGTCTTATGGCGCCCTACTATTTTGTGCTGGCGTACGAGTTTTTAACCGGTTCCTGGCACCCGCTTTGGCATGTGCCGGCCTTTGTTTTTGGGTATCGGCATATCAGCCACGATACTTACAGCCTTCTTGCCTACGGAATGATCGTGATCTGGGTTATTATGGGTCTTTATTTCTGGCAGGAAAACCTCCGTCGCATGTTGATACAGGGCCGGAAAAACTGGAATATTATCCTCGTATTTGCCATGCTATCCGTGCTGATGATCTTTATTAAAACCGGCAGCGAAACTGACGCTTTTACATTGGCGGTATTTCCGTTGGCGTCGTTTGCTGCCTCCGCATTCCTGTATCCCAAAAAGGCATTTGTAGGCAACCTCCTTTTTTGGATCATTGTTTTTATGGTAATGCTCACCTGCCTGCGGCATTATGATGGCAAAATTTAAGCCGCATCAATTACTTTCGTGCAAATTTCCAGGTCGATGGTCGATAAGGTATGCTGCCGGACGGCGAGGCTACTCACTTATTGTACCTATCCATTTCCAGTTTTGCTTAACACGTTTTTTAATAAAAACCTTTACCAATGAAATTTGGCGTTGTAGTTTTCCCCGGCAGCAATTGCGACAGGGATATGTTTGGAGCTTTAAAGTATGATCTGAAACAGGAAGTGGAGATGCTATGGCATAAAGACAAAGACCTTTCTGCTTTTACCAGTGAAGATTGTATTGTGATGCCAGGCGGCTTTAGCTACGGCGATTATCTGCGTTGTGGTGCCATTGCCCGTTTTAGCCCTATGATGCAATCTGTAATTGAGTTTGCCAATAATGGCGGTAAAGTGCTGGGTGTATGCAACGGATTCCAGATTTTGTGCGAAGCGGGTTTGTTGCCCGGGGCATTACTTCGTAATGCAAACCAACAATTTATCTGTAAAAATATTTACATAAACGGTGCTACGACAACTGCATTAAAAATTCCAATTGCTCATGGTGAAGGCCGGTATTATGCCGACGATACGACGTTGAACGAGTTGGAAAAAAACAGCCAGGTAATCTATCGGTATGCCACCGAAGCTGCTGAGATCAGCGAATCCGCCAACCCGAACGGCGCCATCAGGAATATTGCCGGCATTTGTAATACTGGCCGGAATGTGTTCGGAATGATGCCCCACCCCGAACGGGCATGCGACCCTTTACTGGGCAATACGGATGGTGTGCACGTATTCCGGGAACTGGGTTTGGTCAATTAACATAGCCTTTTCATCCAAAACATTCGTTTAGAAGTAGTTTCGTTTCTACTTTTAAATTATTATAGCCTGTGCCTGTTATTTGAGCGTGGGGTAAAATAATTATAAAAGAGGTCTTATTGCCATCAGTAAACTAAATAACCAAATGAAGAAATTGTTTTTTGCCCTGCTTTGCCTGGGATTTACCACCGCTACAATGGCCCAGATAAAGAACCCTGTAAAATGGACCTACACGGCTAAAAAGATAGCTGATAAAACTTTTGAAGTGCATATTACCGCGACAATTGATGCGGGCTGGCACGTATATACACTCGACCATAGTGCCGATGTGGGAGTAGCAACTTCCGTGACTTTCAAAACGAATCCTTTGGCAGCGGCCGATGGAAAATTACTCGCCAAAGGCAAGGCTGTAAAAATGAAAGACCCTTCGACCGGCGAAATGGTGAAATTCTACGAAAACACCATTGACATTGTACAGGTGTTTAAACTGAAGGCAAATGTAAAAACCAATATTACCGGTGAAGTAGAGTTTATGACTTGCGACGATAAACAATGCCTGCCACCTACAACTAAAACATTCTCGGTGAACCTGCAATAGTTCATCAGTTCACCAGTTCACTTGTTCACCCGTTCGCATGTTTACTTTTTGCAAGGATCAAAACTTGTAACACGTGAACATTATAACACGTGAACATTGGAACCCGTTAACAAGTGAACTGGTAAACAGCTATTCTAAGTCTTAAATTCCCGACCCCTCCATCATGAAGAAATTTTTAGCCATTTTATTGCTTATTGCATGTGTTATGGCAGCTACTGCGCAGGAAAAACCTGTGCAGTTTGTTTTTAGCACCGAACGGGCTAACGATTCGATAGTATTATTTAAGGCAAAAGCCAACATCAGCAAGGGCTTGCAAATATTTTCTGCCAATAAACGCAGCGAGGAAGATGCGTTTATCAGCACCATCAGTTTCGATAGCTCGTTTAATAAATGGCGCCGGGCAACCGATACGATCACGGAAATTGGATCGGCTATAGAAGCCAGGGGTGAACTGAGTTACCGCTCCTTTGCCGACAGCGTGACTTTTGTGGTACCACTTCATATCAGCGTAAACGACAGTGTGGTTGCGTTGAAAGGCGACATTGCCTGGCTTGGGAAAAAGGGCGATGAATTTCCAAGTGGGGGAGAGGCTTTTAATGCAAAACTGGCCGATAAAAAAACAGCAGACGCTGCGGCAACAAAAGGTTCAGCACCAGCGGAAGAACCGCTTTCGGGTATTGCATTATTCCTGTTCTGTTTTCTTACCGGGCTGGCAGCAGTATTTACGCCTTGTGTGTTTCCATTGATACCTGTTACGGTAAGCTTCTTTCTAAAAAAGAGTAAAACCAAAGGCCAGGGCGTTAGAAATGCATGGTGGTATGCGCTCTGCATCATTCTTATTTATACCATTCCAACAATCATCCTAACGCTCATTTTTGGCGATAAATTTTTATACCAGGTTTCCACGCACCCAATCAGCAACCTGTTGTTTTTTGCCATTTTTATTGTTTTTGCCATTTCATTTTTTGGTGCATTCGAGCTAACGCTCCCGGGTTCATGGGCCACCAAGGCTGACGAAGGGGCGGGTAAAGGTGGTATGATGGGTATTTTCTTTATGGCACTAACACTGGTGATCGTGTCATTTTCATGCACTGGTCCTATTGTTGCGGGGTTGTTGAGCCAAACTTCAGGCCAGGGTATAGGCATGGGACCAGTTATTGGAATGGCGGGTTTCGGCTTAGGACTTGCTATTCCGTTCGGCATCTTTGCATTGTTTCCGTCCATGCTTAAATCGCTGCCAAAGAGTGGCGGATGGCTGAATACGGTGAAGGTTTTCTTTGGGTTTATCGAACTGGCGCTTGCTTTAAAATTCTTTTCCAATGTAGACCAGGCCTATCATTGGGGCATACTGAACCGCGAGGTATTCATTGTAGTGTGGGTGGTGATCTTCTTCCTGTTGGGCTTGTATCTTTTGGGTAAACTCAAATTTTCTCACGACAGCGACCTGCCTTATATTTCAGTACCAAGATTGTTTATCGCCATTGCTTCCTGGTGCTTTGCACTGTATATGGTACCAGGTTTGTGGGGTGCGCCTTTAACACCTTTGAGTGGCATTCTGCCATCACCATCCACCCAGGAGTTTAACCTCAACGACCTGCAATACAAAATTGGGTCAGGCTCGTCTCATTCCCAGTCCAATGTGGCCACAACAGCCCCTGCGCCTAAAAAATATATCGACAAATTTCATGTGCCATTTGGGTTAACAGCTTATTACGACATGGAAGAAGCCCTGGCAGCCGCGAGGATTTTGAAAAAGCCGGTGATGATAGATTTTACAGGGTGGAGTTGTGCCAACTGCCGCAAAATGGAAAATGAGGTTTGGAGTAAACCAGAGGTGCTGAAAAAGATGAAAGAAGACTTTGTATTGGTTTCTCTATTTGTCGATGATAAAACAGAACTGGAAGAAAGCGAGAAAGTAAAGAAACCAAATGGCGAAATGATTAACACGATCGGGGACAAAAATCTTGATTATGAGCAAACTACTTTCAATCTGAACGCGCAACCGCTTTACAAATTTGTTGATTTGGAAGGAAAGCCCCTAAGTGATGTGCAATACGGTTACGATAACGATATCCCCAAATTTCTTGCACATCTTGAAACTGTAAAAGCAGAATTTAAAAAGCGACATCCATAGCAGGTTCACCTGTAACAACGTTAATGAAAAAACCTCCCGACATTTTGTGACTAGGAGGTTTTTAGTTTGGCGTCATGCTGCACTAACCTTTTGCGATGGAACCTGCAATCGTTATCTTACAAGCTGTGAGTGCAATCAGAAATACAGCATGACATTATCTTGGATGTCGGATGTCAGATGTATGATTTCTGATGTATGATTTGCCATGTGTAGTTGTTTAGTCAGATGCTGTTTAATGAAAGACATCAGAAATCATACATCAGAAATCAAAAAATCACAGCGAGATCTGTTTTTCTACCATCATTTTACGAAGGTTAATGAGTCCGTACCGCATTCTGCCCAAAGCTGTGTTGATACTGCAGTTGGTGAGGTTTGCGATTTCCTTAAAACTCATATCGGCATAGTGGCGTAGAATGATCACCTCTTTTTGTTCTTCGGGTAATTGCTCCAGCATGGTTTGTACCCGGTCGTAAGTCTGGCGTTTTACGATATGCGTATCGGCACTGTCGTCGGCAATATGCATCCAATTAAAGAGGTCTGCACCGTCGGCAGTTTTAATGATCGGGGTACGTTTTACACGCCTGAAATGGTCTACACACATATTGTAGGCAATGCGCATGGCCCAGGGTAGAAACTTACCTTCTTCCTGGTACCTGCCCTTACGAATGGTATCGATGATGCGGATAAAAACATCCTGGAATAAATCTTCGGCAAGGTATTTGTCTTTTACCATGAAATAAATCGAGGTAAAGACTTTGTCCTTATACCGGTTCACCAAAGTTTCGATTGCAGATGCGTTGCCGTCTGCATACATGTGAACCAGTTGGGTGTCTGTTAAATGATGGAAATCCGCCATAGTTTTGTTGATTTTAAAGGTGAATCAGCAAATAAGAGTTACGTAAAAACTATCTCGATAGGCGGAAAAAGGGTTTTTGATTTTGTTAACACCAAATTAGGGGCATTTCTTAAATGCGCTGCATAGCTGACTGTTAAAAAAAATGAAAGAAAAAAAATAGCGGTTCGTATACAATAAAAACCGTGCCGTTTCTTTGTGTGATATTATGCGACGTGCGGAAATGCAGACTGATTTTGCATAGTTTGGTTTAAGCTATTTTAGGGTTTAATTTTCTTTAACATATTAAATACGAAACCCGGGAAGAATCGGTTCATCCTGATGACAAATTGCTGTGCCGCTGGCCCGGCTAACAGTTCACTTTTGTTTTGACCAATAGCCTTAATGATAGAATGGGCCAGACTTTCGGGGCTTATACCTTTATCTATTACCTGGTCGGCTTTATTAAATTTCCCACCATCTCCTGTTAATGCATTCTTAGCAATGTTTGTCTTTATTGAAGCTGGTCTTACCATTAAAACCTTCAGGTTCGTTTTCCATATTTCCGTTCGCAGCGATTTATAAAAACCTTCAATGGCATGTTTTGACGCGGTATAAGCTGTTCTCAACGGCAGTCCTACAATACCTGTGATGCTGCTCATGATTACAAACTGGCCAGCATTCCTTTCTAAAAAATGTTTCATCACCAGGTTGGAGAGATGAATCGTGCCAAAAAAATTTACTTCCATAATATCCCGGTACACTTCAAGTGAGGTGTCTTTTGCTTCACTGCGCTGGCTAATGCCACCATTGTTTACCAGGATATCTATGTGGCCGTTGTGGGCTAACGCCAGAAGCACTTTTGCTTCCAGTTCATCCACCTTACTCAGATCCATGGGAATGATTTGAACCAATCCAGGGATTTTGCATTGGGCTTTTACCCGTTCCAGTTCCTCTACCCGCCGGGCAGATATAATCAGCCTGGCTCCGCGTTCTGCAAAGGCATAGGTAAGCGCCTCACCGATGCCAGATGAGGCGCCGGTGATCCAGACTGTTTTTTGTGTGAAGCCGGTGGTTGATGACATAGTAAAACATTAGTGATCGTGATCGTTAGAACAGCAAATAAACGGATACTTTGAAAGCGGGGCAACCATTACAAATTTTTCTCTTGCCGCCACGCTGTTGGTTGTCCATCTTTTACTTTTGAATTGCTTTGACTTGTTCAATTAACGCAAGCACCATTTTCTTCAACGCTTCGTTTTCTTTTTTCAATTCCTGTATTCCTGCCAATGCAATGCCTGCGGGATCAATCGTGCTGACACTTTTATCATTATTGGCAATGCCCAGCCCGAATAGTTGTTTGAACTGTTGTGCCATGGGGCCGATATGTGTTTCTTTGCTTGTGGTGCTGGTATAATCCCACTGCGTAATATTCAATTGGACAATTTTGTTGAGTATGTCCTGACCGTTAATGGCTGTGATATTGCTTTTAAGATTTTCATCGGAGGCGTTGAACCAGGTACCGCCTGTGCTTAAATAGGCACCATTGCCATTACTAAATCCTGGCTGACCTACCTGTAGTGCTGCTCCGGCTGTAACCGTTGGCCGCGCAAATGCCCAGAATTGTGTATTAGGTCCGCCAAATGACATGGTATTGCTGGCGCCAACAATTGCGTTAGACCCGATGACTGCTGCATTGTAAATACCGCCGTTCGCCACGTCAGCATTATTTCCAATGGCCGTATTATCACTTTGCCCGGTATTGGAAAAAAGAGCCCTGGAACCCACCGCCGTATTGTATCCACCCGTGCTATTTTGCAGCGCTCTGAAGCCCATTGCTACATTGCCTGCCTGCACCGATGTAGTTTGCAACGCACCAGAACCCACCGCTGTGTTGAAGTTGCCTGATGTATTGGCATACAGGGCACTGTCGCCAACTGCCGTGTTAAAAGCCGCTGAACCATTATTGTACAACGCCGCATTGCCAAGTGCTGTGTTACTCCAGCCTCCGGCATTAGTATACCCGGCACGTGTACCGATGAAAGTATTTTTGTATCCGGCCGTATTGTTTTTGCCGGCTGCAGCGCCAACAAAGATATTTTCTACCGCATTATTCAGGTAGCCGGCGCTATCACCTATAGCTACGCACCAAATATTATTACCCCCGTTAAGAGAATACAGTGCCGAATATCCAATCGCCACACTGCCGCTACCAACCGAGTTGCCATAACCCGCCAGGCTCCCCAGGAAAACATTGTAGTTGCCCGTGCTTGTTGAACGACCTGCCCTGGGCCCGAAAAAACTATTATGGCTGCCACTGCTACTGGAATAACCAGTTTGCTCACCAAAAAAAGAATTGAATGATCCTGATACGTTATTGGCGCCAGTGAGCGCACCAAAAAAAGCATTATAGGAGCCTGTGTTAATGGGACCTGAGTAGGAGCCGAAAAAGGCATTATCGATACCGGTTTGATTTTCGCGTCCCGCATTATCACCAACGAATGTATTTTGAAAACCAGTTATGTTTTTCATACCGGCCGATGATCCTATCATGGTATTACCGTTTGCATGGTTGGTCATACCGGCGCTGGCACCGATGATGGTAGACCAGGAACCGCGGTTCGTTTTGCCGGCGTTCCAGCCCATCACTGTTGCATAGTTTACATTGGTAGTAGTTAGTGATTGGGCATTATAACCTATGGCTACCATACCGATCGGAGATATCGTTGCAGCGCCCAGCGCACTATCACCAAAAACGGTATTTTCCCTGGCCGAAGCTGCCAGGTTTAAACCGGCGCGGGTACCGAATAGTACATTTTTATTCGCTGCATCAATCGTACCCGCCCTGATATTATTTGCCCGGAACAATAGCGGTTTGTCATCCGTTGTTCCCATGAATTGTGTGGCTGGATTGGTGGCACTGTTACCAGATAGCGACCAACCCGATTTTGAACTTTGTAGTTTGATCCATGCATTACCATCGTACCAATAGAAACTGCTGTCGCTGGGGTCAGACTGGTAGATCAGCAAGCCCGTTGCCGGGCTGGTAATGGCGGTCCGTTGTGAGAGACTCATCCGCGGAATCAATATTCCCTTGCTGGTGCTGCTAATGTCAAGTTGTGCAGTGGCTTCCGGAGTTGTCGTTCCTATACCCACATTTTGTGCGATGATAGTAATTGGGCATGATAAAAGCAAAATAGCAGTAATTAGCGTATTTCTCATGATCGGTGATTTGTTAATATGATATGGACAAGGTGAAGTTGCAAATTATTTTGACTGAAGGTAATTGCTAAAGGGTTGATTTTGAAGCTTACCGGATGGGTCGTGAACACGAACAATAGCATCAGGAACTTACTGGCAGATATAGCCGCCATCCACTGCAAACAGACTACCTGTGGTAAACGAACTTTCATCGGATAAAAGGAATGCTACGGATTGAGCGATTTCGGCAGCCTTACCTATGCGACCCATGGGCTGAACACCATCCAGCGACTTATATACCTCACCGGCAGGTGTTCCGGTTGTAGCAGCAAAATGTTCAACAGCACGATCCAGCAAGGGTGTGTCAATAGTACCAGGGCAGATACAATTCACCCGGATATTATAAGGCGCATAATCAATGGCTGTACTTTTGGCAAGTTGCCCAATGGCGCCTTTTGTCATACCATACACAGAACTGCTCGCTTTTCCAATAAATACCTGGTCGGAGCCCATCAGTACAATACTGCCTTTTAGTTGCTCCTTCATGATGGGAATTATCTTTTTTAGCAGGTAATAAACACCCAACAGGTTGATGGAAACGATCGACTCCAGTTGTTCGTAAGAAGTCTCCTCCAGTGTGGCAAATAAATGCACTCCGGCATTCGCAAAAAGAAAATCGATTCTTTTTTGGTTGCCATACAAATTATCAATGGCACTATTGATACTATCTTTTTTACTTACATCGCAGGAAATAAAATACTCATCGGTTTCTCCTGGTGGATGAATATCCAGGTTATATACAATGCACCCTTTACTTCGTAAAAGCTCCTTCGTAGCTTTACCGATGCCGGTACTTGCCCCGGTAATCACCACCACTTTATTTGCCCATTCCATATTCTATTTTTAAGAATAAAGATAGCGACTGTGTTTTTCCTGTGCCGCTCCCGGTTTGTGATATTCCTGCTGGCTTTAGGTGGCGGGGCATACAATGACCTCAATGGCTATGATCGTGTGAGGACACAAAACATGGCAGCGCGTTTTTTATCGGGGCGGAGTATGGTTCGTGGGGACTCGAACCCGCCCCCACAATCCTGTGGGGATGAAAGGGCGGCATTCTAACCAACTGAACCTCCGGTCTAAATTTAAAAATCTTACGTAAGGGAATGTGAATTTGATTGCTATTTCCGATCCTCCATCGTCAAGCTCAGTGTCCTCGAACCTCAGTGTGCCGAAAACCCTTTGATACTTATGCCGATACCTGATAGAGCAGCATAAAATTGTGAGTTTAGAGAAATTCATGAACCTGATTTTTTGATGAGTTGATCAATGCCATGATTCTATTGCGATCTGCCTTTTTTAGATTCTTTTCCCGTATTAGTGCTTCTCTCTTTGCGTTACATATTTCAACATACACCAGTTGCCAGGGAACAAGATGCCTGGTGCTTTGGGTTTCCCCGTTGTTATGTTGAATTAATCTTTCGGAAGGATGTGTTGAAAATCCTTTGTAGAAACTACCATCCAAGTCGCTTTGCAGAATGTATACGTAAAAGTTCATACAAATAAAAAAAGCCTTGAAAATTAATTCAAAGCTCTAAAAAGGCGGACCGGACGGGACTCGAACCCGTCCCCACAATCCTGTGGGGATGACAGGGCGGCATTCTAACCAACTGAACCTCCGGTCTAAATTTAAAAATCTTACGTAAGGGAATGTGAATTTGATTGCTATTTCCGATCCTCCATCGTCAAGCTCAGTGTCCTCGAACCTCAGTGTGCCGAAAACCCTTTGATACTTATGCCGATACCTGATAGAGCAGCATAAAATTGTGAGTTTAGAGAAATTCATGAACCTGATTTTTTGATGAGTTGATCAATGCCATGATTCTATTGCGATCTGCCTTTTTTAGATTCTTTTCCCGTATTAGTGCTTCTCTCTTTGCGTTACATATTTCAACATACACCAGTTGCCAGGGAACAAGATGCCTGGTGCTTTGGGTTTCCCCGTTGTTATGTTGAATTAATCTTTCGGAAGGATGTGTTGAAAATCCTTTGTAGAAACTACCATCCAAGTCGCTTTGCAGAATGTATACGTAAAAGTTCATACAAATAAAAAAAGCCTTGAAAATTAATTCAAAGCTCTAAAAAGGCGGACCGGACGGGACTCGAACCCGTCCCCACAATCCTGTGGGGATGACAGGGCGGCATTCTAACCAACTGA